>JBCBZB010000076.1:0-22647 GCA_039815565.1 Planctomycetota bacterium
ATGAAGAGCTGCCCGATTGTGCTGCAGATGCTGAATAACAAAAAGTGCACATGGATTTCCGAGTGGGCGTAGACAAAGTCAAGTGCGGGACCGAGTTCTTTTGTGTGAACCAGAGTGATCAGACTCAAGACCGTTGAAAAAGCCGATGTAGCAAACATCCTCTGGCACTGCGCTCCCAACTGCAAGATGCCCAGAAGGTCCTGTCAGCCGTCGATCCCTACACACTGATGTTCCCGGGACCGGCGATGGCCCCGTTCGCGAGCGACTACGAGACCACGGTCCAGGGACTTCACGGCACTTCGACGAACGGGCTCGCCGAAATCGCGCAAAGCCTGTTCGACGGATTCGACTACGTCGAAGCACTTGAGAACCAACTCGGACCGACGGGCTACACGCCCTCACCGGGCGTCAGCTACGGCGCCGACCCGATCGGTCAGCGGCTCCAGACCATCGCGGCGATGTGCAGCGAATCGGTGACTGGCCATTGCCCTGAAGTCTTCCATCTCGACATCGGCGGCTTCGACACCCACTCCGACGAGGATCTCTTCACGCTGAACTCCGGGACTCTCGGATCGACACTCAAGCTTCTCTGCGACGCTCTCGGCGCGTTCCACGAGGACATGAGACAACGTCAGATCGACTACGTCGTCGTGACGGTCTCGGAGTTCGGGCGCCGGGCCGGCGAGAGTGACAGCAACGGAACCGACCATGGCGACGGCGGTGTGATGATGCTGATGGGGCCTGAGGTCGACGGCGGGAAGATCCACGGCCAGTGGGGATCTCTCGACGACATCGTCCTGGGGAACCTCCCGACCACGACCGACGTCCGCAACGTCCTGGGTGAGGTGCTCGAACGCTACGCCCTGCTGTCGCCTGCCGATCTGGATATCGTGTTCCCAAGTTGCGCACCCTCCCCATTCGTCTACAGCCCGATCGGAGTCATGAAGTGACTCGCGGGCGCGGTCTGCTCCACTTGGCGGTCTCTCTCCTGGCGCTCCTGGTGATCGCCGCACCGAGTGGCGCGCAGTCGTCGTCTGCGGGCGCCGACACGGCCGGCCTGATCCGCCCGCCGCTCGACCTCGAGCAGATTTCGACGCCGGACGATCCGAGCTTCACTCGGTTGCGGATCACTGGGGACGGGTCGACGGCCGGCACCTGGTTCACGATCGTCGGCCGCGTCGTGTGCGATGACCCGGCCTACTTCCAACGATTCGGTGCCAACGGGAGTCGCGACTTCCTGCTCCCACCGACCCCGGTCGAGCCCGGCGCACTCGGGTTTGCCGGAGACTACTCGATGATGCCGATGCTCGACGTGGGGCTCGACTCGGCGCAGATGTTCGTCGACCTGGCCACCGGAGCCGTGACGGAACCGCCAACCGTCTACGCGGTCGCCCAACCGCTGCTGACGTCAGACACGTCCCCCAACAAGCTCCAGCAGCTCTTCGCGACCGACTACCACCGTTGGAGCGGCGCCGTCGAGTCGTTCTGGGACAGCGCGGCGACGGATCAGGGGCTCGATCCCGCCTACCTGACCTGGGATGCATACGCAAAGTCGCTGGTGCTGCTCCAGGGCGCTCAGTCCGGCATCACGGCCAACTTCTTCAACACGTCGGAGTTCAAGACGCTGTTCTTCGAGTTCGGCGTGCGGATCATCTTGCAGGTGATCGGACTCCAATCGTCGGATCTCGTCCCGAACGCCTTCCCCGACATCGACGATCCGGATGACCAGTTCGGACCCGGTGGCCTGGACCTCCCGTCCCTGCCAACGATCAACATCAGCAACTCCATCTCTCGGCCACTCGGCGGCCGTTCGGTGATCCTCCCCTTGTTGACGCATCCCCGCCCGGCACCGTTCGGCCCAACCGGCTCACCGAGCGGCCCCACGATCGATGCGGGGACGATTCAGTCCCTGCGGATCGCGAACATCGCGCCGGGGAGTTCGGCTCTCCTTGCGTTCTCGGATGGAACGACGTTCCCGTCAGCGTTGACCATCAGCGGTCCGCAGACCGCGACACTTCGGATCCCCGCGAGTGCACCACCCGGCCCGGTCTGGATCACTCGCTACTCCGGTATCAGCGGTCAGCGGTCCTTCGCACCGAACAACCGCGTCGGCTTCGTCGTTCGTTGAGCCAGTTCCCTACCGGCGACTGAGCGCCTGGGCGACGCCCCGCAACCGCTGGCGGTTCGCTTCGGTCTCCAGCCGATCGATCGCCCACTCGGACAGCCTGCGCACGGACTCGGCGTCGCCGAGCCTTGCCGAGAGGATGAGGTGCGCGCTGATGAGGTCCGCGACGTCGGAGTCCGGCGCCGAGATGTCGCCCTCACGCCAGCGCTCGAGAGTCCAGTCGACGACCGATCGAGCCTCCATGAGTTCGATTCGACCGGCCCGCCGACCGAAGTGCTGCTGACGTTCCTTCGGCAGCTGCGAGGGATGACCGACCGCGAGGACATCGGCGACCGTGGCGCGCAGCCAGAGCACCGCCAACCGAAAGGCGATGGGACGGTAACGCCTCCAGGGACGGAGAAAGTCGAGGGACACGGCCTCGGTGCGGCCCCGATCAGTGCCTTCGGCTGCGCGAAGATCGATCCGGGCTCGGAGAACTGGATCACGGATCTCTCGAAGCAGCGAATGACGAACAAGCTCGATGGGTTCCGAGAAGCGCTCGGTCCACTCGAACATCGTCACCGCCGCCAACTCCCGGTTCATGCGATCGGGTGCTTCCGAAACGACTGACTCCAGCCGCTCGAGGGCTTCGCTCGAAGTCGCCGCGACAAGCAACATCCCCTCCGCTTCCACCCGGCGGAACTCGAAGGTCTCCGGGTGGGTACGCTGCAGCTCTTCGAGTCGCGCTTCGAACAGGCTGCGGTCCCCCCGTTCTGAGCCTTCGATCAGGAGCGACCGCAGATCGAGGTAGACCTCCTGCCCTCCCCAATTCTCGAACGGAATCTCCGCCAAGATCGCTCGCGCCTGCGAGAACTGACGACGCCGCAGTGCACAGATCGCGCGGAGACGAAGAAGCTGAGGCCGCTGGGTTTCTCCACCCTCGAACGCCGAGAGCAACCTGGACGCTTCCGCCGCTCGCCCCTCCGACAGAAGTGTTGAAGCGACGAGTACACCAACGCGCCAATCCCGAGGCGCGATCGCCGTCAGTCGATCGAGCTCCGGACGCATCTCGTCGAGGCGACGGCCGGCCCAACGAAGCGCGATCGAGCCGACCACGAGCTCGACGAAGCCGGCTCCCTGATCCAGGGTCGGAAGCTCTGAAGATGCGTGCTTGAAGTCGCGGAGATCACCCAGAGCGACGGAGGTTCTCGACGGTCGGTCACCGCCCGTCGCCTCATCGAGCGCCGCGATCTGGGTCGCCGCCGCCGTCAGGTCTCCGCGATGGATCGCCGCGAACGCGAAGAGCGAAAGCGCGGCGCGAGGTTCTGATTCGAGAAGGCCGAGCTCACGGGCCTCACCGACGAGCGCGAGGTTCTGATTTCCGACGAACAAACCACTTTGCCCCATGCACCGCTCCAGCAGCCGATCCTTGACCAGCGCGAGACGACTCCGGTGCACGAGGCCTTCCACAATCCCACGATCATCTCCTTCGTAGCCCTCGAGTCGCTCGATCACCTCGCGGTGACGTCCATCGTCGAACGCCGCCTGGGCGAACCGCACACGATCACTCCACTCGGCACGCAAGGACGCGCGATGATCCAACAACAGCGCCGCCGTCACCGAGAAGACGAGCAGAGCGACCAACCACGCCCCGGTCGACCTTGGATGCCGTCTGGCGCGACGAACAACCCGGTCGACCAGGCTCTCTCGACGAGCCAGAACCGACTCGCCTCGCAAGACACGATCCAAGTCGTCCGCGACTTCCGCCGCCGATTGGTAGCGCGCACCCGGCGACTTGCGCAGACACTTCTGCGTGACCAACTCCAACGAACGAAACCGCCGATCGAGCCGCATTGGTTCGGGATCGGAGTCGAGGATCCGCGCGATCAGGTGTTCGGGCTCGGTTACATCGAAGAGTGGGCGACGAGCGACGACCTCCACGATCGAAACGCCCAGCGCATAGAGGTCACTCGCTGGCGAGAGCATCGCTGCGCCGGATCCGCGAGCCAGGAGCTCGGGCGCGAGGTAGGACAGAGTGCCGGGAACCGCGTTCGCCTTCGTGAGAGTCTGATCGTGAACGCTCTTCGCGAGCCCGAAGTCCACGAGGTAGGCGCGACCATCATCGAGCAGGATGTTGTCCGGCTTGACATCCCGGTGCACGACTCCGGCCCGGTGCGCCGCGTCGAGCGCGCGTGCAACATCTCGAAACCAACGCGTCGCGTCCTCGATCTCCGGGGCCTCGGGCAGTTCCGCGAGACTCGGACCGCGCAGGAACTTCATGGCGAGGAACGGCTGTTCCCCCTCCTCACCAACGGCGTAGACCGGAACGATGTTCGGGTGATCGAGCGCTGCGGTGAGCAACGACTCACGTTCGAACCGCAACCGCGCCGTTCGATCCTGCAGCACCGATCCATCAAGGATCTTCAGCGCCACGATCCGGCGCAAGGAACGCTGCTCCGCCAGAAAAACCGTCCCCATCCCGCCCCGACCGATCTCACGTAGGAGCTGGAAGTCTCCGACGATCGTCTCACGCTCGAGACCCGGACGATCTCCCTCGGCAGCACTCCGCTCCAGAACGTTCAGCAGGTCCGGCTCAGCGTCGAGAGCCTCCCGTAACCGACGCTCGAGATCGGCATCTCCGCCGCAAATCGAACCGAGATCGGGAGCCTGCCCGGCTTCGATCTCCTCGAAGTAGCACGCCAAGGCCTCTTCGAGCGGAGAGCCAGGCTCGCTCACTTTTCGCACCCCTTCGTCGGCCCCGGTCCCCGTGAGGCTCCGGGCTCCGGCCCCAGTGCGACGGCGAGTGCCGCGCGTGCTCGCGCGTAGAGCACCCGACAGGCCCCGACCGAGCGCCCCATGCGGGCCGCGACCTCGGCGTGCGAGCGTGACTGGAACAATCGAAGGGTCAGAATCTGGCGCTGATCGGCGGAGAGGTCCTGCATTGCACGACCGATGCGGGTGATCTCCTCGGTCGAGATCGCCTCGGAACTCGCGGTTCGATGCGCGGCCTGCAGCCGTTCGTCGACCGATTCGAGCGGCGACTCCCGATCGACCGATCGCCGCTCTGCAGTATGGAACCGCGCGGCATCCCGCAGGTTGTTCTGAAGGATGCGCGTGACCCAACCGACGAAGTCGGTCTCGGTCGAGCCGCGGAACGATTCGAGCTCGCCGATGGCTTCGATCAGCGCCGACTGGACGAGATCCGACGGTCTTACGCGCGCACCGACTGCGGGCCCGAGATCCCGCGAGGCCGCCTCGAGCAATGGTTGTCGAACGCGACCAAGCAGGTCATTGAGCGCCGAGCGATCGCCCTGACGCGCACGTTCGATCGCCTCGTGATCCATCGGGACAATTCTAGCCGGACGACAAGCTGCCGGGTCGACCGCCTCACCCCGGTGTCAGTTTCCGAGACCGATCGATCGGACCAAGAACGCCAACCGGTCGGCCGCTTCGTCGATCTGAACCCCACGCGGCTTGCCGGCACCGTGACCCGCGGACTTCGTGATTCGGATCATGACCGGCCCGCTGGTGCTGGCCTCCTGCAGCGCAGCGGCGAACTTGAAGCTGTGTGCCGGGTAGACGCGGTCATCGTGGTCTCCGGTCGTGACCAGAGTCGCCGGGTAGGGCACCCCCTCGACCACGTTGTGGTACGGCGAGTAGGCGAGCAGTGGCTCGAACATCTCGGGGTCCTTGGCCGAACCGTACTCCGGCTCCCAGGCCCAACCGATCGTGAACTCGTCGTAGCGGAGCATGTCGAGCACACCGACCTCCGGGATCGCCGCGGCGAACAACTCTGGACGCTGCACCATCACCGCTCCAACCAAGAGTCCCCCGTTGCTCCGTCCGTTGATCGCAAGCTGCGAGCTCGTGGTGTAGCCGTTGCGAATCAGGTACTCGGCACAGGAGATGAAGTCGTTGAAGACGTTCTGCTTGCGCTCGCGCATTCCGGCTTCGTGCCAAGCCTGCCCGAACTCACCGCCACCACGCAACGTGGCCTGCGCGTAGAGCCCCCCCATCTCTGCGAGCACGAAACGCTCGACCGAGAAGCGTGGCGTCAACGAGATGTCGAAACCGCCGTAGCCGTAGAGCAAGGTCGGCGTCCTGCCATCGAGTTTGAGCCCCGGCTTGTGCAGAAGCAGCAGACGCAGGCTCGCACCGTCGCTCGAGCCGACACGCACCTGGTCCACGATCAGGGAATCAGGATCAAACGGAAGATCCGGTGTGCGCAGAATCGAAGTCTCACGCGACGCCGCGTCCACGCGGAGGAGACTCGCCGGTCGATTGACCGACTCGAAGCTCAGCAGGATCTCGTCCCGATCCCGCGATCCCTGGATCGACTCGACGGAAACGAAGCCACCCGGCAACGCGAGCTCGCCTTCGAGGGCGCCACTGCGGGAGTGCAGGGCCACCTCATGCGCGGCGTCGTGCAGTCGAGTGACCACGAGTCGCTCCGCCAGGAAGCGGACCGACTCGATCCGATCCGATCCGGCCGGAATGCGCTCTTCGAGGACGAAGCCCTCGTCAGAGGACAGATGTTCAAGATCGACCGCGACGACCCGCCCATTCGGGGCGTCCTTGTCGGTCAACAGCACGAGGCGAGGCGCTTCTTCGTCAGAGCGGTCGAGACCGATGAAGCTCCACTGAGCATCGAACTCCCACAGCAATGGCTTCAGTTGCCACTCCGCCTCGGTCAGGTCGATCACACCAAGACGATTGCGCTGGTCCGTGCCCTGCCAAACCGACACCACACAGAGCGTGCCGTCGTGGCTGACCTCGGAAGCGAAGCCCCAGTCCGGTTCATCCGGACGCTCGTAGAGAACCCGGTCCTCACCTTGATCGGTTCCGACGCGGTGGAAACAAAGCTGCGCGTTCTTGGTCTGCGCAGCGAACTCCTCACCCTCGGGCGGCTTGGGGTAGCGCTGGTAGAAGAAGCCGGTGCCGTCCTTGAGCCAGGTCGCACCTGAGAACTTCGAGTAGCGCAGCCGTTCTCCGACCTCGGATCCGTCGACGTTCAGGACCCGCCATTCGAGCCAGTCACTCCCCGCCTCGGAAACCGCACAGGCGATCTGCAGTCCGTCTGGCGATGGCTCGTACGACGACAGCGCGACGGTTCCATCCTCAGACAGCGTATTCGGGTCGAGGAGCAGTCGACCGCTGGCCATCGCCGACTCGGCGTCCGAGCCTTCGCCGACCATCAACACGCCCTGCGCCTGAGTCCCGTCGTTCTCGGTCCAGAACAAGCGGGTCCCCGACCGGCGCGGCGTCGACCATCGACGAAAGGTCCAGAGCTCCTCGAGTCGCTCGCGAATCGGCTGCCGCTGCTCGACCCCATCCAGGAGTGCGCGGGTGTAGTCGTTCTGAAGGTCGACCCAATGCCCGACCGCCTCACCGTCGACGTCTTCGAGCCATCGGTAGGGATCCTCGACCTCGTAGTCGTGGTAGGTGTCGACGTGTGCGACCTTGTCCGTAGTCGGCTGTTCGGGCACCGGCGAAACCTCATCAACGGCGTGGCAGCCGAGCGCGAGCCCCAAGATCAGGGCCGAGCCGGCAGGGCGGAGACGATGCTGCATAGCGTGACTGTGCAGCGGTTTCGGACTGGGATCCAGCCACCGCACAGCCGTCTCGGGGGCCTCTCTGGGACAAGATCGCGCTTCAGGGAACCGCCCTTGCAAGCCGAAGGTTCCGGGGTAGACTCCTCGGCCCGCGTGGTCCCCGATAGCTCAGTTGGTAGAGCGGGTGACTGTTAATCACTAGGTCACAGGTTCGAGTCCTGTTCGGGGAGCCACTTTCCTGGCTCTCGACCACGCAGCGGGCCCAGCCGAGGCATCGCACCCCCCCGCAGCCGAGCTTCTCCGCACTCTCGCGGATCTCGCGCGGCAGCCAGACGTCGCGCCGCGTCAGGAGACTCCAGCTAGCGACCTTGGTTGTTCCGCCGACCGAGCTGGTCTTGGATCTCCCGTTGCTGAGCCTCGAGCTGCGCCGCGCTGGCCTGGAGCTGGGCGAGTCCGGCCTCGACGGCCGCCCGGTCGAAGCTAACGACGTGCTGGTCGGGTCCGAAGCCGTTGATCTGGGCTTGGACCACCCCGCTGCGGATCGAGTGTTCCCCTGGGATGCCCGCGAGTCGCAGACGGAGGACGACCTCGTAGCTGCCATCGTGCGTCAGAGGAACGTCCACGATGTCGGTGTCGCCGAGCCAGGCCCCACTGCTCTTCGAGAGATTCCAGCGCGAGAAGCCCGTCGACGCGCGGGAGATCTGGTCCGTGGCCCGCAGGTTTTGAGGGAGTCCGGTGCCGGACTGCAGGATCGTCGAGACCCGTACGCGCACGTCTGGCCCGACGAGCCGTCGGAGGCCGGGTAGCGTCAGTCGGAGAGGCTGGGTCGGCTGAAAAACCAACGCCTGCTCGCCCGCGTAGATCGTCTCTTGCTGAAGGCGGTATCCCTGCGAGAACCAGGTTGCCTGGACCGAGGGGGACTCGGCGAAGAACCGGATCTTGCCGTCGCTCCAGGCGAACGCGGAGTAGCCACCGTTCTCCCCGGTCTGTTGGATCAGGAGAGGGCTTCCGAGTTCGGTCAGGCGAGAACCTCGTGGCCCAACCGCTTGGAGCTCGTAGGCGTAGACCAACCCGGTCAGGTCGATCGACTGCAAGCTAGAAGGATTCTCTGCGTCCGGATCGACGAGGAGCGGTTCGTGCACGAACAGCGGTTTGGACCGATTCGCGAGTCGGGCGACCAGGCGGTGAGAACCAGCCGGGACGTTCTCGAAGAACGAGATCGCCGACATCAGCTCTCCTTCCCCGAGCATGGAGGCCTCGAGGGTGATCCCGTCGACCCGCTCACCGCCCTCGGTCTCGATCGACAGGTCGAAGATCTCGAGTGGCACCCCCGACTCGACGTGGACCGGCAGGCCGATCTCGACGACCCGAGGCATCTCGAGGACCACCTCGGCGCCGATCCCGGGAACCGGCACGCTCTGGTTCCGGTAGCCATCCTTCTCGCCAACCGCAGACAGTTGGACATCACCGGACTCGACGGCACGGCCGTAGAGCCAGAAGCAACCGTCCTCATCCGTGAGCGCGAACGAAGAGCTGAGCGGCGCATCGAAGGCCTGGAAGTTCAGGAGCTCGCCGCCAGAGATCTCGAGGAACTCACTGCTGAGGTTCGGGATGGAAGCAGGCACCCGGCCGATCTCCTCGACGTCCTGAGAATCGACCGACTGGGCGCCGACATCGACCTCTGCAAAGTCGAAAACGATGTTGGTGACGAGCTCCATGTTCGGAGACCCCTGCGACCCTCCTCCGAAGTAAACGGTCCCAGACTCCAGCCCTCGAAGGGTGAACCCACCATTCTCGTCCAGGTTGAAGCTCGGACTCCCAAAGCTCACCTGCCGCCACATCGACTCGGAGACACGCACGCCTTCGATCGGGCGCGACAAGTCGTCGACACAACGACCGTGGAACAACAACGTCGCCGCTTCGAGCTGCACGTCGACCGGCCCGAACGGGCTTCCGATCGTCGACAGCAACTCCGGTGAGAGGCCGCCGATCATCGGTGCCTCGCTCCTCGACCGCGACTCGGTCCGGACCGACGCACGAAGCATCGATTCCTCGCCACGACGCAGAGCCCAAACCTCGATCTTCCCTTCGCTGTCGGTGCGGCGCGTCAGCCGACGCGGGGTCTGCTGGCCATCGACGTCGGCGAAGATCGCTTGCACGATCACCGACTGATCGACGACCGGCTCTCCTTCGGGGTCGAGAACCCGCAGGGAACAACCGGCCTCGTCCGAATCGCTCGGCGCATCGGAGTCTCGACGCTCGATCGAGGATCCCGCACCCGGTCGAATCCTCGAACCGGCGCCCCTTCGGTCGTGACCGGAGTCCCCCGAGCGAGCATCGGCGAGCAGGCCATCGTCGACGTTCCGCACCTCGCGCCCAGGCACGTCTTCGGGCTCGGGCCCGCTCCCGTCGAAGACACCGACTCCCCAGAGGACAGTTCCGAGGACGACGATTCCGAGCAGCCAGAGGCTGCCGGACCGAACCGGGGCCGAAGTTCGAACCATACCGAGAGTCTCGAGATCGAGCGTCGCGCGACGTGGAACGGATCATCCCCCCATTCCGGCCCTTCGGCGACCCCCAAGTCTTCGGAGATCAGGAAAGACCAGCCGAGCCGAGGGGCCCGAATCGCGCGACAAAGCAACGTGAGGATCGGACAGCGGTTCCCAGTTCGAGTGGGTCACTCGGTGGTAACACGATCGAGTCACCTTCCTGCAGAGCCTCGCCGGCGATCCTGACGCCTCCTTCGACGACGTGCAGCAGCGTCAACTCCGCATCACAGGCCAAAAATCCGACGGAACCGTCCGAATCAGCACGCCACCAGCTCAGATCGCAATATCCATCGCTGGCTTCGAGGACTTCGGTCCGGTGGCGCTCGAACCCACCCTCGACCGAGACGTAGTCGCCATCGCGCTCGCGGGAGTAACTGAACCGTTGGCCAGCCCAACGCCGCGCCGCGTCGACTTCGTCGTTCGGTAGATCGAACTCGTGCTCGATCTCGGTCGCATGAACCGCGGGGCATCCCAACTCGATCACCTCGAGCCCCCCCTCGCTCTCGAGCACGCGGTGGCGAATCCCCGAGGGCTGGAGAAACGCATCTCCGGCCTCCATCCAGATCGGCTCGCCCTGATTCTCGTAGACGACCCGAACGCGACCGGCCGTGCAGATGAGGAGCTGACCCCGGATGTGGTGACGATGCACGAAGTCGGGAACCGGGCCGTCGACGCCGACTCGGATCCGGGACACGACGAACCGTCCGCCATGTCGCTTCGGCAGAAGGTCCTGGTACTCCATTCCGGCGCGGCCGACGACGAACGATTCGTTCCCCCGGCTCAGGCGAAGCTCTGGCTGGTTCTCCGGCAGCTGATCGTCGATCGGTTGCGTCCGGGGATCCGGAGTCGGCTCGAACCGCACACGATTGAGCTCGATCGGCGCTTCGAGTTCTCGTTCGTCGACCGCGATCGAAAGCGGCCGAACCTCGATGCTCTCGTCGAGCCGGAGGTCGAGACCGAAACCCCGGACAATCGCAACCGAGGGTCGATCCGCCGGCCAGATCGCCACGAGGTCGAAGGGCCCATCCTCGATCCAGGAGGGCAGGCTCCGCTCGAGGTCCTCGACTCCGACGAGGACCTCGCCTTGCGCCAAGGAGCGGCGAGCCCAGGTCCGCGACTCGAAGGTGTCGGACCCGGGTTTCGCCGGCCGGCGAGACTGGGCGTCGTTCGCGTTCACGCGAACATCGTATCAGCGCACCGGAATGACCAACGAGTCGACCGACGGGATCTCACCGGTCTGCAGATCCGCGGTCAGGAAGAGCACGTACTGCAGGTAGCGCTTCCCGTCGGCGAGATCGACGTTCGGATCGAATGCGGTCGCGTTCGTTCCGTTCTGGTCGTCGGCACCGCGGTAGCAGATCTGCACGGACGAGTTGCCCGGCAACTGAGCTGCCAGGATCGCAGAGTCGTAGTCGGGGTTGACCGATCCGGAGTCTCGGAAGGGCGACAGTGCGTCCGCCTCGACCCGTGCGAATCCGAGAATCACATCGTGAATGGCGTTGTCGACGAAGTTGCCGACCAAGGCAGCGTTCGGGTCGAGCACACCCGGCTGAGTGGGCGGCAGTGCCGCGACCGAGCGTGAGTTTGGTCGCGCAGAGCTCTGCAGCGGCAGGTAGACCTGAGCGCCGTTCAAACCAGTTGCCGAAGCCGACGGAATCGTCCGCACGTCGACCAACAAGCTGTCGACACCGTTGTAGACGAACGACGAGTTGATTCCGTAGCGCAGGTAGCGCCCGGCCACGGGACCCCCCAGCAATTCGACCTGGGTCGGATCGATGGTGTAGGGGCCACTTCGCACCAGGATCTCGGGCGAACTCGGGTTCGCGGCGAACGCGGCGTTCAGTCCCGAGTCAGGGAAAGACGGCAGGGCCGAGAACGAACCAACGGAGTAATTCGGCGAGATGTCGGAGTGAGACAACCGAATGCTCACGTCGTCGAACTGGTCGAAGCTGACCGGAGTTCCGTCGAACGCGCGCCAACGGATCGAAGTCAGGACCTCCGGTTCGCCTGAACCCTGGAGATCCGAGGACCGGTAGACGAACTGCGCACGAGCGCCGCGCGGGTTGAGCGGGTTCTGGATCGCCAGCCCGAAGGGCACCGCGACTCCCGGAATGTCCGCACCGGTCGGATCGATCGGGTCGAGTTGATCGCCGGAGGCCACCGGTTGCACCTCACGCTCGGAGAAGACTCCCCGGATCCGACCAATGACGGAACTATCGAACGAGCCCACGAAGCCTTCGACCAACGGATTGTCGAAGCGATCGACGATCGCCGACGGCGCATCGTGGAAGACCGTGCTCTCACCGTTCGTGACGTCGAAGAGCCCGTTCGCTGCAGACGGATTCAGCAGGACGGCCTGCGCGAACAGCGCAGTGCCGGCCAGCGACGGAAGCGGCGGGACCGTGAGGAAGCGCGACTCCGGGAAGTTGTTGATGACACCGCCGAACGGCGCGACCAGTCCCGGGCTGAAGCCGAGCTCGAAGCGCTCGCCAAGAATCTCGACCGGGCCCGCATCGACATCCACAAGGATGCCGAACGACGTTCCGATCGGTCCGGCGACGGAGAACTGGAGAACACTCGGCGCGATCGCCGAGGAAGACGACTCGGTCACGAACAGCTCCGGTGAGAACTGAGCGCTGACCGAACCGCACAAGAACAAGGGCAGGCAGACGGTTCGAAGCATGGGGGTTTCTCCTTCACCGCAGGGACGTGTCAGTGGAACACCGCCACACTGCGTGAACGAGCCCCTTCACGCAACCAGTGCACCAAGCGCCAAGAAAGTCGCAGAAAACGCGGAACACCGCTGCAGACCGCCTGAGCGCAGGCGTCTAGCCTCTCGCGACCGATCAGACGAAACGGAGGAGCGACGAGAGAATCGTAGCCCCGAGCGAAGTCGCTCGTTCGATCCCGCGCGACCGGAGCAACCCGTGCAAGGTCGCACGGCGAGCAGTCAGCCGCCAATCCGATTTCGAACGGCGCTACTTGTCACGATCCCGAAACCATTGGCCGCGAGATCGATCACGCCCCACTGCTGATAGGTCTGCAACCCGATCAATCCCGTCAGGTTCGGAACCTGGAGCGAAACATCGGCCCTGCCTTGCGCGTCGGTAGCCACGACGATCGACACGTCCGGCGAGACCATGATGGAACAGTCCGCGGTGCCCGGCAGAAGGATGGGCAACGCCGCACCACCGGAGGTGACCGAGTCCGAGAAGCCGAACAACAAGGAAGCTGGAGAACTCGGCACTGCGTCGCGGAGTCCCAAGCCAAACGACCGACCGACACGCGGGACGCCGACCGACCGGATCGACGGACGCAGCTGCATCGATGGACCGCGAATACAGACAGTGTCGAAGGCCGGCCGGGTCACCGACCCCGACAGTTGGAAGGAGTTCGCAGTCCCAGGGGTTCGAGAGTAGGCGACGCCGGTGTTGCCGGAGGTCAGATTCGAGATCACCGTCGTCTGCGCTGAGTGATCGATCGCGACGAAGAAGTCGCCGGTCAGAGTGAGCGGCGGACTGAGCGTGGCGGAATACCAGCCCGGCGTCGCGCCGACCGTGATCGCGGTTGCTGCGATCGGTATTTGATTCGGCAACAGCGTCCCGTCGTAAACGAAGGCCGGAACCGTGACGCTTCCGCCCGTCGTTGACTGCGTGAAGATCGAGAACGAATGGAGCTGAATCGGAGCGCTGTTCGGCACACGGTAGGCGTACTCGAGGCTGAGGACGTCTCCGCTCAGCGATCCGCCGGCCGCATTGAGGCTCGGGCAATCCTGCGAAGCCGCGAGCGACCCCTCACACCCAACTCCGAACTCCATGACTTCCGCGGCCGAGATCGGCAGCGGATCAGCCAGGCACGCAATTCCCGCTGTGATCGACTGAGTGATCAACCGGGACCGCTCAAAGTCGTTAGCACTGACACCGACGTCGTCATTCGACGTGTGGATGAACGGCGAGAACTGCACCGCATCCTCGAACGGGAACGCCGCCGGAAAGCCGGCCCGAAAGAACGCACGATGGTCACTCGTGCCTCCACTGATTGGCCCAGTCGTGACCGCCAGAGTCGGCAGGTAGGTATTGGTCGCCTGAATCAGCGTGTTCATCAGACTGACCGTCGAATCGTTCGTGATGTACGTCATCGACAACGGATCCCCCGGCGCCCGGTACGAGTTCATGTCCGTGTTGACGTAGGCGACGATGTTCTCCCCTGCTGAAGCCATCCGCAGTGCGTAGTTGTCGGAACCCGCGAGCTGCAACTCCTCGGCCGACCACCACGCAAAGCGAATCGTCCGCTCGAACTCGTACTGCGACAGGATCCGCGCGATCTCCAAGACGGCGGCCGAACCAGAGGCATTGTCGTCGGCTCCCGGCGAACGCGCATTCGGATCGCCGTTCACGATCGAATCGAGATGCGCTCCGACCATCACGACTTCGTCCGGCAAGGAAGTCCCCGGAAGTTCCGCGATCACATTCGGGCCGAAGGACGGATCAAAGTTGTCGAGCGTGACCGTCAGTCGCGGGATCTGGCTGAGCTGAGCGGTGACGTAGCTCACCGCCTGCGTGAACCCGGCCTGATTCGCGCGCCGCGACTGGATCGCCGCCAAGGTTCCGACGTGTGATTCGAGATTCGACCGCTGAACCTCCAACAACATCTGAGCGATGAGCGGATCCGGCGTCGCCCCACCGACGATGCCCTGAGCTTGCAGAGACGGCACGACTGGCACCGAGGCCTCCGGAACCGGAACGTACGGGCTTCGAAGCGACAGCACCTGCAAGCCGCCGTGGAAGAACGAGCCACGGCAAGACGTCGGGATCTGATCTTCGGTCGCCGCAATGAGGAAGAATGCCCGGCGCGACAACAAGAAGCGGCCGTGGATCGGCGCGATGCCACTCCGAGTGCGTACGGCGAAGACCAAGGACTCTCCCGGCTGAACCGGCGGAATCGCAACCACGTCGTGCCCCGCCCCGAGGAGACGCTGGGCCATGGTCACTGGCAGACGGACGACGCCGTAGCGACCGAGGTCTCCGTAGAAATGCCCAGTCCGGATCAAGCGGTCCCGCGCCTCGAGATTCGGGCCGAAATCGACGAAGCAGAGATCGACGATCGGCTGGGCGTCGGCCGTCGGTGTCGACGGTCCACCGCGAACGATCGGCGACTGCGCCTCGACCGTGGGTAGCAGGGGAGTCGACGCGACCGTCAGTCCGAGGAGGAAACTGAGCAGGGAACGACGACGCATTCCCCAGAGACTACAGAACTGACCCCCTTGCGTGTTGGCGCGATCGCTCCCCGCCCGAGCCACACGAACCCTCGTAGTCACCGCCGTTTCCGCACCACGATCCGTGGTTGCCCAACGGAATCCAGCCCGAGACATGGCAAGCTCTGGCAACCCGACCCCCGGATGCGATTCGCCTACAACACGAACGGCTGCTCGAACCACCGCCTGGAAGACGCCATCGAGCTCCTCGCCGATCACGGCTACGACGGCGTCGCTCTGACTCTCGACCATCACCATCTCGATCCGATGCGTGACGGCTGGGAAGCGCGTGCCGACGAGCTCGCCGAACGACTGCAGCGGCTCGACCTCGGAGTCGTGATCGAAACCGGCGCTCGGTTCCTGCTCGACCCGAAGAAGAAGCACCGCCCGACCCTCCTCGACGCACGAGTCGACGGCCGGGCACTCCGTGTCGAGTTCCTCCACCGAGCGCACGCGGTCGCGGAGCGACTCGGTGCCGAGGCCCTCTCGTTCTGGGCCGGCACCACACCCTCGGACTGTGACGAGGCAACGGCCTGGGATCGACTCTGCGACGGCATTTCGAATCTACTCGAGCGCACACCGGATGACTGCAGTGTCCCGCTCTGCGTCGAACCCGAACCCGGCATGCTCGTCGAGACCATCGATGATCTGGACCGCCTCCGCACGCGTCTCGGTGTCGATGCGAACACTCTTCGCCTCGCCCTCGACACCGGCCACTGCCTGGTAACCGGTGATCGCGAACCCGACGTCGCCGTTCGCGAACGACAGGCAGAACTCGGGACGGTATCGATCGAGGACATGCGTCGAGGCGAACACGTCCACCTTCCCTTCGGCCGCGGCGACATGGATCTCCCCCGTGTCCTGGGGGCGCTGAAGGAGGTCGGCTACGAGCGACTGGTGTGCGTCGAACTCAGCCGGGAGTCCCATCGTGCCGACCGCGCGATCCCGGAGGCGATCGAGGCCTTGAAGCGGGCCCTCGCCGACTGCTGAGCCTTCAGAGTGTGGCGGGCGGATGTTCGATCAGCACCTTCAGTGCACTGGCCTCTCGCGCCCGCGCCAGGGCAGCCTGAAGCTCCCCGGATTGCATGCGATCCGTGACGAGCAGCTCACCGAGCCGCCGAAGCTCCGGGTCCTCGTCGAGTCGCTGAAATGAGGTCCGAAAGTCGCCGCAACGACTCGAACTCAATCGCATCCCTCGCTCGACGATCGCTCGTTCGAGTTCCGTCGTGGGATTCCCGGCAGCTCCGTCGAGGATCGCGATCGTCCCGGTCGGACGGACGGCCGGCACCTCGTCTTGATCGCTCGGCCGGATGACCTGGTCGGCCATCTCGAGATCGTCGACGACGACCAACTCCGGTCCGAGGATCGAACCGCCGGCGACCGATGGGTAGCGCTCTCGCAACTCGAGAGGTCCCTTCGCTCGAACGACCTGACGACCCTCGGGCGATTCCCCGCCAGCAACCCAACCGATCCCCTCCTCCAGTGAACGCCCCTGGGCACGATTCGAGTCGAACCTCTCGATCGACAACTCGTCCACGACCAACGCCGTTGCGTTCCGAAGTCCGCCGGCCGGCTGGCCGTTGGTCGACTTCAGGTGCAGCTCCTTGTCAGCCAGTCGAAGAGCCGTGTCGAAGCCCGCGGAACTCCCTGTGGTATCGAGGACCAGGTCGAAGGAGCCACGAGTCGTCCCGGAGAGTGATCCGTCGGTTTCGTCGAGGAGCGCGACTTCGTCCGCGCCGACTTCCAACGCGATCTCACGCAGCGCGTCCCGCCGAAGGATCGCCGTGATCGTGTAGTCCCCGCCGCGCATTCGACGCTCGCTGCTCAGGGCAGCAAGCACGAGCATCCCCAGCTTCTTCGGACCGAGGACAGCGACCGATCGCATCTCGGACAGATCGACTCTCTCCACCGCGCGCATGGCGGCGGCAAGCGGTTCGATGAGCACCGCCGTCTCCGTCGGGACCGAGTCCGGCACTTCGACGAGCGTCCCCTCAGGGACGAGGACCTGCGGCCCAAATCCTCCGGGAAGGTCGTGGATGCCGAGAACCAGCCGCGACGGACAGTGCCGCGCTAGCCCGGACGAGCAGTAGGCGCAGTCGGCGGCCCGACCAAGAGACTCACAGGTCGCGTTGATCTCGGGTGCAAGTCGACAACCTCTGGAATCCCGAGCGATCAGTTCGTGCCCAGCGATCTGTGGGAGTGGAAACGGCAAGAAGTGCCGATCGAGATCCGTGGAGCACACGCCACAGACCTCGGTCCGCAACAGCCGATATCCGGGCCCGAGCTCGAGATGGGTCACACCGTTCCGTTCGATCCGAAAGCCCCGTTCGGAGGCGCCATCAATCCGGTAGCTCGCTCGGCCAAGCTCACCTCCGGTGCAGATTTCGTAGGCCTCGAATTCGACCGAGCTCATGCTCGGAGCGTATCCGAGCTGACCTTCGGGCCCGGTCACCCGTAGGGTTCGTCCGATGACTCTTCCTCGCCTCGAGACGATCCTCACCGGAATCCGGCATCTGGCCATCGCCTCCATCGGTGCGGTCGCGATGGCGCAGGAGGCGACCGTCGTGGAAGCCCCCGAGACGGGATTCTCCGACACGTTCTTCCCCGAGAACGGCCTGCACTTCCGCTGCGTCGGCCCGACGCGCGGCGGTCGGGTCACGACAGTCGCCGGCATCCGCCAACGGGTCGGCCACTACTACGCGGGCGCGACGGGCGGCGGGGTCTACAAGACCGAGGACCACGGCACGAGTTGGAGGAACGTCTCGGACGGGTTCTTCAGCTCCCCTTCGATCGGAGCGATTCGCGTCGCCCCGAGTGACCCGGATCGGATCTACGTCGGAACCGGCTCGGATGGGCTGCGCAGCAATGTCATCACCGGTTGCGGCGTCTACCGGTCAGACGATGCGGGCGGGAGCTGGGAGTTCCTCGGACTCCCGAAGTCTGGCCACATCGGTGCAGTCGAAGTCCACCCCGAGAACCCGGACCTCGTCTTCGTCGCCGCGATCGGCCAGGCCTTCGGTCCGAACCCCGAGCGCGGGCTCTACCGGAGTCGCGACGGTGGACGGAGTTGGGCGAAGGTGCTGGGCATCAGCGATCGCACCGGCGTCTGCGACGTCGAATTCCACCCGAGCGATCCGAACACGATCTACGCGACCGCCTGGCAAGCCGAACGGAAGCCGTGGACGATTCTGAGCGGTGGCGAAGAAGGTGGCGTGTTTCGCTCGACCGACGGCGGCAGCACTTTCACCCAGCTGAAAACGGGGCTGCCCGAGGGACTGGTCGGCAAGGCCGACCTCGCCGTGAGCCAAGCGAATCCCGACCGCGTTTACGTGCTGATCGAAGCGCCGGAGGATCGAGGCGGCGTCTACGTCTCGCAGGACCGCGGTGACTCATTCACACAGGTCAACTCCGACCGCGGACCGCGTGTGCGACCGTTCTACTACACGAACATCGACGCGAACCCCGCGGACGCAGACGAAGTCTACGTGTCAGCGACCGGGTTCTACCGTTCCACGGATGGCGCGAAGAGCTTCCGACGTGCGTCGACTCCACACGGCGACAACCACGAGCTGTGGATCCACCCCGACCAGCCGCAGTTTCGCGTGCAGGCAAACGACGGCGGGGCCAACTGCACGATCGATGGCGGAAGCACCTGGTCGACCCAACGCAACCAAGCGACCGCGGAGCTCTATCAGGTCCACGTCGATGATCGCTTTCCCTACTGGCTCTATGCCGGACAGCAGGACAACTCGACGATCCGGGTCCCGTCTCAGGCGCCGTACTCGCATCCCGCCGGACCGCAGGGATTCTGGGAGTCCGTCGGCGGCTGCGAGACTGGCCCAGCGGTCCCCAAGCCCGGTGAACCGCACATCGTGTTCGCGGCCTGCAAGGGTCGGTTCGGCGTCTTCGATGCACGCACCGGCCAGGAACGCCGATACGACGTGACTGCGGCGAACATGTACGGCCACAACCCGAAGGACCTGGCCGACCGGTTCCAGCGGGTGTCACCGATCCACGTTTCGCCGCACGATCCGAACACCGTCTACCACGCGTCGCAGTACCTCTACCGAACGCGGGACAGCGGTCGGACCTGGACGCGCATCTCCCCCGACCTGACGGCCTTCGAACCGGACAAGCAGGTGATCTCGGGGTCGCCGATCACCCGCGACATCACCGGGGAGGAGTTCTACTCGACGCTCTACGCGGTGCAGGAGTCACCGATCGAGCGCGACGAATTGTGGGCCGGCGCGAACGACGGACCGATCCACCTGAGTCGCGACGGCGGTCAGTCCTGGAACGATGTCACTCCGACACTGCTTCCTCCGGGTGGACGCGTCCAGACGATCGAAGTCTCACCGCACCAGCGGGGGAAGGCCTTCGCCTGCGTGCTCCGCTACCAGCTCGGGGATTGGACGCCGTGGCTACTCCGAACCACGGACTTCGGGGAGAGCTGGGTCCACATGAGCACGGAGGAGCGAGGCTTCCCGACGAATGCTCCGGTGCGAGTCGTCCGCGAGGACCCCGAACGTGAAGGCCTCCTCTACTGCGGCACCGAGTGGGGTCTATTCGTCTCGTTCGATGACGGGGAGCACTGGCAGTCACTCCAAGCCGAGCTCCCAGTCACTCCGATCACCGACATGAAGGTCCACCAGGGCGACCTCGTGCTGTCGACGATGGGGCGTTCGTTCTGGATCGCAGACGACCTCTCTCCTCTCCGTCAGTGGGACGACGAACTCCGCGAATCGGCGCTCTCCCTCGCTCGACCCCGAGCCGCGATTCGAACCCGTCTCCCTCGCCGACGTGGCATCCCCCGATACCTCGGCGCCGGAGCAACCCTCGACTACTGGCTCGCCACCCCAGCCGAGGAGACCGTCGTCGAGATGGAAATCCTCGATGCATCCGGACGAGTCGTTCGGCGGTTCCGATCCGACGGTGACGGTGAGCGAGCTGTCGCGCCGTCGGAACCCGCGATGCACGAGGAGCAGATGGTGCTCGCGGGCACGCCCCGGCTTCCGACCGAACGAGGTTGGAACCGCTTCGTCTGGAACCTCCGCTACCCCGGCCCCTGGTCGGTGAACGGCGGTGGTCGCTCCGGGCCGATGGTGCTCCCGGGCCGTTACCTCGTTCGTGTGCGGGTCGGCGAGCAGACCGACGAGGCCTACCTCGAAGTGCGGTTGGACCCCCGCCTCGAAGCGACCGACGTCTCGATCCAGGACCTCGAACAGCAGCTCGAAACGACGCGCCGTCTCGACGAGCTGATCGGCCGCGCGCGCGAACTCCAGGACCGGACGGTCGAAGGCCTCCGCACCGCGGAGCTCACCTCGGACGATCGCGAGACCTTGACCTCCGTCCGCGATGCCCTCGAAACCTCTGCGGGGACCTACCAGCAGCCGAAGCTCCTCGACCAGCTCGGCTACCTACGAGAGGTCCTCCAATCGGCCGACCAGGCCCCGGGCCAGGACGCCATCGAGCGGCTCGCAGAGCTCCAGACGGCGGTTCAGGGCCTCCAGGACGAGGCCGACAGCGCGCTGCCGAGCCCCCGGAACGGCGAGTCGTCCGCGGGAAACCGAGTCGAGGCTCTGAGCCGGGCACGTTGACCGCGGCGCCGGGTGGTCCCTAGCCTGTGTGACCACCTTCCATGAACGAACGCGTCCTCCCGACTCTCCTCGCGCTGTTCCTCGCGGCCTTCCTCCCGGCCCAGGACGACGACGAGAAGTTCCGCCAGAAACAAGCGGACGAACTCCACGACTTCGCCGAAGACGCGCTGAAGCGCGGCTTCCCTCGCCAGGCGAAGTTGATCTGGCTCCAGCTGCTGAAGCTCTACGCCCCGGATCACGAAGAAGCGCATGCTGCCCTTGGAGAGATCCGCGTCGGCAACTCCTGGGCACCGGACCCGGACTTCGAGTATCCGACTGAGGACACCGGCAGCGGCTCCGACGGGCAAAAGCTCTTCAAGGCTTTCGAGAAGCTTCGCGACAAGCTCGCGAAGAACCACAAGAAGCAAGCCGAGCGTTGGGCCAAGGCCGGTCGAACCGACCGTACCAACCACCACTGGCAGATGGTCCTTCGCTGGCGCAAGGACGACGAAGACGCGCAGGAAGCACTCGAGCACAAGGAGATCGGTGGCGTCACCGGGACCGATCTCGAGCAGACACTCTACGACCGTTCGAAGCTGATCGAAGCCGCGGTCAACGAGGAGGCGTCCAAGGACTACGACGTCGAAGTTGTCTCCGAGAAGTCGGAGATCCTCGACATAGCACAGGTCCCTTACATCTCCGTCCGCTCGGAGCACTTTCTGCTGTTCGGTGACCCCGACCAGGAGGAGTTCCTGTTGCAGGGACTGGTATGGGCGGAGCGCACGCTGCGCGTCGTCCAGCGCGTCTTCCCCTGGCAGGCGCAGGTCCGGGGCAAGTTCGCCTACTTCGTCGCCAAGGACACCTACAAGCAGATCCTGCGAGCGAACGCCTCGAGAGTGCCGGACCTCGAGTGGAAGCTCGAGAACACCTCCACCAGTGGTATCGGCGATATCGTCGTCGGCAACACCGGTGCGGTGCAAGTTCTCTACGACGCGCTGGTCCGCAACGTCGCCCAGTCCTACAGCGGATTCGGCTCGACGGGCTTCAGTGAAGGCATCGGCCACACCTTCGTGGGCATGATGTTCAACAACAACCGCCTGTTCTCGGTCGACCTCAAGCGCCAGGAAGGCACGGTCGCCAGCGAAGAAGACCGCGAGTTCCAATCGCCGAACTTCGACGTCTGGAAGACCCTCGCGCTCGAGATGGCCTGGCAGCAGACCGGTCGCGTCGACGCAGTCGATCTTCCCTTCTGCACGGCCGACGACTTCTCGAACGAGCAGCGGATCAAGGCCTGGTCGTTCACGGACTACGTGATGCGTCGCGATCCTCAGCTGCTCCGGGCTCTCGATCAGCTCGGCCAGCAGTTCCGTGCAGCCAACCGCCGCGCGCCGCTCGATCTCGCCGCCCAGTTCGAAGAGGAGACCGGAGTGACGGTCGCCCAGCTCGACAAGGAATGGGAAGACTTCTGGACCGAAGCGACGCCAGTCCTCGCCGCGATCCGCAACAACACCCCGCCGCTCGAGGCAGTCAGCCCGAAGGTCCAGCTGTTGGCCAACCGGGCGCTCACGCGGCTTACCAACAGCCCGGCGATCGACACGGCACCCTCCTTCTC
>JBCBZB010000002.1:0-181009 GCA_039815565.1 Planctomycetota bacterium
CGAATCGCTGCACGGCGACGCGCCGTGGTATTCCAACGCGCGGTCGGCCTCCGGCCTGACCGACGAGCAGCCGCGGCCCGACGCGTTCATCAAGTTCGACCGCGCTCGCCGCATCACCCCCGACAACGTCGTGACGCACCGCGCTGGCTGGGGTGAGGGTGTCGTCCAGAGCTACGACTCCGCCGAGGCGACGATCGAAGTCGAGTTCCACGACGACACGACCAAGGTCTTCAAGTTCGAGAAGGCGATCGACAGCCTGCGCCCGGTCGACGACGACGATCTCCGCGCGATGCGCCTGAAGCAGCCGGAGAAGCTGGCCGAGCTCGCCGAGTCGGAGCCGTCCGCTCTGATTCGTATGGCCGCCCGCATCTACCGCGGCTCGATCAACTCGGTCGAACTCAAGGCCGAGCTCACTCCGTCGGTCATCCCGACCAAGAAGTGGGCGACCTGGTGGAAGAAGGCCAAGGTCGCCGCCTCCCAAGATCCGTGGCTCGAGATCAGCGGAACGAAGACGCGCCCCATCATGGAGGTGCGCAAGCAGCCGCTGAGCTTCGCCGCTGAGGCCGAGCGTCGACTCGACCACGCTCAGAACATCCACGAGGTCCTCGTCACGACGCGTGGCTTCCTCGGCCAGGGCCTCGACGACGCCGCGAAGACGACGATGATCGATCTCGCGCAGAAGCGCATCGAAGAAGCGCTCGAACTCGAGCGTCAAGCGCGCACGAGTGACGCGGACGGTGCCGAAGTCAGCGAGAAAGAACACGCTGCGCGCGTCGAGAACGCCGCGCACCTGCTGGACGGCCTGCTCTTCCTCGAAGAGCACAAGCGCAGCGCCTCGGTCACGGCGTCGGAAGAACTCCGCCTCCTCGTGCTCGAAAGCGGCGAGTTCAACCCCGAGTCGATCGGCCAACTGGCCTCCAAGGAGTCACGGGAACTCGCCGTCAAGCTGCTGCCTTCGGCGCTGGGTGACAACTGGGCCGACCAGTGTGTCGCTGCCATCACGCGCTTCCCGGGAGCGGATGTCGAAGGCGTGATCACCCTACTGCAGGAGTCGGGCGACGCACCGCGACTCGCACCGTCCTGGTCCCAGGTCGCGCCGTTCCCGAAGAAGAACCCGGCGCTGACCTACCTGCTCGCTCGCCTGCGAGCGGACGGATTCTTCGAAGGCGTCGACGAAGCCCCGGATGCGATCAGCGTCGCTCGCGTGCTGCTCCACCTCCTCCGCGTCATCGCGAAGGAGCCGAAGAGCAACACGGAGCTGCAGCGCCTGAAGAGTCGCATCACGAACGCGATGATCGGCCGTCGTGCGATCCTGACGAGCGCACTCGAGTCGATCGAACGCGACGACCTCGCGGCCTTCCTCGGTATCGCCGAGCGCGGCGGCGAGGACTTCCCGACCGAGGTCACCGACGTAATCCTGCGCGTTGTCGCCCGGAAGTATCCGGACATCACGAGCAAGCCCGAGAAGCCGTTCTGGGAGCTCGACGAGTTCATCTACGTCACCTCCCCCGGCTTCGAGCGCCGTAAGGAAGAGCACCGGCACCTCGTCGATGTGCTCATCCCGAAGAACGCGAGCGACATCAGCGCAGCCGCTGAGCAGGGTGACCTCAGCGAGAACAGTGAGTGGGAAGCTGCGATGGAAGAGCAGAGAAACCTCACCGGTCGCGCCCAGGACATGACCGAGGAATTGCGTCGTGCGCGCCTGATCGAAGATCAGGAGGTCCCGACCGACCGCGCCGCACCTGGCACCCGGGTCACCTTCGCGATCCTCGACGACAACAACGACATCGTCGACGGTCCGAAGAGCATGCGCTTGCTCGGACCCTGGGACTGCATCGAAGACGACATCCTCAACTACCGCGCCCCGATGGCGCGTGCGATCCTCGGCAAGAAGGCCGGCGAGGAAGGTCACTTCAAGGACCAGACGATCCGGGTCGACGCCGTCGAACTGATCGAGCGCTGATCTCGGCGCAGACGATCCCAGCGGGAATGGAGACCGGCCTCAGGCTCGACAACCTCCCGCTGGTCTTCGACCGGCTCGCGCCCGATGCATCTCGAACGGATGCCGCGAGCCCGAGCGTGCCGACCCTGTTCCTCCACGGCCTTCACTCAGTGCGGGCGGGCGAGAAGAGCGAGGCACTCTTCGCCGACCACGCCGCGCGTGGCCTCGGCGCCTTGCGCGTCGACCTTCGTGGGCACGGCGAGACCGGCGGCTCGATCGGCTCGACGCCATTGAGTCGACACGTCGAAGACGTCGCTTGCCTGCTCCGTGCACACGGCAAAGCACGACTGTTCGGCTCGTCGTTCGGAGGCCTCATCGCTGCGTGGACGGCAGCCAAGCACCCAGATCTCGTCGAAGGCCTGACGCTCCTCGCGCCGGCCTTTGGCTTCCTGCCCCGCCTCGCGGCGCACCGTCAGCCCGATGGCTGCGCGACCTACCCGCACGACGTCGGCGCCGTGCGATTCGAGGCCGAGGTCCTCGACGATTTCGGCTCGCACCACGAGTCTGAGCTACCGTCCACGATCGACTGCCCGACCCTGGTCGTCCACGGAGCCGACGACGACGTCGTGCCACTTGCCGAAGTGCAGACGTTCGACGAACGTCGCCCCACAGACCGCCGATCCGCGCTGTGGATCCTTCACCGTGGCGACCACCGACTCGCAGACCCGATCGGGTCGATCCTCGCGCTGTCGGCGGAGTTCCACCGTCTGCCTGACCGTTCGCACTGACCCCCGACGATGAAGGTTCCGCCCGGACTCGCCCGCGTCGCCCGAGAGATCGACGGCTGGTTGGACCTCGGTCGTGCGGAACGCGCGCTGTCGCTGCTCCCCAAGTTGCGTGAGCATCCGGGCACGCGACCGTTCTCGCTGAGCTGCGAGGTTCGGGCGCTGATCCTGCTGGAACGGTTCGATGACGCACTGTCGTGCCTGCGTGAACTACGGCACTTCGAAGTCGACCCGGTCTGGCTCGAGGTCAACGAAGCCTGGTGCTACAAGCGCGTCGACAACCTGTCCGCCGCCATCGAAGCGATGCAGCGACTGATCGATCGCGCCCCCGAGGAAGCCATCGGTCACTACAACCTGGGTTGCTACCTCGCGCTGCGCGGCGAGTCGGAGCAGGCAATCGCAGCACTCGCTCGTGCGTTCGCAATCGACAACGACTTCCGCGAACACGCGGTCGAGGAACACGACCTCGACTCGTTGCGCCAGCACGACGCGTTCCGCTTCCTGCTCGAAGACGACGACTGAACCGTCGACTGGAACGACGATTCCGCGCAAAGGGGATCAACGCGAGCCAACCGCCTCGCGTCGCTCCGCCTCACTCCGATTCGCGAGCTAGGGTTCTCCCGAGGCACGGCCTCACCCCCTAGACCCCCATTTCGCGACCCGATGAAACGAGCCCTCCTTGCCATCGCTACTTCGGCGATCGGCTCCCTTCTTCCTGCCCAGTCCGATCCTACGGAAAACGTCGTCCTCAACCTCGCCGACGACGACCGCGTGATCTGGCTCCGTCTTTCTGCCGGCGGAGACGACCGTCTGTTCCGAGCCCTGCCGGGTTCTCGTCTCGCACAGTTCGACGACGGCACGGCCCACCTCTACATCGAGACGGAGAACCTCGTCGACGACTCGTTGAAGCTGACCTTCGACGTCGACCTGACCGGTCATGTGGCTCCTGGTTCTGCTGCTCCGGCTGGTTCTCCTCGCCTGAGCAGCGACGCCGTCAACGCCGGCATCGACACCTCGACGTGGAGCTACTACACGGCGTTCACGGGCACGATCACGGGCAGCGATGCTCTGGACGGCTTCTCGGCCGACATCTCGCGTCGTGGTGACGCGCTGCAAATCGGCGAGGGTGCGAACCTGATGGACCTGTCCGTCGGAATCGCGTCCTGGTTCAACATCAGCAATGTCGTCCAAGGGCCGAACGCGCAACTGCAGTTCGCCGGACAGCACGGGGACTTCAACCTCTCGCTCGCGACGGAAGTCGAATAACAGTGCGTCGAGAACCTCTCGGCCAGCGACCGCGTCATCTGGCTGAACCTGGACACGAACGCTCCGAACACCCCCGGAAGCAACTGTGTGGGCACGACCCGGTACTGGACCGTGCTCGAAGGCGCCTCGATGACCGAGTACCCGGACGGCACCGCGCGCATTCTGATCGCGGCTGTCAGCCGCAATGATTCGAACCTCCGCTTGTCGTTCGACGTCACCCTGAGCGGATACGTCCCGGCAGGCAGTGCCGCTCCGGGAGGAAGCCCGCGCGTCACCAATGCGATCAACAACGCCGGCATCGACACCAACGAGTGGCGCTACTACACCGAGCTCAATGGCACCATTCGCGGCCGCGCCGGCCTCGATGGCTTCGAGGCGACGATCAGCCGACGCGGCGAAGCCCTTCAGATCGGACAGGGCGCGAACCTGAAGGACCTCTCCTACGGTTTCGCTTCCTGGTTCAACATCCAGATCCAGAGCCAGAACCCCGACGCGATGCTGTGCTTCCGTGCGGCCCGTGGCGACTTCAACGGGTCGCTCGGTGACAACTGCGAGTGCATCG
This sequence comes from Planctomycetota bacterium, assembly GCA_039815565.1. GTDB lineage: Bacteria > Planctomycetota > UBA1135 > UBA1135 > UBA2386 > JBCBZB01. The sequence goes on from JBCBZB010000002.1 coordinate 4,556, forward strand.
GAGGCCGCGTGGCGAGCTGGGAAAACTACGGCACCGGCGTCGCCGGATGCGCCGGTGTCCCGGACTACACCCTCCTCGCGGACCCGCTGACCGGCACCCCGCTGCTCGTCCACCTGGGGAACAACTCCCAGATGACGATGATGTGCACCGCCCTGTGGAGCGGCGAGCCCAACGACCTGTTCGTCGACGTCCTCGGCGGCACGATTCTCGTCAGCTTGCCGACGGTCGCCAGCGCCTCGTTCATCGTCCCGCCGGGAGGAACCGAGTTCGTTTGCGAAGTGCCCGCGAGCCCCTGCGCCGTCGGCCTCGACGTCTACACCCAGATGGTCTGCGTCGATAACTGCGCGCCGATGGGCTACTCGTTTTCGCGCGGCCTGAAGATCAGCGTCGGCGATCTGTGATCGCGAGCCGGGGACGCCAAGCGGCGTCCCCGCACATCTGATCGGTCGTCGCCGACGATCGGAATGTCGTCTGATCGGTCAGATCCGGGCCAGACGACCGGCTGTCGCGCCCGCATGAGGCGCAGACGCCGATTCGCGAGAGAAACCTCTTCGATCCCGCGCCAGTATTGCGCTTGGAGAAGAGGACGTATTCGTCGCACGCAGAGACCTGGGCTCTCGTGCCCGATCCACGTCCGCGATCTGCGATGACCAGAACGCGCGCCCAACAACCGATCCGACGAATGAGATGTCGTCTGTTCACGATCGTGGCGTCGCTCTGCCTCTGCTCCTGCACCCCGATTCTCTGGACCGAGAACACGGTCGGAGTTGGTGCGTTCTGGCACTGCGAAACGACGGACACCGACGGCGTTTCGGGCGAGAGCTACGAGGGAGCGGGATTGGTGATCGACTCTTCTGGCTTCGCCATCGGATACGTCCGCGCGACCTCGATTTCTGCAAACCTCGATGAAGTCCCTTCGGAAGGCATCGATGTGACGCTTCACGACCTACGCCTCGTCACAGGCGAACTCGCCGAGCGACTCGCCAACGAAGCCGACCCAACTCCCTACCTGACTATCCCATCGAAGAAGGAAACCCCATGAGATCACTCTGCCTACTCTTGCTGGCTCTCACCACCGGGTGCGGCACCAGCGGGAATCTGCTCTTCCTGAGCACGAATACGATTGGCCTCCGTATCACGACGAGCGATCCGGCCTCAAATGCCGCCCCGAACATCATTATCGGCCACGCCTCGGTGAAGGGCGTGATCAACCCGGTGCGGGACGAGACAGCGACCGGGACCAAGCTTCGAGAGCAGGCCTACTCGGTAATCGGGATCACCGCGGCCGGCGCCTCGGCCTCAGAGAACGCGCGAGTGGAGTCGAACGAATGGTTCGCGACCGGCCGCGCAGCAGACCGACTCGCCGAAAACCCAAACACGCCAAGCGCTCTGGCAGGCTCTCGAAGCCTGACCCCAGAAGTTCTCGAGGCGGCCACGGATCTTGAGATCGCACGGACGTTTGCCGCGGTCGACGCCGCGTACGACCACATCCTGAACTACGCGGTGACGATCGACTCGGATGACCAAGAGATCTTGGATGGACTCGATGCCACCAACTCGCTAGTCGGCGACCTTCAGTTCCAGACCTTCGACCCCACCGCACAGCGAGCGCCGTTCGCACCGACCGCGAATACCGACTGGTCGAGGGTTCGCCACGCTCGACAGCAGTTGCAGGATTCTATCGTGAACGCGGAGAACTACTCGACGAACGGCCCGGACGATGCAGCCAAGGCGAACGCTGCCGACACTGCGCAAGCGCTACGAACAGTTCGCGCTGAGCTCGATCGCAAGATTCTCGCGACGGACGCCGCGCAAGCAACCTGGCGGCGCTTCCTTCAGATCCTGGGCGACGAAGGTGAAGACAACTGATGTCACAGCGCGAATATGAAGTCCCCGTCCCGCAGGATGCGAACGGTGACGTCCACCCAAGAAATCGAGCCGCCGCAATTCGCCACGCCGTGAAGAACTACACGGAGACCGGCACGGTGGAGATCCAAGCTGCGTGGGATGAGGATCGAAAGGTCTGGGATCTCACGCTGACGGACGAAGACTGATTCGTCGATCACTGAGACGGCGGCAAGCCAACTCCGTCGCCGTCTTCCTGCGGCTGCGCCGCAGCTGCTAGCTTCGCTCTCTGGCGTTGGAGAACGAGGCGGAACGCACCGATCGCGACGGAGAGGCCGCCGAATCCGAACATCGACCAGACGAAGGTCCAGGACTTTGGCTTGCGGCCAACTTCGACGACGAGGATGTCTTCCGGAACGTTCGGGCCGCCGTTCTCCACAAACACCTCGATCACGTCCGAATCGAGCGACTCAAGTTCGCTGATCACGACGCCCTCGAAAGCACCGCGGTCGAGCTCGCGACCGACTTCGTCGGCGGAGGTCTTCCGGAACCTCAGCAACATGTCGAACCGACTCGCATTGGCACCGTCTTCCCCACGATCGATCGCCTCCACGAGACGTCGCCCCTTCTCGGACGTCTGACTCAGGACACCAACGTAGGTCGTCTTGGTTCGTCGCCTCCTGCCGCTGGAGATCTCGACCCATTGGCCATCGGTGACCCAGTCATCACCGAGGCGCACGTAGAGGTTGTCACCAGCCCCATCTGCCACGAGATCGGCGATCGAAATCTCCTGAGGCACCGGCTTTGTCCGCTGGAGCAGCTTCGACTCCTTGAACGCGAAGTAGCCGACGACCAGACCAACACCGATGAGGATGAGGTTGAGGTGGCGAAACAGTTTCATGACTTTCCCCGAAGGTTTGCCGGGCTCGAATCGACACCCAGCCGCGTTGATGTGTGCGCAAGTGACAAGCCAGCTCGCCCCTTCGCAACAACGGAGGCCCGAATCACGAGCGACTGTCCTCTCCAGGAGACAGCTCGATCCGCCCTCGCGTATGGAGCCCGTTGAGATCGACTGCTGTCGCTGACATCGATCGTTACGAACCGCTCCGTTCGTGCTACGCATGGGGAACCTCGCGTCACTCGAGTTCTGCCCATGCCCCAACCCACGTTCGCGATCGACGTCGGAGCCCGGCGGCTTCGCTCCTTGCTCCACCTCTTGCCCTGCTTGGTTGTTCTCGGTCTCACTGGGGCGCTCCAGGCTCAGCTCTCGGACCCAACCTTCGAGGAGGGTGATCCGATACGACTGCGTTGCCGCGTCGTCGGTATGGAGAAAGCCGACTTCTTCACCCGCGTGCTCGTCGAGGTGAAGAACGGGACCGACCACCACGCCGACCCACTTCGGTTCGTCGTTCGTGCGGCCGGGCGACGTCGGGGTGACTCCGGGCTGAACGAGGACGTCTTCGAGCGAGCACGGCTCCCGCACGCCGGCCGATTCAGCGCCGGCATCGCTCCCGGCCGCTCGGCGCGCTACTGGATCCAAACCGCGGTGCCGACGGGTAAGAAGCCACGCGTGTCCGTCGACCAAGCGAACTTCCACTCGGGATACGAACTCCCCGAGGGGGCGGCGGTTCCCACGGCGGAAGAACTCGACGAGAGTCGCGGGTCAAACCCGCAGATGGGCCGCGACTTCAAGATCGCGACGTTCTCGATCAACAACCCGTTCGAACGAATGACGGACGTGTGGGTCCTAGCGGAATACACGCGGCCGTCGAAGGAGTCGGCACTGCTCGGCTACCGCCTCCGACCCGGCGAGACGAGGCAGGTGTCGTTGGGACATCGCGCCTGGCAATCCGGTTGGGACGACAGCGAAGGCATCTACTCGGCCAATATCGAACTTCGCTCGGTCGAGGTCGTCGATTGGGTTCAGTTCGCCGAGATCGATCACGAGGACGCGAAGCAGACGTTCCTCGGGATCTACCGCGACTGGAGCATCTTCCCCTCCAACATCCGCGAGGTGCGGGCCACCTTCACGAGCTTCGAACGGGGAACCGATTCGCTCAACGGCAAGGACATGCTGCTCCGCGTCCAGGGCACCTTGCGGATCAGCTCGGACCGCCGCGTCTCAGTCGAACTCGACGAACGCTCCGAGGCTGCCTTCAAGCGACTCACGCGTGACGGGACCGGCTTCCTCCACGCTTCGGATGGCTTCCTGCAAGGCCAGGCCTTGAGGTTCCTCTGCCGACGCCCCCCAGAGGCGTACGACCAACAGGGCGAGATCCGTTGGCTGTCCCCGAACAGCGTTCAGATCATCAGCCCGAACATGAACATGAACTCGGCCAACGGGGTGTCCGAGGTCGCCGGCGGCTACTCGAACTCGGGAATGCGGCTCGTGTTCGAAGAGGGTCGCTTCGTCGCTGACAGCTTCGGAATGCGGACGGAGAACGAGTGGACCTGGAAGTCCGAGAAACTCGGCAAGCAGTGGGTGATCGCGGAGCGCCACCAACATCCAGCCCACTCAACGATCGCGACGACCGAGAGCTGGGACCACGGAAGGGAGGCGGGGCTGCCGGTCCTCAACGAGTATCGCTACCTGCAGATGTCCGGGGACGAGGTCCGCAGCTCGCAAGTTCTCACGTTCGACGACTGGGAGTTCGAGTTCCGCGAAGGCACGGGACAGGACGTCGACGACGAGACGGACAAGAAGCCCGCTCCGACCGGCGCTGGCGCTAAGGCCCTGGCGGAAGCCTGGTCGCAGATCCATCAATTCCCACAGGTCGAAGACCGCTGGTCCGGGGAGGCCTTCATCGTCACCAATGGGACGGACGGAGTCTGGCAGGGCATGGATCGCTTCCGAGCCACCGTCCATCTCAACGGGTTCCGCCATCACGACACTCGCATCCGACTCGACACGAAGGGGCGAGCGTCTGCGGACAAGGAAGCCGCTCTTGGTGGCGTGTTCACCGACCGACTCGGCATGTGGTACGGCAGTGATCCACAGAGCATGGGCCACTTCGAACAGGCCTTCGCCGGCTACGAGATCGAGAAGGTCAACTCCCAGGGATGGCATCGCCTGAGTGGCGGACCGATCCAACGCGTTCGAGTGCAGAAGGGCCTCGTTCGAGAGATCGTCGGCCTCGCTGGCCGACACATCCGTGTCCACTACGAAGACTTCGAAGGCATCGCGATCATCACGCGCATCGAACGCGGGCTCGGTAGCGGAGCCGAGGTGCGGATCGAACCCACGCGACTCGGTGAGTGGATCGTGCCGACTCGGTTCGAGTTCCGAGAGATCTTCGGGGAGGACTGGGGGCCCGAGGTCTTCGAGCTCACGGGCCTCAGACTCGACAGCTAGGCACGATGCACCGTCTGGCGCGGACTCGCGGCGAGAGTCTGAGCCACGGCCGCCGCCAGAGCGGCGCGGCTAAAGGGCTTCTGGAGGATCGGATGCACTGACTCCTTTCCATCCGGAGTCGTCGCTCCGGCGAGATAGCCGGTCATGTAGACGACCGGTAGACCACCGCGCTCGGATCGGAGTCGATCGACCAGGGTGGGTCCGCTCATTCCCGGCATGGTCATGTCGGTGAGCAACAGCGAAATGTGCTCGAGCCCGTTCGCGCACCGCAGGGCATCGTCGCCATCTCTGGCCTCGACAACGGTGTATCCGAGGCCGCGGAGCATCCGAACAATCGCAGTCCGCACACTCGCCTCGTCCTCGACGACGAGAATCGTCTCCGCCTGACCGTGCTGGACCGACGGGCCACTGGACGATGTGGGGACTTCGGCAACTGCCGAGTCAGACGGAATCAACACCTCGAAGGTTGTCCCACCATCCACTCGGCTCGTCACATCGATCGCACCGCGCAACTGCGTGACGATTCCGTGGCACGTTGACAAGCCCAGCCCCGAGCCCATCCCGATTGGCTTGGTCGTGAAGAACGGGTCGAAGATGCGCGGCAGAACGTCGTCCGCGATCCCCGGGCCGTTATCGGCGACCGAGAGAACGACGTGATGCCCAGGTTGGCAACCAAGTCGCTCCGCGCGCTCCCTCGACAACTCGAGATTCGTGACCGAGATGCAAATCTGCCCCCCCTCTCCCATCGCATCGCGAGCGTTGAGGACCAGGTTGAGAACGACCTGCTCCATCTGACTTCGGTCGGCCTGGATCGAACCGCACTCCGATCCAACCTCCAGGTGAAGGCCGTAGGACTCACCGAGGGCTCGGCGGAGCATCTCCTCCAGAGAGCTCGCGAGCTCGACAACGGACAGTGGCTCCAGACGGACGACCTGTCGTCGGGCGAACGCTAGTAGCTGCTGCGTTAGCCGCCCTGCTCGCTCTCCGGTGGCCTGGATCTGCCTCAGGTCCTCGGCGATCGGATGCTCTTCGCCAACGTGCTCGAGGCCGAGATCGGCAGCAACGATCATCGCTGTAAGGAGGTTGTTGAAGTCGTGAGCGACCCCTCCCGCAAGCTGGCCGACGGCCTCCATTCTCTGCGAATGGCGAAGCTGCTTCTCGAGCAGATGGCGCTCTGTAACGTCTCGAGTGATCGCGAGATGCAGAATCTCGTCGCCGGACTCGTTGAGCAACGGAACTGCGGTCGTCTCCATCGATCGCCGTGTGTCGTCTGCAGCGATGATGTCAAAGCTAAGGTCGCCGCCTTCGCCGTCGCAGACCCGCTCGTTGAAGTCGACAAACCGTTTCCGATCCTCGGGCGCCATCAGGTCGTAGACGCAGAGGCCGATGGCCTCCTCGCGGGAAGGGGCCGCGATCATGTGCAGCCCCGCACGGTTCATCTGGAGCAGAGTTCCGTCACGGGAAACGAGCTTGACGCACTCCGGTTCGGCTTCGATCACCGAGCGTAGGAACGAACTCTTGGCCTCTAACTTGCGCTCGGTCTCGTAACGCTCGGTCACGTCCCGACCCACCGCTGCGAGATGAAACTCAGTGAGCCAAGTGATCTGCCAACTCGTCCACCGTGATCTGCAGCGACCACAGTCATGGATCGAGGTCCGTCCCTCGAAGAGGACCGTCGGATTGGACTCACTGAGGCGTTCGAGCTGGGCCTCAAGCTTCTCGCGATCCGACTCGTCGAAATGACTAGCGAATGGTTCGCCGACCCCCGAATCACCGAACACACTCCGAAAGGGACCGTTGCCCCGCTCGATGCGACCGACGGAGTCCAGATCGCACATCAAGTCCGCCGACCTCGCGAACAGCTTCTCGTATTCCGCCATCGAAGCTCCCTTGCGCCGCTCGAAACCAATCGAGCTCCGCAAAAAGCCTAGCTGAACTTCACCCACAGGTCTCCGATCAGTCGTCGTCGACACCTGCTCGGGTCATCCCTTACTCGTACGTCGCCAGGTTAGACCCCGACGACTCGGCCGACGACTCACCGCATGAAGCTCTATCTGACCCCGCTCTCGCACTTCTCTCGAAAGGTTGTGATCGTCGCGACGGAGCTCGGACTCGAGTTCGAGCGGAAGTACGTCCCCGATCTACTGTCCAACGACCCCCAGGACTTCGGCGGCAACCCGATTCTCCGTGTACCTGTGTGGGAAGACGGTGAGGACTGGATCCTCGAATCCGACGCCATCGTCGGTTTCTTGATCGACCGCTACGGCGGGGGAGATCGACTCGGCTACCGCGGACTGAGTTCACCGCAACGCAACGCACTCTCGCTGCTCAACGCGATCATGGCGGCGGAAGTCGAACTGGTTCTCTCCGCCCGCAGCGGTTGCAAACGGAACGCATTCTTCGTGCGCTACGAGTACGTCATCGAACGCTCCTTGGGTTGGCTCGAGCAGCATGGCGAAGCGATCTGGACTTCGACGCCGTTCTCGTATCTCGACGTTGTCCTCGTGTGCATGTGGGATCACCTGCAGCACTCGGGCGTGTTGCCGGTCCTCCCGAGCTGCCGCTGGATCGGGCGACGCGTGCGATCGTTCGACATCCGGCCGAACGTCAGAGAGTCGTCTCCGGTGCAAATGCAGGATCTCCAATGGCAGCTGTACCCCAGCCAAGGACCGTCCTGAGCGGTTTCGACTGTCGGCCGAAAATCCGAGTATGATCCCGCGACCCCCGGACTGCCCCTCCCTCCGGCCGCGCTCCGCACATGACCCCTCTCCAACCGACGGACGTTGCCCGTCTGTCTAGCCGCGCTCTGCCTGGGAAGATCTCGGTCTTCGCTACCTCGGTTCTTGCGATCGCACTCTCGCTAGCCCTGTCGCTAGCCCAGACGACCCAAGCGCAACAACGACGCGGTGGCGGAGGCACGACGACACTTGACCAGTTCGTCGAGATACAAGGGCAGCCCGAATCCGCACGCATCCCAATCGTCCGCGGTCTCGCACAAAACAACGACCCTGCCGTAACCGAGGCAATCCGCGCCGAGCTGACCGACGCACGCACTCAGCCCTACCGGCAGGCGCTGCTTCAGGCGCTCGGAGCAGTGCAGCGCGAAGGCGCCCTGCAACCTCTCGCGGAGGTGCTCCGCGCAGGAGCCTCCAGCCCAATCGAGCGCTCGCAAGCAGCGCGAGGCTTGGCCCAGCAAGGCGAGGACGGCTTGAGGGAACTCGCTCGAATTGCTCGACGAAGCGAACACGCACAGGCTCGCACCTATGCGACGATCGGTCTGTCTTCGGCCCGTAGCGCTCTCGGTTGGGAGCTCCTCGCCGATCTGATCGATCACCACGACAGCACGATGCGCGGTCAGGTCATTCGATACCTGCGCAACGCGCCGGCAATCGATCCCGTCACGACGGCCCGCGTTCACGCCGCCAAGGACTCTGACGCCGCGACCGCCGCTTCCGCGGTGCGACAGCTGATCGACCAAGAACACGATCGCGCTGGCGAGTTGCTACTCGACGTCTGCGAGCGCTCGCAAAGCCTTCGCGGAACGGCTGCGGTCGACCTGCTGTACGCCGTTTCGACCCATCTGAACCCCGATCTCCACGCCGTCGCCATTCGTCTCGCGGGACAGGTTCGTGGCTCGGGCCGAATCGGAACGCGCGCACTGAAGGAGCTCCTACCCCGACTCTCTGCGAACGATGCATTCGTCACCTATGTGCGAGATGAACTCGAGGGCTTCGACCAGGTGGGCCAGGTTCGCATCGGCCTCGAGCTGATCGCCGCTCTCCCTGGAGAGCAGGTCTCAGCAGAAATCGCCGAGTTCGCCGGTGGAACGGAGATCTCCGTCGTCTCTACGGCGCTCGATATCCTGGCGAAGCGCGGTGACAGAAGCGTTCTGCCCGATCTCGAGAAGCTGCTCAGGGGGCGCGACGTCGGCCGCCGGATCGAAGTCTTGAGCACGATGCACACTCTCCGTCGTGCGGAACCCCAGTGGGAGACGGAGCTTCTGGCGATGCTCGAGAAGAGCTCTCGCCGGCGGAAGGCCGCGGTCGAGTTCGGTCATCACCTGAGCCTGCTCGCTGATCTCGGTTGCGAAGAAGCCCTCGCGATCGCCTGGGAAGGGCTCGAACACCGCGACTGGACCGTGCGTGCGGCGGCGATCGACTTCTGCCGCGAAGTCCGCACCAAGGACTCGGTGCCGCAGCTCATTGCTCGACTCGACGAGGAGAGCGGCCGACTGCGAGACGATCTGCTCAGCACCCTGAAGTCACTGACCGCGATGCGCTTCAACGCGCGAAGTAACTGGGACCGCTGGTGGTCCGAGAACGAGAGCGGGTTCGCACTGATTCCCGCCGATGCTTTCGCGAAAGAGGAAGGCATGCCCTCACGCGGCAGCGGCCAAACGGTCTCGAGCTACTACGGCATCCCGTTGGTGAGTGACCGCGTCGTGTTCGTGATGGACGTCTCGAGCAGCATGTCGGCGCGGTTTGGCACCGATGCCAACCACACGCGACTCGAAGAAGCGAAGCGGCAGCTCAAGCGCGTCCTTCGATCGACGCCCGAACACTTCCTCTTCAACGTGGTTTCGTTCGGGACCGCGATCTCGCCGATGTTCGACGAGATGCAACGCATCGGTGGCCGTCGACGAGACGAAGCACGGGAGAACGTAGATCAGCTCCGGCCGGTCGGCGCGACCAACATGCACGACGCGCTCGAACGGGCGTTCGAAGAACGTGAACTCGACACGATCTACCTGCTCTCCGACGGAGCTCCGTCGGCCGGGCCGATCACCGATCCAGAGCAGCTCGCCGCAACAATCCGACGCTGGAATCAGACTCGCCGGATTCGCATCCACTGCATCTCGATCGGTTCAGACTCCCCGTTGCTGAGGCGCATTGCGGAAGAGTCGGGCGGCGAATACGCCAGCTCGCGATAGGCGAGCTAGCGAGTGCACTCGAAGTCGCGGTCCTTCGCCCCGCTGCACGTTCAGCCCTGAACCTTCCGCCAGTGAGCTGCCGCCTTGGTTTGCAGCTCGCGCGTGTCACCTTGGTTCCACAGGTCACGTGCATCGATACTCTCGTTCTTGAGGAACAGCATCAATTGACCATCGACGATCTGGAAGTTCGTCGGGTCCACCGGGAATTTGTCCTGCACCGACATCCCGAAGGCGCACCACCCACCGTAGGCCGGGAGGTACTTCTCGGGATCTTGGTCGAACGCGGCCTTCGCGTCGGCACTGACTAGGTGGTAGGTGACGCCGTTGTGCGTCGATGCGAACTCCGGCTTGCCGCGCACGGGCTTGTTGACCGCGAAGTAGGCAACTGGGCAGTAGCCTTCGAGGGCGACACCGTGCGAAGGAACATTGTGCGCCGCGTGGTAGGCGCGACTCGGAGCCTCGTTGTTCGTAATCGGGTTCTCGGTCGACGAGCAGGCGCTGAGGCCGAGAAAGGTGAGGATGGATAGGAAGGTCTTCATGTCTTGTCTCGATGCCCGCGTCGATTGCGGCGGACTTGCTTCAAGTCATTGGTGTCTGGCAGCGGCCCGGCCTTACCTGAGGCTCTCGTGAATCGTTGGATTCCCGTGTCGCGCAGGCCGAGGGACCGCGTGACCGATCAACGGACGCCGAATTCCCTCATCAGCTTCTGCAGGTTCTCCGGCGACGCGTTGTTGCTCGCGATCAGCTCGCTCAGCCCGGCGAAGAACCGATCCGCGCCACCCGGAAGGATCACGTCCATGATTCGACAAACGGTCGCTCCCTTGTTGCGGTAGCCGTGCGGGATGCCGCGTGGCAGCAACGCGACGACACCCGCCGGCGCGGTCATCGTCTGGTCGCCGAGCGTGACCTCGACTTCGCCTTCCAGGACGTGAACGAGCTCGTCCTCGTTCGAGTGCGTGTGGACGTCCGCGCCCTCGCCCGGTTGGACGATCATCTCGAGCACGGAGAACACCGAGTTCGTGTCCTCGCTCTTGATGCGATGGATGGCGGTGTGTCCGCCGAGGTCGAGAAGCTCCGTCTGATCTGGGGCGGAGAGAATCGGTTGCTGGCTCATGATGGTCTCGATGTCGCTGCGATACGTGCCGCGTGTTGGCGACACGGATCTTGGTGACACGAGGCCGTGAGCCCTTACCCCTGCATTGCGAGAATCGAGGCGCCGTTCAACGAAGCGCCGCAGCAACCGACTTCCGAAGCTGCGACAACACGTCGGCTTCGAACCAGGGGTTCTTCTTCAACCAGATGTTGTTGCGCGGACTCGGGTGCGGAAGCGGGAGTGCATCCGAATCGAATTCTCGCCAAGACCGCACGACGTCGGTCAACGCACGCGACCTGGTCCCGAGATGCCACTTCATCGCGTATTGACCGACGACGAGCGTCAACCGAAGTGCGGGTAGGCAATCGAGGATGCGCTGGCGCCACTGCGGTGCACATTCCGGACGAGGCGGCAAGTCGCCAGACCGACCAGTCCCCGGGTAGCAGAACCCCATCGGCAAGATCGCGACGAGATCCGGGTCGTAGAACTGCTCCCGCGTCACGCCCATCCACTCGCGCAGACGATCGCCACTCGGATCATCGAACGGCACGCCCGATTCGTGCACGCGACGCCCAGGGGCCTGACCGGCGATCAGGATCCGCGCGGATTCGCGGGCCTGCATCACGGGCCGGACGCCGTGCTCGAGGTGCTCCTCGCAGAGACGGCAAGCTCGCGCCTCGCGCAGCAGGGACTCGAAGTCACCGCTCGACATCACGCGACCCCTCGTACTCCCAGGCCTCGAGGCTGTCTACAGCAGCCCTTCATCGACCGCGTCCTTCAGGCCTTCGTATTCTTCGCGGCACTCGGGGCAGATCGTCAGGTGCTGCTTCACGATCCGATGCTCGCGGGCCAGCTCCTGCTTGTCGCGCAAACGCTCAAGGTAGCCAGGGAGGAGGCTGAGGAACTCCTCGCAGTTCACCTCGTGATCCTCCGTGATTCCGAGGAGTTCGAGCAGCGTTGCCAGTTCTTCGGCGGTGATCTTCACGGCTGACCCTCCCCGATCGAGAGGTCGGTGATCACGTCGACGGTGATCCCACGACGTTCGAGCACTTCACGCAACCGTAGCCGCGCGTCGTGCACCAGCTTGTAGACCGCATTCTGGTTCGAACCAGTCCGCTCCGCGATCTCGATCGTCGGCACTCCGCGCAGGAGCGCGAGCGTCGCGATCCTCTGCTTGGGCGTCAGCGCCGTTTCAATCTCGGATTCCAGAGCCTCGAGCACGGTCTTTCGCTGGAACGACACCTCGGGAGAGAACTCCCGCGAGCCCCCGAACTCCGAGGTCGCATCGTCCTGAGCCTGCTCGAAAGGCACGTGCTTCTTCGCTCGTTGATCCCGCCGCCGCAGCTCCGTGAACGCCACCCGCGTCGCCACCGCCACCGCCCAGGTCGGCACCGCACTGTCGCCTCGGAACGTGTGCAGGTTAGCGAGGATCTGCGAGAAGGACTCCTGGATCAGGTCATCGAGCTCCTCCGCCAGAAGCGCTCGTCGCCGCAGGGTCACGGCCAGCGCTCGCCGCACGTAGACCTCGAGCGCAGACAGCATCTGGGCGCAAGCCGCCCCCTCTCCGCTCAGCGCGGCGATCCACTCACTGTTGCTGTGTTTGGGGAGGATCCCTGGCAAGGAATGCTTCCTGTCGCGCCGTAAGGCTTTTAGCCACCTAAGGGAAGGCGCCTGAGTTCGCAGGCCCGTCGAGGAGTCTTCACACGCGGACACAGAGGATTCGTTGCAGGAGATCCCGATCTCTTACGGTCGATTCCTCGAAACGAGGCGTCGCGACCCACAGCGCCCTCAACGTGCGCCTACCGGAGGTGCCCCTAAGATCGACCAAGGAGCACAACCATGACGATCGAGCACGCCCCGCCGTCCGATCGAACCGCCGCGAGTCGGCGCGGCGTAGGTTCCCGTCCTCGGGGCCTGCGCGACGCCGATCACTGACAAGGGTCGCTTCGCCGAAGAGCTGACCCGCACACCGCGCCAAGCCTCTGGGCCCTTCTACCCCGACCCACTCCCGCTCGCCCAAGACAACGACCTGGTTCGCCTGAGTGACAATCTCAAGCCGGCGGTCGGCGAGGTCACAGACCTGTACGGCACGATCCTCAGCTCGATCGGCGAACCACTGCGCAACGGGACGGTTGAGATTTGGCAGGCCGACGACACCGGGGCCTACATCCACGAAGAGAGCGACGGCCACGACCAGCGCAATCAGAACTTCCAGGGCTTTGGACGCTTCGAGACGGATTCGACTAGTCGCTATCACTTCCGCACGGTGACGCCGGGCAAGTACCCAGGACGCGCCAAGCGCATCCATATGCTGGCCGAGTACCGCGGCCACCGCGTGCTGACCACGCAGTTGTACATCCGCGGAGACAAGTCCAACGAGGGTGACTTCTCGCTCCAGGAGATCCCGACCGCAGCGGAGCGCGAACTCGTGTTGGTGGACTACGTCCCGAACCCAGCTTCGCCCGCCGGCGAACTCCTAGCCCATAAGGACATCATCGTCGGGCTGACGCCGGAAGACCCTGAAACGGATTGAGCGCACCGGGGCGCAGGGCCGCGCACGTCCACAACTCCTACAGAACCCGTTGTAGGTGTCCGATGAAGTCCTGCAGCGTGACCTCGATTGTGTCGTCGTCCTCGAATCCAATGTCGTCGCTGAGGACGACTACCTGGGCCTCGCATTTCACGCGGACGCTCATCGTGTTCGTGACGAAGTACGCGAACACACGACTCTCGCCACACTCACGAATCACATGCTCAAGTTCCCGGGCGAGCGAAGAGGTGATTTCGTCCGCGAGGAATCGAGCCAAGAGTGGATGTCGCTGGTTCACACGCCCCCTGGCCGCCGCCTGTCTGCAGACCCTCGAGACACAGGCAAGTCCCCAGTCATCTCGAACAACACTCGCGCACCTTCCTTCGTGAAGCCCTTCGGCGGTAGTCGCATGCGACCAGCTTCACGCAGAGTCTTCCGCACCCGAGAACGCCACGCGCGGCGCTGCCCGTAGCGCTGAAGCCAGCTCAACGAGGCGTCAGATTCGATTCGCTGACGATCCTCCCAGTGGTCCTTCGCCCGGTCGAGCATCCCATCGAACCTATGGGCGTCATACGCGATCGAATCGAACATCTCCCAGACCATCGCGGAGCCGGTGTTCCCGAGCTGCGTCTTCAGGTCCGGCGTGACGACCGAGCATCCTGTGAAGCCCTCACAGTCCTCGCCACCCATGAGGCGATAGGCAAGACGCCAGCCTTGGAGAGCCGGCCAATCAAGCGGCAGGCGCTCCGTGCCGGGTTCGATTGCGACCTCTAGTGGCACGAACGACGTCGCGACCTTCGACTGCACTTCGTTGTTGCTGAGAGCGACCGCTCTCAGGAGTCGGCCGCCTGGTCAACAAGGCGCGTCGTCGGGGCCACCGTCCTTTCGGAGGTAGACGAAGACGAAGATCGGCTTGCCCTCCTCCTGCGCGAGAGCAATCGCATCCTCAGCGTCGGTCAGCCATTCGATGTTCCGCCAAGGGCGCCCCTCATCTTCGATGCGAAGCACTTCCTCAATTCGCTCGACCGCCGCTTCTTGGTCCCAGGATCGCTCCGACTCCTGAGCACGAATGGCTGCAGGCGTGGAGAAGAGAAGCGACAAGATGAGCGCGGGAGAAAGGCAGGACGAGGACGACATGAGTTGGGCTCCGTTTCACGATGAGCTCGCGATATCACTGGCCACAACTGGTATGCGGTTGATCCAGGATCTTGTCGCCCTGAAGTGCTGGAACTTGGCCCAGCACCACTCTGATACACACCTGACACAGATCAGCGGCATCCGGGAAGTGACCGCTATCATCGCAGGACGCAGCGTCTGCCAGATCGTCAATCACCCATGATCAAGCACCCGGTCGTTCGGCACATCCTGATGACCATCGCGGTCGTTGCGGTCATCGCGATCGGGTTCATCGCGCTCGGGGTCCTGCTCTTCGCGCTGTTCAGCCCTGAAGTTGCGGCCTGGATCGGTCTGCCGCTGTTCGTCCTCGGGCTCGGGATGGTGATCTACCACTCATCCCGTTGGAGCGCCTACTCGGCGCCGATCGCGACCGAGGTGCGGCCGATCCCCTGGAAGAACGACGCGAGAGAAGAGCTCGTGACGGTCGTCGAGCGTGCGAACATGCGACCGGCGATCGCGGGCGGCGCCGGCTCGATCCGCATCGACGTACTGCGGGTCTCGCTCTATCCGAAGGGCAGCACGAAGCGCCTACGGCGGGTGCTGATCGGAGACGACGCGGTGTTCTTGGGTCTCCACGGCGACCGGCTGTGGTTCTTCATCGAGAGCCGCTTCTACGCCCGCAAGAACGGCCTGGTCGGTATCGACCCGCGGACACTGGAGACGACCTACCACCGACCGCGGAAGGGCGAAGAGCTGGTCGAGAAGCGCAAGCGCCAGCACCCGGAGATCGAGCTCGAGACGAAGGCCGGTCGCTTGGCGATCGACCTCCGCGAACCTCCGGAGAGCAGTTAGGCCACCCGGTTAGCGAACGCCGCTCGCGAAGAACAGCCAGTTGGTCTCGTCTTCTTCGCCAAAGAGGTCGTCGACGAAGAGGGTGGTGTCGTTGAGGACCTCCGTGAACACCTCGCACAGAGTCTCCTCGAAGCTCACGTTGTCGGCACAAGACCACACACCGAGCATTCCGCCGGGTCGGAGGTGTGCAGCGACTCGGCGCAGCCCCTCCTCCGAGTAGAACATCGCGGCCTCGCTCTGCGCCGACAACGGATCGTCAGGCGCGTGATCGACATCGACGAGCAAGAGGTCGTAGGTCTCGGTCGGACCCTTGGCGAGACGCGTGTAGACGTCATCGAAGATGACCTCAAGTCGCGAGTCCGCGCGCAAGTCGGGCGCCAGCGGCAGCACGTCGTCTTCGAACCACTCGATGACCTCGGGGACGAACTCGATCACGTCGACCGCGGCAACGCGGTCTGATCGCAGTGCTTCGTGCGCCGTGTGGCCGAGTCCGAGACCGCCGACGAGCACGCGTAGCTGGTCACCGCCGTGACGCTCGATGCTGCGCGCGGCCAGAGCCCGCTCGGAGACGTCGTTGTAGCTGCTCATCAACGTCCGCCCGTCGACGAGCAGTTCGTGGAATGGCGCGTTCGGATCGGCCCGAGGCGTACGATGGAGCAGCTGGAGCTCGCCGATCTTGGTGTCGGCCTGGGCGATGAGTTTCACGAGGGGCTTGTTCAAGGGAAGGTCTGTCAGCGTCGATCTGCCGCGAGTCACTGCGCGAGCACGAAGTCGAGCGCGCCACACACCGCGGCGACCTGCGCGCGGTTGCAGTCTTCGTCCGTCACCTTCGGGCTGTCTGGGTAGACCTCGGTCGTGCTCGTGTAGCGCGCGTCCGTCACGCCGGCGCACAGTCCGAGGTCTTTGCCGGCGTAGTTGATCACGCCGTTCTGCGTGACTTCGCAACCGATGATCTGCCCGTTTTCGTCCGGCGGCGCGATGTGCGTGACCTGCTCGACCGCGGCGATGATCGCTCGCTGGAAAGCTGGCTGCGGGTTGGCAGCGTCGCCGACCGTGTAGAAGCCGTCAGGAATCGAACCGGGCTCGAAGGGCTTGCCGTCCCGAGCAGCGAGTGCTGGCCGGAACTCGCTCTCGTCGGTGTCCGTGGTCTCGTGGAGGTCGAGGTGCATCACGAACGGCAGCTCCCGCTCGTCGAGCAGACTCATCAGCGCGGCCGCCTCCTCGCACGGGCTGTTCGGAGAGAACGACCGATTCGGGTCGATCGCCTGGGCGTTCCAGCGGTGAATCATCTCGTAGGCCCAGGGGCTGACACAGGGCGCCACGAGCAGATTGACGCGATCGCGGTACTCCTCGGCCTTGGACGCGAGGAACGCGAGAGCACCTTGAACACCGCTCGTCTCGTAGCCGTGCACTCCACCGGTGATCAGCACCCAGGGGGCGCCTGCGTTGGTCGAGGGAACCTCGATTGCAAACAGCGGGAATCGTTCCGAGTCGACACTCAGCGAACCGTACTGCGTGATCGCATAACGCTGACCGAGTTCGTCGATCTGGCCGCGGACCTCGTCCTGGTAGCTGCGCTTGCGGGTCTGGCCTTCGAACCAGGCTGCCTTGTCAGAGTCAGCCCAGGGCTGACCGGGAGTGCCAATCGGGTGGAAGCGATCCATGGTGCGCGGCCCAGCGTAGTTCACCGGGCGAGGAACTCGCGCAACCGCGCGTAGAACGGCTCGGGATTCTCCTGCCAGAAGTGGCCGCAGCGGGGCAGGTCGAACCACTCGACCTGCGATCGCGTCAACGCGTCCTGCATCGAGCGCCCCATCGCCTGACCGAACGGATCCGACTCGCCGAACACGATCAGGGTTGGGCAGCGGATCTCTCCGACCTCGTCTCGGACGTCGTAGTCGCGACCCAACTCGCGGAGAGCGAGTCCGTAGGCCCTCGGGCTGAAGCTGGTTTCGCGTAGAGCCTCGGGCGGCTCGAACTTCGGGTCATGGAAATACACCGGGAGCAGGCTTCGGAACGCCTTCGCGCTGGTCGGCAGGATCCGGGCGCTCGGGATCACACCGCGACCTTCGAGATCGACGAGGTGCCGGCCCATCTCTCCATCCGCCTCGATCGACGCGCGTCCGTCGGCCGGCATGCTCGAGACCAAGATCAAGCTCCGCACGCGTTCGGGGTGCTCACTCGCGAACATCGCAGCAACGAGACCACCCCAGGAGTGGCCGAGAACGTGGACCGGGCGCTCCCCCGCGACCGCGTCACACACCGCGAGCAGGTCGGCGACCTGCGCATCCATGTCTTGATCCGCGTCGTCGAACCCGACCGACGAATCCCCGCAACCACGCTGGTCATATCGCGCCACCGATAACGCCGGAGAGGCTTCGCTCGGAGCTGCCAACGTATCCAGATCCGAGAGGTAGCCCGACGACATGCCCGGACCACCGTGCACGGCGATCAGGACGTCGAACGCCACCGGATCTCCGACAACGCTGACCCACAGTCGGCCACTCGAAACCGCGATCGTGCCTTCCCCAGGCCAATCCGGCGGGGACTCTTCGGGACCGCCGGTGCAGGCGAAAGCGAAGAACGCGAACAGCGAAACGAAGCCACGCATGTCGACCATCATGAAGTGCTCCCACCGAGAGATTCAGGCTTCTGGAGGTTTGAGGGTTCTCCGCGAATCTACAGCTCGAGGGCAGCCGGACTCGCCGCGCCCACGGTGAAGCCCAGTACGCGCACCGCGTCGACGACCAACCACGCCGGGTCGTCGAGCTGGCCAGAATCGGCCGCGGCGACCAGGAAGGCGATCGATAGCGCGCAGCCAAGCGCGATGTTCAGCCAACAGAGCCAACTCCGGATCCATGCCCGCGGAAGAGTCAGCACAAAAAAGAACAGGAAGAACTCGGCCGGAAAGCACAGCTCGAAGACTCGGTCCGTGACTGCCGCAACGGATTCAGGCTCCTGGTCGGGGAACTCGAAGGCAAGAAACGCCAACGCGATCACCCCCCCGGCTAGGACCGCATAGACCGAGAGCATCGCGACCAGGACCGTCACGACACGAGGTGGCTCCCGCCTCATCGTCCGTTCGTCTCGATTTGCCTGCCCCACACCGGAGGCGAGTCTACAGAGTCAGCTCGCCCGGTGCCGAAGGCGGTCAAGCGCCACCGCCGTCACGATGATCCCGCCGGTGGCGACCTCTTGCACCCAGTTGTCGAGGCCGAGCTTGGTGCAGCCGTTGTCGACGACGGTCATGATCAGGGCGCCGACCAGGGTGCCGCGGATCGAGCCTTCTCCCCCGGTCAAACTCGCCCCGCCGATCACGACCGCGGCGATCACGCGCAGCTCGTAGCCTTCGGCCGTGGTCGGATCGCCGATCGACAGATAGCCGAACTGCAGGATCGCGGCCAAACCGGCGCAGCCGACGCCGACGATGTAGACGAGGAGCTTGGTCCGTTCGACGCGCACCCCACAGAGGCGCGCAGTCTCCTCGTTCGACCCGATTGCGAAGACGTGTCGGCCGAAACGCGTGCGCGCCAGAACGACACCAGCGACGAGCGCGGTCGCGAGGAAGAGCAGGACGCCCGGTGGCAGCACGCTCGTTAGACCGCTCTTACCGACGAACATCACGTCGCCGAGCCAACCGAGCTCGTCGGGGTAGACCGGTTGGTTGTCACCAAGACCCTTCGCCATGCCCCGCAGGGCGCCCCAGGCACCGAGGGTCACGATGAACGGTGCGAGTGGGAGTCGCGGGAAGACGCGGCCGCCGAGCAACGCGATCGCCACCGCAACAGCGACTCCGCAAGCGAGCGCTCCAAGGGGTCCGAACTGCTCCCACGTAACCCAGCTCACCGCGACTGCTCCGAACAGGCCGAGAGCCGAGCCAACGCGGCCGACGACCAGTGAGCCGAGCGTGAAGCCGACCGCGACCCCGACGAACACTCCGCCAAGTGCTGCGACGGTCACAGGAGCTCCTGCCTCGAGAAGGAGCGCGATGACGACCGTGCCGAGCGCGATCGTGGAACCCACAGAGAGGTCGATGCCTCCCGAGACGATGATGAACGTCGCACCGACCGCGGCGATCCCGACGACAGCCGTCTGCAGGAGCATCAAGCGCTGGTTCTCCCAGGTCGCGAACTCGCCCGGACGCAACGCGGCGAACAGACTCCAAACGAGGATCAACCCGAACAGCGGACCGAGCTCCTCGAGCCAGCGCTTCACGCGAGGATTCACTCAGAGACCTCCTGGGTCGCACCGGTGGCTTCGAGCATCAGCGATTCTTCGTTCCATTCGGCAGTCGGTCGCGGCGTGCCCATGCGGCCACGACAGACGACCGCAATGCGATCACACAGGCCGAGCAACTCCGGCAGGTAGCTCGAGACGATCAGGATCGCCTTCGGCGCGCGCCCTTCTTCGGGGATACCCGCCGCCAGCCGGTCGATCCAAGAGTAGATCTCGGCCTTGGACCCGACGTCGATCCCGCGCGTCGGCTCGTCGAGGAGCAGCACATCGACATCGCAGAACAGAAGCCGTGCCAACGCGACCTTCTGCTGGTTCCCGCCCGAGAGTTCTCCAACGCGTTGCCGCGACGACCGCATGACGACACCGAGTTCGAGAGTCGCCGGCCCCGCAGATCGCTCGATCGCGTGACTCCCAGGCATCTTGGAGACACGATCGAGCCGTGGCAAAACGACGTTGTCTGCGATCGACAGAGAGAGCGCGAGACCTTCGTCCTTGCGATCCTCACTGACCATTCCGACTCCGTCGAACCAGCGCGCGTGCGGCGTGTTATTGCGCTCGCGGCCTGCGATGGTCACGCGACCGGAGCGCACCGGATCGAGGGCATGGATCGCGCGTACGATCTCTGAACGACCCGCGCCGGCGAGTCCGGCCAGCCCAAAGACCTCTCCGCGATGGAGCTCGAAGGTCGCCGGCTCGAGCGGCGGCTTGCCGTGGAGTGCTTCCAGAGCCAACACGGCCTCTCCCCGAACGCGCTGCGAGCACGGATAGAGATCTTCCACCTCGCGGCCGACCATCGCGGAGGCGATCTCCTCGGCGGTCGAGATCTCGGGGTCACCCTCGCCGACCGTTTTTCCATCACGGAGAACGCAGTAGCGATCGCAGAGCTCCTGAACCTCCTCGAGGAAGTGGGAGATGTAGATGATCGCCAGCCCCTCACCGGCCGGGTCGGCGAGCTTCTTCACCAGCGTGAACAACCGCTCGGCGTCGTCGCGGGCGAGGCTGGAGGTCGGCTCGTCGAACACGAGCACACGAGCACCGAGCGCCATCGCGCGCGCGATCTCGACCAACTGCCGATCACCCAACGGAAGGCGAGAGACGCGCTCGGCGGGATCCAAGCTCGATCGCCCCACCGCCGTCAGGGCCTCCTTCGCGATCCTGCGTCGTTCGCGACGATCGACGAACGGGCCACGCATTGGCTCGGCACCGAGCACGAGGTTCTCCTCGACCGACAGATGCGGTGCGAGGGACAGCTCTTGGTAGACCATCGCGACCCCCGCCTGCCGACCATCAACGGGAGAGCTCGGCGAGTACGACTCTCCATCGAGCTCCAAGGTTCCGTCGTCCGGCGTCAACGCACCGGCGAGGATCTTCATCAGCGTCGACTTGCCGGCGCCGTTCTCGCCGACAAGCCCGAGCACCTCACCGGGTCCAACGTCGAGGTCCACGCCATCGAGAGCCGTGGTCGCGCCGAAGCGCTTTCGGACGCCGCGCATTCGGAGCCGTGCAGCAGTCATCGGTTACTCGAGAAGTGGCGCAATCGCGGGGTCGTCCATGTTCGCCTTGGTGACCACGACGCAACCGGTGTCGATCACCGCATCGACCGACTCACCCTCGAGGCTGGCGATCATCGTCCGAATCGACAGCTCGCCCATCTTGACCGGGTCCTGCACGACGAGTGCGTGGATCTCGCCTTCGCGCAAGGCCTCGACGAGTGCCGGTGACGTGTCGAATCCGACGAATTTGATCCGACCGGCGAGCCCTTCCTGACGCAGCGCCAAGAGCATCCCGTAGGTCGCAGACTCGTTGGAGCAGAACACCCCATCGGCCTCGCGCAGCCGATCGATCATGTTCAACGCCTCCGTCTTGGCCGACGCCGAAGAAGCACCAGCGTAGCGGTTGTCGACGGAGACGTTGCAGCCAGCCTCGGACATGGCCGCGAGGAAGCCGTCTTCGCGTTTCGTAGTGCTCGCCGAGCCCACGAGGTAGCGCAGGAGGACGACGCCGCCGCCAGCGTCGACAAGGCCGGCGAGGTGCTCTCCACCGAGCTTGCCCGCACTGGTGTTGTCGGTGGCGATGAAGCTCGTGAAGTCCTGACCTGGCTCACCGTCCAGACCGGAGTCGAACACCACGACCGGAAGACCACGACGAACAGCGTTCTTCACCGGCACGGAGAGTGCGCGCGTATCGAGCGGCGCGATGCAGAGGCCATCGACTCCTTGCGCCACGAATTGCTGCACGAGCTCGATCTGGCCGACGCGATCGTCTTCCTTGAGCGGCCCTTTCCAGATCAGTTCGACGCCGAGCTCGACGGATGCGGCATCTGCACCGCGCTTGACCTGATTCCAGTACTGGTGGGTCGTCCCCTTCGGAATCATCGCGATCCTGCGAACACCCGACGACCCATCCGAAGAGTCGGACGGTGACTCCGAACACGCTGCGAAGAACAAGACCAGAAACGCGAGAGCGCTGGTCACATGGCGTCGGTCGAGAATCACGGCCTTCGTCGTGTACCTTGCACGTGAAGACCCCGCAATCGAAAATGCTTCGTCGACGCTTCGTGACGGCTTCACGAGCACGAGGAGCAACTTTCGTGGGTCTCCGATCATGCCTTCCTCGATCCCCGACGATCTCCGCCAGCGCTGGCCGACGCCTCGAGCACCGCGTGAAGTGGTCTTCGTCGGAGCAGGCGGCATCGTCAACGACGCTCACCTCCCCGCGTATCGAGCCCTCGACCTCCCGATCGCCGGAGTCTTCGACGAAGATCCGGGTCGAGCCCAAGCGACGTGTGAGACCAACGCCCTGCCTAGTGCGTTCGAGTCGCTCGCGGAGGCATGCGCCCTGGAGGACGTGATCTTCGACATCGCCGTGCCGCCCGGCGCCGTCTTCGACGTGATCGACCAACTACCGGATCGCGCAGCCTGCCTGATCCAGAAGCCCCTGGGCCTCGGCCTCGAGGACGCCACCCGAATCCGTGATCGCGCAAACGAGAAGAACCTGGTTGCCGCGGTGAACCTGCAGCTGCGGTTCAGCCCTGCGATGCTCGCGCTCCACGACCTCGTCGAACGAGGCCTCCTCGGCAGGCTCGTCGACTGCGAGGTCCAAGTGCATTGCAAAACCCCCTGGCAACTATGGCCGTTCTTGCAGGAACTCGAGCATGTGGAAGTCGCAATGCACTCGATCCATTACATCGACTGCATCCGATCCTTCCTCGGCGACCCCGCTGGCGTCTGGGCTCGCACGGTACGCCATCCGGACGTCGAGCAGCTGCACTCCAGTAAGACGAGCGCGATTCTCGAGTACGGCGACGAGCTGCGCTGCTCACTCAGCACAAACCACCATCATGCTCACGGCCAACGGCACGAGGTTTCGAACCTGCGGCTCGAGGGCACAGACGGAGCCGCAGTCGTGCAGCTGGGTGTGAACCTCGACTATCCAAAGGGTCGTCCCGACTCGCTGGAGATCGCACTCAAGGGCTCAGAGTGGACCTCAGTCGAGTTGCAGGGGTCCTGGTTCCCCGATGCGTTCCGCGGGCCGATGGCCAATCTGCAGCGTTTCGTCGCAGGTGACGACGAACGCCTGTGGACCTCGATCGACGATGCATGGAACACCATGGCGGTGGTCGAAGCCTGCTATGAATCGAGTGCACGCGGAATGACGCCCATACCCGCCGCACGCTCGACCGAAGGAGACGCGTCCTGATGCGCATCGACGCACACCAACACATCTGGTCTCTCGCTCGCGGGGACTACGGCTGGCTCACCCCCGATCTCGGGGTCCTCTACCGAGACTTCAACCTCGAAGACTTGGCGCCCCTTCTCGAACGTCACGACATCCACCACACGGTCCTGGTCCAAGCAGCTCCGACGGTCGCCGAGACCGAGTTCTGCCTCGCGGCCGCGACCCGGGACTCGCGCATCGCTGGAGTCGTGGGCTGGATCGACTTCGGGGCCTCGGACGCAAGGCCGACCCTCGAGCGACTCGCCACTCATCCGAAGCTCAAGGGCATCCGCCCGATGATCCAGGACATCGAGCAGGACGACTGGATGTTAAGCGAGTCGTTCGCGCCGGTCTTCGAAGCGATGGTCCGGCTCGATCTGTGCTTCGACGCATTGGTGCTCCCACGCCATCTGCCAAACCTGGCGACACTCTGCGCGCGCCATCCGGAGTTGAAGGTCGTCGTCGACCACGGAGCCAAGCCGCGGATCCGCGATCACGGGACTCCTCAGGAGAACTTCTCCTCCTGGCGCCGCGACCTGACGGTGATCGCTCGTTCGACCAAGGCCTACTGCAAGCTGTCCGGACTCGTGACCGAGGCGAACGCCGATTGGGGCGTCGACGACCTTCGACCGTACTTCGACGTGATCCTCGCGGAGTTCGGTCCACAACGGCTCCTGTGGGGCAGTGACTGGCCCGTGGTCTGCCTGGCAGGTGACTACGATCGTTGGTGGGATGCGACGGCCGAACTCCTAAAGTCGCTGAGCACCGAGGACCGCGACGCGATCCTCGGCCAGAACGCCCTCCGCTTCTACGGCCTCGATCTCACTGCATGACCGTCACCATTACCGGCATCGAAGTTCTGGACGTCCGCTTCCCGACCTCCGACGAGCTCGACGGTTCGGATGCGATGCACACCGACCCGGATTACTCGGCCGCCTACGTGGTCCTGCGGACCAATCAGCCCGGGCTGGATGGCCACGGACTGACCTTCACGATCGGCCGCGGCACGGAGATTGTTTGCGCCGCGTGCGAGGCCCTGGCACCACTCGTCCAAGGACGGACGCTCGACGGCATCGAGTCCGACTTTGCGGGCTTCTGGCGAGCATTGACCAGTGAGTCGCAACTGCGCTGGGTCGGTCCCGAGAAGGGCGTGTTGCACCTCGCGACCGCAGCAGTAATCAACGCGGTCTGGGACCTGGTCACCAAGCGCGCGGGCAAGCCGCTCTGGCGCTACCTGGTCGACCTCTCGCCGGAGGAGTTCGTCGGTCTGATCGACTTTCGCTACATCACCGACGCGCTGACCCCGGACCAGGCGCTCGAGATCCTGCGGGCCAATGAGTCGACCAAGGCCACGCGAGTCAGCGAGCTCGAGCGCGACGGCTACCCCGCCTACACGACCTCGGTCGGTTGGCTCGGATACGACGACGAGAAGATCGACCGCCTCGCCCGTGAAGCGGTGGCCGACGGCTGGACGCACTTCAAGATGAAGGTGGGTGCTGATCTCGCCGACGACCGACGCCGGGCCTCGATCCTTCGAACGGCCATCGGCCCGGATCGCAAGCTGATGATGGACGCGAACCAGCGCTGGGACGTGGACCAGGCGATCGAGTGGATGAGCCAGCTCGCGGAGTTCGAGCCATGGTGGATCGAAGAGCCGACGTCGCCCGATGACGTGCTCGGCCACCAGCGGGTCGCCCAGGCCATTGCTCCGATCGGCGTCGCGACCGGTGAGCAGTGCCAGAACCGTGTGATCTTCAAGCAGCTGCTCCAGGCCGACGCGATCTCGTTCTGCCAGATCGACTCGTGCCGGCTCGGTTCGGTCAACGAGATCCTGGCCGTGATGCTGATGGCCAAGCGATTCGACGTTCCGGTCTGCCCGCACGCCGGCGGTGTCGGGCTCTGCGAGTACGTCAACCATCTGATCATGGTCGACTACGCGCGGATCAGCGCATCGTTCGAGAACCGGGTCGCCGAATGGGTCGACCACCTACACGAGCACTTCGAAGCACCCGCACGAGTTGTGAAGGGCGCATACCTCGTGCCTGACGCAGCTGGCTACGGAATCACGATGAAGACCGGTTCGCTCGAGCAGCACCGCTACCCCGACGGCCCGCTGTGGCGCGAACGGCTGGCAAGGACGAGGAACATCTGATGAGCGGAAGACTGACTGGTAAGACCATCGTCATCACGGCGGCCGCGCAAGGTATCGGCCGAGCGGCCGCGATCGCCTGCGCGCGCGAGGGCGCTCGCGTCGTCGCCACCGACATCAACGCGGAGCTCCTGGTCGCACTCGCGACGGACTTCGAGGGCGTCTCAACCGCAGCCCTCGACGTTCGAGACCAAGACGCGATCGACGCCCTCGCAAGAAAGATCGGCGCGGTCGACGCGTTGTTCAACTGCGCGGGTTACGTGCACCACGGCTCGGTGCTCGACTGCGACGAAAGCGACTGGGACTTCTCGTTCGATCTGAACGTGAAGTCGATGTACCGGATGATCCGCGCGTTTCTGCCAACGATGCTCGAGGCATCGAGTGGCAGCATCATCAACATGTCATCGGTCGCCTCGAGTCTGAAGGGCGTGCCGACACGCTGCGTCTACTCCACGACCAAGGCCGCCGTGATCGGGCTGACGAAGTCGGTGGCCGCCGACTTCGTCGGGCAGGGCATTCGTTGCAACGCGATCTGCCCGGGCACCGTCCAGACACCGTCTCTCGACGAGCGCATCGCCGCGCAAGGCGACGTCGAGCAGGCGCGCGCGGCATTCATCGCGCGCCAACCGATCGGGCGCCTAGGGAGCGCAGACGAGATCGCGTCTCTCGTCGTCTACCTCGCGTCCGACGAGTCCTCGTACACGACCGGTGCCACGCACGTCATCGACGGCGGCTGGTCCGGCTGAATCCAAGCAACCAAATGAAGCTCGTTCGTTTCGGAGAACTCGGTCAGGAACGCCCCGGCGTCGTCGACGGCGACGGTCGTATCCGCTCCCTCGAAGGCGTCGTGCCAGACATCGCCGGGCCAACGCTCGAACCCGCCGGTCTAGCTCGACTCGCATCGCTCGACCTCTCGACCCTGCCGCTCGCCCCCGACGGCGCGCGGATCGGTGCATGCGTCGGCGACGTAGGGAAGTTCCTCTGCATCGGTCTGAACTACTCGGACCACGCCAAGGAGTCCGGCATGGACGTCCCGGAAGAGCCAGTGATCTTCGCGAAGGCTACGAGCGCGATCTGCGGACCGTACGACGACGTGCACATCCCGCGAGGCAGCGAGAAGACCGACTGGGAAGTCGAGCTCGGCGTCGTAATCGGCGCACGCGCACACTACGTCGAAGAAGCCGATGCGATGAATCACGTCGCCGGCTACTGCGTGATCAACGACGTTTCGGAGCGGGCATTCCAGCTCGAGAGCACGGGCCAGTGGATCAAGGGCAAGAGCTGCGACACGTTTGGGCCACTCGGCCCCTGGCTCGTCACGCCTGACGAAGTACGCGATCCGCAAGGTCTTTCGCTCTGGCTCGAAGTTGATGGCCACCGCTACCAGGACGGCAGCACGAAGACGATGGTCTTCGGGGTCTCGCACCTGATCAGCTACCTCTCGCAGTACATGAGCCTGAAGCCCGGCGACGTGATCTCTACGGGCACGCCGCCGGGTGTCGGACTGGGTCAGACTCCGCCGACCTACCTGAAGCCCGGCCAGACGATGCGCCTCGGGATCGATGGCCTCGGCGAACAACGCCAACTGGTCACTCCGGCTCCTTGACCGAAGCACCCAATCGCCGATGACCGAGTACACGACGTTCGCGCCTCAGACTCTCTTCGACTTCTGCGTCAGGACCTTCGAGCACTTCGAGGTACCGACCGAGGATGCTGTCACCGCGGCAAGGGTCCTTCAGTCGTCTGACCTGCGCGGTATCGACTCGCACGGCGTTGCACGGCTGAAGACCTACTACGACATGCTGTCGCTCGAGCGCATCAACCCGCGCCCCGAGCCAAAGATCGTCCGCGAGACCGCGTCGACCGCGACCTATGACGGTGACAACGGACTGGGCCTGGTGATTGGCCCGAAGGCCAACGAACTCGCGATGGCAAAGGCTCAGGACGCGGGCACGGGCTGGGTCTCGGTGTGCAACACGAATCACTACGGCATCGCTGGCTACTACGTCCTCGAGGCGTTGAAGCGTGATCTGATCGGTTGGTCGATGACGAACACGACCAAACTCGTCGCACCACTCTGGGGTGCGGAACGCATGCTCGGCACCAACCCGATCGCGATCGCGTTCCCCGGCCTCGAAGAACCGCCAATCGTGATCGACATGTCGACCTGTGCCGCTGCCTACGGCAAGGTCGAGATCGCCCGGCGTCACGAGGGCGAGGTCCCAGAGGGCTGGACCATCGACAAGGACGGCAACTCGACGGTCGTCCCCGAGGAGATGATCGACGGCGGCGCCTTGCTGCCTCTCGGTTCCGATCGCGAACGCGGTGGCCACAAGGGCTACAGCCTGGCGATCATGGTCGACGTCCTCTGCGCAGTGCTGTCCGGCGCCAACTGGGGTCCCTGGACTCCGCCGTTCGCGCTCCGCCAGGAGATCCCGTCCCGATCCGTCGGTCAGGGCATCGGCCACTTCTTCGGCGCGATGCGTATCGATGCGTTCATCGACTCGGAGGAGTTCAAGCGTCAGATCGACGACTACGTGCGCACCTTCCGTTCGACGAAGCCCGCGCCGGGAACCGACGGCCCGCTGCTTCCCGGTGACCCCGAACGTGAGTGCGAAGCAGAACGCAGCCGTAACGGCGTACCGATCGTCGGTCCCGTGGTTGCTGATCTAGCTGAGATCGCGACCGGAATCGGTATCGCCCCTCCGCAATCGAACTGAGCCGGAACGCCATGACGAGCTTCGAAGAACTCGATTACTCCGAGACGCCGCTCGGCGCCCTCGAGCTGCGCCGCCGAAGGCCGCCCTCGATGCCCGACACCTGGGTCTACGAAGTCAAGCTCGACGATCGCTTCCTGATGTCGAGCCTCAACCACGCGAGTGAGGAGGCACTCGCCGAGGTCGGACTCGCCTTCCTCGCGGAAGGGCACAACGCGCCCTCAGCTCCGTGGACGGTCATGATCGGCGGGCTCGGACTCGGGCACACGGCACGCGCGGCACTCGAGGACGACCGCATCGGAGAGCTCGAGGTGCATGAACTCTTGCCCGCGGTGATCCGTTGGCACGAATCCGGACTGGTGCCGCTCGGCCAGGGATTGTGCGAGGACTCCCGCTGCGCACTGATCGAAGGCGATGCGCTCGAAACCCTCGCGCGAGGCCCCGAACAACAGGGAACCCCGACCTGGGATGCTGTGCTCATCGACATCGACGACTCGCCCGAACACTTGCTGGCCGAAGGCCACAGCGAGTTCTACAGCGACGCCGGCCTAGGCGGCCTCCTCGCGAGCCTTAAGCCTGGCGGAATCGCAGCCATTTGGGCGAGCCTTCCGGTCGAGGGATTCGACGCACGCGTGCGACAGGTCTTCGGCAACTGCGTCGTCCACGACGCGGTCTTCCACAACGCATTGCTGATGGAAGACGAATTCAACCCGATCTACCTGGCTCGGCGCGACGACTGAACGGACCGGGCGGTGGGCCTCGGGGCTGGGCCAGTCAGTCGATCGTTGCTCGGTTCGTCGACGCGGCCGACTGACGCTGCGCACCGGACTTCTCGGGATCAATCCTGGAGGGCTACCCGAGGTGAAGCGACGTCAGAGCTTCACCCGACGTCCTTCGCGCGCGGACTGGTAGGCAGCGGCCAGGACGCGCATGGTTTCGACACCGAGACCACCATCAGCGAGCGGTGCGCGTTGCGCCTGAAGGTCAGCGACAAAGGCCTGACACATCGGTAGCTGACCCGAGGACCAATCCTCGTCCGGGATCGGCGTATTCCAACCGGCGTGCGTATCCGCCTTCTCCATCAGATACTCGTCACCAAACGTCTCCGCCTCGACTGCGTAGCTGCGAAGTGAGTCGTTCGGGGACAGGTTGCACTGATACTGAGCGTTGGAGGTCGCCAACTCGAGACGCGACTGCATGCCTCCCAGGCAGTTGTCGGACCCGTGAACGACACCGCGCGCGCCGTCCTCGAAGTGCAGCACCGCCATCCCCCAGTTCTCGACGTCTTGCCAGCCCGTGGCGAGCTTCATGTTGTCGCCGCTGACACCGCGAGTCTTGGAGAGGTCTCCGACCTCGGCCGTGACGGCCTGCACACGCGTTGGACTGCCGTGAAGGCGAACGCCCTCTTCCTGCTTCAACTGCAGCATCGCGCCAATCGGATGGGAGCCGAGGCGCAGCAGCGCACCGCCACCGGCAGTCGCCCAGGCCTTCGCGTAGTCCGCGTGAGATCCGGAGTGGGCTTCCCATCCGCGCATCTCCAGCAGAACGCCCCCGGATGCAGCGTGGAGAGCCGCCGCGCGTCGAATCGCCGGCGCATAGATCCAGTTTTCGGCATACATCAAGTGCACGCGAGCCGCAGCGCAGGCGTCGACCATGGCTTGAGCATCGGGAACCGGATCACCAGGGACCTCTGCTGATTCTCCGGGAAACCCGACCAGCGGCTTGGTGCAGATCACGTGCTTCCCTGCGGCGGCCGCGGCCTCCGCTATCGATCGATGAAGGGGGTTGGGCACGCAAAGATCGACGACATCGACGTCGTCGCGTGAGAGCAGTGCGTCGACCGAGTCCATCGCCTGTAGTTCGTCCGCGGCCACGAGGCCACGCGCCCGGCCCTGCTCGGCGAACACCCGTGCGGTCTCGCGACTTGAAGCGGCGACGGCAACCAGCGAGGCGCCACGCGTGCGCGCGTAGTTGCGGAGTCGGGTCCGAGCCAGGAATCCAGCTCCCACCAATCCGATGCGAACAGCAGTCATTTCACAGTCCTGTCACACGCTCAAGTCAGAGCGCGAATTTGGAGATCAGGGTCCAACCCAGAAACACGATCACGACGGTTGTCCCAAAGACCATAGCGCCCAACATCGCGCGCCCGGTCTTGCCCGTCATCTGATCTTCGCCCAGGTAGGCCGGGCTACGCTGGAGCTTGATGAAGCCGAAGTAGGCGATCGGCAGCAGAACCGCGGTAGCGATACTCGTCGGAATCGCCACCCAGACGGCAATGTCACTCCAGAAGAAGGCGCCGAGGAATCCCGGCGTCGGAACCAGCAGCGCCAAGCGGTAGCCACGAGAGCCGAACTTGAGGCCGAACATCTCAGAGATGGCGAACGCTGCACTCACCATGTGCATGGTGATGGTGGTCATCACCATGCCCAGAAGTCCCAACAAGAAGATCGCCGTTCCGAAACCCTCTCCCAAGGTGCCACTGAGCACCTGAGCGGCCTCCACTGGGGAGATCTTCTGCCCGGTGAAGAGACCAGCTGCGTGAATCGTGTTGGCTGTGGCGATCACCATCAGGCCGGTCGCCAAGGTGTAGGGAACCAGCATGCCAGCGAAGAGGTCGAACCGCGCCAAGCCGCGATGCTCTCGACCCCAGCCGCGTGCGAGCAGCGTGTAGGGGTAGAGAAAGATCATGTTGATCACCACGGCTGCTCCGAGCCCGGCCATCACCGTCTGCAGAGCGGAGATCGTGCCGCCATCCGGCGTGACGATGTCGTCGGGAACGCGGAACGGAATCAAGCCCCTGCCGAGCGCACTCCAGTCCACTCCGGTCTGCGCGACGGTGTACGCAAAACAACCGACGATCGTCCAAACGAGCACCTTGAGGAGGCGATCGAACCAGACCATCCCCTGCGAACCGGACGCGAACAGCTGAGCGGAGATGACTGCCCACACCAGGACGAGACCACCTCCCAATCCACGCTCGAGAGTGGCGCCGCCCTGTTCCGCGAGCTCGGAGACCAGAGCGGAGGCCAGCGCATACTGGGAGAAGTGCCAGATGATCGACGCGAGCATCGCGCCGATCGCCCAGCCATAGGCGAAAAACGCGCCCGCGTGGACACGCATTGCCTCGAACGGACGGACGCCTGTCGACAGGGTTTGATGGGCGATCGCCATCATCATGACCATGCCGATCAGCATCGCCGTCGGCGCAACCCACAGCAGCTGATAGCCGAAGGCGGCGCCGGCGAACAGAGAGGCCGACGCCGAGCCGCCGCCGAGCGTTAGCGCGCTTTGCAGGTAGCCGGGACCGCCCTTACGCAGGTAGCCGAACCAACGCACTGCGGCCGGCTTGGAGTCGTTCTCGACCAGCCAGGCGCGCTCGACAGCGAGTGCCTCCGGGTCGGGCGGCGACACCATCGGCAAGCCGCGCGTGTCGAAGCCGTCTTCGGGGCCGGAGGGAGCAGGGGTCGCTTGGTCGGCCACGGCGCTAGTCTAGTCGCGACCGCTCCGCTCTCCTCTTCATGAATTCTGCCCTAGGCACCGCCTGGCCACGCGCAGGCTTGCTCGGCAACCCGAGCGACCTCTACCAGGGTCGCGGAATCGGGTTCACGTTCGAGAACTTCCAGGCAGTGGTGACGTGTCGACGGTCGGACGACACGGAGCGTGTGGCCGCCGAACCGACCATCCTGCAGGCCGCTCGTTCCGTAGTCAGCGATCTGGGCGGGGATGATGGGTCACAAGCCAGTTTCGAGCTGAGCCTGACCTGCGACATCCCGCAACAGCTCGGCCTCTCCGGATCGAGCGCAATCATCATTGCAGCGCTCCGCTCGGTTTATGCGTTCCGCCAGATCACGGTGCCCGCCGAACGGATCGCCGAGCTCGCGCTGCGCGCGGAGAACGAGTTCATGGGAATCACGGCCGGCCCCATGGACCGAGTGGTTCAAGCCCATGAGGGCGTCATCGCCATGGACTTCGCAGACGGCACCGTCGATCGAATCGACCCGGCCTCGTTGCCACCGCTTGCGATCTTGGTCGACCGGCACAAGGGGCAAGACAGCGGCGCAGTGCATGCACCCGTCCGAGACCGCTGGGAAGCTGGAGATCCCGCGGTCCGCTCCGTGATGGCCGAATTCCGGCCCTTGGTCGGTCGCGGACTCGAGTGCCTTCGGTCTGGTGACGTGCGCGGATTGATGGAATGCGTCGACCGCAACTTCGACCTACGCGCGCAGATCTTCCCGATCGGGGCTCGTGACGGAGCCGTCATCGACCGCGTGCGTTCGTCGGGAGCGGCATCGAAGTTCTGCGGTTCGGGCGGCGCGATCTTGGCGGTCCACGAAGACGACGCGGTGCTGGACCAGATCTGCCGAACGATCGTCGAGGAAGGATTCGAGGGTCTTCGGCCTCGGGTGACCGGCCGAGAGGTGGCGCGATGAAGTTGTGTCTGCTCGCTGCGGGTTTCGCCAAACGGATGTATCCGCTCACTCGCGATCGGGCGAAGCCGCTACTCGAGGTTGGCGGATCACCGATGCTGAGCCGACTGCTCGAACAAGCGCTCGCCACCGGCGCGATCGATGAGGCCGCGGTCGTCTTGGCCTCGCGGTTCGAGCAGGAGTTCGAGGCTTGGAAGAGCACACTCGATGTGCCGATCACCTTGCTGGCCAACGGAGCTCACGAGGATTCGGAGGCGCGCGGCGCCGTCGCAGACCTGGCGCTCCTGCTGCGCGAGTGCTTTCCCAACGGCTCGCCGGACGGCTACCTCGTCATGGCCGGGGACAACTTGCTGCGCTTCGATCTGGCCGAGCCTCTCGCGATGTTTCGCGAAGCGTCTTCGACGCCGCTCCTATCTGTGCGGCCGGTTCCCGAGCCGATCCCGCCGGGCAAGTACTCCGAGGTCGTCGTGGACCAGGAGACTCGTGAAGTCCTGTCGTTCCGCGAGAAGCCGCAGGACCCGGAGTCTCCGTGGTCGGCGATCGGCTTCTACTTCCTGCCGCCTGACCTGCCAGAGCTCGTGGGCACTTACCTCGAGCAGGGCGGCGAAGCGGACGCCCCAGGCCACTTCCTGGTGTGGCTTTGCCAGGAACGGCGCTGCCGGGCCTGGGGCGTGCCCAACGAGGGTTGGTTCGACGTAGGCAGCCTCGAGGGTCTCGAAGAAGCTCGCGCGATCGCCGCACGGAGTCAGGACTAGATCGCAGACTCCAAGGACGGCACCAACTAGTCGAGTAGCCGTTCCAGAGCTGCCACAGCGTCACCCACGCTTCGACCGCAGTGCACGAGCCGTCCGTTCGGGTCCAGCACCACAACGGCCCAATCCGACCCGTAGAGATCTCTCCCCGACCGTCTCCCTCGAATCAGCGGGAAGAAATCCTCGACGACCGGCTCGGGTGCGCCCTGCACGAGTGGGCCCCAAGACGAATCGAACAAGATCACCTCGAAGTCCTCGAGCCTCGGATGCTCTCGTAGCCCAGCGACGTCCTCCCGTATCCCTGTCGCTAATCGCCGCCCCCATTGGTCGAACACGATGAGCAGCGGCTTGCCACGCATCCGCGAGAGTGTCGCTTCGTCGCTGGGAATGTTCCTGCATGCGCGCACATCCCAATCAGGCAGCACTTCGCCGATCAGGTCGAACGGCCGGACGTTCACCGTGACGAATCCGAAGTCAAACTCATCGGATCCCGACTCCAGCACCACAGTCCGAGACGGAGCAAAGCCATGACCAGTCCGGAAACTCGCGGAGTAGGTCCCAGGTGGAAGTGGCAGCGAAAACTCCGCCGTGTCGGACGGGAACATCCCGATCGATCCTGCCCCCGGAGCCGACAAGCCGACCACGATCGGACGAGGCTCGAGCACGGTGCGCACCCGTCCGGTCATCGCGACGGGTCGGACCATCGTGACTCGTCCTCGAACACACAGCCCATGGCCTTCCTCCTCCGACTGATGTCGGATCAACGCCACAAGTCGTCGATCCGCCGAGAGAGCCAAGAGAGCCTCGCCGAGGGGGGCCAGAGTCCAGGTGCCGCGAACCCTTCCCTCGTCGTCACTTCGAAAGGGGCCTTCCTTGCTGCAGATCATCCCCGAACGCCACTGGCCGTCCGCGAACCGCCAGGCATCGGCCACCTCGACGCCGGCGACGGCGTTGCCGTCCTCGTCGACCAGCTGCATGTCGAGAGCGACCGAGGTCGTCCTCTGCGCGACAAGCGGCACGGGAAAGAGAACGAAGGGGAGACAGGCCACAGCGGCCGCAAGGGAGGAGCGAACACGGCGCATGAAAGGTCTCGGGCGAAATCTATGGTGGAGGCGACGAGTGTCGTGCCAGCTAGTTCGCGACGAAGACGCCGCACTCGCCGACGAACTCCCGATCTGGCCCGGCCCTGTCCGTGATGCGAGTCCTCAGCGGGTCCTGAGACCCTCTCGAAGGGCGATGCCGCCAACTCCCCAGCGCCAGCCCCAAGGTGTCACCGACGACTTCGCTTGCCGCAGTTCGCGACCGAGCGCTTTGGCTTCCTCGTTGTCAGGGTCGAACTCGAGGATCCGATCCGTCCAGTCGATGGCGCCGTTGTAATCTCCCTGCGTCGCTCGCAGGTTGGCTGCGAGCATCGCAGCCGCCAGGCCATTGTCGTGCATGTGGCGAGCGGTATCGGTCGCGGACCGAGCGAGCCCAGAGTCGCCCGGATTCTTCTCGAGCAACGCCTGCAGCTCCTTGTGCGCGCGAATGTAGGTGTTGATCGCCTGCTCACAGCGAGTCGACGACTGCGCGGTGTTGTTCGGCTTCCGCAAGGCCTCGCGGTAGTAGGCGTCTCCTCGATCGACCAGACGATCGATCGCTTCGAGACGTTTTTCCAGCCTCTCCAACAGCCGAGAATCCACGCGCTTCTGACGCGCCGAACGCCGAGCCTCTCGCTTCCGGTCCGCAATGGAATCGACCAGCTGCGCGAGCTCTTCACGTTGCTCGTCGGTTCGCTGCTCCGGAACGTGAGTGTTCAGGAGTCGCAAGAAGTGACGCGCCTCCTTGAGATTCAGGTCCTCCGAAGCTCGTCGGATCCGCTCCTCGAGACTATCGGCTGCGAACGTATGGAGTTCCGCAATCCGTTCAGCTTCGTCCTCTCGCCCCCTCGCAGCCTTCGCTGCTTTCTCGGCAGAGCTTCCGATCTCAGTCAGCAGGTCGGACGCGGATGCGAGCTTCGCGAGTTCGAAGTGCTGTTCGAAGGTCTCGGGCTGCATCTCCTCACGGCGGATGCGCCATTGCGATCGTGGATCGAACTCGTCCAGTTCGAACGTGGAGGTCATTTGCCCTCCGAGCACGTACTCTCGCAGTTTGACCTTGCCGTCTTCAAGCGAAAGCAGATCGCCACGGAGACGGCTTCCGTCCGAAAGGCGCAGGGACAGGGCGCGTCGAGTGGGCTCCGCTCGCTCCACGGATTCACCCTCCTGAGCAGCCAAGGAAGGCACGGGGAGGAGGGTGAGCCAGAGCGCGGCTCGCACGGTCATCGACCGGATTGAAGTGTTGGACATCGCAGTTGAGACGAGGTGTTCGAGGGCTCGCTTGAATGCTCGTGGACTCTAGCGATTCGGAAGGACCACGCGACCCGGCACACGTCGACCGAACATCTTGAGCCTCAAGGGACACGGTGTAGCGACAGTCGCCGGACCATGGACCACATCGAATCGGTCCTTTCGCGCCAATCCGCCCCTCCGGAAAGCACCGACGGGATTCTCTGTGGTCGGATCGGCGAACACTCGGAACGGTCTCGGGAATCGAACCTCGATCCCGAACGACTCAACAGGCTCCGTGCTCAGGCCAGCAGGCCGTCGATCACGCGGCCGGCAACATCGGTCAAGCGGTAGTCCCGACCCTGACTGCGGAAAGTGAACTTCAAGTGATCGATGCCGAGCAGGTGAAGCATCGTTGCGTGCAGGTCGTGCACGTCCACCGGGTTCTCGGTGACGAAGTATCCGAGTTCGTCGGTGCTACCCCATGCCGTGCCGGGTCTCACGCCACCGCCGGCCATCCAGAGAGTGAACGCGTGCGGATGGTGGTCACGGCCCAAGAACTTCGAGCCATTGCGCTCCTCGTTCATCGGCGTGCGCCCGAACTCTCCGCCCCAGACAACCAGGGTGTCGTCGAGCATGCCACGACGCTCCAGGTCGAGGATCAGTGCCGCGCAGGCTTGGTCCGTACGACTACACTGACTCGGTAGCGAGTGAATGATGTCGTCCGACTTGTTCGTTCCGTGGCTGTCCCAGCCCCAGTCATAGAGTTGTTGGAACCGCACGCCGGCCTCGGCAAGACGCGCGGCTAGGAGGCAATTTGCCGCGAAGGACGGCTGGCCCGGTTCGATGCCGTACAGATCGAGCGTCTCTTGCGACTCCGCACCGAGATCGGTCAACGCCGGCATCTTCGCCTGCATGCGGAACGCGAGCTCGTACTGACGCGTGCGCGCCTCCGCCTCCGGGTCGCCATGCTTGTCCGCAGCGCGGCGGTTCAAATCGGCGATCGCATCCAACTGTCGGCGGCGCGCATCGCGCGGCACCTCGTCGGGATCGGACAAGAACAGCACCGGATCCCCCTGCTGCATCAACCGCACGCCCTGATGCTCGGACGGCAAGAAGCCGTTGGTCCACGCCGATGCCCCAGCACTCGGCGCGAACTTGCCCGAGGTCATTACGACGAAGGCCGGCAAGTCGGGATCAGCACTCCCTAACCCGTAGGACAACCATGCGCCCATACTCGGTCGGCCGATCAAGTTGTGCCCACTGTTCAGAAAGATCTGCGCAGGCGCGTGATTGAATTGCGTCGTGTGCATGGAGCGCACGACACAGAGCTTGTCAACGATTCCAGCCGTGTGCGGAAGTAGCTCTGACACCCATTGACCGCTGTCGCCATGGCGTTGGAACTCATAAGGCGAGGCCAGCACCTTCGGCGTCCCCTTGATGAAGGCAAATCGCTCGTTCTGAATGAACTCCTCGGGAATCGGCTGTCCGTCGAGTTCGGCGAGCTTCGACTTCGGATCCCACAAGTCGAGCTGCGACGGTGAGCCCGCCATGTGCAGCCAGATCACGCGTTTCACACGTGGAGCGAAGTGCGGCAGACCGCTCGTCGGGAGATCGCCGTTGGTACCGGTCCAGATCTCACCCGGCAGCGCGGCCAGCCGACCGCCGAACATCGCTGCACCGAGGCTTGCAGCGGAGCTGGACAAGAAGCGTCGTCGATCCATCATCCGCGGGTCAGCGTTTCGTCGAGGTTGAGGAGGACTTGAGCGACGGCGGTACAACCGTCGGAGGCTCGCAGTGCTTGAAGGACCTCGAGCTCGTCGGCATCGGCCTCACGCCCGGTGCAACGGCGGAAGCCCCAGGCGAGGCCGCGTTCGGATAGACGTACGCCAAAGGCCTCCGCGGCCGCGACGTAGGTCTCCTCGTTGAGCAACGCGAGCGCCTGCAACGGTGTGTTCGATCGATCGCGACGCGCACACGACAGTTCGCGGCTCGGGGCATCGAACAGGATCAGGCTCGGATACGGCGAGGTGCGCCGCCAAAACGTATAGATGGCGCGCCGATAACGATCGGAGCCCGTCGACGTCCGCCAGCGGTCGCCGGCGTAGGTCGCGTTGTCAATTCCGACCGGCTGCGGCGGGTAGACCGGAGGGCCACCCACGGTCAATTCCAGGAGCCCGGCAAGAGAGAGAGCTTGGTCTCGAATCTCCTCAGCGTCCAAGCGACGGCGCGGGAACCAGGACAGCAGCCGATCCTCCGGATCGACTTCGGCAGCCTCGGACCGACGCACCGAAGACTGCCGATACGCCGCGCTGTCGAGCAGCAATCGATACATCTCCTTCACACTCCAATCTCGAGCAACGAACTCGTGAGCCAACCAATCGAGCAACTCCGGATGTGTCGGACGCTCGCCCTGAGTGCCGAAGTCGTCAGTCGTGCGTACCAGCCCGAACCCAAACACCTGCTTCCAGATGCGATTGACCGTGACGCGAGCGACGACCGGGTTGGACGGATCGACCAACCACTCGGCCAGGTCGAGACGACTTCCGATCGGAGATCGACTCTCCCCATCGAGAACCGCCGGAACGCCGGGTTCCACAGGAACCCCAGGCGACAAGTGCGAGCCGCGCTCGAGCACGAAGGTCTTTCGAGGATCGGACATCTCCTCGAGCACGAGGCTGGTCGGCGGCTTGGGGCGCTTCGCCTCTAGTTCGGCCATGCGAACTCGCTGCGGTTCCGTCGCTCTGCTCCCCACGCGATACCATTCGGTCACCGAATCCGGCAGCGAAGCGCCATCACCCGGCCACCCACGCAAGTCTTCGGCGACCTCGTCCGGCAGTCCGGCAAGAACCTGCGAGTCCGCGCTGACGATGCCTGCGCGGTCCCACCAAACTCGGCCATCGAACTGCCCGAAGGCAAAACCGTCGACGAGATCACCAGGCGAGAAGCCAACCGCAGCCGCCCCGACGACGAGCTGAATCCACTCGCCAGTGTCGGGCAGGCCGCCGAGCGACAGGCGCGAAGCCGTTCCACTCTCGCCGAAAGGCTGAAGGTCTTCGCCAAGAAACGCGCGATGCTCCCAATCACCGTTCGGCCGACGGAACTGCAACAGCAACTCACGGGGCGGCCGCTTCGGATCGATCCATACATTGACGAAGAACGCGTCGCCCTCGGCGATGCGCAGGGGAGCGCGGGCCCCGGCAAAGAAAAACTGACGGAAGCCCTGCGCCTCAAGGCGAAACGCCCGTTCGCCGGAGCGAGGAGTCTCGGGGCCGCCGTCTTCACCGCAAGGCGTCGGCCGCCAGTGCCCCTCACGCTTCGAGCCGGCCGGCGGTAGGTCTTCGAGCCAGACAGCACTGCCACGTCCGTCGTCACCGCGCTCTGGAGTCGCCAGCAGGTCTTGCGCGCTCTTCGCCCAGGCCATTCGCCGAGCGATGGACTCCTCGCCCTCGTCGTTCAGCACGCGCTGGAGCAAATCGACTTCGGCATTGAGACTCGCGATGAGTTCCAGCTGCTCTGGCGTGAACACTTCGAGACTCGGCTCGTTACGCCCTCCGGAGTCCGCCGTGGTGTTGAGCGCAGCAAAGAGGCGGTAGTAGTCCCGTTGAGTGTAGGGATCGTACTTGTGGTCGTGGCACTGAACGCAGCCCATCGTCGCGCCGAGCCAGACCTCGCCCGTCACGTTCACGCGGTCGACCACTGCAGCGACGCGAAATTCCTCGGGATCCGTGCCGCCCTCGAGGTTGGTCATCGTGTTGCGGTGAAAGCCCGTCGCAAGCCGCTGCTCCAAGCTCGCGTTGGGTAGCAGGTCTCCCGCGAATTGCTCGATCGTGAACCGATCGAACGGCATGTCATCCGCGTAGGCTCGAATCACCCAGTCTCGCCACGGCCACATCGAACGATCATCGTCCTTCTCGTAGCCATTGCTGTCCGCGTAGCGCGCCAGGTCCAACCAGAAGCGGGTCTGTTGCTCGGCGTAGTGACGCGAACCG
Source organism: Planctomycetota bacterium (assembly GCA_039815565.1). GTDB lineage: Bacteria > Planctomycetota > UBA1135 > UBA1135 > UBA2386 > JBCBZB01. The sequence continues at coordinate 44,570 of JBCBZB010000002.1, forward strand.
AGCAGCTTCTCCAAGGCCCGCTGCCAAGCGCCGGGAGACTGGTCCGCGACGAACTCGTCGATCGCATCCTCGCTCGGCGGGAGCCCAGTCAGGTCGATCGACGCGCGCCGCAGCAACACGCTTCGTTCCGCTTGCGGTGATGGCCGGAGCCCCTTCGGGACCATCGCGTCAACGAGGAACCGATCGACCTCGTTTCGAACCCATCCTTCCAGATTGGATGGAATATCCGGCACGCGCGGATGCCGCGGTGCCGAGTAGGCCCAATGCTGCGACGGCCACGAAGCTGCCTCTCCGTCCTCCGGCCATGGCATTCCCGCGTCAATCCAGCGCCCCAGGGTCTCGACCTCGACCATCGTCAGCGGTGTGCGATCGTCACCGGGCGGCATGCGCGAGTCCGGATCGTCGAGTGTGACCAGTTCGAGCAGCGCACTGGCGTCGCGGTCTCCTGCAACCATGACCGGAAACTCGCCGAAGTCACTGCCAGCGAGAGCCGCGGCACGCTGGTCCAAGCGCAGACCGGCCCGCTGCTGGCTCGCCCCATGACACTCGAAGCAGGAGCGCTCGAGGATCGGCCGGATGTCGTGCTCCCAGTCCGGCACGTCCTCCTCGCGCTCGACCGGCGACGACCGATTCACCTCCTGCGCCTGGCTGTCGACGACCAGCGCCGCGCCGACGAGCACAGTGAGAACAATCTGAAGAGAGACGCGCACCCGGTCAGGATACCGAGGCACGGCCACTCGATCCGAGAGGAGACGAAGCATCCGATCAGAGGCCCGAAGAGCCGGGCCTCCGCATACACGGCTCACGCTCAACCGCCCTGCCTTTCCGCGCGACGAATGCTCCCGCCCCACGACAGGCACCAAGCCCGCCCTGTCGTTACGAGGTCGTAACGGGCATGACCCCGATCCGGGGCTTGAACGGACTACTCGGCGAGGAGAGCTCTCACAAGCAGCTCGATCTCATTGCCACCCTTCCGTGACCGAATCGTGGCATGGCGTTCGCTGCCCGGCTGCCGGAATCGCCCCTCCCTCTACGACCGATCCGTCATGGCCAGACCTCGTCTTGTCGTCGAGCGCCGAGTTTGTGCTTCGACAGTTCTCAGCTTCGGGATGCTGATCGCAGCAAGTCCCCTCTCCGCTCAGCAACCCACGTTCATCGAGCAAGATGCGCTCGGTGAGTTCTTCGCCCCGGGTGACGGACCTCCGCGTTCTCTGCCCGGTCCGATCGTCGCGGTCGCCGATCTCGATGCCGACGGACTGATGGACTTTGTTCCCGAAGATCGCACGGAACTCTGGATCAACGCTGGCCCACAATCGCCGCTGTCCGTGCTGGAGATTCCTCCTGTTCTCGCTGGCACGACTCACGAAGGCGCAGTCACTGGAGACTTCGATGGCGATGGGTTCAGCGACTTGATCCGAGGAAGTCTCGAGATCTACCTCGCACAAACCGGCGAATGCCGAGTTCTCGAGTTCGGCACGGACTACGTGAACTTGATCGTGGTCGATGCAGATCGTGACGGTGACCTCGATCTCTTCGCAGCGGCTCTCGAACCTCCAATGACCCCGCCGGATGGAGTTCGGGAAGTCGAGCGAGTCGACCTTTTCACGAACGATGGAGCAGCCAATTTCGTCCGCTCGATCGCGATCCCTGCGCCGTTCGTGCTGACTTCCGTAGGCCCCGCGAGACCGCCCGGAAGAATCCAGGCCTTAGACCTCGACCAGAGCGGGTCGATCGAACTGATCGTCTCTCCTCGTTTCAGCTTCCCGAGCCCACGAGAGGCGAGCGTTTTCGCGGACTCGGGGTCCGGAACTTGGGTGGAGACTGTCCTCAACCTCCCTTCGAGACCGGTCGTGGGAGACCTAGACAATGACGGAGATGATGAGTTCGTCGTTCGACGCGACCCATTCAGCTTGGCGTTCGAAGTCTGGACGAACACCGCTGGCGTATTGGCAATGAGTGGAATCGTCACTCCGGGATTCCCTTCCGGCGCCTTCCCGCCTCTCGGCAGACTCGAGGACATCGATGGCGACGGCTTCGTCGATCTTCCGACCTTCGCACGTGAAGGAGTCTCCTTCGCTTTCGGCTTCGGAGACGGAACGTTCACGACCGCCTCGACTCCGATTGGTGGACGATTGTTGCCGCGTGGGTTTGCTGGTGACTTCGACGGAGACGGCGTCGGTGACTTCTTGGCCTCGGGAGTCCTCGGGTTGACTCCGCCGAACAGCCTGGCTTCGCCAAACGACGTCTACCTCGGCCAACCGAACCGCGAGTTCCTCGTGCCCGGTCCGCGTAACTTGCTCGCCGACTCAGGGCAACGAGTCAGCGGAGACTTCAACGGTGACGGACGAACCGACTTCGCGATCCCCTTGCCAAGTCTCTCGTCCGCGTCGGGACCGTTCCTAGCAATTCAGGTGGAAGCTGGAACCTACGAGTTCTTCAGAGGAACGCCTCTGGTCGCCCCGGCGTTCTCCGCATCGGGCATCTTCGAAGACGACGCGACGGCGGCGGACCTCGATGGCGACGGAGTCGACGAGCTCTACTCTGTGCAGTACCTCGGTCCGGACCATCTTGTTCGATTCGAACTGGTCTCAGGGAACATCACGAACACAGTGATCCCTTTCTCGATCGGACCCTCCGTCTTCGATCGAGTCGTCTCGATCGTGGCGGCGAACTTCGACTCGGATCCGCAAGAAGAACTGGCCCTCCTTCTGAAGGACGGGACTCGCTCTTTCATCGAGATCGATGCATCAGGCAACGTGGTCGAAGTCGCGCCAGCCTTTGTCGCGACCATCGGACTTCCGGGATCGGAAACCGACAACTCACTGACCCCGATGGACTTCGAAGGAGACGGCGACGTCGACCTCGTCGAGTCCGAGTTCTCGATCGAGAGTGGACAGACCCAGATCGCAGTCGTCCATCTCAACAACGGACAAGGGGTCTTCACACAGTCGATCCCGATCGACATGGTCCCGACAGCGGTCGAAACGCGCGTCATGCGTCCCGCCGTGATCGACATCGAGGGCGACGGCGACGATGACCTCATCTTCCCGGGTCTGCAACAACTGCTCCGCAACGACGGAGGTGGCATCTTCACTCCACTGCTGGGATCCGTGTCTCCGGGCACGCTTCTTCCGTACGCGGTCGCAGACGTCGACAACGACGGAGATCAGGACCTCTTCGTCGTCCCTGAGTCCGATCCAGGCTCGGTCTTGCTCGTCGAGAACCTTGGCGGAGGGTCGTTCCTTGCGTCCGCCGAACCGGTCTACCGGCAGCCGAGCGACTCGTACCCGGTGTTCGGCCTCTCAGCGACGGACGTCGATGGCGATCAGGACGTGGATCTACTCGCCGACAGTTTGGTCGCGCTCAACCAGGGCTTGCAGATTGCCACGCCGTTCCAAGCTCGAGTCGGCGAGATCTTCGAATGGCGAGTCGACAATGGTCTCGTCGCCGGACTCCCCGGGTCCCCCAACCTGCGCGTCGTTCTCGTGTCGCCAACGCGCTTCTCCAGCCCGCTGCAGACTGTGTTCGGCCGACTTTCACTGGATCAACCGGTCAGCATCCTGATCGAGTCGAGCCCCACAGCTCTCTCACCGTCGACCTCCGTGTCGGTGATCATCCCGAACTTCCCAGCGTTGGCCGGCTCGGAGATCTTCAGCCAGGCCCTGATCGGAGTGCGAGACCTGGCCGGCACGAATCGCTTCCGACTCTCGAACTCTTTGGTAGACACCATCGGATTCTGAGACCGGCGACTGACCGTCGATCGCGCGGAGCGAACCAGCGACTGGCCAACGAGCATCACGAGCGAATCGCAACGTGATGCTTGCTGGTGTGCGCACTTCTTGTCCGCGCCCGAGCTCCGCGCGCTAGAGCAATCATCTGAGTGCTGCGAACACACTCACGGCACTTCCACCTCCAGGTCGAACCGGAGCAGGACTGACTCAACTGGACAATCCAGAGCCTCCAACCAGCGAGCGACTTCGTCGCAGCAGTTGTTGAACATCCAATAGCCGTCGTCCACCGGCACGAAGAGAAGTCCGAAGCTCCTACTGGGCGGCTCATCCAACTGGCTCCGTCCGTCGTCCCACCGGCGTTCGAGTTCGCGCCGCAGCGCGACCGCTCGATCGCGCGCGACGATCAGCTTCTGTAATTCAGCTCCAGCGAGTCGACGGCGAAGCGCGCCAGCATCGCGAGTACTGAACCGGCGCCTACCGAGCCCACCGGCGGTGGGCCACAGCACAGCCGGAAACACGCGATACCACGAGTTGTTGCCACACCCGTACCACTCCCATTCTCCATAGCCGTATTCCACATAGCCACCGACACCGGCGCGGTCGCCTTCCGGCAGGAGCAAGCCACGATGCAACCCGTTCTTGACGAGGTAGACGCTCACCGGGTCCTTGGGATCCGTGGGAAACCGGACGTCCGACGTGCATCCCACCCACCAGCCGACGAGCAGGAGGGTCGCCAACACAAGGACCCTCCGCGCCACGAATCGCTTCCAAAGTGGGCGGGCCTCCGCTTCTTCCGGCGGCTTCATCGCCCCCGAGGTTAGCAGGTGACGCCACCGTCGAGTGCCGACCTGGGCGACCGGTCGTCGACTCAGCCGCCTAGAGCCGAACGCACACGGGACAGCGTCACCTCCTCTGGCTACCGTCTCGCGATCTCGAAAGGAAACCCATGACCCAAGCCCGCGCCCGTCACATCCTCGTCCCCACTGAAGAGCAGTGCCTGAACCTGAAGTCCGAGATCGCCGGCGGCGCGGACTTCGCCGCGCTCGCCAAGGAGCACTCGCAGTGCCCCTCCGGCCAGAAGGGCGGAGACCTCGGCTCCTTCGGCCGTGGCCAGATGGTCCCCGAGTTTGATACCGCCTGCTTCGACGGCCCGGTCGGCGAGGTGCAGGGCCCGGTGAAGACCCAGTTTGGCTTTCACCTGCTCGAAGTCACCGAGCGCAGCTGAACGCTGCTTGGGCACCGACGCGAGCGCGCGTTGCGACCAGGACGGATCGACGAACCCGTGCTTAGTCAGCCCAAGGTAGGCAGACTGAAAAACAAGTCGGTGGGCTTCCCGGACTGATGGCGCGCACAAACGTTTAGTCTCTCGAACATGAAGAGAGTCTTGGCGTCGCTCGCGATCTTGTCGTCAGGTCTCTTCGGCCAATCGCCGGAGTCACCGATTCTCGAGTTGGAGCTGCTCCGGTCGATCAGATCTCCACCCGGGGTGATCACGGAAGCAGCATTCTCGCCCGATGGCACCGCCCTGGCGATCGGCGGAGAGCTGGGACACGTTCGACTCCTGGAGTTCCCAAGCCTGACGGAGCGATTCACTGCACGACACGATCCATCGAGGATCCAGTCCTTGTCGTTCTCGTCGGATGGACGCTACCTGGTATCCGTCGGCCGGCAGCTGAGCGTGTGTGACTCCGAATCGGGGGAGGTTCTGTTCCTCTCAGAGGACGACGACCAGGACCCCACAATCTGCAGCACAGTTGATTGGTCCCATTCGGGTCACCTACTCGCCTACGCGCGAGGCTCAAGCGTGTTCGTCCGCGACTTTGATCGTCGACTCGAGACCGTCTGGGGCCACCTCGACTCGCAAGTTGACGCTGTCTCGTTCACTCCATACGACTCCCTCGTCATTGCTCAGAGCGGCTTCAACATCTGGGAAGCTCGGGCACCCAAAGCGCCTCTGAGGCTTCTCGTCGGTTCTCCGCCCAACACACCGGATTGGCTCGTGGATATGGAGTCGGTCAGGGGCGTGCTTCACTACAGCAGCATATCCGGCGTCGTTGTCCGTGGCCGAGAGACGTTTGAACCCCCCGGCTCGGTTTTTGACTTCGCGGTTGGTAATGACGGGTCCGACTTCGCGGCCGGCGGTCGCACGAGACTCAAGCACTGGAAGCCCGGACGTCAAGATCCTCAAGTCGTCCGTTGGTGGAGCAGCGCGGGAAGAGAGAGCCAGGACCTCGTTGTGCCCGGCGTTGTCCACGCCCTCGCCTTGCATCCGTCACAACCCATCCTCTTCGTGTCCACCAGCCGAGGGGGTGGCACCGTCTTCGAACCCGGTGAGCCTCAGGTTCGAGTGGAAGGCCTTCCCGCAAGACTCTTCCGGTGGGCACTCAGTAGCGATGGTTCCGTGATCGCGACCGAATCTGCGAGTTGGGAGCTCCTTTCGCTCGACACGGGCGAGGCTATACGCCTCGAGCATGCCGTGAGCGTTCGCCGAGGGTCGCAAGGGGCAGAAATGCTGATCGCGGAACGCGACCGTCTCATCGCCCGGGAATGAATCCGAGAGCACGTGATACTGACGCGGACCGAATCCGATCGGCGTCGCCCGTGGAATGTTGTCCGTGGGCCGGCGGACCTCATTTACTCAGACGGCGCTCTTTACGATCGGTCGGGCACAGAGAAGCTCAAATTACCGCGGTATTCGCTCTTTCGCGGATACGGAGACGGTAGGGCCGCTCGAAGCCGGGATGGACACTGGGCCATCGGGTGTTCAGGCGGTGTCGAAGGTGACCACGGAGCGCTGCTCTTCACCGACGCCTCCGGCCGAACCCTAGTAACTGACTATGGACAACCGATCTACGCTGTAGCGTTGTCACCGAACGGTAGTCGGCTGCTCTACTGCCGCGGAGAGGGCATCTCGATTGGGATGGGACCACCCCGGTGCTCCGCACGTGTGGTGGATTCGAGCTCGTTGGCGGAACTGCGAGTAACTGAGGATTACGCCATCTGGTCCTGTTGCTACCTCAGCGAAGAAGTCGCGCTTGTCAGCGCATCATCTGTCGCCAAGAACTCCTGGAGCCTGCGCGGCCTCACTTCCAGTCTGCAACTCTGGGATGCCGAGCGGTTAGAACCACTCGAGACTGTCGACCTGGGCTTCTCCGGTCACGGCTTCCAGCTCTCCGACGACCGGCGAACGCTCGCCATCCGAAACGGCCACCAGATCCAGGTCTACCGCGTGCAATTCGACGCGGACGCAGCACGCGCTCGGCTAGATCGATGAGCGTTCCCGTCCGTCGAATCCGAATCAAAGCCGCCGTCCGCACGGCAGGAACGCCGCTGTCGCTCTGCTGCCCAAACCAGAGAGGATCCCGGGTGTGAGCAGGCCGACGGCACACTCCGTCGCTCTCGCCGCGTGATCGAGTCCGGTTCCGCTTGAACACGTCAGCTTCCACTTGGATCCCAACCCGTTCGGTCTTCGCGGCTAGCAGCGCCCTACAGTCTGACGGACATCCGGCGTGACGCGGTGAACTCATGACCTCTCAGCACCCCCCCAAGCCCGAAGACTCTGCCGAAGAGCCGAAAGGCTTCGACGCGAAAGGCTACTGGAAGGCCAACCTCAAGGTCGTGTCGGTCCTTCTCCTCATCTGGTTCGCGGTCTCCTTCGGAGTTTCGATCCTCGGAGCGAAGACGCTCAATGAGTTCAAGCTGCCGGGCACCGAGTTCCCGCTCGGATTCTGGTTCGCTCAGCAGGGCTCGATCTACACCTTCGTGGTGCTGATCTTCATCTACGTCTTCGCGATGAACCGCATCGAGAAGCGTTTCGGGGTCTCCGAGGACTGAGAGCCACGAATGGACGTCAAGACCTGGACCTTCCTGATCGTAGGGCTCACGTTCGCGCTCTACATCTACATAGCGATCCGAAGCCGCGCCGGGAGCACCAAGGAGTTCTACGTCGCGGGTGGCGGTGTTCCGCCCCTGGCGAACGGGATGGCGACCGCGGCGGACTGGATGAGCGCTGCGTCGTTCATCTCGATGGCCGGACTCATCTCGTTCAAAGGCTATGACGGCTCGGTCTACCTAATGGGATGGACCGGCGGCTACGTGCTCCTCGCACTACTGCTCGCTCCTTATCTACGCAAGTTCGGCCGGTTCACCGTCCCAGACTTCGTAGGCGACCGCTACGCATCGAGCACGGCTCGGCTGGTCGCCGTGCTGTGCGCGATCTTCATCTCGTTCACGTATGTCGCGGGCCAAATGCGCGGAGTGGGCGTCGTCTTCGGTCGGTTCCTGGAGGTCCCGGTCGAACTAGGCGTGGTCATCGGCATGGCGATCGTGCTGATGTACGCGGTGCTCGGCGGAATGAAGGGGATCACCTACACGCAGGTCGCGCAGTTCTGCGTCTTGATCTTCGCGTTCATGGTCCCGGCGGTCTTCCTCGCGATCATGATGGCGGAAACGCCGATCCCCCAGCTCGGATTCGGAAGCACACTGGGGGGTGAGATCGGAGACCGGATAGCCAACGGAGAGACGATTTCACTCCTCGACAAGCTCGACGGACTGCACGCCGAGCTCGGGTTCACGCCATACACCTCGGGGGCCAAGAGCATGATCGACATGCTCTGTATCACGATGGCTTTGATGGTCGGAACCGCCGGACTGCCACACGTGATCGTCCGCTTCTACACGGTCCCCAGGGTCAAGGACGCCAGACTCTCTGCCGGCTGGGCCCTCCTGCTCATCGCACTGCTCTACACGACGGCACCGGCGGTCGCGGCGTTCGCTCGGACGAACCTGATCACCTCCGTCGACGGCGCGCAGTACGCGGCGGCGGCATCCGATGACGGACTGGACGACACCTCGCCGAAGACCAAGGTCCTGCCGAACTGGTTCAAGAACTGGGAGAACACCGGACTGATCGCCTGGGTCGACAAGAACCAGGATGGCCGAGTCACCTACCGCGCGGGAGACGCGTTCGAAGGCAAGCCAGAGTTCCAGTCCGATGCGGAGGACAACTTCGGACGCGGCCCGAGTGGGGAACGGCTCCTCGCCAATGAGCCAACCGCGGGAAGGAACGAGCTCTACATCGACAAGGACATCATGGTGCTCGCGAATCCGGAGATCGCGCAGCTCCCGAACTGGGTGATCGCACTCGTCGCCGCTGGTGGATTGGCGGCGGCACTCTCGACAGCAGCCGGACTCCTGTTGGTGATCTCGACCGCGGTCAGTCACGACCTGCTGAAGCGAACTCTCCTGCCGACCATCTCCGACAAACAGGAACTGCTCGCGGCGCGAGGCTCAGCGGTGGTGGCCGTGATCGCAGCGGGATATCTCGGTATCAATCCACCTGGGTTCGTCGCAGAGGTCGTCGCGTTCGCGTTCGGCCTCGCTGCTTCCTCGTTCTTCCCGGCAATCGTTCTCGGCATCTTCTCGAGACGGACGAACGCGGTAGGCGCTGTCTCCGGGATGGTCGCCGGACTCGGTTTCACGACGGCCTACATCCTCTACTTCAAGTTCGTGAACCCGGCGACGGACTCGGTCGAGCACTGGTGGCTCGGCATCTCTCCGACCGGGATCGGCACGCTCGGCATGGCGCTGAACTTCCTGGTGACACTGTCCGTGTCGCGCATGACGGCACCTCCTGGAGAAGAGGTGCAGTCCCTGGTCAGCGATATTCGGATTCCGGCCGGCGCAGGTCGCGCCAGCGACCACTGAGTGGGCCGCGTGGCAACCACCGTTACGGACCGGTGACACCGGCCCACACAATCGCCGTACAATCTGATGACGTGAAGGCCATCTCCTTCGCAAGCTTACTCGGAGATTGCAGATGCCCCGAAGACTCCCACGACCCAGCGCGGTCCTCGCACCGTTGGTGATGGCACTGGCGTTGGTGGCCCCGGCACTTCCTGGCCAGGCCTACGCACACCACCGAGTCGACCCCGAGGTCTACGTCGAAGCTCTGCTCGAAGCCGCGCCCGGACTCGCGTTCATCGAGCAAGGTGAGCTGGCCTTCGGCCGCCACGACGGCCGCTCCGCTTTCCGCGCAACCGACCTCGCGAGGCAAACCGCGTTCGCTGCGGCGCTTCAACTGCAGAGTGCTCCGGACCAACTGCTCGCTCTATTGGAGAGGCCGGAAGGCGAAGACCCCGAGGACGCGGCGAAGATCCGTCTTCTGGCAGCCTACGCCCTCTACCGCACGGCCAACCCGCGATACCTCCCGCAGCTCGGGGCCGCGACGACCGACGACGGCGAGATTCGGGTGATGCCCGCGTGGAGCTTCGCGCTGGATCAGAACCTCGAGCCGATTCCGAAGCTGGACCGCGACGACCTGCCGTCCACAACGGTCGGCCAGGAGATCGCAGGCTGGCTCACCTTCGGGTGGAACGCCCCGGATCCCGGCGGCGAGGAATTCGCCCCGTGGTGCGAGATGCAAGTCGAGCTCGCGCCGACCGCAGTGGCCCTGCGCCTCCAGATGACCTTGACAACCGGAGGCAGTCTCACCTCGGGTTCCTGGTCGCTCGACGCCCTGTCCCGCATCCATCGCGAGACGCTGAGGGCACCCAAGGGTGCTCGAGAGATCGCTCTCTTGGGCTTGTTCCACGATCGCTACCAGTTCGTCTCGCACGAACTCGCGAGCGGCGCAGACACCTTCGTGATCGCAGCCCGACGACTCGGGGCAGACCACCTACTGGCCTACATCAACGGTGAGCCGATCTCCATCGGGGGAGAGACGATCGCTTCGGAACGAATCGAAGGCTTCGAGGACGGTGTGCGGGCCTTCGTTCTCGCACAGCCACTCGCCTGCGGCCTACGTGAGAAGCACGCGGACCAGGTGCTCCAGCTGGCTGGCCGCGAACTGCACGCCGATGCGTTCGTCGCTGCCGCCAGACTACGCCCGAGTGCGGCCGCCGAGATCCTGCGCGAAGGCATGCGCGCGACGGAGAGCCTCTTCAGCTCGAACCTGTCTGCGGACATTGCCATCGCGCTCTATGAGCTTGGCGATGAGGAACACACCTCCGAGTTGAGCGACTGGTTCCACGGGGATTCCAACGGCACGCTCTTCCCCTACCGCAAGCGCCCCTTCGTCAGCCATCTGCTGCGGAACGGCCGTCCGCGCGACCACGTGATGTTCCGCAGCCTGATCGAGGACGAACGATTCGATCGCTGCCACCCGTCCGCTCTGCAGATGATCCTGTATTCGCTGGAAGAACGTCAGTTCGAGCCGATCGTCCCCCCCGATTGGAAACTGAACTTCTGGCACCCGTTCGGCACCGACCGCGCTTGGGCAGACCTGGCGAGCGCTCGAGAGGCATGGCCCGCCGAGACGGCCGCGATGGAAGACCGCATGAAGATCTGGCGTGAGCGCATCCGCGCCCACGTGGCGGATTGGTAGTCCGGCGCCGAGGCCGATCGACCCCGGACTCGCCCGGTAGGATGCCGCTCGATGAATCGATGCGTCGCCCCTTTCGCCTCGCTCTGGCTCACCGCGCTCTGGTTGTGCGCCTGCTCCTCTGCGCCTGAACCTTCTGCGCCCAGACCCGATCACGCTCCGCGTACTGAGCTACAACATCAAGCACGGCCAAGGGAACGATGGGGTGGTCGACCTGAGCCGCGCGGCCGAGGTCATTCGACGCACGCGCGCAGACGTGGTCGTTCTGCAGGAGATCGACGACGGTGCGCGCCGTACCGATGGTCAGGACCAGATGGCCGTGCTGTCCCAACTGACCGGGCTGCAACCGGCGTTCGGAGCGTTCATGCCCTACCAGGGTGGTCACTATGGGATGGGCATCCTGTCGCGATTCCCGATCCTCGAGTCTCGAAACCATCGGTTGCCCGACGGCGCCGAGCCCCGCACCGCGTTGGATGCTCGCTTGCAGCTACCCGACGGCTCGGAGCTGATGGTCTGCGGAGTCCACCTCTACGCCACGGCCGAGCAGCGACTCGCGCAGGCGAGCAGGCTCGTGGAGCTCTACGCCGACAACGACTTGCCGATGATTCTCGGCGGTGACTTCAACTCAGAGCCGAATTCCGAGGTCATGGAGCTGGTCGAGGCGCACTGGGTCAACGCCGACAAGGGAGAGGATCGATTGACGTTCCCCGCGACCGAACCACGCTCCGAGATCGACTTCGTTCTCTACCGTCCCGCGGATCGATTCGAAGTCCTCACGATCGACGTGCTCGACGAGCCGGTCGTCTCCGACCATCGCCCAGTGCTTCTAGTCGTGAAGCCACGGGCAGCGCACAGCACGCCGAACTGGGCGGACGGCAACTAGCGATCGCGCCCACGCGAGCCGCGACGCGGTCCGACTCACGAGTTTCGGGTGATCGTGAACGCGTCACCGGTCCACAGCTCGTCTGGCTCGACGACACGAAACACCGTTTGGATCTGGAGCGTCAGCCCAATCGGCCAGAAGTTCTCGCCGAGTGTTGAGAAGGCGATTCCACTCTGGAAAACGGGCTCAAAAGTGAAGGATGTGGCCGGAGCTATCAGTGTCCCGAGGTCCATACCGAACGCGCAGCCGGTTTGAGTTGGGATACCGAGCGCAACGAGAGGTGTGACGGTCGTCGATGGCAGACTGAGGCAGACCACCGAGAGCGCAAAGCCGGAACCGGCCGGAGCGATAGCGCTAAACTCAAGGGTGCGGATGAAGATGTTGTTCCCGATCCGCACCGTCGTCGGTTGAAGCGGTGCGCAGGGAATTGAGAGACGCGTGTAGTCGAAGCTCTCGCCGTTCGTGCTGGTGACGGTGCCGGTGGTTTGAGCTGAAACGGCCGTAGCGAGAAGCGAGGCAACACAGAGTGAGCGAAAGCGAGACATGGAAGGGAGCCTAATGATCGGTCCGGGTCTGGCCAGCCCCCCTGCCTCGACCTGACCGGAGAGCTGTCGATCTACCTCCATTGAGGCATTTCTTTGACCACGTCATCACCGACGTGGCGCCGGATCAGCGGGCCTGGCCCGTCCGTAGGTCGAAGAGCGACGGATACCGCTCCATCGTCGCGGCCGACCACGGATGGGCGGGCGGAAGCACCCCGAGCATCAGCTGCGCGGGGCCGTCGGGCGTACCTTCCTTTCGACGCTCGAACGCGAGCCCTGAATCGCCGTCGACCGAGACGTCAAAACCCTGCGTGGTCGGATTCCAGCCGAACGTCAGTCGGGTTTCGTGACCGGGGTGCAGCGGGACGAAGCCACTGCTCAGCGCGGTAGCATCGGAGATCAGGCCGTCCGTCGGCGCGAGCGCGGCGACAGCTTCGAGCTGGCGCGGCCGCTCAGGTGCTGCGAACTGCACCCATCGCGTGCCCGAGCTCGTCGGATCGAACTGCGCGGGGTCCGCGAACGCTGCGCCGTCGGTGCCGTGATCCAGCACGCGAACGTCTCGCGTAAGCAGGTCGAGCCACGCGTCGGCCGGACTCGCGACAGCGTCGACGAGGAGATACGGCCCCGACGATTCGACCTGCAGAGCCTCCAGGCCGGCGGCCCCGAGCAGGCGACGGACCTCAGCCTCGGTGTAGAACTCGAGCGGATACTCGGTGGAGGACATCTCCACGAACTTGGCGAGGGCTTCGTCCGACATGATGTTGTGGAACTGCAGGCGCGCGATGCCTTCGGGACGTAACACGCGGCGGATCTCGCGGAAGTAGTGAAACGACGAGCGGCGGTCGACGTGGATCAGGACCAGCAGCGAGTAGAGGAAATCCACACTCGCGTCGGCAACGTCTGGAAGCGTGCGCCCGTCGGTCTTGACGAACTCGAGCCTAGGCGCGAGATCTCCCACGTAAGCCCGCCCCTGCGCAATCATCTCGTCGGAAACGTCGACACCGACGGCCCGGCCACAGAACCGTGACAGAGGAGCGAGGATTCGGCCCACACCACAACCGAGGTCGACAACCGTCGCACGGTCGTGGACGTAGCCGAGCAGGCCCCGCGCGTCCCGTTCACCGTGGTCGCGGAAGGCCGCCATCGCGGTCTCGGAATCGCGGACGTCCTCGGTGTCCAGGATCGCGATCAAGAGATCTGCCTTCGCGGCGTTGTTCCAAAACTCGCGGTGTTCGCCGAACTGTGGGGTTCCCATGACCGACTCTACGTGGTTCAGATTTCGGGGTAATCGTCGACCGTGAGTTCGGTCTTCTCGTCGCCAGTGTGCTGCACATCGAGAGGGTCGATCAAGAGGACCCGGCACTCCCCATCGCGTGTTCGTGGCCGGTGTCGCGTGCCTTTCGGCACGACCAGCACCTCGCCGGGACGAACTTCGACGGTGTGACCGTTCTCGAAATCCATCAGCAGGACACCGTCGATCGGCAAGAAGACCTCGTCGTGGTCAGCGTGATCATGCCACACGAACTCGCCCTCGACCTTGGCGAGAACGAGCTGATGGCCATCGAACCTCGCGATCCGGTGCGGTGTCCACTGCCGGTCGAAGAGGTCGAACTTCGCAGCGAGGTCGATCGAGCGAGCGGGCGCATTCGTCATGACCCCGTCGAATCGAAGCGACATCGATCATCGATGCAAACAGGAACCAGCTCAGTAACTCGCTCAGCTGGTTCGTCACCGAGGCTCGTCGTCAGCCGCGCCGACTAAGACCGCCACCACTGCGGTCCTCGGCCACGACGACCGAGTTCATCAGAGAACTCCAGACGACTACTTGCACTACCAGTCTGCTCCCACAGACCGTCCGCCGGCAGCCACTCCGTATCAACCGCGTTCAGCGCACTTGGGTTCCTCCACCCGCAGCCATTGCCTGAGAACTCGCGGGTACGACCACCCTGGAACAAGTGGGAAAGCGGGCACCACCGCTTCAGCGTATACGCCAATCCGACCACCCACGGCCCTCCGCGCAAGATCGGCATCCGTGCCACCCGCGGGGCTTGCGAGCCTCGCAGGTAGATCAGAGCATCTGGTTGCAAGCTACCGAACCAAACAACCATGAACACCCTTCTCGTGACGCTTCTCGCATTCGCCGTTTCAGCGAGTGCCGTCGGCGCGCAGCAACGTCTGATCGTGGACGCTCAGTCCGGGCCGGACTCGGACTTCGCTTCGGTAGCCGCCGCGCTCGACGCGGCCAACCCCGGCGACACGATCGTCGTCCGCGCGGGAATGTATTCCGAGCCGTTCCTGCATATTACCGAGGGCGTGGCGATCGTTGGCGAAGGAACGGCTCGGGTCGCGTTGACTGGAGTCGGCAGCCCATCGGCCGATGCCATGACGATCGAAGGCATCCCGGCTGACGAGTCGTTCTCCCTTCGAGGGATCGACTTTGCGTTCAATGGAATTCTGAGCCCGCGAAGGATCCGCTCACTGAACTGCGCTGGAAGCGTCAACCTCCAAGAGCTGGGCGGCGTCCCAGATGCTCAAGGTCTGGTCGGACCGCTCGTCATCGAATTCGAAAACTGCGATCGGGCGTTCCTGCAGGAGTCCTTCGTTCGCGACGGATCCGTACGATTCGCCGGTTCTCGAGGCTCGGTCGTCCAGTGCGTCTTCGAGAGTGGGTTCTCGACCCTCAACTCCGAAGTCCTAGTCGACCGCTGCACGATCCGGCCGGGCCAACCGTTCTTTCTAACCCAGCCCGGGATGACCGCCGAGAGCAGCACGATTCGTTTGACTCGTTCGAGTTTATTCGGCTCGAGCCTTGTGAGCTCCGTCCCGGCGATTTCCACGAACCCGGGCACAACGATCACCCTCGACCCGACGGCATCTCTCAATCCAGTCGGTGGCGCCGCACCAGTCGAGGGCGGCGGATCCCTGATCAACGACGAGCTGACCTCCCTCAACATTGACGCGGAGCTCGGTCTCCTGCGCCTCGACCTGCAATCGGTAGTCGGCGCGAACTACGCGACTCTGTTCAGCTTCCCGGCACCAAGCACGCCTTCCCCCTGGGGTGAAATCTGGGTCGACGTCGCGGCCAGCATCTCAATCAGCTCCGGTGTGCTGACCCAGCGAACCGATTCCTGCGACATCGTCGTCCCAGCCAACCTCACTGGGCTGCAGATCGTCCTGCAGACCGTTACGTTGACCAATGACATCGGCCTGTCGAATGGCTGCGTCGCCGTGTTCTTGTGACGTCGGCGAGACGCCTGCAGCCCGGATGAACCGCTGGGCGCGGGAGTGACGCGTTCCCTCGCTCCCCGATGAGGCGAGAGCACGGACTACTATCAATCGCGCGGAGGAAAGACCCGATAGATGGCCAGTCCGCTGCGAGTCATTTCGTGAACAGCGGGGACTCGAAGATCGGCTCCGGCCTGGACTCGATCGGCGTCCAAGTCGTTGAGGGCTTGGAGAGTTGCTTCGTCCGTCTGGTGAAGACGAGCAATGAATGAGAGAGTCTCACCATCGAGGATGCGATGGGTGGCATTGAAGCAAAGAAAGTCACCTTCCGTTACGCGACCCATGGCCTGAAGGGGATTCAGTAACCTCAGGGTCTCGAGGTCGGTCCCGTTGCGCTTCGCGAAGTCTTCAGCAGTTTCCCCGGGTCCTATGCGTCCAAAGTCGACGTCTCCAACCATCTGGCGAAGTTGATCTCGGTTGGCGGGCGTTACCATTGTCTCCGCCATGTCTCCGAAGAGAAGGACCCCGTCGGTCCGGTATTCTCTCATCGTCGCCCGAAGCATGGTGTTCGGCTTGGCGACCGGCTCCGAGACCGGGATGACTTGACGCCTCATGGTGTCGGGCAACGGACGCTTGGTTTCATCCGTACTGCTCTCGCAGCTCGAAAGGAGGCCGACGAAGAGGATGATGCCGCTGGCGGAGTGTCTCATGGGGCTTCGGACTGCTGTCGTTGCCGGATTTCGGCTCCTTCGAGCACGTGGATTCGAGTTTCTCTGTCCACGCCCCCCTCTCTTCGGTGCAGGTCCGATCTTCCTGTTCGTGCCCTGGAATGGCCGAAACTCCAAAGCCATGGGCCGGAAGATTCGAAGTCGGAAGGTCTCCTTCTTCAGATGAGGACCGACGAGTGACGCGTGAAGAACACAAGCCGCGATCCGGAGTTGAGTCTCAGCAAGCCGGCTCGCGACCATGATGCCTCCGAACGAAGCCATGAGGACCCAGATCGCCCCCTTTGCCCTGCTCGCAGTCGCTTCCTGTGCGACCACCGACTCGAATCCGCCAGTCGCGGCACCGCCGCCAAACATCGTGCTAATCGTGGCCGACGACGCGGGCTATGTGGACTTCGGCTTCCAGGGGTCAACCACGCACCCGACGCCTCATCTCGACCGCTTGGCGTCGGAGGGGGTGCGCTTCACGCAGGCCTACGTGACCGCTTCCGTCTGCAGCCCATCTCGCGCCGGTCTGCTGACCGGGCGCTACCAACAGCGCTTCGGCCACGAGTTCAACCTACCTGGGATGGCCGACGAAGCCGTGCCGCCGGAGTTGCGCGGTCTACCGCTGTCGGAACGGACGATCGCCGACCACCTGCGCGCACAAGGTTACGCGACCGGGCTGGTCGGCAAGTGGCACCTGGGGGCGGAGCCGCGATTCCACCCGCAGGAACGTGGCTTCGACGAGTTCTTCGGCATGCTCGAGGGCAGTGACGGTTATCACGTCGGCAAGGCGAAGCGGGTCCTGCGCGGGCGCAAAGCCGTAGCGCCCGAGGAGCTTCCGTATCTGACTGATGCCTTCGGCGATGAAGCGGCAGGTTTCGTCGCGCGGCACGCAGAGAAGCCGTTCTTCCTGTTCCTTTCGTTCACGGCCCCTCACACACCGATGCAGGCGCGGGAAGATCTGCTCGCAGAGACTCGGGCGGAATTCGAGACGGCCGCGCGAGCAAAGAACGCGGCGATGACGCGCTCCCTGGACGACGCCGTGGGCAAGGTGCTCGCCGCGCTCGATGCTCACGGGGTCGCCGACAACACGCTGTTGGTGTTCACAAACGACAACGGCGGAGCGCTGCCCTACAACGCGTCCGACAACGGCTCGTTGCGCGGCACGAAAGGCACGGTCCTCGAGGGCGGCTTGCGGGTGCCGATGCTGATGCGCTGGCCCCGTCGCCTGGCAGCTGGAACCGAGTATTCGCACCCGGTCAGCACGCTCGACTTGCTTCCCACTTTCGATGAGGCCGCCCGCTCGACCATCAAGAGCGACCGAGCGCTGGACGGCGTCAGCCTCCTGCCCTTCCTCACCGACGACGACGGGAGCCGGCCACATGAAACGCTGTACTGGAAGCTGAATTGGGGCGCGGCGATCCGCCGAGGCGACGCGAAGTTGGTCCGCACGCCGGATGAACAGACCTGGCTCTTCGACCTGGCGTCGGATCCAGAGGAGACGACCGACCTGTCGGAGTCCAACCCCCAACTCGCCCACGCGTTGGGCGCCAGGCTCGAGGAATGGGAGCAGTCACTCCCGGACCCGCTGTGGGTCAGCGCCCCCCGCTGGCGCGAACACAGCCTGCAGCGATACGCCCCGGACTTCGCAGAGACGAATCGCAAGCGCTAAGCACACCCGATCCCCGATCACTCGATCGCGCGGACGGCGCTACGCTCTCCTCAATGCGTCAGCTACTGCTGCGATCGGTCGCGGGCTTCGCGCTCGCCACCTCGCTCTCGGTCACGACCTCCTGCGAACTGCATCAACCGAAGAAGTCGCGGCTAGGTGCGACGACATCCTCTCGCCCCTACTCTCCCGGCATCGACCTCCGGGACCTCGTATTTCTAGCGGGACAGATCGGCCAGGACCCGGCGACGGGCAAGCTCGTCGCGGGCGGGATCGAGGCCGAGACGCACCAGGCCCTGCGCAACCTCGGCGCGGTCTTGCGCGAGGCCGGGCTCGACTACAGCGATGTCGTCAAGGCCTCGGTCTTCCTCGCAGACATCGAGGACTTCGCTGCGATGAACGCGGTCTACGCCGAGTACTTCCCCGCGGATGGAATGCCGCCGGTGCGGACTACGGTCGCGGTCGCGGCACTTGCGCGTGGGTCGCGCGTAGAGATCGACTTCATCGCCGCGCGGTGAACCGGGTGCCCGCACCGGCCGCGGCTCAGCGCCCCGGCCGCCGCGCCGGGCGAGGGTACTCCGGCTGCGTGATCCGTAGCGGTCCACGCTCGTTCAACAGGCGTAGGACCTCGTCGACCCCCGCCTCGAGCTGGAGATCCCGGCCCTCCGCGACCGCGGTCGCCTCGATCTGCACCTCGATGTCCGGCGGCACGCCCGCGTTCTCGGCGACCCACTCACCATTGATCGGATCGAACACGGCGTTGTCGGGCGCCGTGAGCGCGCCACCGTCGATGAGGGAATAGTGCACAGACGACTTCACCAGACCGCCCCAGGTGCGCATCCCGACGATCGGCCCGACCTGCTGTTGGCGGAAGGCCCAGGGGAAGTAGTCGCCGCCGGACCCGGCCAGCTCGTTGATCAGTAGGACCTTCGGTCCGAGCACGCCCTGTGGAAGCGTCAGGGGCGTCCCGGTCGGCGTCTCGTTCGTGATCGCGCCGCGCAGCGTTCGGTTTGCGTAATCGACCATGTAGTCGTCGAGGTTTCCGCCACCATTGAAGCGCTCGTCAATGACGAGGCCCTCCTTGTCCTGCTGTGCGAAGACGTAGCGGTTGAACGAGCTGGTCCCCGGACCACCGGTGTTGGGAATCCACACATAACCGAGCCGACCGTTTGAGAGCTCGTCGACCCGGCGCCGATTGTCCTCGACCCACGCCCGCGTTCTCAGCGCGCTCTCGTTGCCGATCGGCTCGACGGTCTCGGTCCAACTGCCTTCGAGCCCCGGCTGCGTGTTGAGGTGCAGGATCGTCTGGCGACCGACCGTGCCGTCCAGGAGACGGTACGGATCGTCGGCCGTGGTGAGTTCAACGCCGTTGACCCCGACGATGAAGTGACCCTCTTCCACCTTCATCCCGGGCACGTCGAGCGGAGCATCGAGACCCGGATTCCAGCTCTCGAAGGTGTAGATGCGATCGATTCGCCATCCGTTGCCCTGCGCTTCCAGGTCGACACCCAGCAGGCCCACGCGGTCCGAGTCGACCTCGGGAAGATCCCCGCCGAAGACGAAGGAGTGCCCGACCGAGAGCTCCCCGTTCACCATGTCGAGGATGTAGTTCAGGTCCGTTCGGTGCCGGATCCACGGAACGAGCGGTTCGTACCGACGACGCACCGCGTCCCAGTCGTTGCCGTGCATCCCCGGGTCGTAGAAGTACTCCCGCTCGTAGCGCCAGGCCTCCTCGAACATCTGGGTCCACTCTTCGGCGCGATCGAGCTTCATCCGCAGCTCGACCGAAACCTCGCCTCCCTCCTCCGTTGGACTCGCGGTCGAGACGACGTGCCAGTCCGAGCCGGATTGGTAGAGGAGATGTTTTCCATCCGCGGAGATGGCGGACAGGAAACCACCTTGGACGAACGGAATCGCCTCGCGGTCGGAGACGGTGAACTTGTGGATCGTCCCGCCCTCCGTGACGAAGACGCTTCCCTCCGGACCGGCCGCCGTGGTCCCGTACGACTCCCTCGGCATGTCGAGAGCGAGGATGCGCCGCTCGATGCCTTCGAAGTCGACGCGCACATCTTCGTCCGCGTCGTCCGTGTCCTCGTTCTCGTCGTCGCCCTCGTCTTCGTCGTCTTCGTCGTCTTCGTCTTCGTCCGTGCCCTCGTCCTTGGGCCCTTCTTCCTCCGACTCTTCGCCTTCCGATTCTTCATCGGGTTCCTCGTCGGGCTCTTCGTCGGAACGGAGAGCGAACGGCGTCTCATCATCCGCTCGCAGGACCATGAGGTAAGGGGTGTAGGTCGTGCCGCTTCCGATCGAGCTGGTGTTAGCCCATCCGGACGAGAGCGCGTAGTCGGTGCTCGCCAGGAAGTACAGCCACTTCCCGTTTCGATCCCATGAAGGAGCGCGGGCGTGCGCCATCGGGTCCGTGACGGGCGCAGCATCGCCGGACTCCATCGACCAAACGACGACGCGAGAGAACATGTTCGGGTACGTCTTCCCGTACGCGAGCCACTTCGAGTCGGGTGACCAAGTGACGCCCATGCCGCCACGCTCGAGGTTCGTTCCGCCCTCGTCGACGGTCCGGATGTCGCCGCTTTCGACGTTCAGCACGCGTACCCGGACATCGTCGTCGACGAACGCGATGTGTTCACCGTCCGGGGACCAGGTCGGCTCCCACCAACGGTGAGACATCCCGAGATCAATCACGCGAGGCTCCTCCATGCCCGCCGGCGAACCGATGTGGACTTCGTAACCTTCGCCGTCGTCGGAGATCCACGCGATCGTCGATCCGTCTGGAGACCAGATCGGGGCGCGCTCGGCGACGCCGGACGATCGGGTGAGGTTTCGCGTATCGCCGTGCTCAACCGGCGCGGTGAAGATCTCGCCACGGGCCTCCATCACGATCCGCTGGCCCGTAGGTGACAGCGAGGCGGCCGTGGCGCGGCTCGTCACGTCCTCCCAACGAGCCCCCATCCAGGGGAAGTCGCCCCGCGCCACGATGTCGACGCGCGAGAGTGAGCCCGTCGACGTGTCGAGCGTGTGGACGTAGCCGTCCTGCTCGAGAACCAGCGTCCCGTTGCGACCCTCCAGCCACTTCGCCTCGGCGTCTTCGAAGAACGTGTGCTGCTCGACCGCGCCGCTCTGAGGAGCCCAAGACCAGACGTTCATCGCCCAGTCCCGATCGCTGAGGAACCAGACTCGCCCGTCCATCCAGATCGGCTGGATGTCCGTGGTGCGGCCGTCGTTGGGGAGCCAGGTCTCCGCAAGCGATTCGAGGTCGAGCACGGACAGCGGCGTGTTCTGCCCACCGCGATAGGAGCGGAACTCGACGTCCCAACGCGACATGCGATCCACGACCAGCGTCGAACCGTCGGCGGAGAAGTCACCGTCGAATCCCCACGGAGCCGGCAGCAACTCCGAAGGCCCGCCCGTCGCGGGCACGGTCCAGAGGCGCGAGTACCCGCCGGGTGCCGTGCCACGCTCCGTGGAGTAGAGCACTTCGTCCCCGTCCGGGCTCCAGCCGCGGACCCTTGCGTCAGACGGATGCCAGGTGAGTCGCGCGGGCATTCCGCCTTTGGTCGGGACTCGGTAGACCGACGTCGATCCGGACCGGTTCGACGAGAATGCGATCCAACGTCCGTCGGGCGAAAGGTGCGGATCGCTCTCCACCGCTGGGGTCGCGGTGATGCGCCGGGCCTCCCCGCCCTCGCGATCCACGACCCATACGTCGGAGCCCCAGGTGAACGCGATGTGCGCGTCGCTCAGGCTCGGCTGACGTAGAAGGCGTGTGCTCTCCTGCGCCGAGAGGGTTGAGGCCTGAGAGAGGAGAACGACGAGGGCCACCGCCCATCCACACGTCCAACGTGGTCGATTCATGGTTTCTGGGTCCGACGGATTGTGTTCGAAGAGGAAAGGAAACGCCTGGCTGGTCACTCTCATGCCCTGCGACTGGAACATCCGATGGAATGCGGCTAGGTCGTCGCTCTTGGTTGCTTACGTGCGGGCACCCCACGCTGCGACCTGGATCCGACCCCGGTGGGCATACCCGTCCTGAACCCCACAGGCTCCCCCGCTCACGAGTTGACCCGCAGCGGCCTCCAACCCGAGCGCACACTCCGGTGACCCGCAGCAATCTGCTCGACTAGCGCCTGACGTCGGCCGGGTCCTCGGGCTGGCACCCGGCCGCGGACGACACCGACTTCCCTCGCTAGGAGGCCAAGGAGACCGAATGAGCTCCCTGGCCAGGGCCTCTTCTCAGGAGGCGTCGGGAACGATCACGCGAGCGGAGCGACAGGTCTCACTGAGTTGCTCGACGGTGCTCGCAGCAAGCGTCACGTAGGCCGCGACGTCCAGGCCGAACTCCACAGCAGCCCAACCGTCGGCGATGAACTTCTGGTTGTCGTGGTCGGGCTCGACGGTGCACCCACCGACCAAGTTGATCACGACGTGCGACTCGGCGTGATCACCCCTGAGCTTCTCGTAGGCGCCGCCCGCGTCGGTCACGGCCTTGCGTCCGTCTTCGCTGGTGAAGTCCGGCGTCTTCAGGCCAGCCAACTTGCCCTGGCTCCAAAGCTTGAAGTAGCCACAGCCCATACACTCGGGGGAGGCGTGCTCGTCGCCGTGGACCGAGGGGATGTAGCCCTTCTCGCGAACCTCGTTGACGATCCCGGCCAGCCCAGCGGCGTCGGTCACGTTCCGCATCGAGGCGATGGCGTAGACACCGCCGAGCATCTTGGGGCCGGCCATGGCGCCTTCGCCGTCCGCGTCCGACCCGCGGCCGTCGACGCACTTCAGCATGCCCTTCTTCGACTGGACCGGAACGAGCTCATTCCCGACATCGCTCTGCGTGACCACGTCGACGTCCCAGCCCCGGGACTCAAGAACTGCTTTGATGATCTGAACTGCGTCCATGTTTCCCTGATCTTAGCGGACCCGAGAGGTCGAGGCCCGTGCCTTCGACCGTCCGTCTTTCGCGCGGACGACCGCAAGTCGAGGAACGCCGGCGCGCGGGAAACCCGGGCTCCGTTCGGGAGCCCACCCCGGGCAAGCCGCTCGCTCACTTCGTGTCACACTCGACGCAGCCAGGCCGGCCTCTGTCACTCGATCTGTTGCGATGCCGCTAAGCAACGTCACGAGGGCCGCCGACGATCCCTGGCCTACACGCTTCGATTCGATACCAGAGCGCCGACTCGACGGGACTACCGGTCGGGTCTCACGCCGCTAGGCTGTCGGTTCAGTTCGCGGCGCCGTTCGTAACTCGACGCACAGAAGGAGAGCGCCCGGCCGAATCTCGGATTGCACACAAGAGCATGATTCGCCCTCGACCCCTCCCTGCCACGATCTCCGGCCTGGCCGCGCTGGCTTTGCTCTTCCCACGACCAGCAGTCTCGCAATCCGGCGATGATCCTTCGGCGACGTCGACAGTCGACGAATACATCCTCAATGGAGGATTCGAAACTGGTGATCTATCGGGCTGGTTTCCACAGACCACATCTCTCGGCGGGTGGATCAGTAATGACGGCACCCTGGACCTTTCAGGTGTCGGAGGAGGAGTCCCACCACTGAACGGGAGCTTCGACGTCGTGACGTCCACGGCTTTCGCAGGCGTCTCCACTCTCTCGCAGTGCTTCGTCGTACCCAACACGGTGAACTCCGCGACCGTCTCGTGGACCGATGAGATCCGCAATTTCGCCTCGGCATTCGAAGACCCGCAACAGGAGTTTCGGGTCCTCTTGAGCGATGCCGTGACCGGCAACCCCATCGGCGACGAGATCTTCTCCACCGACCCGGGCAACACCCTGGTTCAGGCGACGACGAGCCGGAGCTTCGATCTGACGGCAGCTCTCCAAGCGATCCCGGGCCAGTCGGTTTGCCTGACCTTCGCCCAAGAGGACCGACGGTTCTTCATGCACGTCTCGCTGGACGACGTCAGTCTCCTAATCGACTCACCTGAGGAACCGCAACGGTTAATCGCAGGCTCCGTCGTGGTTCGCGACCGGGCTTGTACTCCTGCTCTTTCTCCGAATCAGTCCGGTGTGTTCACCCCCGATGGCGAGGGGGGTTACGACACGAGCCCGAACAGCGGTGTCGTGGACATGGAGTTCCGCAATGGCGTGCCGCTCGACTTCGCAGACGACTCCGTCCGTCTGCTCAGCATTGGCTTCCCGTTCTCGATGCCAGGGGGCGTGATACTCAATGAGATCGACATCGACTCCAACGGCCGTGCGTTCGAACCGTCGGCAGAGAACTCAGACTTTTCCCAGACGGTCGCGGAGCTCCGCTTCGATGCGACATCGATGCTCTGTCCGTTCTGGGTCGACCTGAATCCGGACGCCGGAGGACAGATCTGGCAGAGCGTGGGCCCGAACGGCGAATTCGTCGTGACCTGGGACGAGGTTCCACGGTTCGGCGGCACCGAACCGAACTCGTTCCAGATGGTGCTTTGCGCCGACGGAAGCGTCTCTTTCAACTTCTTCGAGGTGACGAGTCTGACCGGCATCGTCGGATTATCGGCGGGGAACGGTGTCGCCGACCCCGGTGCGATTGATCTCAGCCTCGCGCCCACGTCTTCCGGTGGAGCACCCATCGTCTACGAGTCCTTTGGACTCTCGACCTCGGAGAACGACCTCGGCCGACCCCAGTCCCTACCCGAGTTAACGAACCTTTCGCGGCCGGTGCTGGGGCAAGACTTCGACTTGCAGATCTCGGGACTCGACGCGACGCCGATGGACTTCTACATCGTGGGAGATCGACAGGACTTCGATGCGCGTCCTCTGGGGATCGCGTGCACGCTGGAATGCGACGGCGCGCTCGGCGCTTTTGTGGTCACACCGGGAAGCGTCGTCTCGCTCGAGATCCCGTCCTCACCTTCTCTGTCGGGTCTTACGCTGTCCGTTCAGGGTGGAGCCATCGACCCGGAAGTCGTCGGCTTGTCGAAGGTTCTACTGACCAACTCCATCGACTTCACGATCGGAAGCCTATGAGCCGCCGGCGCAGCGACTTCATCGACGCGAGACGGCCTGTATCGGCCGACTCCGAATGATCCGATGTTCGGCCCTGCAGGACTCGAACACGCTACGAGAAATGAAGTCCCGTTGTGACAGACTGAGCCAGATCCCGCCTAACCCTGCAACGTTGCGCGAGATGTGTCCGCTCCGGTCACGGCTCGCGCGGACTGGGTGCGCCAAGCCGCGCCCCCAGGTGAACGAGTCGACTGCACACGGTGTTGCACGCTCCACGAGATAACCTTCCGCCGGCTTGGTGACGACTCGACATACGCCGCCTCACCTGCTCCTCAAGCGATCTCGAGCCGAGCGCCAAGGTCGCTCACCCTGAGCAAGTCGGTTCGACCAGCTTCTCACTCACCCCACGAGTATTTGCTCTCAGGCTCCTAACCCGGAACGCGCTCTGAGAGTTTGAGAGCAATCGGCGCCCGATCGTGCTCTCCGCTCGCTCACGCCGAGCCGCCCCGCGAAAGCGCCGATCAACCATTCCTTCCTGGGCACCCATGCACAACTCGCTCCTTCATCTCGAGCTAACCCGAACGCTCGATGCCATTCGTGCTGGTGAGACTGCCGGCTGGCGACGGGCCGCTGCCGCCGTCGCCGCGGCGCGTCCTGACGATCCCGAAATCGACGACTCGGACCTCGCGATCGTCGTCGAGCTCGAGGACCAAGGCGAACTCGCCCGGTTCGTCGAAGGCTGGCGGGCTGGGACCCTGCAGTTGCCGGTCGCCGACCGCGCCATCGCCAAGCGCGCGATGAAAGCGCTACGGAAGCGACTCAAACTCGCGCGCCTTGACGACGAGTCATCGCTCGGGGGTAGCAGCCTCACCTCCGGACGCGAGTCGGGGATCGTCGCTGTGCGGCCGCCGGAACAGTACCCACGCGAAGTCTGGGACCTGCTCCTGCGTCAGGAGAAGGTCGTGGACGCGGGGCACGGCATGCTGCAGCCGGTCGGCGAGTAGCCGTCGACCTCGGTGAGCCCGCGTCGACCAGGGATCCCGTCCGCGGGCCCCATCGTGCAGGCCCTTGGTGTTCGATCTCGACTCGAAGTTCGCCGTGCAGTTCCCCCGCATCCTGGGTGACGCAGGCGTGATTGCGGTCTGCACCGCTGCCCCGCTCCGAATGACATCGCACCTCGCTGATCGACAACGCCATCGAAGGGCATCCCGACAACGACCCCATCAACGCGTCACATAGTGCCGCGTGATATCCGCCTCACGATACGGTCGTCCGAGCCTTCACCGACCGGTCTCGGCGGCACCACGAGTCTTCTCGGTTCGAGTAGAGTCCCTGCGGTTCGTCGGCCGATCCCGGCGCCATCCACCCGCAATCCACGGTCTCGCCGTATTGGACCCCATGAATCTCGTTGGCCCCATCGTTTCGCTTCTGTTCGTCGCATCGGTCGCGGCCCAAGACCCGGTTGCACAGCTTGGGTCCGCTTCGGCGGTCGACCCGAACGCACCGACTCGGATCTCGACGATCGGGACCCCGCGGATCGGAGACGCTTCGTTCGGGTTTCGCCTGGAAGGCGCGGTGCCAAACTCAAACGCCTTCCTGCTGCTGAGCTCCAACCACGACTCCTTCGTCATCTTCAATCTCGAGATCCTGATCGAACTCGGTCCGAATGCGATCAGCGTCGGGCCGATTCCAGTCGATGCCGACGGAGTCGCTGAGTTTCCTCTACCCATCGATCCGAACGGTTCGTTGCTCGACACGCGCTTGGTCGCCCAGTGGCTTAGCCAAGATCCGGCGTCGGCGAGTGGACTCGTTGCGACGCGGGCCGCACGAGTGACCGTCAGTCAGCCCGACCTGCGAGCGTTCGTCGCGACGGCGACCCAAGTGCAGCTGCGCGATGAGTCGAGCACCCTGGACACGGTGTCGATCGGAGCTGCCGTCGGCGCCCCTTCGAATACGGACGTCTCGATCGCCGTGCGTGCAGATGGCCGGGTTGCGGTCGCGGCCGTGACGCGCTCCGAGGCGGTCCCGCAACTGCGCTGGTTCGATGTGGGCACCTCCTCGCTCACACCAATCGGGATGACCGATCTGGATGGCGTAGCGGCTGAGGTCGCGTTTCACCCGGCGACCAGCAGGCTGTATGCATTGAGTGGGCTGTCTAGCCCGGGACCTTCGCCGTCCACTGTCCGGGTGTTCGACGCGGATCCAGACTCACCGCTGTTCATGACAGAGATCGACTCGATCACTGTGGATTCGGGCGTCGGTGGCGGGAGACGGATCGCTTTCAGTCCGAGTGGTGATCGGCTGATCATCAACTCGGCCTTCGCGTTCAACCTCATCGACACCGAACCGGGATCGCCGACAGAGGGGGAGGTCGTTCTCGTTCGTACGGTTGGCCTTCTCGACCTACGTGAAGTCGCTCCGTCTGGAGATTCCTTCTTTCGACTCACCTCGTTCGGCGTCGAGGAAATCGATGTTCTGACCGGTTCAGTCGTCGCGACCACAGAGGTCTCTGGGGTGATTCCGATCGGACAGCTCGAGTTGTCGCCGAGCGGGGAGGTCGCGGTCGCCCGGTTGTTCGGATCCATCGTGTCGGTGTTCGACCCTCAGAACTTCGGAGCGCCGCCCACGGACTTCTTGGTTCCCGATGCACTCGGCCAACTCAGCATGGCCTTTTCTCTCGATGGCCGACGGGTGTTTGGCACTCTCGGCGGACCGCGCGGTAGCGACGTCGGGATGCTAGATCGGGATACGTTGATTCAAACCTCGGTGACAACTGGTCTCACCGACTTGGTATTGCAGATTCTCGTTCGCTGATTCACCGGCGCTCTCTCCTCGATCTCTCTCTCCACTTGTTGTCGTAAGTCTCATCAAGCCCGTTCTGCTACTCCGCCTCCTCCTCGCGACGTTCGACGGCTGGGTCAACTGGCGCCGGACCAACGCGATCGCCTAGCTGATCGGAGGAAGCCGCGCTCCACGCGATTGCGGCGCCGTGACCGGCTCCAGTCGTCCGCGCCTCACCGTGCCAGCAAGTGCCGCCCGATGACCAAGTCAAATGCACACTGTGATGCACACTCTGCGGAGCGGGCCGAACGACTCAGGTCGGCCGAGCCGTCGAACACCCGCACCTGGGCATCCAGAACGAGCCGATCGAACGCTCTGCAGATGACAGTCCGAGTTCGGGCTCAATCGGCGAGCGCGAGCGACTTGGCGGGCTCCTTGGCAGCTATTCGCACGTGGCCTGACGGCACCTTCCACCGTGAACCTGCCGCGCTCACGATCGCGCCCGGGCAAGGGGTGTAGACCTACTCGGCCGATCCGCGAGAACCTCGATCACCGACGCGACCAACGAGGCTCGCTCTCGCTCCCGGTTCGCCTCGGCCGGGTCTTGGGGAGGGACGGGCAGCTCGGTGCGTGCACCGGCCGTGACTTGGTCAGGGCAGGGTGATTCTCGCGACCTCGCTGGTTTGGAAGTCGAGCACCGGTCCGCTTGCCAGGGTGACGAACTGGCCGAGCAGCTCGGCGCCGGTCACGCCGGGAGGAACGGTCAGTTGCGCGCCCGCCTGCCCACCGACGATGAGCGGCGTGACGACCGTCGCCAGCGGATCGACGCCGAGGACGCAGCCTGCGGTCGGAAGCGGGAGGTTCGTGAGCGAAGTTCCAAATACGAACGCCACGGTCGAGACCGGTCGAGACGTCGTGCCCAGCAGGGTGATGAGCGGCGCCTGGCCCTGGACAGCTTCGAGCTCGGCCTCGAGGCTCGCTCCACAGGGCGAACCGATCGTCGGATACGCGACCGGACCCGGGACGAACTGCATGAGCATCGTGAAGTCCTGGCTCACGACACCGGATCCGGAGAAGTCGATGGCGATGGTGCTGAAGTCGGCGTCGACCGTGACCGGGACCGGATTCAGAAGCACAGGAAAGGTCAGTGTCTGCGCGGGATCTCCCGTGAGTTCATCGATGTCATCGCCGCCGATATCGAGGCTTACCCCGATGCCTTCGACCCCCAACCGAAGCTCGCCGGTCAAGATCGTCGCAGACGAGAGTTCGACTCGGACTCCGCCGGACAATGCCGAGCTACGAACCGAAAAAGGGACGCCGCTGCCACGGACCGAGACCAAGCCCGAGATCTTCACGCCAGGCTGACCGGGTACGACAGGTAGGCTGCCGGCCGGAGCGACCGCTGGGCCAACGTTCAGCTCGGCGAAGTTGTTCGGGTCCACGGGTAGGACCACCCGCTGCATCGTCGGGAGGACGGTTCCGGCAGGTAGGGTCGTTGTCACCCGGAGTGGCGCCATCGTGGACGACGGATCACCGACGTCGAAGATGACCTGAGGTGACGTGGTCGCTTGGACCTGGAGCTGGGCGAGCGCAGTCGGTGCGCAAACCGAGACGAGCGCGGCCGTCAAGATCATGTGGAGTCGCATGTGGGCTTCCTTCTTCTCGGGATGATCGACAGGGAGTCTCCGCCCTCCCCCCGATCATAGCTGTAAAGACCCCGTCGAGGGATCGAGCTACTCGGTGTGTGGTTCGCGTTCGTGCGCCGCGCCGGCCCTTGACAGAGCCGAGCTGTCTTCGACAGCCGCAAGGTGGGCCGTCTCGCCCTACGAATTCATGCTCTCCGCTCTTCTCCTCGCCGCGGTCGTCGGCGGTTCGCATCCGGGTCAACCGGTCGAGCGGTACGGCACCGCGTCCGGTCCGGCCAGCGGGATGACCCATCGGATTCGCACGGTGGGTGATGCACGTGTCGGCAACTCGGCTTTGGCACTCCGACTCGAGGGCGCGCGACCGCTCCTGGGCGCGTTCCTCCTGATCAGTCAGGACCCGGCGTCACCCAGTAGGCTCGTTGCGACTCGTGGAGCGCGGTTCACGATTCGGGACTCGGGCGAAACCGTTGTTGTCTCGCCCGCGGCGGGGCTCGAGGTCTTAGAGGACGGCGTCTCGATCGACTTCGAGCCCTTCACGTCACCCGTTGAGACTCCAGGGGAAGAACGACAAACCTCTGTCTCGATCAGCCCCGATGGCCGAACGGTTGCCAGTTCGAGAAACGGGGGGCCGCGGTCGTCATCCCGCCGACGAAGTCAGCCGTCGGCCGGCGTTCGTGATCCGGAGACGGGTCGCTACCCCGAGGGTTCGATCCTCGAGAGAGCACTCGATCGCGTGTTGGAACTCTGGAATCGCGCGGGCCGTCAGAGGAAACCGACTCGATCAGTTCGGGCTGCCGTCTCGTTCGCCATCGACGGTCTACATGGATACCGTCGGCTCGTGAGTCCGACTTCCTTCCAGGCTGCCCCCCTGGCCGGCCCCTGAATGCTTCCGCGAATCCGGCCTAGCTCCGTCGTCGTCTTAGCACTCGGAGCGCTCTTCTCGATTCTGCCCTGGGGGATGTTGTGGTGTGTCCAGGACAACACCCTGCACCAGAATGGTCGCTGGGGCAGCGGCAAGGTCGATTGCCGAAAGGGCGTGATCGGAAGCGTCATGTGCCTCACGACCCGAGTCGCGTTGCACCGCAACCAGCTCGACCTGAGCACGTGGTTCGGATTCCAGGAGGTCTACCTGCGTCAACCGAGACGGATCTCTCGAGTGCGACTTCGGGTGAGGCTCCAAGAGGCCGCGTGGTTGTTCCTCGGCTTCGACCGGGGCGAGGATGCACCGAGTGGAGTTCGTGGTGTTCGCCTCAGCCGCAACTCGACGTTCCCCACCGCCGAGATTCGCTGCGATCGAGGGGGCTTGTTCGAGTTCAAGCGACCGATCGAGTTCGTTCCGCAGGCAGGCTGGTTGGAAGTCGAGTTGGCACTCTCTGAGTCGGATTGTTCGGTCGAAGTCGACGGTCGGGTGATCGGTTCAATCGGGCTGGCTCCGGCAGAGTAGCGCCGTCTCCGCCTTCGAGACTCGCTACACGCCGCGACGCTCGACGATGTCGAGGTGCAATCCGTCGATGGCGACCGTGTAGAGCGTTGGTCGGAGAGCTTCGACAATTGGCGGGCTCTGCCCCGACGCCTTGGGATCGCGGTGATTCCCTGGTGTGTCGTCTCGCTCTTGCTCAGCGTGACGGCGAAGTTGGCAGCGGCCGTCCGGAGCGTACGTCCTGGTGTTCTCGGCGTTGACGGGGCTGTTGGGCTTCGGGATCTGGACGCTCGACTGGGTCTGGTTGGGTGGTCGGTATCCCGCCGATCCGCTCGCGCGGCTCGCGCTTCCCCGCTACGAGAACAGGCTCTTCGTTCCGGAGGTGCCGGCTAGGGCCTGGAAGGAGAGAATCTCGGAGAAGCGCGAACTGCGTCGAGAAGACGTCGTGGTTCTCGGCGGGTCTCAGACCTGGGGATCCGGCGCGCAGCTGAGTGGCGACGTGTGGACTCGTCGGGTGGAGCGCGAGCTCAACGAGCGTTGGGAGCAGCGTGCGATACGAGTCCTCAATTTCGCCAGGTCCAGAGCGATCACTTCGGAGATGGTCGATCGACTGGACGAGCACCTCGGCGAGCACGCGCCTCCCAGCGCAGTCGTCGGGGTGTTCTCACACAACGATCTCGACGCCGTGGCCTTCGGCCAGAGCGTCATCGAGTTGTGGAAGCGGACCGCGAGAGTCGGCATTCCACTGATCTTGGTCGCCGAAGCCAACTGCCCGAGTGGCCGTGCTCGCAATCTCGAGGCCAACCACGAGGTCTTGCGCAAGCTCACCGCCGGAGTCCCGAACGTCACCTTGCTCGAGGTTCAGGACGACCTGGATCGCGTAGCAGATTCCGGTTTCCTGTGGTGGGACCTCGTTCATCTCACGACCGCCGGACAAACCGTCCTGGCGGACTTGATGGCCGACCGACTCGAAGAGTGCCTGAGATAGTCGGGGTGCGTCGAACAATCGACCTGCGTCGCGGATCGGTCGCGTCCCCGAAGGTCCGGTTGACCTTGGCGCGTAGGAAACACAAGTTGCGATCTGGAGTTCAGCCCCGGCAAGGCGATCCACCCGAACCCCTTCAACTCCCCCGCCATCGCGGATCTCTGCCCGCCCTGACCGCCCCGCAGTCCACGCCCACAGACCGCTGGCACAAGGCACTGCACACTGTGTTGCACTCTCGCCCGCCTCTGACTCTCCGATCCACCCGGAACGGCCGTGCCGCCCGAACCCGCCCCCTCCGAAGTTAGGCCCTGCAGGACTCGAAGACGCTCCGCGCGCGGTGTCCCGTTGTGACAGGTTGCGTCGGGAAGCGCCTAACCCTGCAGCGTTGCGGGAGATGTGTCCGCTCTGACCTCACTCCCTGCTGCCTGAGTGTGCCAGGCCGTGCCCCCGTGCAAGCAAGCCGATTGCACACTGTGTTGCACACTCTGGGGAGCACGGCCGAACGGCGCTCGCCGCGCGGGCTGCCTGACGGCGGCACCGGGGAATCGGGAACGAACCAATCACTCGCCTGGTGGAGGATTCCGAGAACTCAGGCCCAATTGTCGAGCTCGAGCGCCTCAGTGGGCTGCTCCCCAGCTACTCGCGTGTGGCCTGACAGCCCGTGCCGCTGCGAACCCTCTGAGTTGATGGACGCTTCCCAGCCACCGGTCTGGGCTCACTCGGCCGGATGGCGACGACCGCGATCGCCCGCAGAGCAAGACGACGCCCGTTCTGACGGCAGAACGCGCTCGGCCGAGTTTTCGGACAGGACGCGCCCGCATCGCAATCCCAGACCCGCTCCGCTGGCGAAACAAGGCTCGGCCGGGTTTTTGACCGGACGCGCTTTCTGCTACTACGCTGCGGTTGGAGGCTCTGGAACTGTCACGTCTATGAGTGAGATTGCACCCAAGCAGCGAACGTGGGTCGACAGACTCCGCGTCATCCTGAACCGCAGCGGTCGCTCGAAAGAGGCCGCCGAGGACCTCAGCTCGCTGATCTACGGCGACGACGAGCCGCCTGAGAATGAGGCAGTGCAGCTTGGGAAACTCGCGGATTCCCTAATCGAATCGGCGGCCGCGCTGCACAAGAGAGTCATCGATCCGATTCTTCTACCGATCGGTCGCGAGCTCGAGACGCTGAACCTCGAGCTGCCGCCCAAGGAATCGATCAACCTCGAACCGTTTCGCGACCCGCATTGGCGCGGTGAGCTGGCGTACGTCGTCGCCGAAGCCTTGCGCAACGACTGGTTGACGTCGACCCCACTCGAGACCTTTCGGGAGATGATCCTCGGCAGCAGCGCGAAGACCGCGAAATGGTGCGCCCAGTTCGTCGACTGGGTGGCGACGGATCGTAAGAAGGTCGCCGAGCAGATCGTGAGCCAGATCGTCCAGAGACGATTCTCGGAACCGCTGGGGAACAAGGTCGAGTCCCATCATCGAGCGACCGGAGAACGGATGATCGCGCAGCAGACCGCAGCGCTCGAAGAAGCGAAGCAGCTGAAGACGAGGATCGACGGGCTGATGAAGTCCGAGGCTGAGGGGGGCGCCGGCCTCGAGAAGGGCAAGGCCGTCGAACAATGCTCGGCCGATCTCAAGAAGGTGCTCGGGCTGAATCGCCCCCCGTTTGCCGGCGACGTGAGGCAGCTCGAGTCGAGCATCAGGCGAATCGAGGAGGGGCTCGCGAACTTCGCCGGAGATGGCGGGCCGGTCGACGGGTACGTCCGAGCCGTGAATGCCATGAGGGTGGCCCGAGCCCAGGACACCGCGAGGACCCGTGAAGAATGGGCTGTGGGCGTCGCGAGACGCTGGCAGGGTCCCGGCGATCCGCCGCAGCCGTTCCACCGGACGAAGGATGTGGACCCCGATGAAAATCCTTCGATCCTGGCCGGGCGCGAGATTCACGATTTGCGCCCGTACAAGGTCGTCGCGGCCGGCGATACGGCCGGCCTACGCCAGAACCTTCACGCGATGTTCGAGGAGCCGGTACACGCGACCACGAGCGCGCGCGCCGGCGCGTTGATCGATCGCATTCGCAAACTCGAGGGCGTCACGCGGCCGTTGACGGCGAGCGGGCAGCAACCGAGCGAATTCGACAAAGTCCGTATGGGCGGATCCCAGACGATGAAAGACGACAACGTCAACGCGCAGACAGCGCGACGCAAGTGGGTCGAAGCCGACGGTCTCGTCTTCAAGGCCGCGACGGCGAACCGGCCGACCACGCCCGAGAGCCTGCTGAAGCTGATGTCCGACATCAACAAGACACTCGGCGACGAGGTGTTCGAGCACGCTGGTGAGCTGCGCAGCGACGAGGATGTCGCAGCCGGCGCGGACACCGACCCGAACGATCCCGGGGGCTGGACGCGAGCCTACATTCCCGGCGCCGAAGTTGAGCGCGAGATGCTCGAGCTCGCGCGCTGGTTGTCGCGTGCCCTCGAGCGTGGCGACAACCCGATCGAGGTTGCTGCGCTCACGTACCAACGCATGGTCAGCATCCACCCGTTCCACGACGCGAATGGTCGGGCCAGTCGATTCATGATGGACTTCGTTCTGCAAAAGGGCGGGCTGTTGCCGGCGAGCCTCGGCGACAACGTCATGGTCGGTCAGTTCTGCCGCATCGCACCGGACGAGCAACCGTCGACGACCGGAGCGGTCAACGTCGTGATCGAAGGAGTACAGCGCTCCTACGAGGCGGTCTCAGCGATCAAAGGGTGATGAATCACCGGGGAGCCCGGATCGAGCTCCGCCACTCGAGGCAAACGTCGACGAGATCACGCGCGTCTACGCACCTTGACCCCCGTCCTGTCCTAGAACTCGATCGCACCTGCGGACAACACGCTACGACGACGGGCGAAACCGCGCATCATCCCCCGCGATGCCCGTCCGATTCACCCTCCGCCTCCTCCTCGCGACCTTCGGTGGACGGGTCAACTGACACCAGGCCGACGCGATCGGCCACCCGATCGAGGAGAGCCGAGGCCCCGCGAGTCGCTCAGCTCCGCGCTGTTCCGGCCGTCCATGCCCACGCGTGCCAACCTGTGTCCCCGCGTGCGCAGAGGCACTGCACACTGTGTTGCACACTTCTCGGCCGACCGCTCCCCGATCCGCCCCAGAGCGGCTGAGCCGCCCAGACTCGCCACTTCCAAGTTTAGGCCCTGCAGGACTCGAACCTGCAACCAACCCGGTATGAGCGGGATGCTCTAACCAATTGAGCTAAGGGCCCTCAGCGGGGGCGCAAGTATACGATCGAGGGCATGCAGGGCGCACACGGAGCTTCGGACGATCGGCTGGATCTCGAGCTGTGGGAGCGGAGGCTCGCGGAGCTGGGGCAGGCGGTGTGCGCGGCGTTGCGGGCGCGGAACGTCGATCTCGAACGCGACTCGCGGGTGTTGCGGGATGACGACGGGGATTCGATCTTTGCGATCGATGTCGATGCCGAGGAGTTGGTGCTGCAGCACGCTGAGGTGTGGGCGCAGAGCGGTGCGTTCGAGCTGATCTGCGAAGGGTTGGAGCCGGCCGGGAATCGGAGCTTTGGCGAGGGGCCGAGTTTGGCGCGCGTGATCCTCGATCCGATCGATGGGACGCGCGGGTTGATGTTCGACAAGCGCTCGGCTTGGTTCCTTGGTGCGGTCGCGCCGGATCGGGGGCCAACGACTTCGTTGCAGGACATCGAGGTGGCAGTGATGGTCGAGTTGCCGACGTCGCGGCAGGCGTCGAGTGATCTGCTGGTCGCGCAACGTGGCGGTGGAGCACGCGGTGTGCGGCGTGACTTGAGGACCGGTGAGGAGCTGTCCTTCATTCCCCGACCTTCGCGGGCGACGGAACTGCGTCACGGGTTCGCGACCGTCTGCAACTTCTTCCAGGGCGGCAAGGAACTCACCTCGCGCCTCGACGAGGAACTGATGCGTCGTGCGCTCGGTGGCTGGACCGTCGGGAAGGCCGAGGTCTACACCGACCAATACATCAGCTCGGGTGGCCAGCTCGCTGAGGTCGCGCTCGGGCGCGATCGGTTCGTGCTCGATGCCCGCCCGCTGATCCACCGAGCTCTCGGGCACGATGACACCTTGTGCTCCCGTCCCTACGACCTCTGCACTGCGATGGTCGCGACCGAGGCCGGCTGCGTGGTTACCGACCCCTGGCTGCGCCCGCTCGACGCCCCGCTCGACACGACGACCAACGTCGGATTCGCCGCCTTCGCGAACCGGGAGCTCTACGCCGCTCTCGGCCCATTGGTGCTCGAGGCGCTGCAGACCTGCGGTCTCGGACATGGCGCCCCAGGCGGCCGCTAGCCCTCTTTCGAGATCGATTCCGGGATTCGCTCCAGTCCGCAGAGACCGCGGGCCGACGAACGAGACGGATACCTCGGCCCCCTTCAGGGGAGCTGGATCCAAGGAGCCGAACCATGCGCAAGATCGCCGCCCTCATCCTTCCTCTGACCCTCGTCGCCGCTTCTCCAACGACCACGCCGCGGTCGGAGTTCGAAGCGGCCCTCGCCGACGCGGGCACGAACTTCGAGCGTCGTGACTACCTCGGGAGCTCGGCCGCACTGCGCAAGGCGCTGCAGATCGTCAACGACGAGTTCCAAGCGGCCGCTGAGGATGCGATGCCCGCACCCCCAGTCGGCATGAAGCCGGTCCGTCGGATGAACCACCCCGCTCCGAGCGGCACGGTTCGCACACCGCGCACGCCACTCAGCGGCATGTTTGCCCGCCCGGTCGAGCGCGACTTCCACTCGCCGGAGACCAACGAGCGCGTGAAGATCCGCCTCGTTCCGGACGACGCCCGCACGCTGCAGCTGATCGAGCTCGTCGAGGACGAAGAGCAGTCCGAGACCTTCGGAGACTCGGAACAGCGCTGGGTGATCGCGAAGGGCAACCACCGCTTCGTCGCACGAACCGTGCTCGGTTCGAACCACGGCCTCGACGTCGTCTGGTACGGCGAAGACCGCGCCAACCTCGAAGCCTGGCTCTCGTCGATGCGCCTCGACCGCCTACACCGCGCAGTCAGCGGCCGCTGAACACCGAGCCTCCTCGTCAGAGGAGGCCACGGCTCTGGACCGACACGAATCGGTCCTCCTCCGCGATCCACGCGGTGAGGCTGCGCCCGTAGCAGCAGCCGGAATCGAGCGCGACAACGGAGGGTGTCTGCTGGACCCCGCGCCGCGCCCAGTGTCCGCAGACCACGCGCGGTCCGGACCAGAACACATCCCAGGGCGCAAACGGCGGCCCCGGTGGCGGCCAATCGACGTCGGGTTGTCGCCCGGTCTGGTCACAGGTCCGCACGGTGACCGCGAACGCGACCTCGGCGTCCTCGAGCTCGGTCAGCGAGTCGAGCTCCCAGCTCGGATGCATCCCAGCGTGGACCATCGCGAGGTCGGGCCAGATGCGCAGGATCGGCTGTGCTGCGAGCCAGCGGGTGCGCGCGTCGGGACGGTCCACGCGATCCTGCAGCCAACGCAGGTCGTGGTTCCCGAGCACGATCTTGGCATCGAGCTCGATCGCGCGGTCGACCACTCCCTTCGAGTCGGGCCCCTTGCGGACCAGATCACCCGCGAGGCAGAGCTGATCCGACTTCGGATCGAACTGACAGGCAGCGAGCAGACGGTCGAGCGCGTCCGCGCAGCCTTGGACATCCCCGACGAAGATTCGCCGGGACGTCGCGGCGGGCTCACGGACCACGCTCTTGCCGGTCCGGAGTCCGCTCATGCCCATCGAGTGGGGCAGGCGATCAGCGATCGCCGAGTTGGACGAAGTCGCGCGCCGAAGAGCCGATGTAGTTCGCCCGCGGGCGGATCAGTCGGTTGTTCGACAGCTGCTCGAGGATGTGCGCGACCCAGCCACTCATGCGGCTGATCGCGAAGATGCCGGTGAACAGGTCCGGCGCGATGCCCATGTTGTAGTAGGTCGAGGCGGAGTAGAAGTCGACGTTCATGTCGATGCCCTTCTTCTCCTTCATCGCCGACTCGAGGGCCTGCGACATCTCGAACCACTTGGCGTCACCATCGCCCTCGGCGAGGCGCTGACTGAAGTCCTTGAGGATCAGCGCGCGCGGGTCGACGACTTTGTAGACCCGGTGGCCGAAGCCCATGATCTTCTCCTTGCGGGCGAGCATGCCATCGAGGGCTTCCTCGACCTTGGCGGCCTCGCCGATCTGGATCAGCATCTCCATGACCGCGGTGTTCGCACCGCCGTGGAGCGGACCCTTCAGGGTGCCGATCGCCGAGGTCACCGCCGAGTAGACGTCGCTCAGCGTCGCCGCCGTCACGCGACCGGAGAAGGTCGACGCGTTGAAACCGTGCTCGGCATGGAGGATCAGGCAAACGTCGAACATCTGCTCGACGTCCTCGGCGCTGCGCGTGCCGTTCAGCATGCGCAGGAAGTCCGCCGCGAGGTCCAGGCTCGGGTCCGGATCGATGGGGTCCTTGCCGTCCCGGATCCGAGCGTAGGCCGCCAGGATCGTCGGGGTCTGCGCGATCAGCCGAATGCCACGGGCGCGGTGCTGGTCGATCGTGTCGCCGTTCTGCGGCACGTCGACCATCGCCAGGGCCGAAACGACCGTGCGCAGGCAATCCATCGGCGTCATCTTCGGAGCGAAGAGACGAACCAGATCGATCACCTCGGGCGCGAGGGCACGCTGCTCAGCGAGCGTCTGGCGGAACGCGTCGAGCTGGGCCTTTTGCGGCAGTTCACCATCGAGCAGGAGCATCGAGGTCTCGGCAAAGTCCGAGAACTCGGCGAGTTCCTTGATCAGGTAGCCGCGGTACCGGAGTTCTCCGACCGAGCCATCGATCAGACAAATTCCGGAATCGGCCGCGGTGACGCCTTCTAGGCCTGCTTTTGGAGCTGAGTTCGTTTCCGCCATTTAGGTTTCTCGCCCCGCTTCGCGGGGTCTTCGGGTTGGGCCTCGAACGTCCCGCCCGATCGTTCGAAGAGCCGCGTGCAAACTAGCTCGCAGCCCTACGACGGGCAAACGGAAAGGGTCCTGGGGAACACGCTCGAGCGTCTTGGCGCGAGACACGCGACCGGAGTTGCTCGATGGTGCCGCGCGGATGTCCGTGGGAGGGGATCACGGGGCGCTTCGGCGGACTGCTACGGAATTTGAAAGCGCGACGGCTCGACACAGCCCAGAATCGCCGCGCGATGGACGGCTCGGGTCAGACGGAGGAGCAGAAGGGCGGCCAGACAATCGCTCGCGCCGCCGGCTCGATCTCCGCATGGACCCTGGTCTCGCGCGTGCTCGGCCTGATCCGGGACATGCTGACCACGCACGCTCTCGGACGCGGGGTCGTCTTCGACTCGTTCTCGGTGGCGTGGATGCTGCCGAACATGCTCCGGCGACTGTTCGGCGAGGGCGCCCTCCACGCCGCGTTCGTTCCGGAGTACAGCCGGCGTCTCGAGCAAGAAGGCCCGCAGGCGGCGAGAAGGCTCCTCGCGGCGGTCAGTGGCGGTCTGGGCGCCGTTCTGGCCGTTGTGACGCTCTGCGTTGTGGTCGGCAGTCTGGTCGCGCGCTCCAGCGCGGAGGACCCGCTGCTGCCGGAACTCCTCGCCACGCTGTTCCCCTACTGCGTGCCGATCTGCCTCGTCGCGGTCTACGCCGGCGCTCTGAACGTCCTCGGCTCGTTCGCTCGTCCGGCGGCGGTGCCGGTGTTGCTGAACGTCGTGTGGATCCTCGCACTGGTCGTCGCGGTCCTCAGCGAAGCACCGGAACGCACGATCGCCCGCAACGTGTCGTTCGCACTACTGGCCGGAGGCCTGATTCAACTCGGCTCGCTGATCTCTCCGCTGCGGCGGCGAGGGCAGCTGGTCGTGCCGAAGCTGCCCCGCCGTGGCGATGGCTCGGGGATCGTGTTCCGACGCATGCTGCCAGCCGCTCTCGGGCTGTCGGTCGCGCAGCTGAACCTGATCGTCGACCAGAGCCTCGCCTACTTCTTCCTCGAGGAAGGCGCGAACACCTCGCTCTACCTCTCGCAGCGGCTCCTGCTGTTTCCCCACGCACTGATCGCGATTCCGCTCGCGACCGCAGTGTTCCCGGCCCTGTCGCGGGACGCCTCCCGGCAGGATCTGACCGCACTGCAGTCACGGCATCGGCAGTCGCTCGACGTGCTGTGGTTCCTCGCCGTCCCCTCGGCGGTCGGGCTCGCCCTGGTCTCCGAGCCACTCTTGGCCGTCGCGTTCGAGCACGGGCGCTTCAAGGCCGACGACACGCTGGCGACCGCGGCCGTGACGACTGCCCTCGCACTCGGACTCCCCGCGCTCGGTGCGGTCTCGGTCGCGGCGCGCGGGCTCTATGCGCTCGGCCGTACAGATTGGCCGGCTCGCATTGCGGTTCTCGCCGCTTTGGTGAACGTCACCTTCGATCTGGTCCTCGTGTTCGTCTTCGACCTCGGGACCCCCGGCCTCGCGATCGCAACCTCACTTGCGGCCTACACGAATGCCTTCGGCTGCAACCTGGCGTTGGCGAAGCTCAGCGGACGAACTCCGCCCGGCACCGGGATGCTGCGCGCCGCGCTCTCGGCCGCAGTCATGGCCGCGGTGCTTCTGAGCTACGCCGAGTTCCTGTCGGACCGCGAGTCAACCCGAACGGTGAGGGCGCTGCGAGACCTCATCGCCCCGATCGTGCTCGGCGCCCTGAGCTACGGCGGGATGCAGCTCGTGCTGAAGAGCCCGGAGCTGGCCTGGCTCAAGCAGAAGCTCACTCGATCCGGACGAACTCGATGAAGTCCGAGGAGTCCTGAAGCACGCGCAGCCGCGTGCCCTCAAAACGCAGCTGCCGCTTCTCGAGAGTGCCAGGGCGTTCGTGCTGAAACTCTCCGCGGAGGTTCGAGTGGCCGGCGAGGAGCTCGGTGACGAGAGCTCCGTCCTCGATCCGGTAGCGCCGCCAGCTCGACTGAACACGCACTTCGTTGCCCTCGGCGAACTGCAGATGCACGACGAGGTGCGACCGGGTGGCGATCATCACACCGGCGACCCCCGGATCGTTCAGACCGCCTCGCTGCACCGCTGTCAGCTGCCAGGTGCCTTCGAGCACTCCCTTCGGAGCGGCGCCATCGGTCACGTCGCGGCGATCCAGTCCACGCGGATCTTGGATCGGCGTGAGCACGGCAGCCTCGGCCGGGGGCTCTGCCGCACGAATCGGATCCTGGGACTCCGAGTCACCGGCCGCTTCGACGCCCTTCGCTGTGACTGCCAGATAAAGAACGACACCGAGTGAGGCCGCGACAAGGGTGACGGCGGCGAGCTTGGAGGCGTTCAGGCCTGCGGCGAATCGCACCATGGTTCAGTAGATCGGGATGCGGAGCACGAGTTCGCCGGATCCGGCTTCGACATCGACTAGCCCGGAGGAGGTCGTCTTCGTTCCAGCTTCGGCGCGAGTGTAGGCCGCTCCGATCTCCAATGCCGTCGGCGGCACGAAGTCGAGTTCGAACCGGCCCTGCTCGTCACAGGTGACGAGTTCTTCGCCACGCGGTCCGTGGGAGTGGAACACCCGAGCGTTCGCAAGCCCCTTGTCGTTGTGGCCGCTGATCACCTGCCCCCGAACGCGGCGGGCGGCGAGGATCTCGAGTTCGATCTCGGCTGCGGGCAGGGGCAGGACAGTCTCCAGGTGCGTGTATCCCTCCGGCAGGCCACGGACGACGAGTCGAACGCGCGAGTATCGGGTCGGAACGTGGTCGAGCACGAACGAGCCATCGGCGGCCACCTCTGCATCGACGGACGGCAGGCGCAGCACACCGACACTCAGGCCTTTCGCCGACAGTCCGTCGGGAAGGTCCAGTCGACCCGGAATCGGCCGCGACTCGGTGAGCACGATCGGCGCCTCGCCGGGATCTGACCCTTCGTTGATCGACCAGTCGACGTTCTTGACCACGTAGCCATCGGCCAGCAACTGCAACGACCAGACGAGCTGGGTGCCGGAGATACCGGACAACAGGAAATCTCCGTCCGCACCAGTCAGCGTCTCGCACAAGGCAACGCCACGGACGCTCCACCCGATGGCAGTGACCTGAGCATCGGCGATCGGCCGGCCGCTTCGATCCTGGACAACGCCGGAGAGCGCGACAGGCGGAGCCAGATGAAGCAGAGTCGCCTCGCCATCTGCTTCGACAGTCACGAACGCGGTCCCGAACTGCTCGCTGCGGACCCGCACGTTCGCCCCGTCCCCGACCTCGTCGGCGCTGAACACGAACGAATCACCGGAGACCGGCAGAGGCCCACGCAGCAGACGCTGCGGCGCCGGATCCGCCGGGTGGGTCGAGTCCGAGAAGAGCTCGATCTCGCCCTCGACCGTAACGGGGTTGCCGGACGCGTCGACGAACGTGACGACGACCCGATTGGAGCGCCACCACTCGTAGACCTTCTGCCCGAGGACCCCGAGGAGGATCAACGGCAGGATCACGCGGATCGTGACCGGGAGCTTTGCCCGCTTCTCGGAAGTCCGGCGCCCGGACGACCGGACCCGGAGTTTCGGGTCGGGCGGATCGAACTTCGGCGGCGTCTCGGCCGGCGACTGCGTCTCGCCGGACGCGAGGGTCGGATCGTCGGATTCGGTCATCGATGCGTTGGGCGGAGAGGGGGCCGCCGTCGGGGAGTCTACGAACTGGGAACGGCGGGTGGCGGTTCGATCGGATCGCGTTCCTGGACTCGATTCGGTGCGCGGTGGGTCGAGGGAGCGAGAGGGAAGTCCGTAGAACGCCCTGCTACGATCCATTGATGGAATCAGGCGTCGAGAACGCCAAGCGCGCGGTCGGGCGTGCGGCGGCGGCCGATGTGCCGGACGGAAGTCGGATCGGGCTCGGGACCGGATCGACGGTCGAGCACCTGCTGATCGGCCTCTCCGAACGTGTTCGTGAGGGCCTGAAGGTCCTAGGCGTCTCGACCAGCGAAACGACGGAGAATCGCGCCCGTGAGCTCGGGATCGAGACTTCCACGCTCGACCGAATCGACCGTCTCGACCTCGCGATCGACGGCGCCGACGAGATCGATCCGCGCGGGGCGATGATCAAGGGCGGTGGAGCCGCCATGACCCGCGAGAAGATCGTGGCGCGTGCTGCGGCGGAGTTCTGGGTCATCGCCGACCAGAAGAAGCTCGTCGATCACCTCGGACAGACGCACCCGCTGCCGATCGAGGTCCTCCCCTTCGGCTGGCGACAAACGCTCGCCGGCCTCGCCGACCTTGGTCTCCGCCCCGATCTAAGGCTCGACGACCACGGCAATCCGGTGCGCACCGATCAAGAAAACCTGGTGCTCGACGCAGCGCTCGATGCCGACCTGACAAACACCCTCGAGTCGTTGCGGACGCTCGATCGGCAGATCCTCGCGATCGCCGGCGTCGTCGAAAGCGGACTGTTCCTCGACTTCCGTGGCCGTGTCTACACCGCAGGCCACGACGGCGACGTCGATCGCCGCAACCTGGCGGGCTGAAGGCCGAGACCCTCAGTTGCTGCTGCCGGGCTCCGGCGACGAGCCGCCGTGCAACTCGTCGTGCAGGCGCAGGAAGTAGAGCGCATTCAGCACGAGCGCGTGGTGGATCTCCCCGCGCAGGCACATCGCCTCGACCTCGGTCCGCGGCAAGGTGACGACCTCGAGGTCTTCGCCCGGATCCTGCTCCAGCTCACCGACCTGACGACAGCCATCGATCAGGTAACTCGAGCAGCGGTTGGTCAGGAACGCCGGGTTTGGTGTGACCTTGCCGAGAAGACGCGGCGGGCCGCCAGCAAAGCCAGACTCCTCGCGAAGCTCGCGGACGGCAGCCTGGGCCGCATCCTCACCGGGGTCGATGCAGCCGCCGGGGAGTTCGAGCGTGAACTCGTCGATCCCGTGGCGGTACTGCTTCACCAACACGATCTCGTCGGTGACGGTCCGCGCCACGACGTTGACCCAGTCGAGCGTGTCGACCAGAAAGAAGCCGTGTTCGGAACCGGTTCGCGGCGAGCGACGCTTCGCGTGAAGGACGTCGAAGACCTTGTAGCGATAGCTGCGCTCGCGCGAGATCTCGGACCAGGGTTGCAGAGTCATCTGGAATAAGGCCGGCCCGAATCGGAACGAAGGCTCACTTCTTCAGGGCGATGCCCGAAGCGACAACCATCGCTTCGACGCCACCCGAGGCCTTCTCGCGCGTGCCGCCGACACCCTGGACGACGACTTCAAAGTCGTCGCAGTCCGTCGGAACCGCGAAGTCGTGCTGCGTGTCGACGAAGACCTCGTTTTCGCCGTCGCCCAGCATGATCCAGCAGCCAGCGCCCTTGCAGACGTTGGCGACCTTGCCGGTCATCAGCACTGGCTTGCCCGTGAAGGCCGCCGGATCGGCGACGAGCTCGGAAGCCGTGGCGTTCGCCTCGGCGGCGGCGACCTGCTGACCGAAGTGCGTGTAGGCCTCTTCGCTCAGGCGCGGCCCCTCGAAGGCCATGCCGCCTTCCATGCCGTGCTCGCCATCCTCCATGCCGTGCTCACCGTGCTCGTCGTGACCTTCGCCATGCTCGCCGTGATCGTGATCACCATCGTGATCGTGGGCTTCCGAGTGACCCTGATCCGAGTCACCGCCCTGCGGCTCTTGGTTGCCACAGGCGGCGAAGGTCAGGGCGGCGAACGCGACGAGGGAAGTGTTGAGGATGCGGATTTTCATGACGTGGAGTCTTTGGGAGGTGGTGAGTTGTGCGAAGAATCCCCCGA
The DNA here is from genome assembly GCA_039815565.1 of Planctomycetota bacterium. Lineage (GTDB taxonomy): Bacteria > Planctomycetota > UBA1135 > UBA1135 > UBA2386 > JBCBZB01. Next base: position 89,196 of record JBCBZB010000002.1, read on the forward strand.
CCTGTCAATCCGGAGGGTCATCGCCGGATCGGGCTGGACGGAGACGAGACGGCTCCAGACGGGCCTTGGAGGGCCGGCCCGCGGAACGCTGCAGAGCCGGCCGGCTTTCCGCGGTTTCGCGAGACTTCGAGGGCCTCGCTGCCACTGAGACCAGGTCTCGGATCAGCCGAGCTGACCGAGCGCGTCCTGGACGTCGCGTCCTTCGGCCTGGCCTTTGAATCGACTCATCCAGGTCTTCATGAACTTGCCCTTGTCGGCCGGGCCGGAGTATTCGATCTCGGCCGCAACCTCCTTGACCCTCGTCAGCAGTTCGTCGCCGGTGAGCATCTGCGGCAGGTAGGTCAGGATGACTTCGATCTCGTTCGACTCGGCATCGACGATGTCCTGGCGACCGACCTGCTGGGCCTGCTCGACGGCGTCGCGACGGTTCTTGACCATCTTGCGAAGCACATCGAGCTCCTGCTCCTCAGTCATCTCGTCGGTCGACTGGTTCATCTGCGCCGACTGCAGCTCGGCGAGCATCAGGCGGATGACGGCGAGGCGTTCTTTTGCCTTCGCCTTCATCGCCGTCTTGCGGTCTTCGACCAACCGCGCCTGAACGGGGTTCTTGTCACTCATGACTTCGAACCCCCTTCGTCGGCCGGTTCGTCGACTTCCGGCGTCTCGTCCTCCTTCGGAACGAGTGCGACCGCGACAACGTCGTCATCGTCCTTGAGGTTGATGCAACGAACACCCTGCGTCGCGCGGCCGATCACGGACACGCCGCTCACCGGAGTGCGGACGACCTGGCCGTTGCGCGTGATGATCATGACCTCGTCCGTGTCTTCGACTCCCACCATGTTGACGACCTCGCCGTTGCGCGCCGTCGTGCGGATGTCGATCAGACCCTGGCCACCACGACCCTGCAGGCGGTACTCCTCGATCGCGGTGCGCTTGCCGTAGCCGCGCTCGCAGATCGTGAGGAGTTCGCCCGAGCCATCGGTGAGGACGAGGCCGACGACCTCATCTCCTTCCTTGAGCTTGATGCCGCGCACACCGCGAGCCGAGCGACCCATCGCGCGGACGTCGTCTTCTTGGAAGCGGATCGCCTTGCCGGTTCGCGTGCCGAGCAAGATCGACTGACCTGACTCGACGAAGCCGACTCCGATCAGCGAGTCATCCTCATCGAGACCGACGGCGATGATGCCCCCCTTCTTCGGACGCGAGTAGGCCTCGAGCGGAGTCTTCTTGATGAAGCCGTTCTTGGTCGCGGTGACGACGTAGCCATCGAGGTCGAAGTTCGGCACGCGCAGGATCGACGTGATCCGCTCGCCCTCGTTCTGGGTGTCGACGACGTTGACCAGCGCACGGCCGCGCGCGGTGCGCGCGAACTGTGGTAGCTGGTAGACCTTCCGCCAGTAGACCTTGCCGTGGTCGCTGAAGAACAGGAAGTAGTCGTGGGTGCTCGCGACGAACAGCTGTTCGAGGAAGTCGCCTTCCTTCATGTCGCCAGCCGCGATGCCCTTGCCGCCACGTCCCTGGCTGCGGTACTGATCGAGCGCGGTGCGCTTGACGTAGCCCTGGTGGCTGACCGTCACGACCATCATCTCCTCTTGCAGGAGATCCTCGTCCTCGAACTCACCAGCCTCTTCGTTGGCGAGCACGGTACGGCGGTCGTCGCCGTAGCTCTGGACCATCTGGTCGATGTCTTCGCGGATCAGCGAGATCAGCTTGTAGCGGTTCGACAGGATCTCCTTGTAGTCAGCGATCTGCGAGAGGACCTCGTTGTACTCGGCTTCGAGCTTCTCGATCTCGAGGCCGGTCAGGCGTGCGAGACGCATGTCGAGGATCGCACGCGACTGCAGCTCCGACAGCTCGAAGCGGTCACAGAGTCGCACACGGGCGACATCCGGGCTGTCGGATGTCTTGATGATCTCGACGACCTCATCGATGTTCTGGACCGCGATGCGCAAGCCCTCGATCAGGTGCAGGCGCTCTTCCGCGCGACGCAACAAGAACCGCGTGCGACGCGTGATGACGTCGATGCGGTGGTTGCGGTAGGCGATCAGCAGCGCCCGGATGTCCATCGTCCGCGGGCGGCCGCGGTCGATCGCAAGGTTGATGATGCTGAACGTCGACTGCAGCGGCGACAGCTTGAACAGCTGGTTCAGCGTGATCGACTCGTCATCGATTCCGCGCTTCAGCTCGACGACGAGACGCAGACCGACGCGGTCGTTCGACTCGTCGTTGACGTCCGCGACACCATCGATCTGGCCATTCTTCGCCAGGTTCGCGATGCGCTCGATGATCGTGACCAGCTTGACCTGGTACGGGATCTCGGTGAACACGAGCTGCTTGCGCCCACGTCGCTCTTCAACGTGGTGCTTCGCTCGAACCGTGACCGCACCGCGACCGGTCTTGTAGGCGCGGATGATTCCGCTGCGCCCCATGACGATGCCACCGGTCGCGAAGTCCGGACCGGGCAACACCTCGAGGATCTGATCGATGCTCGTCTCGGGATCGTCGAGGATCAGGTTCAGGGCGGCGCCGACTTCACGCAGGTTGTGCGGCGGAAGACTCGTCCGCATGCCAACCGCGATGCCAGTCGAGCCGTTGCAGAGCAGCGCTGGGAAGCGCGCCGGCAGGACGACCGGTTCGTCCTTCGTGTCGTCGTAGTTGCGACGCAGGTCGACGGTGTCGAGCGCGAGGTCGGCCATCATGTCGACCGTCGGCTGCCCCATCCGCGCCTCCGTGTATCGCATGGCCGCCGGAGGCGAACCATCGATCGCACCGAAGTTGCCCTGGCTCTGGACCAGCGGGTAGCGGGTCGAGAACGGCTGCGCCATGTTGACGAGGGTCGGGTAGATGACCGACTCGCCGTGTGGGTGGTAGTCACCCGAGGTGTCGCCGCAGATCTTCGCGCACTTCCTGAACTTCGCCCGAGGGCCGAGGTTCAGCGCGTTCATCGCAACCAGGATCCGGCGCTGCGACGGCTTGAGGCCATCGCGGGCGTCGGGCAAAGCGCGACTGTAGATCACGCTCATCGAGTAGTTCAGGTAGCTCTCCGCCATCTCCTTCTCGAGGGAGAGGTCGGCGATGCGACCGCCGCTGGGCGGTTGCGCTGAACTGTCGTCGTAGGTCCCGTCAGGGGACTCGGGCGGAATGTCGCTCATCGTGGTCCAGGGCCCTACCCCATCAGAGAGAGGGCCGCAGACGCACCAGTTTCCCGCGCCGAAGGGTCGCTATCAACGAAGTGAGGGTCGCCTTTTTGGCTCGAGCCGAACCTTCGGTCGCGACTTTTCCAAATCTCGGGTCACACCGTAAGCTAGGCGCTCGTTGGACGCCTCGTGCCGGGCACCGACCGGATGGCTATCGAGCCCCCCGGGAACGGTCCTGGTCTGGGCGGACGGCGGTGTGTCTCTCTTGGAAATCCGGGTCGCCTGCCCGCCTGAAAGGCCCGCTTGCGGACGACCAGGTCCCAGGCACACACGAGGACGAAATTGTTGAATCAGAAAACAGCCATCATCTTCTGCATGGGGCGCGAGCTGCTCGAGGGCCAGGTCCTCGACCGGAACGCGCACTTCATGGCTGGCCACGTCACGGAGATCGGGTTCCGGGTCCAGTCGATCCAGGTCCTCGATGAGGTCCAATCCGAGGTCGTGACGGCCTTCCGAGCCGCTCTAGCCCACGAGCCGGACTACGTGCTGGTGACCGGCGGCATGGGCCCCGGCCTCGACGACATCACCCGCCAGTGCGTGGCGGACGCCCTCGGGGTGCCGATGGTCATCGACGAGAAGGCCCGCGAGTACCTGTCCAACAGCTACCGCCGCCTGGTGGCGAAGGGCGTGGTCGAGGACGCCGACCTGTCGATCGAGCGTCTGAAAATGGCGACCGTGCCGCAGGGCTCGACCTGCTTCGAGAACCTGAGCGGGACAGCTCCCGCGGTCCGGATCGAGTCGGGCAAGACGGTGATCTTCCTGCTGCCGGGCCAGCCCGAGGAGCTGCGCCGCCTGTTCACCCAATACGTTCAACCGCATCTGGAGGCCGATGGCCCGGGTGGTTACCGCGAATCATCGACGATCGAATACCCGAGCGGTGACGAGTCGCTGATCACCCGACTGCTGGCCGACCTGCACCGCCGTCACCCGGAGATCCACGGCCGCGCTCGCATGCAGGGCCTCGACAGCGATCTGATGATCCGGATCACGCTCTTCACCGAGGGGCCGGATCGCGACGAGCTTCACGCCCGCCTCGAGCAGGCCACCGCCGATCTGCGCGCCCGCCTCGGCCTCGAGGTCTCGCGGCAGAACCCGGACGCCGGCGCGGCGAACTGACCGGCCGGCCGGCATGACCGCCGAGTCGTTCGCCGCTCGCCTGCTCGCGCACTACGACCGCACACGGCGGCCGCTTCCGTGGCGGCGACCCGGGGTCGACGCCTGGACCACCTGGGTCTGCGAGGTCATGTCGCAGCAGACCCGGATCGAAGTCGTCGAGCGACGGCTGCCGGAGTTCCTCGAGCGCTTTCCCAACCCCGAGTCGTTCGCGGGCGCGAGTGACGAGGACCTGCACGATGCCTGGCAGGGGCTCGGTTACTACCGACGCGCCCGCCTGCTGCGTCAGGGTGCCACCGAGGTGAACGAGCAGTTCGACGGCCGCATCCCGGCGGACCACGCCGCGTTGCGAGGGCTCTCGGGTATCGGCGACTACACCGCGGCAGCAATTGCCTCGATCGCTTTCGGCCTTCCGCAGGCTGCGGTCGACGGCAACGTCGAACGCATCCTCGCCCGCCACGGCGGCGTTCGCGACGAAGTGCGAAAGGCTGCCGGCCGACGGCAGATCCGCGAACTCGCGGAGCGACACCTCGATCCCAATCGGCCCGGAGACTTCAACCAGGCGTTGATGGATCTCGGCTCGTCGATCTGCACGCCGAGGAATCCCAACTGCGCCGCGTGCCCGATCCAGCGCGACTGCGAAGCACACCGGCTCGAGCTGATCGACGCGCTGCCCGTCCTGCCCGCCCGGCGCGAATCGATCGACGTCGCCGCCTGCGCCCTGCTGATCGAGGCCGAGGACGGATTCGTCGCCGCGCGAATCCCGGACGGCGAGGTCAACGCCGGACAGTTCGAGCTCCCCGGTCCAGGAGTGCTGGTCGACCAGCCGGACGACCAAGACCTGCTGCGCGCCCGGATCTTCGAACGCTACGGCCTGGAGGTGCGGGTCGGTGAGGAGCTCGCCCGCGTGCGTCACGGCATCACGCACCACCGCATCACGCTGCGGGTCCACCAGGCCGAACGACTCGGACCGCTGCCGGAGGGCCTCTCGAGCATGGCGCCCGGCGATGGAGCCGGCACCTGGAGCACGCCGATGCGCAAGATCTTCAAGAAGCTCGGTGTCGATCACTGACGAAGCCAGCGCCGAGAACGAGGTTTTTGGGTGAAGGGCTCGGTAAGTTCGTCCGCTCCCCTTTCTGCAAGGAGCACACACCATGGGTTTGATGGACGACAAGGTCGTCGCTGTCTTCGGCATCGCAAACAAGCGCTCGATCGCCTGGGGCATCGCGAAGCAACTCGCGGCGCACGGAGCGAAGCTCGCGCTCAACTACCAGAACGATCGGATGAAGGATTCGATCGAGAAGCTCGTGCCGGAGCTCGGACAAGAGCCCTGGATGGCGCCCTGTGACGTCACCGACGAGGGTCAGATCGATGCGTTCTTCGCCGGTCTGAAGGAGCAGTTCGGCCACCTCGACGGCATGGTTCACTCGATCGCGTTCGCAAAGCGCGACGAACTCGGTGGTCGGTTCCGCGATACGACGCGCGACGGCTTCCAGCTGGCCCAAGACATCTCCGCCTACTCGCTGATTCCGCTCGCCAAGAAGTCGGCCGAGCTGATGGAGGGCCGTGACGGCTCGATCATCTGCCTGACCTACTACGGCTCCGAGCGTGTCGTCGATGGCTACAACGTGATGGGAGTCGCGAAGGCTTCGCTCGAATCGAGCACTCGCTACCTCGCGGCCGACCTCGGTCCCGACGGCATCCGGGTCAACGCGATCTCGGCGGGACCGCTCAAAACCGTGTCCGCGATGGGCATCTCGGGCTTCTCGAACATCCTCGAGCAAGTCGAGGCCAAGGCGCCAATGCGCCGCAACGTGACGACCGACGACGTCGGCAAGTCCGGCCTGTTCCTGCTGAGCGACCTCGCGAGCGGGGTCTCGGGCCAGGTGCTCTACGTCGACTGCGGCTACTCGGTCCTCGGCGTCTGAGCCGAGTCTCCAAGGCCGCGCGCCGGGGTCAGTTCTGGCCGGAACTAGAACTGGTTTCGCCAGGCTCGGAGGCCCCGGGTTCCGGAGGCCCGAACTCGGGATCACCCGACTCGAGACCGCCAGCGTCGGGATTCGCCGACTCTGGATTCACCGACTCGGGGTTCGCGGTCTCGGGGTCGTCGACCATCTCGGGTTCCTCGAGTCCGTCTTCGAGGAACTTCAGCAACGCCGCCCGATCGGTGGACGGCAGCTGATCCACGGTCGGCCGAGCGGCGTCGATCTCCAGCAACCGGGAGATCCGTGCTCGAGCCTCGTCCTCGCGCCCGCTGGCCGCGAGGATCGAAACGAGGTTGAGCAGCGAGTCGGTGTGCTGCTCGTCGATGCTGATCGCGCGACGGTACGAAGCCTCGGCCGCGACCACATCGCCGTCGAGCTCCGAGCCGAGTGCCGACCCGTAGACGAACTCCGCTTCGGCTGGGAAGCGCTCAGCAGCCGACTCGTAGAACGCGATGACCTCGGCCGCGGCGTTCTCATCGTCGAGCAGGAGTGCGAGACCGTAACGGGCCGCGCCCTCGCCGAGCGCACCCTCGGCATCCTCGGGTCTGGCGCTGCGGTAGTTCTGGAAGGCCTCGATCGCTCGCTCGTAGTTCTCGCGCTGGCGGATGTCGGAATTGGTCACGGTCGCGGCGTAGCGCAACCGTGACTCGGCGAGCATCCAGAGCACATCCGGATCGGTCGGAGCGACCGCGACCAGGCGCTCCCCGAGGTCGATCGTCCGCAGCTCGGCCCCACGATCGAAGTGCACCCGCATCGCATCGAGGAGCAGCGGGACATCGTCGGGAGCCGAGGTCAGTGCTCGCTCCAGCCGGGCCGCAGCGGCGTCCAGGTGCCCATCGATGGTGAGGAATCGCGAGTGCCAGCGCGCGATCTCGGGATCTTCCGGCGCGAGCCGCTCGGCGATCAGGAACTCGGTCTCGGCCTGGCGCCAGGGCGTCAGCTCGGGCGGAGTCTCGACCAAGGCCTCGGCCGCCAGGGTCACGGCGAGCGCCGTGCGCGCCATCGCGGAGTCCGGATGCGCGTCCACGAGCTCACGCGCCTGACTCTGGCGCCGCCCAGAGCTGCGCCAGCGGCCGTTCTCGTCGACCGATTCGTCGAGGATCGCACGCCCAGCGACGAGGGTCGGGACGTCGTCTCCAGGGCCCTGTCCAGGTTCGAACTCCTGTGCGGTGCGCACCGGATCCGGTGCGAGCGTGGCACAGGAGCCGAGGGTCACGACCAATCCGCAGAGCGCGGCCGGGCTGGACAGAGTGCGGATTACAGAGCGAAGCTCCACAGCATCACTGTGAATGAGAGTTCCCCACGGGACAAGCGAGTTCGGCGTCCTGAGCCAGCGATGCGGATCGGGCCGCCGCCCCTGCTATCCTCCCTCGTCCCATGCCTCGCATCGCAAAGGACGTCACCTGGCTCGTCGGGCGCACGCCGCTCCTCGATCTCGCACGCTACGGCGAGGGGCTGACGGCACACCTGTGCGCGAAGCTCGAATTCCTGAACCCGACCTCGAGCAACAAGGATCGCTCGGTCGTCGCGATGGTGGACCACGCCGAGCGCCAGGGATTCCTGAACCAGAGCACGACGATCATCGAATGCTCCGCGGGCGACACGGCGGTCTCGATGGCGATGGTCTGCGCGGCCCGGGGCTACCGACTGGTGCTCACGATGCCGGGTTGCTCGACCTCCGCTCGCTGCAACCTTCTGCGTGCGCTCGGAGCCGAGATCGTCACAACGGAACCCGAACGCGGCACGCGCGGTGCACTCGAACGCGCCGAAGAACTCGCCCGTGAGATCCAGCCGTCGCTGATCCTCCAGCCGTTCTCCAACCGGGCGAACGCCGAAGGTCACGCGGCGACGACCGCCCGCGAAATCTGGGAAGACACCGAGGGCGACGTCGACGTGGTCGTCGTCCCGGTCGGCACCGGGGGCACGGCCGAAGGCTGCCTGCGCTTCTTCCGCGACAACGGCAAGGACGTGCGCGTCGTCGCGGTCGAACCCGCAGCGAGCGCGGTCCTCTCTGGGGGCCAACCCGGACCCCACCGCATCCCGGGTCTCGGTGCCGGGTTCATCCCCGACATCCTGCACGCGAGCGAGCTCGACGAAGTGATCGCCGTCGCCGAAGACGACGCCTTCGTGGCCGTCCGCGATCTCGCACGGAAGGAAGGCGTGCTCGCCGGTCCGGCTTCCGGCGCCGTGCTCCATGCGGCGCGAGCGATCGCCGACCGTCCGGAGAACGCGGGCAAGCGAATCGTCGCCGTTCTCGGCGACCAGGGAGAGCGCTACGAGGAGCACCCCTGCTTCGCCGTGGAGAACGACGGGTGAACGGCGCCCGCTCCGACATCGAAGAGCTCCGACGGAGCCTGGACGAACTCCGGTCGGCCATTGCCGCCCGGATGGTCGGCCTCGAGGACATCGTCGAAGACGTGCTGACTGGGTTCTTCGCCGGGGGACACGTGCTGATCGAAGGGCCACCCGGGCTCGGCAAGACCCAGCTCGTGCACCACCTCGCAGCAGCCCTCGGCCTGCGGTGGTCCCGGATCCAGTTCACTCCGGACCTGATGCCCTCCGACGTGACCGGAACGCGAGTCGTCCGCAGCGGCGGCGGGCAGTTGGACTTCGAATTCGAGCCGGGTCCGCTCTTCGCGCAGATCGTCCTGGCCGACGAGATCAACCGCGCCACTCCGAAGACGCAGTCCGCCCTGCTGGAGGCGATGCAGGAGCAGACCGTGACCGTCGGGAACGAGACGCACCAGTTGCCGGACCCGTTCTGCGTGATCGCGACACAGAACCCGATCGAACTCGAGGGCACGTTCCCCCTGCCCGAAGCCCAACTCGACCGCTTTCTGCTCCACATCAAGGTCGGCCGGCCGTCGGTGGAAGACCTGGTCGAGGTGCTCGACCGGACCACTGGTGACCTGCTGCCACCGCCGACTCCGATCCTGACCGCGGATCAGGTCCTGCGCTTGCGAACCCACGCACGCTCGGTCCTGTGCGCGCGCGAACTTCTCCAGTTCACGGCCGTGCTGATCGCCACGACCGACCCCGATCAGGAGGACGCCGAAGCGGACACGAAGCGATTCGTTCGCTATGCGGCGAGCCCCCGCGCCGCTCAGGCGATCGTCAAGAGCGCGAAGGTGCGCGCGCTGCTGGCCGGGCGACCGAGTGTCGAGCTCTCCGATCTCGAGCGATCGGTGGAGAGTGCGCTGCGACACCGCGTAATCCTCAACTACGAGGCCGAAGGGGATGGCGTCCGCACCGAGGACCTGATTCCGGGTTGGGTGAAGCGCGCACGCAAGGTCGTTCGTCTCTGAACGAAGACGGAGATCCCCCAAGCTGAGCGATTCCCCGGATCGCCCCTTGCCCAGCGGGCCACGCTGAGCGAAACCGACGGTACGATGAACGATCACGAATTCGGAAAGCTCGCCGACGCGTTCATGGAGGAGGTGTTCTCCTTCCTCCAAGACGAGGACCCGGACGAGTGCGACGCCGATCTCGCGATGGGTGTCCTGTCCATCGAGTTCGCCGATGGTCGAAAGTGCATCCTCAACCGTCAGGTCGCAGCCCATCAGATTTGGCTCGCAAACGGTGCCGAGGCTTGGCACTTCGCGCTCGATGAACAGGGCGCGTGGATGGACACGAAGGACCGCGGAGAACTCCGCGCGGTGCTCGGTGAGGTGCTACAGCAGAAGCTGGGTCGCCCAGTGAAGCTCGCCTGATCGGCCGCTCCCTACGACTCAGCCTCGTCGGAGGCGCTTGGCCGAAGCCGAGGATCCGGCGGTTCCGCCTCGCACGACACCCTCGAGCCATCGATCGGATGATCGAAGGCCAACCGCCAGGCGTGCAACATTGTCCGGTCGACCTTCGGGTCGCCCTCGCGCGGGCGCCAGCCGTACTTTCGATCGCCACAGAGGGGCGCGCCGAGCTCGCTGAGGTGGGCCCGGATCTGGTTGCGCCGTCCGGTCATCAGACGACAGGCGACCAAGGCTCCGCCCGAACGCCGAGTGAGCGTGCGGTAGGTCGTGATCGCGAGGTCACCCTTGGTCTCGCTCCGGACGATCCCGTCCTCGCCCGTCACGAGCCGTGACTCGATCCGCCCGCTCGGCGGGGACGGCACTCGCGCACATAGAGCGAGATAGAGCCGCTCGCTCCGACGCTCGCGGAAGATCATCTCGAGTCCCTCACGAGCGTCGATGGTCCGGGCGAACGCCAGCGCTCCGGTGGTCTCTTCGTCGAGGCGATGGACCGGATAGAGCCTCCCGAACCGCGTCTGGACCAAATCGAGAAGCGTCTTCTCAGTGCGACCCGGTGCCCCGACCGTCAGCAGAAACGCCGGCTTGTCGACGACGAGAACATGCTCGTCCTCATGAAGAACCGTCAGGTCGTTCGGATGGCTGAGTCGCTCGGTCACGGGCCCGTCGAGTCTACGGCCTGGCCGGCATTCGGAAGAGCCGAAGCCGGCGGAGCGTCGAATGACGCGAACTCGTCCGGCCGGCTGCGCCCTGGGAACGGGGTCGCCAGCAGATCGTGTCGCCGGTCAGTCCTTCTCGAGAACGAGAAGATCGAACAGTCGGTTCTCGAGGTCGAAGGTCTTCAGCTCCAGGCGCCCACCGGCAATCGACACCGTGCAGTAGTGGTGCCCCCGGCGAACGTTGTTCTGGAACCACGGCTTGATCGGTCCGGGGGTCTCGAGCCCTCCACCTCCGCCGCCGGTGATCATGTAGATCGTGCCGCCCTCCGCGACCTGGCCCGCTTCGACCGGCCAGGTTCGCTCGTAGCTGTGGATGTGTCCGTTGAACACGATGTCGACATCATGTCGGTCGTAGAGTTCGGTCAGCTGTCGAACGCGCACGTCGCCGTGCGTCGACTTGCCGGTCCACATGTCGCCGTAGTCGTTCTCGTCCGAGCTGTAGGCCGGATGGTGGTGTGACACGAACTTCCAAGTCGCATCACTCTCCGACAGGGCCTCGGCCAACCACTCGTACTGCTCGGAATCGGGATCGACGTTGCGGTTGGTGTCGACGACGAAGAACTCGGCGTTCCCGTAGTCGAACGAGTAGTAGTACTCGGGGTCGGGTAACGACATGTAGTCGTAGTAGTGCCGGGCATCTTGCTCGTGGTTGCCGAGCACCGGGAAGAACGCCACCCGACTCAGGAGTTCGGACATCGACGGGAAGAACTCACGGGTCCAGTGCGCCTTGTTCGTGCCCGTGCCGACCAGATCGCCCGGAATCAGCACGAAGTTCGGTCGCTGGCCGAACGCATGCTCGGCGATGCGCTGACTGACCGCGGGATTCGACTGAGTGTCCGAGATGACGGCGAACCCGAAGGGTGTCTCGCGCTCGACCGCGGTCTGAAACGAACGCAGCGGAAACTCGAGCGTCTCCCCGCGCTCGTCCGTCAGTGCGACGCGATAGAAGTAGCCCATCTGCGTCTTCAAGTCGGCCATGCGCAACTGGTGGAGAGTCGTCGCGCGATCGGACTCGACCAGGCGTGGAGTCTCCTGATCTTCGCCGAAGCGCACGACGGCAGAACAGGGACGAGTCGTTTCGAAGACCACAGTCACACCGTCCTGTGTCACGAACTGCAGGTTCGGTTCGACGAGGAACTCGAATTCGTCCGGCCAGTTCCGAACCGCCGGAAGTTCGGAGAGTCCGGCGTCGTGGATGAATTCCTGAGCGACCCACGCGGGCTTCGCGCACAGGTCATACATCGCGACCTCGCGAATCCGCCCATGGTGCCGATAGTCCTCATCCTGATCGCGATAGCAGCCGAGGGTCACCGGTGCTTCGTCCGGATACAGAATGTCGCCGGACTGGGTCATGGACTCGGCGTCGAGGTTGCCGTTGACGTAGAGGCGCTGTCGCGCGCCGTCGTACGTCGCGACGACGTGGTAGAGTCGCCCGACTTCGTAGCGCGTCGAGCCCTTGAGGTAGGTCATCGACCCATCACCGTCGTCGGCACCGGTCGTCGAGAGCCCGAAGGTGAAGACGCTCTGGTCGTAGCCGACGATCAAGCCTTTCTCCTTCCCACCGTTGTCCTGGAGCACGCCGAAGATCCCGCCCCAGGATTGCGGTGTCTCCACAGAGACCCAGGCGGAAACAGTCAGGAGGCGGGTCGGGAGCTGATCCCGAACCTCGCCCAGGTCGTCCGCGACAAAAGCCCGATCATCGCGACCATCGAACCAGACCGCTTCGCCATGCTCGTCCTGGTAGATCTTCGGCTCCCCTTCGAGACGAGCTTCAGGCCCGAGACGAGCCCGCCAACCGTCCGCGTCGACTCGCTGCGAGGTCCCGATCCAATGCCACACCGGATCGGGTCCGTCGTGCGGCGTCCGAACTGGCGTCGCGAACGAGGCCAGAACCAGCAGAGTGACGAGCGCGGGACCGTGCATGGCCCCGAGGATACGCGGCGATCAGAGGTCACCGACGGGCAGATCGAGGGACTTCGTCGGGTCGAGGTTCGGCACCAGGGAGCTCCCGATGCACGCTCGCAGCGACAGCCCGGCGCTGACGCGTGGGTGCTGGTCCAAAGGCGGCCCGGAGCTCGCTCACCGAATCACGTGCCACCGTGTCTGCCGGCCACCGATGTAGGTCACCCGCTCGCCATCGAACCAGGCGTCCTGCTCGAGCTTGATCTGAATCGGTTGGCCCTGCCAAAGCTGCAACGGGAGTTTCACGTTGCCCTCGATCGCGTAGCAGGTGTTCGGATGCAGGGGCCAATCCCCGCGAACCGGAGTCGGACCCTGGTTATCCCACATGCCGATCGTCGGGCCGGCCGAGTGTCCGAAGAAGCCGAGCGGGTGCGAGTAGACGCTGCAGTCGATGCCTTCGGTCTCAGCCTTGCGACGGGTTTCCGCGAGGATCTCGTTGCCGGTGCGTCCTCGGACGAAGGACTCGGTCAGAAGGTCTTGCCAGTGGTTGCCGACAGCGAGTGCATCGACAAGTTCGCTGGGAACGTCTTCTTCGTCCGGGCGAAGCACATAGGCCATCTCCTGCGTGTCGGTGCACAGCCGCAGGTAACGGATCCCGACGTCCGTGTGCAGAATGTCACCACGGCGAATCACGATGTCGCTGTCCCCGAAGATCGGCGAATCGGGGTCCTGGTTCGGATCCCGGCGCTGGACGTTGCAGTAGGGCTGGAACCAGATTGGCAACCCGAGTTCCGAGAAGCGCTCACGCAGAAACCATCGAACGTCTTCGGTCGTGGTCACGCCGGGTGTGATTACGCGGTTCGAGAACGCCTCCGCGATGACCGAGCGGGCCAACTGCACGACAGCCGGGTAGATCTCCAGTTCGGTCTGGGTCCGCGTCTCGATCCAGCGGACGCAGAGCTGTTCGGCGGACACGAGTCGCTCCGACAATTCCTCTCCCAGCGCCGTGACGAGACGTCCGTGCAGGCCCTGCGTCAGACCGTCGCCAAAAGCCCAATGCTCGCTCCGGTTGATGCCGATCCGACCTGGGTTCCGTTCGCGAACGACCTCTGCGAGACGCTGCCACTGCTCGTCGGCAGTGCCACCGTCCCAGGCCCGGTCGTAGACACCACCAAGCCCGTAGCGACTGACGGTCAACCGCTCGACGCCTTCCTCTTCTCCTCGGTCGAAGAACACGAGCATCGTCGTGCGGCGAGCCGCGAAAGCCGGCTCCGGGATCAAGGTCAGGTAGACCGGGTCCTCGTTGTATTCCCGGTTGATCACGACCCACATGTCGAGACCGGTCTCGCGCATCATCCGAGGGAGCAGAGCGTCGAGTCGCTCGCGCAACATGCCGTTGATCGCAGCGGTCTGATCGCGGTGACTCAGAACCGCCGGATCGGTCGGCACGTCGTAGCCCTGATCCCAGGGCGACTCTTCTTGAGCGGCGGCGGCGGCGAGCAATCCAGAGAGACACCAGGCGAGGACCGAGGAGGCGAGCGAGAGTCCGTTCATCGCGGCTGAGTCTAGGCGCTTTTGCACCAGACCCGTCGAACCCCGAAGATCCACAGTGCTCCGTTCCGACCTCCCATGCACCGACTCTCGAGCCTTCTGCCCCTCTTGCTCGCCGTCACGTCGAGCACGCCGCTGCTCGGCCAAGAGGAGCCCGATCCGATTCGGATCCACTCGGTCTGTGACATCTCGCAGGACTTCACCTTCTACATGGATGGAAGGTTTCACACTCAGTACCTGAAGGGGGTCGGCCGCGACGCGCGCAACTGGGGAAGCCTCGAGCGACTCGATCTCTCGAACGTCAACTTGCTCGTGCTGACGGGCGGTAACCGCTGGATCGCCTATCGCGAGGAAGCGATCGACCATGTCGAATCGTACGTGCGGGAGGGAGGCACGTTGCTACTGATGATCGACGGCGCGGACCCGATGCCGTCCGGCGCGAGCGTCGCTACGCGGTTCGGTGCCCGACTGACCGAGATCGAAGCAAGCCTCCCTCTTCGGACGACGGCCTCGCTGGAGATCTCGGAGGACGGCCTGAGGTTTCGCGGGGGCCGAGTGTTCGAACACGACGAGGCCTTCGACCCACTCCTGCAAGATTCAGAGCGCCGAACGCTCCTGGCACGCCGTGCGTTCGGAAAGGGTCACGTGCTGGTCGGCAGTCGAGGTCTGTTCGGTCAGCGACCGGACGCGAAAGATCGAATCAACGCGGATTGGGTCCGACCTCTCCTCATCGAGTGCGCGACCACCAAGCCGATCGACCCGAAGCAGCCTCACCGCTCGACTTGGGTCGAGCACACGCGAGAACTCGGTCCGCTCACACTCGAGTTCCACACGGGCACCGAGCCGTTCGCCGAGAAGATCGCCGAGGAATACGTGCTCGTTCGGCCACACCTCGTCGCGATCACCGGTGTCGAACCCGCGCCCGGGATGCTGAAGCGCCTCCTGATCCTTCCGACCGGCGGTGGCGGATTCAGCAGCGGCGAGCGCATCGCGATTGGGGCGTTTTGGGGCAACTACCCCGACACGCGCTACCCGATGGTCGAGTTGATCGGACACGAAGCGGGTCACTCCTGGGTCCTGCCGTATCCCGAGCCACTGTGGAACGAACCGATCGCGACCTGGCTCGGCATCCAGGTCGGCAAACGGCTGGAGATGCCGCGGGCGCAGCAGACCCTCGAAAGGCAGATGCGTCTCGGCCGCCGACACGACCCGGACTTCACGAACATCGATCCTCTGAGCGAAGACGCGCCGCGAGACCTGATCTGGGGGAAGTCGTACTTCGTGTTCGAGGAACTCGAGCGCCTCCACGGCCCCGGTGCGCTGGCGAAGTATTTCCGCGCGAAGCGTCGGCTGCTGACGGAGGGCCGCGACGGTTACTCGATGGACGACTGCGTCGCGGTTTGGAGTCACGCGGTCGAACAGGACCTGTTCCCGTGGTTCCGATCTCTTGCCTTCGACGTCGATGCTTCTCGTTCGGAGCTCTGGCCCCGATGAGCAGACCAGCCTCGGCCAGGACTTGTCTGTTGGCCGGCGACCGAATCCCGCCTTGCTAGACGCAGACGCAAGCATCCAGAAGAGCGTCGACGACGAGCTGGACCGACCCGTTCAACGCAGTCTGCTACCTGCTGATCGAGCGAAAGCGCTGACGCTGGTAGTCTTCGAAGATGGCCACGGTCGTCGAACCGACCAACGAGAACATCCGATCCTTGGCGGAGGTCCTCCGCGACGGTGGACTGGTCGCGGTCCCGACCGAGACCGTCTACGGCCTGGCCGCCAACGGGCTCGACGCGGATGCCTGCCGGCGGATCTTCGAAGCGAAGGACCGTCCGGCCTACGACCCGCTGATCCTGCACCTGCTTGAGCCGGGCTGGATCGATCGCATCGCCGTCGGAGGTGAGGCTGTCGCGAGGCTGGCCGAACGCTTCTGGCCGGGGCCGCTGACGGTCGTGCTGACGAAGAAGCCCATCGTTCCGGACATCGTCACGGCCGGGCTCGACTCGGTGGCCGTGCGCGTTCCGTCGCACCCGGCGATGCGCTCGCTCCTCGCTGCGTGTGACGTGCCACTCGCCGCTCCGAGTGCGAACCCGTTCGGCTACGTCAGCCCGACGCGTGCTGAGCACGTCGTCGATGGCCTGGGCGATCGAATCGACTACGTCCTCGATGGAGGCTCCTGCCAGATCGGTGTGGAATCGACGATCGTCGACCTGCGTGACCCCGAACGGCCGGTTCTCCTCCGACCGGGAGGAGTCACCCCCTCCCAGATCCGCGGAGTTTTGGGAGACCGATTGGCGGTCGGAGAAACAGCGAGCGAAGTCACGGAAGCAGCACAGGCCGCACCCGGCCAACTCTCTCGCCACTACAGCCCGAAGGTACGGGTCGAACTCCATCACCGGCTCGAGCCTGCGGCCCTGCCGGATCGCGACACGGATGAGGCTCTCGTGTTCCTTTCTCGACCGGGCTCCCCCGACCTGCCCTCACACTGGCACTGGCTCAGCGAGAGCGGTGACCTGGAAGAAGCGGCGGCGCGACTGTTCGCGCTGCTTCGAGAACTCGATGCGGGCTCGTTCCGAACGGTTCACGTCGAGCTCGCGCCGGAGGAAGGACTCGGCCTCGCTCTCAACGACCGACTTCGACGGGCGGCCCAACGAAGCCAATCGAGCTGAGTCCTTGGCTCACTCCGGCGTCGCGTTGCGCGTGTAGTAGGCATCGTGATGCCACAGCGCCTCGCCGTTCTCAGAGGTCAGGCCTTCGAGGTGCAGGTGATGCACCCGCGTGTCGACCAGCCCGTCGACCGTGATCATCACCGTGTCGGCCGACCTCAGCTCGGCCGAAGTCACCCGGAGCTCTCGGGTGTCCGTCTCCTTGGACCCGTAGGTGCTGTGGTGAAGATAGGTCCAGGAACTCATCTCGAACGCGTCGAGCGTCACCGAAGCCGCGGACAACGGCTTCGTGAACCGGAGTTCGAACCCGCCAGTCGTCGCCTTCATTTCGAGCAACTCGAACGCCGCCTCGCCGGTCCATCGGATGCGCTGCAGGCCATCCGTCGCATCGCCGAGCGACGGCCAGCCGCGCTCGGTCATGCCACACCAAAGCGAGCCGTCCGTTCCCCAGGACACGCGCGTGATCCCGCACTTCAGGCCCTTCACGAACGGGTAGCAGGCACCCTGCCACCGCCCGTCGACCTTCTCGACGCTCAGTCGAAACACCTCGGACGAGTATTGGTCGGCCATGAACACCTGACCTCGATACGGGCCGAAGTTCCCCTCGGTGTCCCAAACGAAACCAGACGGCGAGCGACCGACACGGTCGTAGGGGATCCAGACTGCGGGCAGGCGGTAGTTCTTCACCTGCTCCGCCGCTTCTGAGATCAGCACACCGTTCGGAACCTCACCCGGATGCTCGACCAGACTCTCGGGACGGTTGCATGAGGCGATGCCGTGCGGATGGCCATGGAAGTCGCCGACCTGCAGCGGCGCGAACTTGCCGGTGGCACACCACTCGCCCTGGTTGTCGGAATAGAACGGCTCCCCCCAAGGGGAGACCCCGATACCAGCCGGAGAGCGGAGACCCGCACACACCGGCTCGAAGTGCCCGTCCGGAGTGATGCGGATCGCCCAGCCACGCCAGTCGACCCGACCGAACGGCTCGGGCCCGAAGGGCTTGTTGAGCGTCAACCAGAACGAACCGTCCGGGGTTCGGGCCGGACCGAAGCAGTACTCATGGTAGTTCCCGCTGAGTGGCCACTCCTCGCAGATCGTCTCCAGCAGGTCCGCGCGGCCGTCACCATCGGAGTCCTTGAGGCGCGACAACTCCCCGCGCTGCGCGGTGTAGATCCAGTCGTCGACCGCGAGAAGCCCTAGCGGCTCGTGCAGTCCCTCGGTCCACAGCGAGTACCTCGGGTCCGCCGAGTAGGCATCTTCGATGCGCCACACCTCGCCGCGACGGGTGGACACGAGAAGCTCCTGGCCGCTTGCCAGGATGCCACCGACCTCGAGCACGACGTTGTCAGGCTGTGGCAGATCGATGATCTCGTAGGGCTCGGCGGTCCCGGAGCCGCCTTGCGGAAGCGCGAGAAGCGCCGAGCAGATCAGTGCTGTCACCATCGGTAGATCACCTCCAGAGTCTCTCCGGCTTCGACCGATCGATTCGGATCGACCGGTTGGCCACGGCTATCGCGCACGGTGAAGCCCCCGCCGTCCGCGAGGTCGAACCGAGCACGACCGTCGAGAACGGTCAGCCTGCGGATCAAGACCGGCCCGTCCGTTTCGAACCTCGGTTGGATCACATCCTCGATGCGAGTCTCTGCGACGTGCAGAACAAAGACCGGATGGCCCTCGGCGTCGAACCGACGCGAGGCCACACGCAACCGGTCACCATCGCCCACAATCGGTCCGTGGTTCTCGGGAAGGACGATCCAATCCTCGCCCAGCGGCTCGACGAGCTTGCCGGCGCGGCCATCCCAAGTCCCACGGCCATCGACGAACGCTCCACGCCAGAGCCAACGCAGCCGCGCATTGGCGAGGTCGTAGGCGTAGTGCACGCGAGCCGGAGTGCCGACCAGGAGGCAGCGAGCCGAGAGTCCATCGAGGAACGCCGCGTGCAGTCGCGGACGCTCGCCGACTTCGACGACGTAGCCAGCCGTGTCGATCGACAACCCATCGGGTAGAGGCGCCGCGGCCCCGAAGTTCGTCCAGACTCGCACCGCATCGATCTCGCGGTTCGCGTCCTCGGGCTCACGCCCGATCCAGAACGACGGCATGCGAGTGCCCGGTCGAATCTCGTGCGGTCGCAGCAACCATTCCCGGAACCAGGCCGGCTTGAGGCGCTCGCTCTGCTCGGAAAGGTCCATGCCCTGCGGTCCGAGCGAATCCCGGCCCTGCACGCGGTGGCAGGACACGCAGACTTTGCCGGTGACACCGACCTGCTTCCGTCCGGCTTCCAACACTTCGGCCGAGAACTCCGGCTCGTCTTCGTCCCCGTCGACCGAGTCCACCGCGGAGAACGCTGCGGCAATTCTCTCGGCGCGTTCCTCAGAGACACTGACGCAACGAGCGCGCATGTAGGGGCGAGCGTCGGCACGATCCGCCAACACTGCGCGGATCCAGTCGGCTTGGAACCGGTAGCCCGCCCGGTCGAGAGTCGGCGGTCGACGTCCTTCCTCTCCGAGGTCCTGAGTCTCGGTCAGTTCACGGGCGACACTCTCCGAGAGACCTCCGTCGCCGCCTCGCGAGTGACAAGACAGGCAACTGGTGCGCCCCATCTCGAAGGCGAGCTCCTCTGCACCTGTTCGCGCGCTGGTCGGAAGATCGGCCAGGAAGCGACGAACCGGCTCGCTGATCGGCGTGACGGAGCAATCCGCCTTCAGGTCCAGGTCACCGAGATCCGGGGCGTCGGGAAGGTCGCGCTCACCGGGACCACCGTGACAAGCCGCACAACCCATCGATGCGTAGGCATCTTCTCCACGCCCCAGGATCCCGATGTCCATCAGCGGTTGCTCGACCGGTGGCGTCAGGCGATCGACCCGCGTGCTCGTGCGCTCGAGTGGAACCTCGTCGAGTGAGCCATTCGGGCGGGCCCAACGCAGGGAAAGCTCCTCCCCGCCACCGGCCTCGGTGAACACGAGCCGAAGGTCGTGACGCCCGGCCTCGAGTTCGACCGAACCGCGGACGCGGGTGTAGGGGTGAAGTCCCGGGTTCTGAACGGCCAGCTCGTCATCGATGTAGAGCCAACTGCCGTCGTCGGACCCGATCTCGAACTCATGCATCCCTGCCTGCTCGACTAGCAAGGTGGTTCGAAACCGCAGAGCGAAGTTGTTGTCGCGCGTTCGCGGACCGACATCGACGACCCTCGCCGCCCCCTTGAAGGACGGCTCGCGGCCCTCGAGATCCGGCTCGTCGCCGTTCGCGATCGGCATTTCGAAACACTCGACCTGGAAGCCCGGACCGGGTGCACCGGTCACAAACGACCCCCGCAGCAAGTAGGCAGACAGCGAACTCGCCTCGCCCTCGGTCAGACCGAACGCGTGGTCGAGGTCGGGGCGAGCGACCTCAGGCTCAGCGAGAAACTCGCTCAGTGCACGGTGATCGGTTGCCGCTTCGAGTCCAGCGAACCCGTCCACATGACAGGCCTTGCAGGCCAACTCGTGGAACAGGTGCTCACCCCGATCGACGACGGCAGGTGACACCTCGGCCGACTCCAACTCGCGACCGTTTTCGTCACGCAGGAAAGACGCGATCGCACGAACCCGATCCGCACGCCCCTCGCCGACATAGTGCCCGCGGATCCGCGCTTCGAGCGCATCGCTCGTCCGCGCTTCACCCAGCGACTCGAAGCTCGGCGCTGCTTTCGCTTCGAGTCGTTCGGCAACCGATTCCGGTACCGCGTGGCAAGCGACACAACCCGCACGGAACAACTCGACCTCGCCTTCGAGGTCGGTAGGGTGAGATCGAGCCAGGAGCGCCGGCACCTCTGCGCCGACAGGAGATCGCGATTCGGGCCGCCAGAGAGAGGGGAGCAGCAGACCGAGCGCGGGCAGAGACAGAAAAACGCGCACGCGGCGAGTCTAGTGCGAACACCAGGAGGCCGCTCGAACGTTGTCGAGGTCGAGGCGACCAGGAGGCCCACACCCCGTCTCGGGTCCTTCTCGATCCCCACCAGCCAGGTTCCCCCGGTTGGAACGATCTGATTTCGAGCTCATCTGACCCGGCCCGAGCGTCGAAGGCGCGAAACGACATGGTCTCCGCCCTCCCTTCGTCCTCCTCCTTCCCCATCGGCCTTCTGATCGCCCTTCTGATGGTGCTCGCTGCAACGAATCTGCGCGCCGCACAACAACCAGGGGACCGATTGCTCACGGATTTCGGGCAGCAGGATGGCGGACTGCGTTGGATCTCCGTCAATGACACGGTCATGGGCGGACGCTCTATCGGTGGGTTCGAGGTCATCGACGGCCGTGTCGAGTTTCGCGGCACGCTGAACACGAATGGCGGCGGGTTCACGTCGATCCGCACCGAACCGCAAGAACTCGACCTCGGCGGGTTCGTGAGCCTTCGACTCCGCATTCGGGGCGACGGCCGGTCGTACGGCGTTCGGCTCCGACAGAGTGGAGAACGGGGTTGGCGTCAGCCGTCCTATGGAGCCTCGTTCAGGACCCGAGACCTTCAGAGCACGGACGAATGGCAGGAAGTCGTCGTCCCCTTCGACCGGCTCGTCCCATCCTGGCGGGGGCAGACTCTGGATCGCCCCCCGATCGAAGCTTCTCGCATCGAGTCGCTCGGGATCACTCTCGCCGACAAGATCGACGGACCCTTCGCGCTGGACGTCGACCAGATCGAGGTCTGCCGTCCGTTCGAAATCGAATCGCTGGAAGGGTCCCGCCGCGTCCTCGCCCTCTACGCGGACTCGAACGTCGACCTGCAACTGCTCCGACAATGGCAGGCACTGCAGTCCGAGGCAGAGGCACTCGACGATCGCGACCTGACGATCGCGGTCCTGGTTCGCGACGGCTGGTCACACATCGGCGATCGCGGACTGTCCACGGTCGAAGCGGCGACGATCCGCCGACACTTCGAGGTCGAGTCTCAGGGCTTCGGTTCGATCCTGATCGGCAAAGACGGCGGCGCCAAGGCACGAGCCGAGAGCCATGTCGAGCCGCAGAAATGGTTCGATCAGATCGACTCGATGCCGATGCGGCGAGCCGAGCTCGAACGGCGCGCAAGGACCGGAGAGCGCTGAAAGGCCGGGCTCAATCCGGCTTCTGCTGCGACTTCGACAAGACCTGTGAGAGCCGCGCGAGGGCTCGCGCAAGACGCTGGCGAGATGCCGCCGGCGTGATCCCGAGCCGATCTGCCGCTTGCTTGTGCGGCATCTCAGCCAAGTAGACCCACTCGATCAATCGTTGGTCGACCAGGGGCAGGGTCTTCAGAGCCTCGAAGAGCGAGCGTAGGTTCTCGCGCTCCACGACCTCCGAACTCGGAGTCCGCCCCTCGGAGATCAGCAGGTCCAGATTGCTGCGCAGATCGGGTCGCGCACGTCGCCGGGCCGAGACCCGTGAGTGGTTGTGGATCTTGGTCAGCGCTGCACGGAACAACCACGCGCGCAAGGCGTCCTCGTTGCGGTACTCGAAGTCCGCCTGGACCCACTCGCGACACACCGACTGAACGATGTCCGCCGAGGCTTCCTGAGCCGAGAGCTCCGCACCCATCTTCCCCCGGACGAATCGCTCGAGAGCAGGCAGCTGCCGCTCGAGCACCTCGTCGAGGTTCTCGTCGCCGTTCTCGTCCCGGACCTCGTCCGGCTCTTCGTCCTTGGGATCGGAGAGGATCATGGTCCACGTCCCTCCGCCGGCGATGCGGAGTCCCCACGAATCGAGTCCCAGGTCGCTCGGTCCGACTCGTCGAGGAGACTGCGTTCGTCCATCTTCTCGTAGACGCTCGCCGCCGACGCGGCGCCGTTCAGCGTGTACTCGGCGTAGGCGAGAGCCCGCCAACCGATCGCCCAGTCCGGAGCGTCGACCACCAGGGAACGAAGGAGCGGCAAGGCATCGGTCGGAGTTCCTCCACCGAGCCGGATCGAGGCGAGCTGGTAGCGCGCTTCCCGGTGTGTCGGCTCGAGTTCGAGAATGTGTTCGAACACCAACTCCGCCTCGGTCGTTTGCCCGAGGTCCATCAGGGACAGGCTGAGCCCATAGTGGGCGCCGACCCAGGTCGGTTCGCAACGGACCGCACGCCGCAGAGCGTCGACCGAGTCTTCGAGCCGACCCGCCGCGGCATAGGCGTTGCCGAGATTCAGGGCGGCCCGGGCATTGGATGCGTCGCGCTCGAGACAACTCTCCAAGGTGTCGATCCCGTCCTCGATCCGTCCGTTGACCAACTGTGCGATCCCGAGATCCGCGAGAGCGGACACTCGATCCGGATCCTGGGCGAGCACGCCCTGAAAGAGCTGCTCGGCACGGATCGGATCCGCATGAACCATCGCACGCGCCGCCCAGTAGCGGGCGGAGAGGCTCTCCGGCCATCGAACGAGAAGAGCGTTCGCTACCTGCGCGCAGAGTTCCGGCTCAGCGAGAGCCTCCGCCGCATTCGCCATCGCGGCGTAGTCGATCGCGACCGCCCGCTCGCGTGCGAGGGTCACACCCCGCAGCATCCGGTACGCTTCCATCGCGGCTTGTGTGTCGCCCCGTTCCATCCGCTGCAGCTGGAGAACCGCGCGGTAGGAACGCAGCTCCGGGCTGTCTTCGGACTCTGCGAGGCGACTCGCCGCCTCCGGATTCAAATACAGCTCCGCACGGGGAGCCTCCGACGGAAACTGCGCGAGCTGCTCGAGGAGTGGCCTCGCCACGTCCATGTCCAAGACCAGGATCGGTTCGGCGACGCGGTACCACAGATCGTCGATCTGCATTTGCTGACGGGAGGCCTCGCCAAGCGCCAGGGTGTTCGCGTTCGCCCACCAGAAGCCCAGAACGGCCGCGAGAGCCACGATCAGCGACGCCGAGACTCCGATCGCCGCCGCCCGCGCCGGGTGACGCCGCACCGTGCGTACCACCCGCCGACGGAAACCCGGCAGGCGCGCTCGCACTTCCTCGCCATTCACCACCGCTTCGAGGTCGGCGGCGAGGGCTGCAGCGGTCGGGTACCGGCGAGCCGGGTTCTTCTCCAGGCACTTCGAGACGACGGCCTGGAAGCTCCTCGAGGCGCCGACGTGGAGTGACGACAGCGGCGGCGGATCCTGCAGCTGGATGCCGTGGACCACCGCGGCGGAAGCGCCGAGCCCAAACGGCGGGCGATGCGCGAGCATCTCGTAGAGCACGGCACCGAGCGAAAACATGTCGCTCCGCGCGTCGCAAGGTTCACCGCGCGTCTGCTCGGGCGACATGTAGGCAAAGGTGCCGAGAATCGCTCCGGTCCGGGTCAACCGTGAGCCATCCGCATCGAGAGCGAGGCCGAAGTCCACGAGCTGAACGCCTCGCTCTGCATCGACCATGATGTTCGACGGCTTCAGGTCTCGGTGAACGACGCCGAGCCCGTGCGCGTGCTCGAGCGCGCGCGCGGCACGAGCGCCGAGACCGGCAGCGACGAGCTCCGGACTCGCGTCCGGACCGAGACCGAGAGCGGCACGGAGTTGGCGCCCGACCGACTGGGTCCCGCCCGGATCGACAAGGCCGACGCGGAGCGAGTCGAGCCAGGCATCGACGCCCGGCCCGTCCACGAACTCCATCGCCAGGAACAACTGGCCGTCGATCTCGCCGTGGTCGACAACCCGCGCAATGTTCTCGTGGTCGAGGCGCGCAAGGATCTCACCTTCCTGCGCGAAGCGTGCGCGAGCCAACTCGGACTGGGCCCATTCGGTCCGCAGGACTTTCAGCGCACAACGATGGCCGCTGCGCTGATCGGTCGCGTCGTAGACATCACCGATCGCGCCCGAACCGAGGAGTCCGTGGCAGGCATACGACCCGATAACCAACTCCGCGGGGTCCACCACCGGAGTCTCGTCGGCGGCGTCGAGATCCAGCAGGCCCACCGAATCGAGCGCAGACAGCCGGGCGCGAATCGACTCTGCGTGCTCGGGGTTCTCCCGGCAGAGACGCGCAACGAGCGCCCTGCGCTCAGTCGGTGCGCCGAGGAGAACCTCCTCGACGAGATCGGTGACGAGATCGTCCATGCGCGGAACGCGGTCCCGCCTCAGCGCAGGCGCATGGCGATGCCGCCCGGTCGGGCAACCTCACCCACGACACCGTCGGCATCCGTCGTGCTGAGGACCGCGAAGCCGCGGGTCGGCGTCGGACGAGGCACACCGAGGGTGACCGTGCGGTAGTTGCTGGAGACCACTCCACCCTTGTTCTGATCGGAGATCGGAATCGGCGAGACGGCCTGGAAGTAGAGCAGTCGACCGCGCAACGACGGCAGTCGCGGAATCGGGTTCGCCGGACGGTCGTCCATGAAGAAACGACCGTTGAGGTCAGTGAAGGGCATCTCGGCCAAGACCGACGTCGCGAAGTTCAGATCGGACCAGCAGCAGGGAGTGTTGGGGAAGCGAATGCGCGGTCGCACGAGATCCGGACCAACGAAGACGAAGACCGGAGCGTTGGGTGCGTAGCCGGAGCCACTGAATCGGTAGGAGCCGCCGGGTGCGAGGTCGCCATCGATGTCGAGGAACACATTCGTACCCTGAGGACCGACGCATCCGTCCCCTTCGAGGATCTCGAGACCCGACAGCTTCTCGTCCTTGCTGTGTCCGAGGTCCTCGAAGTCGAGCGAGATCGGGAAACTCTGATCGGAGCCACCCCGAATCCGCAGCTCGACGACCAGGCACGATCCAGCCGGAACCTCCAGCTTGACCAGTTGCGGAGCGACGAATCGCAGCTCGCCGACCAATCCACCCCAAGGCTCGGCTTGCTGGCCCTGGTCGATGTCGCCCAACACGACCTCATCGAACTTCTGCGCGAAGAGCTCGAGGTTGATGTTCAGGTTCGAATCGAAGGTCGCCTGCGCCTCGTCCACGTTGCAGTCCGTGACTCCGACCCAGAGCTCCATCTCATCGATCGACGCCAGGCCGAGGCCAGAGTGCGAGGGCCCGTCGGCTCGCAGCTCGATCTCGCGAAACTCGATCTGGGTCGCCTGGGTGGGATCAAGCTCGTAGAGCTGCTGAAAGCGCGTCTCGCCGGGGCCGACGACAGCCTGAAGGCTGGAGCTCAGATCCGCAGTCACAGGGCCGGAGCTGGCTGGGAACGTCTGGGCCGGGAGAAGGGCAGCGCAGAGAAGGCCCGCGCAGGCGACGCGGAGAGTCGAGGACATCGGTGAGTTGAGCATCAGGAGTCCGGCGGAGGGATCGTGGGGAGTCGGCCTACGAGATGCAGATCGAATCGATCGCAGAAATCGTGACGGAACCGATGGCGGGCGACCAGACCCGAAGGGCTGTCCGCCCCCCGATCGACCGCGAGAAGGCCATAGGAGCGGATGGAACGATCCTCGAGGAACTCCATTGGGCGCGAGGCCGCACTCGGTGAAGCGCCGGTTCATGGGGAAGGGATCGACCATTCATGCAGCGGCAAGAGGGTCACCAGCCGGGCCCGTGTGACACGAATATTTGTGATCGCAGAGACCGCGTCACGGAACCCCGAACGCGGCCCTCTCAGCAGTAGGTTCCCACCGGTCCGGCGCCCCATACGGGTGCGATTGACCGGCGAACCAGCTGCCCTGTTCCGAGTCGGCTCGAAGTCGAGGTGATCCTCGAGACTCGACTTCTACCCGCGAGTGAGCCCGAGCCTCGATCCGCTTCCGGAGTGTCCGGCAGCGCATCGAGAAGCGGTCGACGCCCCACGGCGTCGAAGGGTTCGTCCGGGCCGAGACGTGAGACACCTCGGCCCGGATCCCTATTTTGTGTCCGAGCAGCATCGGGTGGGGATCGAGATTCGGGGGTCCGGCCGGACGTCGTTCAGCTCGAGCAGGACACGAGCCAGCGGTCCTGGCGCTCCAATGCTGGACAACTCCCTGCATCGGAGACGGGCGAGCGAACCGCGCCGCTCGCCTCGAAGACGCCTGGAGACGACCTCCCGGAGTCAGCGTCCCTCGCGACTCGCCAGAGCTGCCGCAGCCTCTCGGGCGCGCGCGATCGCATCAGAATCTCCAGAGACCATCGCCTCCAGTAGCTGCCGCTGGATCGCGGCGGCCTCGCTCTTCCATCGCTCGACGGCCTCGACCGATGGCTCATCCTCCGCCGATCCGAGGAGATCACCCGCGCTTCCAGAAGTCGTGTGTTCGGAACGGATTCCAATCTCGACCTCCTCGTCCGAAGTCGACCCACGGTTGCTAGCCTCCAGCGCCTCTTGGTGTTCGACGCTTTGGGGAGCCGCCTCGGGCGTCGGGTCCGACTCGCTCGTGGCGTCGTAGATCGACCACGCGCCGACCATCAGGATTGTCAGAACGGCCAGACTCAGGCCGTCCATACGGGTTCTGTTACTCATCTCGGGTCTCCGTGAGCGCACCACGAAGGCGCGCTCATCGATCAGGGTTCAGAAGCGACCGAGCTGCCCGCGCAGTTCGCCCGAAGGGTTCGCCGAGGTGTGTAGGTTCAGGTAGATCTCGCCCGCCTCGATACGGCGCACCAGCTCGTCGAGCGGGAAGTCCGCGAGCGGGCCCACCAGGTCTTCGCTGCTCAGGTTGGCGAGGAAGAACTGGTTCGCCGGAGTCGCCGACGGCTGGGCGTTGCTGAGCAGATCGGCAACGACCGGTCCGTTCGAACCCGCGGCTCCCAGGTGGAGGTGGGCGGCCGTCAGGTCGGCGAGACCGAAGGCCTGGACGGCGACGATCAGCTCCTCACCGTTGTTGACCAGAGCGGCACCCGAGAGGGCTGCGGCCGGCGACGCGACGGCCGGGACTTCGAAGATGCCCAGGGCGAGCGTGCTGAAGAGGCGAACGTCCGTCACCGCCGGGGCCGCGCGGAAGCCGACGCGCAGGAACGGGTAGCCGCCGAGCGTGAAATCACCGTTGCGAAAGCGCGTGTCGTCGAGGACGCCGACCGTTCCACGCGGCAGGAAGCCGGGGTGCGTGATGATCGGGTTGTTCTCGGTCACGCCAGTGTCCGGAGCCATCTGACCGAAGAACGCCGTGTTCAGAGGCACCTCGTCGTTGAGCTCGGTGCCCGCATCGTTGACGGCGTCCTGGCCGGCGACGAAGAAGTCGGACGCGATGAAGTTGCCCGACGCATCGAAGATCGGGTGCGCCATCGGGTTGCCGTTGGCGATGAACGCATCGTTGCTCGGAATGACCATCGACGCGTAGGAGAAGTAACGATCCCGGACGTCGTTCGGGTTCAGCACGAACGTGCGCGTAGTCCGCTCACCCGGAGCGATCGGTCCGTTCGGTCCCGGAAGCGTCGCATCGAGGCGACCGGCACCGAGGATCGCGAAGTCGCGGGTGATCGGACCGGTGTCGCCGTCTTCAGCGAGGCGCTCGAGCGCGTCGCTTCCGGGGATCGGAAGGGAATTGGCCAGCGTGCCGCCGTCGTAACTATCGAAAGTGCCGTCGTGAAAGCCGACCCAGATCGGGGTCTGAAAGGTCCCGAAACTCGGGGCGACGTTCTCGAGGATGACGTTTACGCGAAGGTCTTGGGCCGCGGCGATCGACGCCAGGGCGAGGGGTGCCAAAAGGATTGGGAGGTTCTTCATGGTTCTCTCTCAGGAATGCGGTTGGCGAGCTTTGGGCTCGCGTCGGTATCCCGGAGAGGGTCCTGACGAAGGTCTTGTGACAGGCGAAACCTGATCGTCACGATCATCAGGAATCGCGTCACGCGCGGCCGCGTCGCGACCATGTCGCCACTCGATCCAACGGTCGCATCAGTCAGAAAAAATCGGCCGCACCCTGTCACGCCGAGGCTCCCCCAGTCGTCGCTCTCGTGTCCGCGAGAAGCCGGACCGAACGATGACTCAGGAACCCGACACGATCTCTGCTCTGACCGCCTTCGGTCGAGCCTTTGACTACGACACCTCCTACCTGACGGATCTCGCGGTGGGCTCACCCGAAGCGTTCCGCGCATTCGATGCCGCGCGCACGCTCGCGGAATTCCGATCAGTCCTCCCACTCGATCTGCACTTCGTCGCGCGCATCGCTGCGATGCGCTCGGAGGAGTGCGGCGCCTGTGCACGCCTCAACCTCCGACTCGCCCTCGAGGCTGGCGTCGGTCGCGACCTGTTGTCCGCGTTGATCGACTCCCCCGCGACGATGCCCGCGCTCCATCAGGACGTCGCCCTCCACGCAGCCGAGTCCGCTCGCGGACTGGAGCCCGACCCGAGCCGCGTGCACAGACTGCGCGACGCACTTGGGGACGACGGTTTCGGCGAGCTCGCCGTCCTGATTACCGGTTGCCGCCTCTACCCAGGTCTGAAGCGAGCCTTGGCACACGGTTCTGCGTGCGTTCCTCTGACGCTCGACTGAAAGACGCGTTTCGGATGGACGACTTCGAAGCAAGACGGAAACACCTGGTCCGCCTCGCCTACCAGATGCTGGGTTCGGTCTCGGATGCTGACGACATCGCGCAAGAGACCTGGATCCGATGGCAGGGTGCGGACCAGTCAGCGATCTCGAACGCGTCCGCCTGGCTCACGAAGACAGCGACCAACCTGGCGATCGACCGGTTGCGTCAACTCCAACGCTCGCGAGAGGAGTACATCGGAGAGTGGCTGCCGGAGCCACTCCTCGATTCCGACCCGGGTGAGCGAGCCGAGATCGATGAGAGCGTCTCGATCGCCCTGATGCGGACGCTCCAGAACCTGCGCCCTGAGGAGCGCGCAGCGTTCCTGCTCCACGACGTGTTCGGTTACGCCTTCGTGGACGTCGCATCGATCCTCGACCTCCGATCGGCTCACTGCCGCCAGTTGGCCAGTCGCGCGCGTGCCCGGCTGGCCGTCGACCGGTCGCCGACGAGAGCGCGCGTCTCGGACGTCGAGCGACTGACCGACGCGTTCTTCCGCGCCATCGAGACCGCTGACCTATCAGCGCTCGAGTCCGTGCTGGCCGACGATGTGATGCTGCACAGCGATGGCGGCGGAAAGGCTGCGGCGGCTCGCAAGCCGATCGAAGGACGTTCAGCCGTAGCCCGATTCTTCGACCGAATCTACCGCGCCCACGAAGGCCCGATCCGACGTCGGTCGAGCTGGTTCAATAGCGCACCCGGTGCCCTGGTCTTCGAAGGCGACTCACCGGTGACGGCCTTCCAGTTCGATTGCATCGACGGCCAGATCACCACGATCTACGCGCAGCGCAATCCAGACAAGCTCAGCGTGATTGCTCCGAGTCTGGATTCGTGACGGGCTCGGAGGAGTCGGCCCACTCGAGGATCAGTCCAGGTCGATCAGCTGCATCCCCTGGAGGACGAACCGCTGCACATAGGACCCGTGCACGGTGATCGCGCGCTTCGAGCGACTCCACGACGCACCGCCATCATCGTCGACGAAGACCAGCTTCACCTGCGAGTGCCAATCAAACCGTCTCAGATGACGTTCGAGATCCTCGAGCAAGTCCGGGCCGAGTAGCCCCACGACGCGCTCCCCCTCTTCACGATCGATCCGCACCTCTTTCGACGGTTGCCCCGCCGGCATGAACAGTGGTCCGAGGACCCGTCGCCAGGATCGCAGGATCTCCGCTCCGTAGTCGATCGCGCGGCGACGGTCCGACTCCGACATCCCGACAAGGTCCGCGACAGACCGATAGGCTTTCGGATCCGCACTGATCGCAAGCGCTGCGATCTGGAACGCCCGGCGAGCGTCGCTGTTGTGCTCGCCTCGTACTTCCCACTCGTCGCGAGGGACTTGGGCAGCCTCGAACATCAGCGATCGAACTCGAGCACTCAGCACCTGGCTCGCCCGCTCAGAAACATGCTGAGTGAGGAAGAACGTCGCGAACGCGTCCGCCAGGGCCTCCTCATTCGCAAGAATCGGGAGATCGAACTCTCGGACCAGCGCGTGCCCGAGCTCGTGAAGGACTACGTGGTTGGTGACGTCACGGGCGAACTGCTGAGCCGGATGGTCGTGCGCGCAGTTGACGTGATGAAACTTCCTCACGAGTTCTTCGAGCTGTGCGGCGTCGACCTCCAGCTGGCCTGCCACGCGGTTCATCAGTTCGATGCCGGTTCGGCTCTCTGGCAGCGAAGAGTTCAGCGCTTCGACGACGCGACCCTCATCGATCGAGAGCGCGAGCATCAGGACGTTCGAGAGAACGTCCCGCATCTGCGCTGGAACGGTCAGATCGACTCCACACGAATCGATCGGCTGGTGGCGATCATCCTGCGCCGAGCCGACAGGGCAGAGGATCGAGAGCGCAACCGAGAGCGGGAGCGATCGAAAACACGCAGAACGGAGCCCGATGAACGTCATCACGCCATGATGGCATGAGTCGCGTCCGGCTGCAGGCGGCTCACTCGTCGCAGAGCAACTCGTCAAGCACGCGGTCGAGTTCCGTCAGGTCGACCGGCTTGGTCAGGAAGTCGTTGCAGCCGGCCTGAAGGCAGCGCTGCCGATCTTCTTCCATCGCATGCGCAGTGATGGCGACGATCGGGAGCGTGGCTCCGGCCTCCCGAACGTGGACGGCGGCCGTGTAGCCATCCATGACCGGCATCTGCATGTCCATCAGCACGAGATCGTAGCGCGGCCGCTCTGTCGCGAGGATCGCATCGCGCGCCTCTTGTCCGTTCTCCGCGATACTCACATCCAGTCCGCGCTTGCGCAGCATTCGAGAGATCAGGAGCTGATTGTCCCGTCCATCCTCCACGAGCAGGATATGGCCGCTTCTCTGCATCTGAGCGGCCGCACGAGTCCGGCCGGAGGCCTTCGACTTCCGACTCGATGGCCTTGAGAGTTCGGCCTCGGACAGTGGTCCGGAAACGCCCGTCGCGATCTCGATTACAAACGCCGATCCGACACCGGGTTCGGACGACGCGGTGAGAGAGCCGCCCAGGAGCTGGGCGATCTTGGCTGAGATCGCGAGACCCAGTCCGGTCCCGCCGAATCGACGGGTCGTTGACGAGTCCGCCTGGGTAAAGGCGTCGAAGAGGCCCGGAATCTTCTCCGGCTCAATGCCAATGCCGGTGTCCCGAACGGCAACGATGAGCTTCTCGGGAGCCTCTCGATCGAGGGCCACGTCGAGGATCACCGATCCCTTCTTCGTGAACTTGAGCGCGTTACTGACGAGGTTCATCAGCACCTGAGTCCAGCGGACAGGGTCGGTGCGGATGAGCCTCGGCATCTGGTCGGGCCAATGAACCTCGAACTGCAATCCGCCTTGCTCCGCACGCTCCGCCATCATGTGGTGAACGCCGGAGAGGACCTCGAACGGATCGACCTCCAAGTCTTCGACCAGCATGTGACCCGACTCGATCTTCGAGAGATCGAGCACGTCGTTCAGAATTGCGAGAAGGAACTGCCCGTTGCGATGAATGGATGCGATCGCCTGGTCCCGCTCCGCCGGCTCGCTCGTCGACTCCCGAAGGATGTCCGCGTAGCCGAGAATCGCGGTCATCGGTGTCCGAATCTCATGGCTCATGTTCGCCAAGAACTCGCTCTTGGCCTTCGAAGCCGCCTCGAGGTCGATCGTCCGCTCGCGGATCTTCGACTCGAGAAGCTCATTATCCTCTCGCACCAGCTGATGCTGACGGCGCATCCGGAACCAAGAGTGGGCCGAGACGATCAACAGAGCGCCAACGACGAACAGCAAGACTTCTCGATAGGTCGCCGACGCAGAGACAGCCTGGACCTGCTGATCCTCGAGCCTCTCCCGAAGTGCCCGAACCCTGTCTCGCACCGGCTTGGCCAACGCGGAGCTCATCGAAGCGTCTGTCGCGCGCCCGTTCTCGATCGCCCTGGCAACATGTCGTTGCAGGAGGTGAAGCGGAGATCCGTCCCCGAGCCGACTGTCGAACGGCTCGATTGCTTCCTGAAGTTTGGCCTGAATGTCCTCGATCGAGCGCAGGTCAGAACGGGTGGCCGAGGTGTCCAACCCGGCCAGAACCTCGAGCAGCACGCTAGCTGAGAGTTGGCCAGATTCATCGATCCGCGCAGCCTCCGTGGCGGCTTGAGCAGCAACCGACGGTAGGTAGCGCTGCGAGTTGCCGAGGATCGCGTACTGGCTCTTGAAGCGCTCGAGGAGCTCGAATTTCTGGGATGCGACGGTCTCTAGGTCACCATAGCCACCGACCAGAGGACAGCCGGGAGGAGAGTCGAGCTGGAGCGCGTCTCCCAATTGAACCATGGACGCTCGGCACGCATCGAGAGCTGAGACCAGCTCGTCGAACGCCTCGGTGTGACGATGCCGAACGTCGAGGACGGCCGCGTCGAGAACAGCATCGGCCCGCGCGACCCCTTGGACGGCCGCGTGCAGGTCGCTCGCCCGCAACGCATTCTGGGTCGCATCGTGAGCGCGCTTTCCGGCGACGCCTGCACCGACCGCGAGGCCCAGGAGCATCAAGATCGGCGGCCATGGAATCGCCGTCGTCGTCTTGCTCATCGCACGACTCCAGTCAGCGATTCGAGGAACGCGACGACATCGAGGACATCGTCCTCGGCCAAGTCGATGCCCAGCTGATAACGCGCCATGACCCGAACGACTTCGTCGAGGGAATCGATCGACCCGTCGTGGAGGTATGGCCCGGTCTCGGCCACGTTCCGCAGGGAGGGCACCTTGAAGACGTAGCGATCCGCCTCATTTCCGGTCCATTCGAACCGCCCGAGGTAGGCCTCGCTCGGCCTTCCCTCATCCTCGAAGTAGTTGCCGAACAGGCCGAACTTCTGGAAGAGGTTGCCCCCGATCGCACGGCCCTGATGACAAGCGATGCAGCCAAGTGAGACGAACTTCTCGTAGCCCCTGATCGCGGCGTCCTCGAGCTCTGCTTCCTTTCGGAGGTACAGGTCGAACGGCGAATCGACGGTAATCAGCGATCGCTCAAACGTCGCGATCGCATCGCGCACGTTCTCTCGAGACACCCCATCGTCATAGATCCGGTCGAAAGACTGTCGGTAGCCCGATTGCGACTTCAACCAGGCAACGACGGAAGCCCAATCGTTCCCCATCTCTCCCGGGTGAGTGATCGGACCGTCGATCTGCTCCTCCAGGTTTGCGGCACGTCCGTTCCAGAACTGTCGGAACGAAAGAGCGGCGTTGAGAACGGTCGGTGAATTGACCGGTGTCGGACTGCCCCCGATGCCAATCGAGTATTGGCTGTCGTCGTCACCGCCAGTGCTCAAGTCGTGACAACTGGCGCAAGACGTCGACCCGTCGCCAGACAGACCCTGCTCGTGGAACAGACGGTTGCCGAGCGCGACCTTCGCCGGATCCAACCCTGTCGGCGGTTCGAGCGGTTGGATCGGCCCCGATCGATGGGACTGCGAGTAGGCGTTGATGCTCGTCGACGACTCTTCGTCGTCACGATTGACCGCGTCTTCCCGTGGACTGAGGACCCGATACGTCAGGCCCCCAACCCACACCAAGACCATCGCAATGATCCACCGTCCCTTCACCTCGGTGGAATCGACGGTTAGGCGACAATCGCTTGAGCCGGGCTCGCGAACCAACCAACGCGAATCGTCAGTCCGACTCGGGATGAGAAGGCTTCACGGGGAAACCCGAGGTCCGCCGCACACCATTTGGAAAGCCTGGGGCTCGATCGGCAACCTGGCCGACCGATCAGTCGAGTTCGCCCGATTCGTCACTTCTTCCGGCCGAGCTTCCCGAACTCGACGGAACTCGACAGCTCAAGAGTTCCCCAACGGATCGAGAAGCGACCGCGGTCGCGCTGCTCCTCGTCCTGGGACATCGTGATCGACATCCGCTCCAGAGGCTTCTCGCTGGCTTCGGTGTCCAGCTCGAGCGGGATCGCGACTCCGCCCTTCCACTTCGAGGCGTCCCACGGAACCATCTTCCGCTTGGTCGCGTCGACGATGTCGAACACGAGCAAGGACATCTGCCCTTCGTCATCCGCACGCAGTCCGAGGTAGTGCACGCCAGGAGCGATCGTTTGGTTGCCGAACTCGAGCGGGGTGGCGGTCACGAGCGTCGTCCACCAATCCTTGCCGAGTCGCAGGTCTCGACCGTGCAGGTCTTCCATCTGCTCGGCGTATTCCGCCTTCCACTCCGGTTGGCCGTAGTTGATCGACACGTTGGCCAGGATCGACTGCGAGCGGTCGAACATCAGAAGCACGGAGTTCACGCGCTCTTGCTCGACGTTGTAGGCCTGTTGAGCGGTCACGTTCGGGGAGAGCGCGACGCAGAGAGTCAGGGATGCGAGGAAGTGAAGTTTCATCGGTGGTTCGATTCTTCGAGTGACGGGGTGCCGCTCGTACAAGGGGCCGCGGCTTACGACCTTCGAGCCGTTCGGGTTCCGAGGAATCCGAAGCTCTCCGAACGCAGCCGCGAGCCAACGAGCAACAGAGGGCCGCGGCGAAACGCCGCGACCATTCTGAATCAGTGGACGATCGTTCCGTTGACGACGACGCGATCGAAACTGCCGAGGACCGTGCCCTCGACACTGGTCAGGAACGACTCGCCCGTCAGGCCCGCGAAGTCCGAGGCCGGCGCCGAGAAGCCATCGACGAACACGATGTTGAGCGTGCCGTCGAAGGTCGCGTTGCCACCGATGTCGATGCGGTCGAACTCACCTGGGTTCAGGCCGCCGACTTCCAGCGTCAAGACACTGGAGTTGACGAGCACCAGGTTGCCCGACGCGAGGTCGACACCACCGGAGATCTCGCCCTTGTTGATCAGAGCTCCGTCGAACACGACACCGTCCTGCACCAGGACGCCTTCGGAGTTGTCACCACCCTCGATGGTCGCACCGCGGGTGTTGACGATGTTGCCCGAGAACACAGCGCCCGGGTCGTTCGTGAAGAGACGCACGCCGGCGTCCACGTCGAGGTCGCCGAAGCCGACGATCTCACCCGAGTTGGTGATCGCTGCGGTCTGCACGTCGCCGGCAAAACTACCGACCTGCACCGACACGCCCGAGCCCGCGCCACCGGCGGCGCTGATCACGCCACTGTTGTCGAGCAGGAAATTGTCGCCGGTACCGTCGACGTAGAAGGTGCCGTTGCGCTGACGACCGGTCGCGAGGATCCCGCCCCGGTTGTTCACTTCGAGGCCATCACCGTCGAGGTTGAAGGCGCGGCTGTCCGAACGAATCGTTCCGCGGCGCGAGTTGTTCACCACGCCACCGCTGTGGTCACCGCCACCAGCCGGAGTCGGGTTGCCGAAGTAGACGCCGTTCTGCGGGCCGAAGATGTCACCCGAGTTGACGAGTTCGCCCTGGAAGCTCACACCGTTGACGGCGCGGAAGCCCCCGACCGTGCCGTTCTGGCCTTCCGAGCTCAGGTCGCCCGAGTTCTCGATCGTTCCGGTGAAGAGACCAACCGTGGATCCTTCGAGAACCCCGCCGACGCGGGTCCGCTCCAGACGGATTCCGTCACCAGCAACAGCAAGGCCAGCAGCCGCATCGCCACGACCGCGCATCTCGCCTCGGTTCTGGATCACGAAGTCGTTGCCCGACTCGCTCAGCTCGACCGAGAACCCTGCGCCCTCGTGCGCGAATCCGGCGTCGATCACGCCGCGACGGAAGTTGAGCAGAGCAAAGTCCTGGGCGGTCGAATCCGCGTAGACCGTGCCGTTGCGCTGGTTGCCGGTACCGAGGATGTCACCGAAGTTCTGTACCTGCAGACCCGCGCCGTCGATGTTCAACGCGCGGCTGTCCGAGCTGACCGTGCCACGACGGTCGTTCCGGAACACGCCGCCGGTGTGATCGCCATCGCCGAAGTAGACGCCGTTGCGCGGTCCGGAGATCTCGGCTCCGACCGAGTTGCGCAGGCCGCCGCCGAAACCGATGCCGTCACCGACACGGAAGCCAGCGATGGGGCCGCTCTGGCTCTCGCTGCGGATGTCGCCAGAGTTGAAGACCCAACCCTCGAACCGGCGGACCTCACCGGCCGAAAGCGGGGTGAAGTTCGCGAGGCGCAGGCCATCGCCCGAGAGGCCGACGTTGCCAGCGATCCCCGCCGTGTTGGTCCGGCCCTGGATCGTGCCGCGGTTGAACACCGTGGCGGTGTTGATCGCTCCGACCTCGATCCCGAGCCCGGAGCCTTGGTTGCCGGCACCGGCGTCGATCCGGCCCGAGTTGTTGACGGAGAAGAAGTCCGCAACCGAGTCCGAGTAGACCGTGCCGTTGCGCTGATCGCCGGTTCCGATCATCTGCCCACGGTTGATGAGCGTGACGCGGCCGCCGATGTTCACGGCGCGGCTATCACTGCGGATCACACCGTTGCGGAAGTTGACCAAGGCGCCGAAGCCCTGGCCGTTCACGAACTCGACACCGTTGAAGGTGCCATCGATGGTCCCTCGGTTGACGACGGCGCCGAAGCCGTCGATCTCGATCGCATCGGGATCCCCGGTGATCACCTGATTGGATCGGACGAAAGTGATTTGGGCGCTCAGCGCGCTGGTCAGGAGGAGGCTCGCGGCGGCAAGGCGGATCGCACTGGAAGAAGGGTTCATGACTAGGGAGCTCTGCTTGAAGAAGTCGTCGGGGTCGCGACCGAACGCGGTCGCGAGGAGCCGATCTTTCGACCCATAGCCGCTGTCGTTGCGTCGAGTATCCGATTCCGTTGATCACAAGAATTGCTGTCACAGGCCGCATCGTCGGAACCCTGTGAGTCGA
The DNA here is from genome assembly GCA_039815565.1 of Planctomycetota bacterium. Lineage (GTDB taxonomy): Bacteria > Planctomycetota > UBA1135 > UBA1135 > UBA2386 > JBCBZB01. Next base: position 126,587 of record JBCBZB010000002.1, read on the forward strand.
CAGTGGGACCAGTCCCGAACCCTGCAGCTCTTGCTAGACTGCCCCTGTGGGATTCGAGGTCTTCATCGCGATCGTTGCGTTCGCTCTCGCGCTGATCGCCGTGATCTCGTCTCGGGATACCGGGAGCGAGCTCGAACGAGTCCGGGATCAGGTCCAGAAGCTCAAGGCACAGATCGCGGCCCTGCGATCGGAAGACGCACGCGAGAACCGAACGGGTCCGCCGGCGATCCCCCCTCCTGACGATCGGCCCACGCCCGACCCGGTTCCAACGGTGACGACCCAGGCCGCTTCTACGGCGGAACACGTTTCGAGCGAGGCGACGATCGAGCCGAGTCCTCCGAACCGCGAGCAGCTTTCAGAGGACGAGCCCAGCACGACCGAGCGGCCCCCCGTTGCGAAGCCCAAAACGAGCCGCAGCTTCGAGGAGCGCGTCGGGGGATCCCTACCGATCTGGTTCGGCGCGGTCGCCCTCTCGCTCGCTGGAATCTTCTTGGTCAAGCACTTCGTCGAACGAGGATTGCTCGGCCCCGGCCCCCGAGTCGCTCTCGCGGTCGCGTTCGGCTTTGCGCTGCTCGGAGTCGCGACACGAGTGCGTCGACGCCGACCGGAGATCGCACAGGGGCTCGCGGCGGCAGGAGTCGCGGTCTTGTGCGGAGCGGTCTACTCAGCGACGGCTCTGTACGGTTTCCTCTCACCTCTCGCGGGCACGATTGCGCAGGGCGGTGTGACCGCTCTCGCGATCGTCTCGAGCTTGAGGTTCGGAACCTTCGTCGCTGTCCTGGGTCAGTTCGGCGGCTTCGTGATTCCCGCGGTGATCGGACCGGGGTCGATCGGCGCCGGAGCGATGTTCAGCTATCTCGCGCTGCTGCAGGTCGCGTTATCGCTGGTCGGCCGGTTCCGAGGCTGGTGGTGGGTCACCGTTCTGGGAGCGTTCGGAGCATTCGTCTGGGCGATCGCCTGGCCGTTCTTGCGCGGAGACGGTCAGGTTGTGACCTCGGGTTTCGCGGTCCTTGCGACGATGGTCGCGATCGGCAGTACGCGAGGATCACAGCACGAACGGCGTGACAGTTCCGTTCAGGTCGGAACCTACGTGTCCTGGGGATCTCTGGGCGCTGCGCTTTGGATTCTGTTGCGCGGTCTCTCGCGAAGCGACTACTCAGCCGAGCAATGGGGACTAGTCGGAGTTCTCGGTATCGGGATGCTGATCCTCGCCGCGAAGGACCGGAAGCTCGCCGGACTTCCCTGGGCATTCAGCGGCGTCGTCGGCCTCCAGCTCCTCGAGATCGGCCTCCGCGTCGGCCGCTCGTCGACCACCATCGCGAGCGAGGTGCAGATCGCGGCGATGGCCGGGTTCGCAAGCCTTCTCGTCGGCGGTGGATACCTCGTCTCGGGTTCGAGATCGGCAAGTCGCGAGTTCTCAGCCTGGCTCGCGCCGTTAGGAATCTCGGTGTCGCTCTTCGCCGCGCACCGAGCCGGAATCGATGTCGCCTGGCCGGCGCTGACAACGGCTGCAATCGTGGCGGCTCTCGGAACGCGCGCCGCCCTTCAGGTCCCGGCCATCTCCGAACGTAGCAAGACCGACGAAGGCCGCGAATGCGCACTCTGGACGGGCTTTCTCATCGCGATGTTCGCGACGTTCCATCAGGGCATCGAGGAGTCGTGGCGATCGGTCGGGCTCGCGACGCTACCGATTGGCGCGGCAGCGATCAGCCTCCGCCGATCGCTGACTCGCTTCGCACAAGTCTCTCCCTGTCTCTTGCTGCTGGTGCTCTGGGTCTTCGTGGCCGATCACCTCAACTACTTGAAGAGGGACGACTGGCTCTTCGTCGGCCCTGCACCGCTCAGTGCAGCCGCTCTGACGATGTCCGCGTTGGTGAGCTGCAGACTTCTGCATCGAGTTGAGCCCGCCGGCCAATCGGCTCGCGTGCTGCAAACCGGCTTCGTCTCGATACTCGGTGTTCTGGTTCTCATCTGGATCACTGAGTGGTTCCACGTGTTCCCGAACCACGGCGGTTCGTTCCTCGCGGCATCGACGGTGGGAATCGCGTGGCTGTCGATCGGCTTGGGCGTGGCACGAACCGCACATCGTTGGTCGGTCGCCGACAGCGAGAATTACCGGCCCGGCCGCGGGATCACGATCGCAGGGCTCTCCGTTCTCGCGATCTTCAGCTGCGTCTTGATGAACCCGCTACTGCTTCGGACCTCCGTCGGTGGCTGGCCGATCGCCAACGAGTTGCTGTTCTCCTACGGCGGCGCCAGTGCGTTGGCGCTTCTCGCTCGTCGCATGCTCACTCGGGACGGCTCGACCAACCGAACGTTCTTCGCCGGTTTGGTCGCGTTCCTGTGCGGCTTCCTGCTGGTTTCCCTGCAAGTCCGCCACCTGTTCGTCGGTGACCCCCTGAAGGGCTCGATCTCCAGCCGGACCGAGTACTACGCCTACTCGCTGGCCTGGCTTCTGTACGGAGCAGGACTCCTGACCATCGGTGTGCGCCGTGACCTGAAGGCCCTGCGCTATGCGTCCTTGCTCGTCATTCTCGCAGCAGTGACCAAGGTCTTCCTGCTGGACGCCAACCAGCTAGACGGACTGTTGCGAGTCTTGTCCTTCTTCGGACTGGGGGTCGCGCTGATCGGCGTGGCGTGGGTCTACCAACGCTTCGTCGTCGCGCGGCCGGAGCCTCCGTCGGATGACGACGGACACGCTCCGGCCGAGGCCTGAAGCCGATTCGGCGAGTCGCGAGAGCTGGACACTCGATCGCGACTCGAGCCCATTCACTGCAAGCGCAGCTTGTAGATCTGAATCTTGCGGTAGAGCGTCGCGCGACCGATGCCGAGCAGCTGCGCGGCGCGGCGGACGTTGCCCTTGGTTGCTTGGAGCGCGCGGCCGAGGAGGCGTTTCTCTTCTTCCTGGAACGGAAGGATGTCGTCCTCGGTCAGCTCTTCGTCTTCTTGCTCCGGAAGCTTGTCGGTGAAGCCTTGCACATCGGGCGGCGGGTTCATCCCTGTCGACGAACCGAACAGGTGCACGCGGTCGATCGTGCCGCCGTCGGCGACCTGGTGCGCGCGAGCGACCGACTGTTCGAGTTGGGCGACATTGCCCGGCCACGGGTGGGCTTCGAGCAGGATCATCGCACCCGGAGTGAAGCCGCGTTCCGGCAGGCCTTCGCGCATCGCCGAGCGGGCCAGGAACTCCTTGGCCAGCAGCGGGATGTCCTCCCGACGCTCGGCCAGGGTCGGCACGACGATCGGGAACATGTTCAGGCGGTAGTAGAGGTCCTCGCGGAAGGTGCCGCGAGCCGTCTGCTCGGCGAGTTTCGAGCAGGTCGTAGCGAGGATGCGAACCGAGCGCTCCTCGGAGCCACTCGACTCCTTCAGGTGACGGACCAGGCGCGATTGCGCGCGGGCCGGCAGCTTGTCGACATCCTCGAGCAGCAAGGTGCCCTCCTGAGCGCGTTCGATCGCACCCTCGACTTCGACATCGTCAACACCGTCGCAGTTGAGGGCGACGAATCCCTTGTCCGCGCGGCGCCCCTTCTCGTGGATCAGCTGGGCCAGGAACGACTTCCCAGAACCCGGCTGGCCCTCGATCAGGACCGTGGCGTCGTTCATGCCAGCGCGCGTGATCGCAGCCGACAAACGGCGAACACCAGCACTGCAGCCGACGAGGTCCTTCGGGGCCTCCTCGATCTTCGCCCGGTGCTCGAGAGCCTTCAGGCGACGAGCAAGACGTCGGTTCTCAGCGACAAGCGCGAGGCTGGCCGCAGTCTGTCGGGCCGAACAGGGCTTCGTGACGAAGGCCGCCGCTCCTCTCTCGACTGCTTGGATGGCATCCTCTTCACGCTCGGCCGGAACAGCGACGACGACGTTCCCGGCGTCGAGGCGATCCTCGAGCAAGCGTTCACGCCAGACCGAATTCGAGTCGGCGCGCAGAGGAAGGTCGACGAGCACCGCATCGAAGCTCTCGCGAGCCGTGACTTGCAGGTACTGCTCGTGACTGGTCACGACCTGTACCCGGATGCCGTGGGACGTGAACACGTCCGCGAAAGCGTCTTCGACGCTCGCGTCCGCGGTGCACACGAGAACTCGCGAGTCGATTCGCTGCGATTGCGAATCCACGGGAGTCCGGCCTTGTAGTCCAACACTCATCACTCGGAGAGTTCATCGGCCATCGCGATGCCCAGAATGAAGCAAGTCCCTGGGCAGATCCCCTAGTCCCGACCGGACGGGGGTTTCGGAGCCGATGGGCGCCTTTTCGAGATTGCTCGTCCGAGTGGGGGAAACACGGCACGACGTGTGGATTCGCGTCCGCCGTGAAGCCGATACCGGGGACATGCGGCGCTTTCGTCCTTCCGTCTTCCTACTGCTCGGTGGCCTGAGTCTGGCCTCTTGCTCGGCCCCCGGGGTCCGCGGTCATGTGGGCTACGGCCTCTACACGCTCGACGGAAACCTTGGAGTCTCCTCGGACGCGACCTCTCCTCAGTCCGTGGATCTCCGGGACGACCTCGGCCTCAACGGATTCTCGGACTCCCTTCAGGTCCGCGCCGAGCTCGACGCCGGTCCGGTCCGCCTCACGGGATCCGCTTTCCGATTCCATTCATCGGGAGACGGCACGTTGACCGCGGACTTCGGTGACGTGGTCGTCGGGGGACCGACCCTGAGCCGCCCGGTCAGCTCGAACATCGACGTGATGAACGCGAAGATCGCTCTGACCGCCGACGTCGTCGATCTCGGGATGATCAGGGTCTCGCCTGGCATCGCGCTCGACATCATCGACGTCGACGGTCGCGTCTCGGACTTCGGCACGTCGCTCTCGGAATCGTTCGGCGAAACGCTGCCGATTCCGATGCCATTCGTCCAAGCCGAGGCGTCGTTCTTCGGCTTCGACCTCGTCGCCGAGATCGGAGGCATCGCGGCCGACTTCGACGAGTTCGACGGATCCTTGATCGACTTCGAGACCTTCCTCACCTACGAGCCGATCGATTCGGTCGAGCTCTACGTGGGGTACCGGCTCATCCACCTGGAAGGCGACGGAGTCGTAGACAGTCAGGCCTACGATTCCGATCTCCGACTGCAGGGTGTGTTCTTCGGTGCCGGATTCGAGCTCTGAAGCCGAAAGCACCGACAGGGGTCATCCGCCGGTGAGGCGACGGCGAAGCGTCGCGACCAGTTGCGCCATCGACGGATCGTCGGTGATGCGATCTTTGATCTTCTGCACGCCGTACATCACGGTCGTGTGATCGCGGTTGCCGAAGTAGCGCCCGACAGACTCGAGCGACTCGTCGGTCAGCTCGCGGCAAAGATACATGCTCAGCTGCCGCGGCACCGAGATCGCCTGGGTGCGTGACTTGCCGGTCAGGTCCCGGGTCGTGACCGCGAAGTGCTCGGTGACGGCCTGGACGATGTCCGGAACCGACAGCTTCCGGCTACGGCGTGAGACAACGACGCCACGAAGCGCTTCCTCGGCAAGAGCCGTATCGATCGGACGCTGCGTGATCGTCGCGACACCCACGACCTTGATGATCGCGCCTTCCAGCTCACGGATGTTCGTGTCGATCCGCTCGGCGATGAAGTAGGCAACATCGTCCGGCAGCTGCACCCGACGGCTCAGTGCCTTCCGCTTCACGATTGCGACGCGCGTCTCGAAGCACGGAACGTCGAGTTCGGCAACGAGACCCCAACGGAAACGCGAGAGCAGTCGCTCTTCGACCGTCGGGATGTCCGAGGGCGAGCGATCGCTCGACAGGATGATCTGTCGTTGCGTGTTGTAGAGGACGTTGAACGTGTGGAAGAACTCGTCCTGCGTCTTCTCCTTGTCCGCGAGGAACTGCACGTCATCGATGACGAGCACGTCGACACTGCGGTGGAACGCACGGAACAGGTCCAGGCACCGCGCTTGGATGCTGTGGATGAACCGGTTCGTGAACTCCTCGCACGAGATGTAGAGAACTCGCGCCTTCGGGTTCTGTTCGCGGATCGCGTGGCAGACCGACTGCAGCAAGTGGGTCTTGCCGAGGCCGACGTTGCCGTGCAGGAACAGCGGGTTGTAGGTCCGACCCGGGTTGTCCTTCACCGCGAGAGCCGCGGCATGTGACAGGCGGTTACAGGGTCCGACGACAAAGTTGTCGAACGTGTGGCCGGCGTTCAGCGAACCGAGTTCGCTGGAAGCCCAGCCGAACCGCTCGACCGCGGAGTCGATGTTGCCGACCTGACGAACCTCGACCGGCTCCGGCTGGAGTCCCTGGGCGCCGAAGGTCGTGCCGTTGGCCGGCAGTTCCTCCTGGAGGTGTCCATTCGACGGACCAGATCCGCTCGGGATCCCTTCACCCGTGGACACGCCACGAGAGACTTCGGACTGCAGACCAGACTCGGCTGCGAGGCCATTCGCCTCGAACCGCGGCTGCTCGGGCACCAGCACCGAGACCTCACACCCTGGCTCGCCGAGCGTGTCGCGGACGACACTCTCGAGTTGGTCACGGTACTTGGACTGGAAGCGCTGCCGAATGAACGAATTCGGCGCTGCGAAGGTCACGCGCTCGGGTTGGACCCGGAGCAACTCGAAACGATCGAACCACGACACGAACTGTTCGTCCGCGAAGGACGACCGAAGTCGCTCGCGGAGAACATCGAAAACCTGAGGGAGTGGAGCATCGAAGTCGAATAGGGCACCCAAGGGACCAGCGCCGTCGTGACTGGGGAGTTCGACTGTCCGGACGCGTGGCTGCAACGAGCCCGGGCATCCGGAAGCACCGCGAAGCGGTGGGTCAGTAAGGAAGCGGAAGAGAGCGGCCGCCGCGCGAGGCACTGCGCGGTGACCGAACCGAGACGAGCCTTGTTAGCGGGCTCGAGCGTCCCGTGAAAGAGGACGCCATCGGTCGAAAGCGAGAAACGGCCCTAAGCCTTGCTACATCAGGCCTCGGAAGCCGGAGCTTTTTCTTCGGGTGCTTCGCAACCAGCGTCGAGCGTGGCGATGGCCGAACACCGGGTGCAGTTGAGCACTCTGATCGGCGTGTTGTGCGTTCGCCGACTTCGCGAGATCAAGTCAAGCGCGCCCTTTGATGAACGTTCGAAAAAGAGCACGAACGCCTCTCGGACTGCGGAGAAACCCCTGCAGGTCCGTCACGCGCGTTCGGTGTTCCGAACGAGCGAACGCTTCAAAACGTCGATCACTCGCTGTCCGGCGTCGATCCCGTCCTCGACCGACTGGTCGGTTCCGAAGCTGAACCGCACACAACGACGCGCATCCTCTGCTTCGAAGCCGAGCGCGGTCAGGACCGCTGGCGGTGCTGGTGTTCCGGTTGTGCAGGCAGAACCCTGCGAGGCCTGAACACCGGCCAGATCGAGTGCGAGGAGCAACGCGCGACCATCGGGCACCGGAAAGTGCCACATCGAAGTGTTCGGCAGAGAGTCGGCCGGCGTCAGCCTTCTTCCCTCCCTTGCTTCGGCGAGAACGCGGTCGAACGCATCCCGCGCCGCCCGCATGCGCTCGGCCCGATCCGCCTGCTCTCGGACGCCGAGCTCACAAGCCAGGGCCGTCGCAGCAGCCAGGGAAGGCGACGTGGTGCCAGGACGCAGACCGCCTTCCTGAGCACCTCCGACCAGGAGCGGTCGCGGGCGCATCGAAGGGTCACGGACGATCAGGGCGGACGCACCACGAAGTCCACCGGACTTGTGACCGGACAGCGCGATCGTGTCGGCGTTCGCGACGACCTCGTCGAGCGGCAGACGTCCGAGACTCTGCGCCGCATCGACGTGGAAGGGCACTCCGAGCGTGCGAGCCAGAGCTCCCAACTCCGCGATCGGCTGGATCGTTCCGACCTCGCTCTGCGCGTGGACCGCGGTCAGCGCCCCGACCGGTTGACCCGGCGGCGCGGCGATCAGGCGAGCCTGGTCGTCGTTCTGCAGCAGCACCCGACCACGGTTCCGGGAAGGGACGTCGACCGATGCGTGCTCGATTCCGCCGCACAGAATCGGAAGGTCCGGATCACCCAGACCGTGCACGCACAAGTTGTTGGACTCCGTCGCGCCGGAGAGGAAAAACACGCCGTCGGGCGAGCATCCGAGACTCTCGGCGACCTGGCGGCGCGCATCTTCGAGGACCGCACGCGATCGGCGACCGGCGGTGTGCAGCCCGCCGGGATTCGCTGGGCAGTCGCGTTCGATCTCGAGGAACCGTTCGAGCACACGCGGGTCGACCGGCATGCCGGAGTTGTGATCGAGGAAGTGCACGCGCCGCTTGGAGTTCACTTGAGTCCGTCGCTGGGTTGCAGGGTCCGCCGGTAGAGATCGATGTAGCGCTCGATGACGACTTCACGCGAGAAATGCCCGACCGCACGTCTTCGCGCCGATTCGCAAGCCGAGCGATGAGTCTCCGGATCACGGAGGATCTCGAGGGACGCGCGGGCCATCGCTTCGGGATTGGACAGTGGCACGAGCGCACCGACATCGCCGAACACCTCGGACACACCGCCGACGTCCGTGCTGACACACGGAACGCCGCAACTCATCGCCTCCAACATCGATAGACCGAAACTCTCGGTTTCCGAGGCCGAGAGAAACAGGTCGGCGTCCGCGAGCAGATCGGCGAGCCGATCGCCATCCAGCGAGCCGAGGACCTCGACCCGATCCCGGACTCCGAGATCGTCGGCGACTGCCGCAGCGTGATCCTTGTCCGGGCCGTCGCCGGCGAGGAACAGCCGAGCGGGAACCTCACGGGCAATCTGAGCGAATGCACGAACGACGTCGGCCACGCGCTTCACCGGTCGGAGGTTGCTCGCGTGAACGATGTGTCGCTCCTCATCGGGCCGACCCGAGAACCGTTTGCCCCCACCGGGCCGGAACCGCTCGGTATCGACGAAGTTCGGGATCACCTCGATCGGCTTCTTGCTGCCGAAGGTCAGCATCGTCTCGTCGGCCAGATACTGACTGACGGCTGTCAACGCCGTCGACTGTTCGAGGGCGAAGCTCGTCGGGCGCATGTAGGCACGATCGGTTCCGACGACGGTGATGTCGGTGCCGTGCAGCGTCGTGATCCAGCGCAGCGGCCGCGAAGACATCTGGTCAGCCAGGAAGGCGCTGACCGCGTGCGGAATCGCGTAGTGCACGTGGAACAGATCGACGCCGTGTTCCTCCTGCACCTCGAGAATCCGGGTCGCCAGCGCCAGCGCGTAGGGCGGATAACGGAACAGCGGGTAGGCGGCGACCTGGACCGAGTGGAGTCGCAGCCCCGGAACCGGGCGCTCGAGGCGCGCGGGTCGGTCGTAGCAGATCAGATGGACTTCACATCCACGCCGAGCTGCATCGAGCGCGATCTCCGTCGCGACGACGCCTGATCCACCAACCGTCGGGTAACAGACGATTCCGAGTTTGAGGTCGGCCTGATCCGCGCCCATGGCGCGCGAGGATACCAGCTCCCGGCGCAGGCCTGGAAGGTCAGGCGCCTTCCGGCGAACGATCCAGTGTCTTTGGAAAGCGCAAAGTCAGCGAGCGGTCGTCCGCCTCGAACACCGCACCGAGATCGGCAGCGACCTCGACGAGCGTCGCGCGGCGGGATTCGGCGTCCATCCGACGCAGCCCCGAGCGTTGTCCGCCCTCGATCGTCAGGCTGAGGACCGCGTGCTCACCCTCGGAGCGCAGCTCCACGACCAGTCGATCCCCGGCCTCGACGGCCCGGAGGACCATCGCGATGGCCTTCTCCAGCAGCACCGCGGCGTGCAGCGCACGTTCGATCTCCACGATGACTGGATCGTGTCCGAGCGCCATGTCGAACTGGACCGGGACCCTCAGATCCACGACCGATCGATCGAGCGCCGTCCGGAGAAGCTCGTTGAAGTCGACGCGGCGCGGGCCCTCGTCATCCTCGAGAACCAGCTCCAGTCGCTTGACGAGCCCTTCGAGGGTCGCGACCCCGAGGTCGAACCGCCCGAGAGCTCGCACCTCGTCCGTCGGGCCGTGCTCGACGTCAGTGCAGTCGTGAAGAGCGGTTTCGAGCTCGGCCAGCGCGTCGCGCAGGCTCCGCTCGATTTCGTCGAGGTTCAGGTCGGGATCGGAGGACACGGCCCCGACTTCATCGGTCGATCGGAGGCCGGACCTGAATCGCGAAGGCCCAGGTCGCCCCTCAGTCGCGTGGGAAGTTCGAGTCTTCCTCGCCCGCACCGAACTCCATGGCGCTCTCGGCCTCGTTCTCGACCGGGTCCTGGGTCGAGAATCCCCGCGTCAGGGGCTCGTCGCGCGGGACCTCGAAGCCCCGTTCTGGGGAAGGCACCTCGTCGACCTCGGGGGTCTCGGGTTCCAGGCTCACCTCGTCCGCGGCGATCGCCTCCCGGGCCTGCTCCACGGCCGACACCGATTCGGGCTCGCCGTCAGAGACCACGGGGAGGTCGTTCTCGAGGACCTCTTCACGCGCCCCCTCATCGACCGGTTCCTCGTCCGACGGGTCCCCGTCGAGCGAGTCCCCACCATCTGAACCCTCGTCCACTGGCTCTGCGTCGACCGGCTCGTCTGCGGCCAGCTCCAGTTCTGCTTGTTCGTCTTCGAACTCGCCCTCTTCCCCTTCGTCTTCGTCTTCGTCGAGAGAACCGTAGATCTGGTCCGCGACCTCCTCGCCGGCGATGACACGGAAGCGCTCCTCGGTGATGTGGAGTCCGTGGCGCTCGAGCACCTCGAGGCCGAGGCACCAATAGTCGATCGCGCCGTTCGAGTCCGGCGCGTGGGCGAAAATCGACACGCCGAAGCTCGGTGCCTCGGCCAGCTTCACGTTGTTGCGGATCAGAGTCCGCGCGAGGCGGTCGCCGAAGTAGCCACGGACGTTCTCGAGGACCTCGGTCGTCAGCCGGGTTCGCAAGTCGACCATGCACGGCAGGACACAGAGGATCTGCAGGGAGGTGTTCAGTCGTCGCTGCACGAGTTCGATGACCTCGGTGAGCTTCGCCATGCCCTGCAACGAGAAGTACTCCGTCTGCAGCGGGATCAGTACCTCGTCGGCGCAGCACAACGCGTTGGCCGAGAGCACACCGAGCGACGGCGGACAGTCGAACAGCACGTAGTCGAACGGCTCGCCTTGGTAGGCGTCGAACGCCTCGCGGAGAATCGTCTCGCGGCCGATGCGGTTGGCGAGCGATTGCTCGACGCCTCCCAGAGTCGTGTCGGCCGGGATTACGTAGACGTTCGGCTCGCGCGTCTCCTGCAAGAGATCGGCGATCGGCACGTCGTCGACGAGGAGCCTCGTCATCGTCTTGTCCTTCAACTCCTCCGTCCGGTCGACGTGGAGGGTCAGGTTCGACTGCGGATCCAAGTCGAGCAGGAGCACTCGCGATCCGAGACGGGCGAGCGCCGCGCCGAGATTGACGGTCGTGGTCGTCTTACCGACCCCGCCCTTCTGGTTGATGACGGCGATGGACTTCAAGGTCGAGAACTCTCGAAGAGGGGAGTGAGAACGTCGAGCCGGAGCGCGGACTCGATCCAGAACGGTTCGGCCGCTTCGCAGCCGACCTGAGCGCCGAAGAACCGGTCACGCACTTCGGTCCGCTGCAACGGCCCGAGTCCACGTACGTAGTGCGACCGATCCGCCGGAGTCTCAGGGATCTGGGAGGAGAAACAGCGGATCAGCTCGAGCTTGCGCGGGAGCTGATCACTGATGTCGATGCAGAACGCCGGAGCCTCTGGGTAATCGTTGATCGCATAGCGTAGGAGCGCTTGCGGTCGGCTCGGAGGTCCGTGTTCGGGGAATCGCTTTTGGAGACCGGCAAGGAACATCGCGGTCTTCGCGAGCTCCGCGGTCGTCGTGTGGTCCGGGTGGACGTCGAAGCGCAGGGGCGCGAGCAGGAGCTTCGGGCGGTGCACTCGCAGCGCGCGCACGACGGCGCCGAGAGCAATCTCGTCGACCGTCATCTGGGCATCTGGCAGGCCGAGGTTCTCCCGGGCCTTCAGGCCGGCGAGCGCCGAGGCCTTCGCCGCCTCCTCGTCGCGCAGTTCGGGCGTGCCGCGCGTGCCACTCTCGCCACGCGTGCAGTCGACGACGACGACGTCGAGGCCACGGTCGCTGGCGCGGAGGACCGTCCCGCCGCAGCCGAGCTCGGCATCGTCGGGGTGCGGGGCGAGCACCATCAGATCGCAACCGTGGTTGGCACTCACAGCTGCAACAACCCGTGCTCGGTGGTGAAGGGGTCGGCGTGCTCGACGAGGACGTCGCCGAGTCCGAACCCGTGCGTGACGAGGAAGGAGAGCGGACCGAGGACCCGCTCCTGCATCCGGCCTCTCGGGGCCAGCGTCGAACACAGGCGCTTAACCTGGCGCTCGCCAGAACCCTCACGGTTCTGCCGCGCGTTGCGCACCTTCTGTTCGAGCTTCTCGATCTCGGCGCAGATCTTCTGTTTCGACTTGTCGATCGGGCCCTGCAGAGCGCGGTCAGACTCGAGCACCAGGCCACGCACCGCGCCGAGCTCACTTTGGACGGTCTCGGCGAGCAGACGAAGCGACTGTTCCGCCCGGTCGTCGCCGTCGTTCTGAAGGCCGGCGAGCAGGTCTTCGGACCCGCGCCGCAACTCGGCGAGATCGAAACCGAGTCGGTCGCGGTGCTTCTCGAGAGACCCGGTGGTCAGGGTTAGCGACGCCCGCGGAACCAGCAGTGGCCGCGGAACCCCGAGCAGGCGGTAGAGCGAACTGACGACCGAAAGGTACGAGAGTTCGCCGGGTCCGACGACGAATCCGATCGTGGGCAGACACAGGTCTTGCCACAGCGGCCGCAGGAGAACGCTCGGACTAAGTCGACGGCCCTCACTCGGTGCTTCGTCATCGGCGAGCGCCCGACGTGGGCCGGCCCCACCGCATTCGAACATCAGCGGAACGCTCGGATCGATCGTGACGTCGATTCCCAGGTCGGTGAGGTGGTCGGTCACCCGGCGCACCTGCTCGCGGATCTCCCCGGCCTTGCCACGCCAACGCGGGAGCACGTCGAATGCTTCCTCCGGCAGATCGCGCGGCTCGAGGATCAACAGGCCCTGGTTGCCAAAGCAGCGGAACAACAGCCGAGCGAGCTGCGCGCCAAGGCCCTCGGACGCATCGCGGCTCCGGCAGGCCTCGAGGACCTCGTCGCGGAATTCGGACCCCGGAAGGAGATCGTTCGCCGCATCGACGACTGCATCGAGTTGCTGTCCAACCGGTACGTCGCGGATCGCCGCCTGCTCGGGATCGATGTCGAGCCGGAAGCGTTGCAGGTCGAGGTTGCGGTTGATCAGGAACGCGCGGTTGACCTCGTCGAAGTCGTGGTCATCGCTGTGGTTCCAGAACAACGCCAGGGTCGGGCGACCGGCGGCGGTGAGTTCCCGCGCCAGCCGCAGCGCGGTCGCGGCCTTGTGCAGCGTGTAGAGCGGTCCGCCGAGGAGACCGGGCTGCTGGCCGGTCACGATCACCTGGACCGATTCGTCCTCGAACGTCTTCAGCGCATCGAACACCGCGGTCGGCGCGCCGTGTCGATCGGCGTAGTCCGACAAGGCGGCAACGAGCTTCTCACGAGGAACAGCCCTCTCGACGGTCCTTGGGATCGAGTCAAAGTCGGCGACGGATCGCGGTCGATGACCGAGGACCGCCTCGATTTCGGGATCACCATCGAGGTAGCGCAGGAGGATCTCCGGCGCTCCGAGGTCTCGTAGGTTCTGGTGTCGGAACTCGGTCATCCAGCGAAGGTTCAGGACGCGCCGGTCGCTCGGGATCGAGCTGCGTCACGCAAGGCCAAAGTGTCGTCGACGAATCGACCGAGCGCCGCCTCGATCGCGGATCTCCACTCGGTTTCTCCAGGCTCGAAGCAGGCGAGCACCCCGCGGCTGGAACTGACCAGTCCGCCGAGCCCTCGATCATCGAGTGCTCCGACCAAGTCGCGAGCGGAAGCACCCTGGGCGCCTACGCCCGGCAACAGAAAGAAAGCCTCGGGCATCTGTTCCCGGAAATGAGCGAGCATCGCCGGCCGGGTCGCGCCGACGACCGCACCGACCGGACCGAATCCACAGTCGGAAGCCCCGACCTCGCGACCCCAGTCGGTCACCGCGCGAGCGACCATGTCGGCGACTTCGGAGCCGTCCTCGAGGCGCTTCCCCTGAAACTCGTCGCCACCTGGATTGGAGGTTCGTACGAGGACGAAAAGCCCCTTGCCATAGTCCTTACAGGCCCGGAGAAAGGGGTCGAGCGAGTCCTTTCCGAGGTAGGGGTGCACGGTCAGGGCGTCCGCATGCTCGAAGTGGTAGCCGGCGTAGGCCTCGGCCGTCGAGCCGATGTCGCCCCGTTTGACGTCGCCGATCACCAGCAGATCGAGCTCACGCGCCCAGCGACACACCTGCTCGTAGGCCTCGAGCCCGCGCGGTCCGTGGCACTCGAAGAACGCGATGTTCGGCTTCACGGCCGGGACGACGCCACGGAACAACGGCAGGGCGGCTTCGAGAAACGCCAGGATGCGGTCGACCGGGTGAGCGCCCTTCGCGACGTCGCGAGGCAGTTGGTCGATCCTGGGGTCGATCCCCACGCAGGCCGGTGGAGCCCCGTCGAGCACGCGATCCGCGAGCCTGGCAACGAAGCTCTGCATCGGTAGGAGGTTAGCGGTCCCTCCCAGAACTATCACGCATTCCACCTGTCAGGCGGGTTCCAGCCAGAGCGCCGGGGATTCGACACCTTCTCGCTTGTTTGAGGCCCATCGGTCGTGACACTTCGTGCGAACGGATCCGCTGCATGACCAGACTCTTCGTGCCAGCCGAAACCGCCGAGGGTGAAACGCGCGTCGCCGCGACCCCGGAGACGGTGAAGGGCTATCTAAAACTCGGCCTCGAAGTGGCCGTCGAACCCGGGGCGGGACTCGCCGCGGGCTTTCCTGACGAGGAATACGCCACCGCCGGCGCGAAGGTCGAGGATGGTGCTTCCGACGCCGACCTCGTCATCGCGGTCGGCACACCGGACGCGAGCCGGTTCAAGAAGGGCTGTGTCGTCGTCTCGAGCCTCGTGCCGGCCACTCAGCCGGACGACGTGAAGGCCCTGCGAGACGCCGGCTTGACGTCCTTCGGCCTCGAACTGGTGCCGCGGATCACTCGCGCCCAGAAGATGGACATCCTGTCGAGCCAGGCGACCTGCGCCGGCTACAAGGCGGTCCTGATCGGCGCCGCGGAGCTGAGGAGGTTCTTCCCTCTGCTGATGACCGCCGCCGGCACGATCCGACCGTCCAAGGTCCTGATCCTCGGTGCTGGTGTCGCCGGACTACAGGCCATCGCGACCGCGAAGCGACTCGGCGCGCAAGTCGAGGCCAATGACCTCCGCCCCGCAGTCAAAGAACAGGTCGAGAGCCTCGGTGCCAAATTCGTGGACACCGGAACGCCGCCTGACGCGGAGACCTCCGGTGGCTATGCCGCCGAGGCCAAGGAAGACTACCTGCGCAAACAGCGTGAGATCCTCACGGAGCACGTCGCAGATGCTGACCTATTGATCACGACTGCATTGATTCCGGGCCGCCCGGCTCCGCGGATCATTTCTGCGGACATGCTCAAGGGTATGAAGCCCGGATCGGTCGTCGTCGATGTCGCCGCCCCAATGGGCGGCAACGTCGAAGGCACGGTGCCAGGCTCGAAGGTCGAGGTGGGCGGGGTCACGATTCTCGGCCACACAAACCTACCCGCGCTGTGCGCGACCGACGCCAGCCGTATGTGGGCGCGGAACGTGCTCGGCTTCGTCGAGTTGTTCGTCGAGGAGGGCAACCTGAAGCCCGACCACGACGACGAGGTGCTCGTCGCGACCCGGATCACACATGGTGGTGAGATCGCGCTCGAAGCTGCGAAGACTGCCGTCGAAGGGAGCAACGCCTGATGGAAGCCCTGCTGTTCGTGTTCGTGCTCGCGGCCTTCGTCGGCCTCGAGATCATCACCAAGGTCCCTCCGACCTTGCACACTCCGCTGATGTCGGGATCGAACGCGATCTCAGGCATCGCGATCGTCGGCGCGATCCTCGCCGTCGAATCCTCGAACCCCACGGTCACGAAGATCCTCGGGTTCTTCGCCATCGTCTTCGCAATGGTCAATGTCGTCGGTGGCTTCATGGTCACCGACCGCATGCTTGCGATGTTCGGCAACAAGAAGAAGAAGGCACAGGGCTGATCGATGGCGAGCTACGCAATCTACCTCTACATCGCCTCGACGATCTTCTTCATCCTCGGCATCAAGCGACTGTCGAAGGTGCGCACCGCGCGTTCCGGCAACACCTATGCCTCGATCGGCATGTTGTTGGCGATCCTCGGCGTGCTGATGCAGGGCAACCATCTCGAACTCGAGTGGTTGATCCCGGCCCTCGTGATCGGCGCTGCACTCGGTCACCAGCTCGCAACACGCGTCGCGATGACCGCGATGCCAGAACTCGTCGCCGCATTCAACGGCGTCGGCGGAGCCGCCTCGGCCTTCGTCGCTGCGGCGGAGCTGTTCAGCCTGAAGGCACGATTCGCCAGAGGCGCTGAGCTGAACGAGTCGCTGGGCGGGAACGCGTCGCTGCCGGTGAACATGGTCGAGCTCGCGCCGATCATCGCGATCACCCTTCCGATCACGGTGTTGATCGGGATGGCGACGCTGACGGGTTCGGGAGTCGCCTACTTCAAGCTGTCGGGCACCAACGTGAAGCACCCGTTCGGTGCCTCCGCCCGCCCGGCAGTGCACGGCCTGCTGATACTCGCGATCGTCGCGATCTCCGCCTGGCTGGCCTACTCGGCCGGTGCTTCGGCAACGATCGCTCTGCTCGTGTTGCTGGCACTCTCGGCGGTCGCCGGTCACTTCCTCGTGACTCCGATCGGCGGAGCGGACATGCCGGTCGTCGTCGCGTTGCTCAACTCCCTGTCGGGTGTCGCCGCGGCTGCGAGTGGCTTCGTCATCGGAAACCAACTGCTGATCGTCGCGGGCGCGCTCGTCGGCGCGTCCGGTCTGATCCTGACGCAGATCATGTGCAAGGCGATGAACCGTTCGCTCGGTAACGTCCTCAAGGGCGGGGTCGGAGACGGGGAAGTCGCCGAAGACGCGCGTGAGTACTCGAACATCAAGGAGACCTCGCCCGAAGAGGTCGCAATGCTGTTCGACGGTGCCACCTCGGTCATCTTCGTTCCGGGCTACGGCCTCGCGGTGGCCCAAGCGCAGCACGTCTGCGCCGAGCTCGCCTCCGAACTCGAGAAGCGCGACGTCGATGTGCGCTATGCGATCCACCCGGTCGCCGGCCGCATGCCGGGTCACATGAACGTGCTCCTCGCGGAGGCGGACGCTCCGTACGAGAAGCTCTGGGAACTCGAACGCATCAACGGGGACTTCCAGAACACGGACGTGGTCGTCGTGCTGGGCGCGAACGACGTCGTCAACCCAGCCGCACGCGAAGACGCAAACAGCCCGATCGCCGGTATGCCGATCCTGGACGTCGACTTCGCCGCGACCGTCGTAGTCGTCAAGCGCTCGCTGAGCCCTGGCTACGCGGGCATCAAGAACCCACTGTTCGAGAAGGACAACACCTTGATGGTGTTCATGGACGCCAAACAGGCGCTCCAGGAGATGGTCGACGAGGTCAAGGACCTCTGAGCGACCGGGGGCAGGCCGC
Source organism: Planctomycetota bacterium (assembly GCA_039815565.1). Classification (GTDB taxonomy): domain Bacteria; phylum Planctomycetota; class UBA1135; order UBA1135; family UBA2386; genus JBCBZB01. The sequence goes on from JBCBZB010000002.1 coordinate 144,173, forward strand.
GCACCCGTCCAGGTTCCGCGGCCGCCCGTGCCTCCGAGGAGGCGAAGGACGGATCAGTTGCGCGGTCGGAAGATCCGGTCCGCGTGCTTGCTGTCCGGGAAGCGATCGGCCACTTCCTGAGCCCGGCGCATTGCGTCGGCCACCGGTACGAGCACGGCGCCCTCTTCGATCGGCAACCAGACCGTGTGTCCGTTGTGCTGCGCGATGATCTTGTCGAAGGTCTCGACGTCTTCGGCTTCGGACAACTTCACGAGCAGGGCTCGATCGATCAGCGCGGCCCCGGACAGAGTGGGCTGCTCCTTGCGGCCCAAGAGCTCGTCGGTCGAAACGTCGTAGAGTTTCGCCAAGGCGAGGATATCGGTGCAGGGAGGCAGTCGTGCACCGCTCTCCCACCGCGAAACCGCGGATTCGTGACAGCCGATCGAGCGGGCGACGTCATCCTGAGTGAGGTTGCGTCTTGCACGGAGTTCGCGGAGGTTCGCCGCGACAATGGCGGCGAGATCCCGCCGCTGGGAGGTCACTCGGGACACGGGTGGACTCGCTTCGAGAGTTGGAAACGCGTAGGTCGGCGCAGCCAGTGCGCTGGCCACGCCTGAAGCCGGGAACGCTCAGCAGCTTTGCAGTTGGTCATCCCCGACGCGCGTTGTCGCATCCACCCGCGCAGTCGTCAAGTGGCGCCCATCGCATGGGCGCTGTGGGACCGTCAGGACCCGAGAACGGGTTCCTGAATGGTCATGAAGGCTTGTTGATCAGCATGTGGACGCCGATCGATGCCGCGTAGCCAAGTGCGATCACCGGCGTCCAACGAAGGTGGCCGAGGAACGTGTATTGGCCGCGAGCCGTGCCCATCAGCGCAACCCCAGCGGCCGAGCCAATCGAGAGCATCGAGCCACCGACGCCGGCGGTCAGGGTGACCAGGAGCCATTGATAGAGGCTCTCGGGGTGTGAAGCGCCCATATCGGGCTGCATGCCCAGAACGGCGAACATGACTGGCACATTGTCCAGGATCGCAGAGATCACCCCGACGCTGATGTTCGCGTAGGTAGCGCCCCACTCGCCGTAGAGCACCTCCGACGCCTCGCGCAGGTAGCCGATCTCGGCCAGGCCACCGACGCACATGATCACGCCAAAGAAGAACAGGAGCGTGTCCCATTCGACGTCCGCGACGTTCGTGAAGACGTCGACGCCCTCACGCTCGGTCTGGCGCTTCGCCCAAAGCGAGCGCAGGTAGCCGTAGCCGAAGAAGTAGCAGAGACCCGTCGTCATCCCGAGGAACGGCGGCAGGTGGAGATAGACGTGGAAGCTGACCGCGGTCGCGATCGTCGCCAGGAACAACAGGGTGACGACGAGCCAGCCCGGTTTCAGAGAAACACTCTTCTCGAGCGGCTGGGGCTTCACATTCGGCACCGCGAAGTGCATCAGACTGGCCGGCACGAGCCAGTTCGCCAGCGACGGCACGATCAGGAGGAAGAACTCCCCGAACTCGACGTCCGCGGCTGGGCTCGCCCAGACCATCAGGGTCGTGATGTCCCCGAACGGGGAGAACGCGCCCCCGGCGTTTGCCGCGACGACGACGTTGATACAGGCGAGGCTGATGAACTTCCGGTTGCCGATCCCGACCGTCGTGACGACAGCCCCCATCAGGAGGGCCGTAGTCAGGTTGTCGGCGATCGGCGAGATCAGGAACGACAGGAGGCCTGTCGCCCAAAACACTGACCGGAAGCCGAACCCCGCCGATATCAGCATCGAGTTCAGCTTGAGGAACACGTTCCTCTCCGCGATCGCGCTGATATAGGTCATCGCGACCATCAGGAAGAGGAACAGCTCCGCGAAGTCTGCGACGTGGTGCTTGACCCGTTCCTCGACGTGATAGGAGTCGTTCCCCTGGGTCAGGACCGCGACCACGATCCATACGAGGCCCGCCGCAAACACCACAGGCTTCGACTTCCGAAGGTGGATGACGTCCTCGAGGATGACGAGCAGGTAGGCGAGGCCGAAAATGGCGAGGGCAGCGTAGGCCAGCGACTCAGTGGTCAGGCTCAGCGCCGCCTCGGACAGTGAGGCAAGGGCGATCAAAGTCGATGCTCGGGGTGCGAGGGATCCGGATCGGAGGGGAGGGCTCTCCCACGATCGCGGGTCGGCGCGTTACGAACAAGAACGACTCGGAGTCGTCTGCGCGAGGCCTTCGGGTCCCTCAGCCTTCGGCGCCGTCGGAGTCCGGCGACTCCTCGTCAACCGCTTCGGCCTCGGCCGGCTCGGGGCTCAAGAACGCATCGATCGTCGCTCGAACGACCTGCTGAGCGGTCTGTTGGTGAGAACCGAGCAGGCTGCGGATCTGTCCCACCGAAAGGACCATGTCCAACTCGCCACGCTCGCCTTCGGGGAAGAGCACCGGCTCCTCCTTCGCACCCAGCGCGAGCGGTGGAAGCTCATCGCCGTCCGGCTGACGCTCCGCCTGCTCGAGGAGATCGCGCAACGGCACGCCGCGCAGAGTGAGTAGCTCCCAGGGCTTGTCCTCTAGTCGACGACTGTAGAGCTCGTGCAGAGCGAGGACGTGGCGACACGGGGGGTCGATCTCTCCGCAGGTGCAAGCCGAAGTGACCTGGCGAGCCTCCGGGAAGACCGCCTCGCCCGCGATGCGCGCGACCAGGCGGTCGAACGACAACGGCACCGTGCCCTTGCGCAACGAGTCGCGCATGCTTTGCGAGCGCCGCATCACGCGCACGACCTGCGGCCAGATCTTGGATGGCAGCGGCGGAACGCGGATCGACACCTCGTTCAGCGCGCCCATCACGCCTTCCATCTCGGCCTGGATTGCTCCGGACTGGATGCGGATACGTGGATTTCCGATCGACGGTAGCGACGCGAGCGCGAGCTCGAGCTTCTTACCTTCGACCACAGACGTGGTCACGCGGCGCCAACGTTCGCCCATAGAGGGTGCGAGTACTTCACTCATGCGAGGGCCTCCTTGCGATCGAGGATCAGCAGGCGACGGAGTTCGTCGTTGCTCAGCTCGGTCAACCAGTTCTCACCGGCACCGAGCAGCGTGTTCGAAATGTTGCGCTTTCGCTCCAGCATCTGCTGAATGCGCTCTTCGAGCGTCCCGGTGCAGACGAACTTGTGGACGAAGACGTTGCGCAACTGACCGATGCGGAACGCACGGTCGGTCGCCTGATCCTCGACGGCCGGGTTCCACCAGCGGTCGTAGTGGAACACACGGTTGGCGGCGGTCAGGTTGAGACCGGTGCCACCCGCCTTGAGCGACAGGACGAAGATCCGTGGGCCATCTGGCTCGCAGGCCTGGAACTTGGCAACCATGTCCTCGCGCTCCCGCTGCGGGACACCGCCGTGGAGGAAGAGAGCCGTCGGACCGAAGCGCTCCTCGATGAAGCTCTTCAGCAGGCTGCCCATCTCCTTGAACTGCGTGAAGATCAAGCAGCGATCGCCTTCCTCCAACGCCTCGGAGAGCATCAGGGACAGCAGATCCAGCTTGCCCGAGCGGTTCGGCAACGCCGAGCCGTCGGACTGGTAGTGCGCCGGGTGGTTGCAGACCTGCTTCAGGCGCAGCAGCGTCGTGAGGATCGCACCGCGGCGCTGCATACCCTCGTTGGCCTTCTCGACCTCCTGCATGCCCTTGCGGACGACGGCTTCGTAGAGCACCGCCTGTTCGCGCGAGAGCGTCGCAGCGACGACCTGCTCGGTCTTCTCCGGCAGGTCCGTGATGATGTCGGGGTCGGTCTTCAAGCGGCGGAGAACGAACGGCCGCACGAGGCGACCGAGCGTCGAGGCCTTGCTCTTGCTTCGCTGCTTGATGATCGGGTGCTCGAGCGTCTGCAAGAACGTCGATCGCGAACCGAGCAGACCCTCATTGAGAAAGTCCATGATCGACCAGAGGTCGAGCGGCCGGTTCTCGAGCGGCGTGCCGGTCAGCGCGAGGCGGAAGTTGCCCTTCAGCTCACGCGCAGCCTTCGACTGCCGCGTCGCCGGGTTCTTGATGTTCTGTGCCTCGTCGAGGATCACACCCTCCCAGACACGCGAGCGGAAGAGCTCTTCGTCCCGCTGCAGCAGCGTGTAGCTGGTCAGCACGACGTCGTTCTCCTCGCCCATCTTGCCGAAGTCCTCGAGCGTGCGAGCGCGTTGCTTGCCGTGGAACAGTTCGACGCGCAACTCCGGCGAGAAGCGGAGAAGCTCTCGACGCCAGTTGCCGAGCACGGAAACCGGGCAGACCAGCAGGATCGGGCCGGTGCCACCCCGGTTGATCCGCCAGTCGAGGATCACCGCGATCGCCTGAACCGTCTTGCCGAGACCCATGTCGTCGGCGAGGCAGGCACCGAAGCCCTGATCGACCAGGAAGTACATCCAGGCCTGACCACGCTCCTGGTAGGGACGCAGTTCACCGACGAAGCCCTCGGGCAACGGTCGGTCCTCGACTTCGCGCGTCTGGTCGAGGCTCTGCACCAGCTCCTCGAGGCGCGGGCCGGCGTCGATCGTTTCGACGGCGAGGCCGTGCATGTGGGTTGCACCACCGAGGCGCAGGCGAAGTGCTTCAAAGAAGCCGACCCGCATCTCGCCCTCTTCCTGACGCTTCTGGAACGCCTTCAGGGCCTCGCGGTCCTTCGGGGTCAGCAGGATGGGCCCACGGTCGAGGAACACGAGCGGCTGACGCGCGTCGACGAGCTTCTCGAAGTCGCTCTGATCGATCTCGTTCTCGCCGATCGCGAGGCTCCACTGGAAGTCGAACCACGGACGCGGTCCGCCGGCCGTCTCCTTGTCCTCGACGAGGCGCACCTTTGCGGAAAGGCGCTGCATCGACTCGAGACCAGGCAGCGTGACGAGGAAGCCCTCGTTCTCGAGCAGCGTCAGGTGATCGAGCACCTGGTCGAGCTCTTCGCGGTTCAGCGAAGCCCGACCGTCGGCCATGTTGCGAGCGCGGTGGAGCGCCGGGACCTTGTCCCCGACTTCCAGCAGCTTGTCGTGCACCGACGAAAGCGCCTCGAGCGCGAACGTGTCGGGGAACAGATCCCGGTCGAGTCGATCCTGCAGTTCCTCCAAGGACTGGTGGTGCGGCATGCCCGGCACCGGTTGGAACAGCAGATGGATGCCCCAGGGGACGCCATCTTCGAGTTCTTCCTCGGGCGCTACGATCTGGAGGACCGGCTTCGGCGGCACCTGGTCGTAAGCAGCCGGAATCCGCTCCGATCGATCGTGCGGGGCGTCCTTACCGGCAGTGCAGGCGTCGAGCCCGTGGCTCAAGGCCCGCAGCATCAAGTGCTTGGCCGTGACGGCGACGACCGGGCTGTCCTGCAGGGCGAACCGCGCGGTGCGCATCGAACCCGGGACGAGCTCGGCAACCGCAGCGAGCGCCTGCACGGCGGCTTCGCTCCAGACCGGAACGTGCTGGAGGAACGCCCCCGGCTCGGCCTTCGCGAACTGATCCTGCCCGATCATGCCGAGCGTCAGTCGCGCCAGCTCTCGGAGCGTCACGAGACCCACACCCTGTTGGCTCGGGTCCAGCCCGGCGAGCCAGGGGAACGCCTTGTCGAGCGGGAGGGCGAGGACCGGCACCCGCCACATCGCAGGCACGGTCCGCTCGTTCGTCGGGATCTCCTGCGTCGAGAAGATCGGGGTCAACCGCGACTCCTCGGTCGGGAGGAGGAGTTCGGCGTCGCAGATCTCGCAGTCTTCGCGAGTGAGACCGAGCTCACTCAGCGGAATCGAGGCAAGGCCGTCCGGCGCGTAGAGCGCAATCCGGGCTTCGCTCGGCAGACGAGCGTGCAGGTAGAGTGCGTCGTAGCGCGGGGCTCGGTCCATCTTCGGCAGGTGGGCAGCGTCCTGTTCTGAGCGGGACCCGCCCCATTCGGAGCTGCCCTTAGTCCGCCTCCACCTGTCAGTAACCGATTCGAGTGATCGAACCGGTATCGGGTGCAGCGGAATCAGCCCGGCAGACCGACGGGCTGTCCTCCAATGTAGTTCGCTTCGCCGCGGGAGAAGATGTCGGCGAGCGTGAACAAGAACAAGAGCGACAGGAAGATCACCGACGACAAGAACGCGATGTTGTTGATCGGCGTGTCCCAGCGCAGGTGCATGAAGATCGCCATCACCAGCGTCGACTTAACGGAGGCAATCGCGACGGCGACGAGCAAGCTCAGGTCACCGAAGTCGACGGTCTTGGCGAGGACGACCGTGACGATCGTCAGCACCACGAGGGCGAAGTAGATCCCCGCCAGCAGCTTCGACGAAACCGCGTGCGCGTGGTGCGAGTGGTCGATGCGCACGTCGCCGTGCGAGTCGGAGGAATGGTCGGCCATCGGTAGGTCCCGAGATGTGGTCGATCGAAGGCCGCGGTCGGTGGGACCGCGGCCGCGAGATCATGGGACGAGGTAGAGGAGTGGGAACAGGAAGATCCAGATCCGGTCAACGACGTGCCCGTAGAGACCGACGAGGTCGACCGGCGTGTAGAAACCCGAGTGGAAGTGGCCCTTGGAGCCGCGCAGCATCAGCCAGGCGATGAGGACCATGCCGACCAGGACGTGCACACCGTGGATCCCGGTCGCCGTGAAGTAGATCCGGTAGAAGAGCTGCGAGAACTCCAGGTCCTGCAGCGCCGCGTAGTGCCCGACCGGCTCCCAGATGTGGAAGAAGACGCCGTCGTGCAGCTTGCCGGAGTACTCGATGTACTTCACGACCATGAAGCCGCCGGCGCAGACCAGCGTGATGCCGAGGTTGATCAGCATCTGCTTCTTCTGGCTGAGCTGGGCGTTGCGGACCGCGGCCGCCATCGTCCAGGAGCTGGTCAGGAGGACCAACGTGTTCAGCGCGCCCAGCTTCCAGTTCAGGGTCGCCCCTGCGCCCTGGAAGTCGGACTGGTAGTTCATGAAGTAGAAGATGTAGGCCGCGAAGATCCCTCCGAAGAGCATGATCTCAGTGGCCAGGAACAACCAGAAGCCGAGCTTTGCGGCCTGGTACTCCTGCTCCGCCGACTCGAAGTGGTGCGCGACCTCGTGGGTCGTGAAGCCGGCGGGCGTCGGGGTAACGAGCTTGTGGTCGCTCATGCTTGAGTTCCTGCGGACTTCTGAGCCGCCTCTTCCTCGAGTTGCTTCTGCAGCTTGCTGTAGTCGTAGAGACGCTCGGTGACGACCGGCGGCTCATCGAAGTTGTAGAGGTTCGGCGGGGTGGGACCGGTCCAGTCCATCGTCACGCCGCCCCACTGGTTGTGCTTGGCCGGGATCTTCCGGGTCAGCAGCGAGTAGCCGAGGTAGCCGAGCATCAGCGCGAAACCCGCGCCGAGGATGCCGGCACCCACGGTCGACCACCGGTGGTAGATCTCGAACTGCGGATCATAGGTCGCGTAGCGACGCGGCATGCCCTGCGAGCCCATGTAGAACTGCGGCAGGAAGGTGACGTTGAAGCCCACGAGGATCAGGATGGCCGCGATCTTCGCGAGACCTTCGTGATACATCACGCCGAACATCTTCGGCCACCAGTGGTGCACACCGGCGAAGAACGCGATCGCCGTCGATCCCATCATCACCGCGTGGAAGTGCGCGACGACGAAGTAGGTGTCGTGCAGGTGGATGTCCACCGACAGAGCACCGAGGAAGACACCCGTCAGTCCACCGATCGTGAAGATCACGATGAAGGCCAGGGCGTAGAGCATCGGCGCGGACAGCGCGACCGATCCTCCCCAGATCGTCGCCACCCAGGAGAACACCTTGATGGCTGTCGGGATCGCCACCAGCATCGTCAGGAACGAGAACGCCATCATGACGTACTCGGACTGACCACTGGTGAACATGTGGTGCCCCCACACCAGGAAGGAGATAACCGCGATCGAGATCGATGAGAAAGCGATCAGCTTGTAGCCGAACAGCGGCTTCCGGGCGTGGACCGAGATCACGTCACTGATCACACCCATCGCCGGCAGGATCATGATGTAGACCGCCGGGTGGCTGTAGAACCAGAAGAAGTGCTGGAAGAGCACCGGGTCGCCACCGAGCTTCGGGTCGAAGACGCCGATGCCGTAGAGGTGCTCGAAGGCGAGGAGCAGGACGGTGATACCGAGGACCGGCGTCGCCAGGACCTGCAGCACACTGGTCGCGTAGATCGCCCAGCAGAACAGCGGCATCTTGAACCAGGTCTGACCCCGTGCGCGCAGCTTGTGCATCGTCACGATGAAGTTCAGACCGGTGAAGATCGAGCTGAAGCCGAGGATGAAGATCGCCGTGCCCATCAGCACGGTTCCGTCCTTCGACTGCAGGGAATACGGCGTGTAGAAGGTCCAGCCGGTATCCACACCGCCCTGGATGATCGCCACGACCGCGAGGACGGCACCGATCATCCACAGGTAGAAGCTCGCCAGGTTTAGACGTGGTAGTGCCACATCTGGAGCTCCGACCATTAACGGCAACGCGAAGTTCGCGAGCGATCCCGGAATCGCCGGGATGATGAACAGGAACACCATGAACACGCCGTGCAGCGTGAACACCTGGTTGTACATGTTCAGGAATTCCGCATCCTGCTGCAGGTCCAGGTTGGTGTCCCACAGGATGATTCGGATCGCGAGTGCCAGGAGGCCGCCGATCGCGAACGCGCCGGTCACCCCGAACAGGTACATCAGGCCGATGCGCTTGTGGTCGAGCGTGCCGAGCCACGAGCCGATGCCCTTCTTGACCTCGAGGTAGCTCGGCTCCTTGCGCTGCGGCTCAGTGGTCGTTTCGACGCCGGGTGCAGTTGCAGTCATCGTTGTCGTTCCTTTGGTCGTTCAGCAGGACCGAGGGTCAGTTGTCCTCCGAGATGGACTTCATCCACCCGATGATGATGTCGAGGTCCGCTTCCGGCATCCCCGACTCGTCACCCCAGGTCTTCGGCATCAGGCCAGTCGGGTAGCCGGCCACGATCTGGCTGTCCGGGTTGCGAACGGAGTTCTTGATGTAGGCCTCGTCGGCCACGTAGTTCTCGCCGTTGCTCAACTTGCCCTCGCGCATCCAGATGTTCTGGAAGGTCGGACCCGAGCCAGCGACCCCGTTGGAGCTGTGGCAGGCGGAGCAGCCGTAGGTGTTGTAGAAGTACTCGCCGGCCTCGATCGGATCCTCAGGCACCTGAGCCCAGGGCTGGGTGTCATAGATCGCCTGCGAGACTACGTGCACCATGCCATTCATGACCGAGTGGCCCTGACCGCAGTACTCGGTGCAGTAGTAGCGGAAGCTCTCACCGACCATGTCCTCGGTCGCCTGGAACCAGAGGATCTGGCGCGAGCCCGGGACGACGTCACGCTTGGCACGGAACGCCGGGATCGACATCGAGTGAAGCACGTCCGGGCTGGTCATCACGAACTGCACCGGCTTGCCAGCCGGCACCCAGATGTCCTTCGAGCCGCGGATTGCGCCCGGGTGGTAGATGCTCCAACCCCACTGGAACGCCTGAACGTCGTAGCGCAAGGCGTCCGGCGGAGCGACCGACTGCTTCAGGTTGCCCTTCCAGCCCCAGGCGAACACGACCATCAGGATGACGGTCGGGATCAGGGTCCAGACGATCTCGAGAGTCGTGTGGTGCGTGACGTTGGATGCCGCCGGCTGCTCGAGGCGCTTCCGTCGGTAGCGGACCACCGAGTAGGCGAGGATCGCGAGGATCAGCAGGAAGAAGAACCCGCAGACGATCCACAGGAACTCGAACAGCGGGTCGACGTCCTCGGCGAACGTCGAAGCCGCAGGTGGCAAACCGTAGAACTCTGGATCCATGATGGTCGAACCCTTGGGTCAGTTCAGGCGTGGGCAGGGGTGGCCGACCGGCGTCGCTCGCGACGCCAGAGGACCAGAAGGAGGGTGGTAAGGGCGACGACGAACAACACACCACCGATCCGCATGATGGTCATCGCGGTCACGGAGTAGCGGTGGGTCGTCGGGTCGAAGGTCATGCAGGTGACCCAGATCCGTTCGAGGAACGAACCGACCTTGCCGTCGGATGCTTGGATGACGGCGCGGCGGAACGAACTCGCCGGCGCGTCGCGGGTGTCGAGGTAGCGGCTGATCGTGCCGTCAGCGGTGAGCAGAACGACGACCGGAGGGTGGTCGTGGTTGATGCTGTTGCGCTCGTCGTAGCGGAAGCCCCAGCCGAGGCTCTCGGTGAGCGACCGAATCGTGTCCGCGTCACCGGTGAGGAAGCGCCACGATTCGGTCCATTCGGGCTTCTGGTCGTCGTTCGCGCGGGTCGCGACGCCGACGTAGGTCTGGCGCTTCTGAAACGCGAGTTCCCAGTCTTCCTTGTGGTCGAAGCTGATCGTGATCAGGTCAAAGTCACGTCCCGGCACGAGTTCGCTTTCGTCGAGCTTTTCGAGGAGCGAGTTCAGGACCGTCGAGCAGACGCCCGGGCAGTTGTAGAAGCCCAGGTTGATCAGGGTGGGACGGGCCGTCGTGGCCAGGTCCGCGAGGCGGACCGGGTTGCCACTGTCGTCGACGAAGGTCCCGCTGAGATCGGCCTTCTCGTTCAGCTTGTCGGTCACGATCGCAGCCCCGTCGACCACCGGCGGCAGACCGTGCTGCGCACGCGGAGCCGAGGCCAGAGCCAGGGCTGAGGCGAGGGCGGTCTTCAGCAGGTTGCGGTGAGTCGAGTTCACGGGAAGGGAACGATCGGGATCGAGTGGGCTTTCAGGGTCGCCGCACCTGCACCCTGGTTTCAGGGTCGGGGTCGGAACAGCCGGGGAGTCAGTTCGGAGAAGCTGGGGTGGGGGCAGGTTGCTCAGCGGTTGAGGTAGGCCTCGAGCGCGTCATCGACCGACTTGCGGCCTCTGCCAGCTTCGAGGTAGCTCTGCTCCTTCTCGGTCAGCGCATCGCGCTGCGCGGTCGGCGCCTGCTCGACATCACGAGCACGCTGCGCCTCGAGGAAGAAGTCGTAGACGATGCCAAGCAGCCAGACCGTCACGAACACTCCGACGACCGAGCCAACCAGCCAGGTCGCCAGGAGTTTGCCCGGCACGTCGTGCGTCGGGTCGTTCTTCGGCGGGAGTTCTTGGGCCGCGTCCGCGGCGGGGTTCGATGCGTCAGCCATCAGTCGTGCTCTGTTTGTCTGGTTGCTCCGACGATCTGAATCAGACGTTGTGGAAGTGCAGCGATTCCTTCAGGCGCGGATCGCGCTCCGGAATCAGTGGAGAGTTGCCGATGTTGCGCAGGGTCGCACCGACGATGACGCCAACGACACCGATCATCGAGACGGCGTCGAGCCAGCTCGGGTGAATGCCGTCGTGATGGATGTCCGGCATGATCACGAACTGCATGTCGAACCAGTGCATCGTGAGGAGCCAGAGCGACGCGAATGCGAGCGTCAGCTTGTTGCGCTTCATGTGGCGCGACATCAGGAACGCGAACGGCACCAGGAAGTGGCCCACCGACAGGAGGGCAAAGGTCCCTTCCCAAGCCTTGCGGTGCTGATACCAGAGCGTCTCTTCCGGGACGTTCGCGTACCAGATCAGCATGTATTGCGAGAAGTTCACGTAGGTCCAGAAGACCATGAACGCGAACATCAGCTTGCCGAGGTCGTGGAAGTGCTCGGAGTTGATCTCCTTGAGGTAGCCCTTCTTCTGCACGAACAGGATGATGAGTGTGGTCAGCGCCAGCATCGAGACGACCGCGCCACCGAAGAAGGTGAGCCCGAAGATCGTCGAGTACCAATGCGGGTCGATCGTCATGATCCAATCGACCGCCGCGAAGGTCAGCGTCAGCCCGAACGCCGCGAGCCCTGGCGCCGCACGGCCGGCCATCTTGGTCGTCAGCGCCGGGTCACCGGTCTCGTCCTGCTTGAGGCTCGCGTTGCGGAAGAAGCGCGCGAGGGCGGCCCAAATTCCGAGGTAGATAGCCGCTCGGATGTACCAGAACGTCGGGTTCAGGTAGGCGAGCTTGCCGGACAGGATCGAGTCGTAGCCTTCTTCTCCCGGAGCCGCGTGGTAGTGCCACCAGTGGTGGTAGATGTCCGAGGCCATGAAGACGATCGGCACGAACAGCACGATCATCCAAGGCGACAGAACACCCATCAGGTTCTCGGCGACTCGGCGCACGAGGACCGACCAGCCCGCACGGGTGATGTGCTGGACCATCACGAAGAACAACGCCCCGAGCGCCAGGCCGAGGCCGTAGCTGAACGACGTGATGTAGCTCATCGCCGCCTGCTTGCTCGTCGAGACGTGCTCGCCGGCGTGGCCGCCCGCGGCTTCGCCAGCGTGAGCGCCCTCCGCATGCTCACCGCCACCAGCGAGGTAGGTGATGAGCGTCACGAGGACGCAAAGGATGCCGACACCGAGCAGGCCGTTGGCGACTGCCGAGAGCTTGCCCGGCTCCATGCGGCTCTTCATGCCGGGCGCGACGGCCTCGAGAGGCAGCGCGACCTGGGCTTGCCCCATGTCGGAGTTGACGGTGGTCGAGGTCAAGGGAGTGAAGTGCGGGGGGTGGGTATTCGGGTCCGAGCGCCAGGCGCTCGATCAGTGGGATCGCGATCGGCTCACTCGAAGCGGGACTGCAGGACACGCAGCCAGTGAACGATGCGCCAACGGTCTTCGACCGGGATCTGACCGCTGTAGGCCGGCATGGTGCCCTGGCCGTGAGCGATGACCTTGTAGAGGTAGCCGTCCGCGGCATCGCGGAGGCGTTGCTCGGTGCCTAGGTCCGGCACCGCGTAGTTGAACGCAGTCGGGCTGACGAGCTGGCCGCGCTGAAGCACGAGGCCACGGGTCGACGATCCATCGATTCCACCTGCCTTGGTGTGGCAGACCGAGCAGTAGATCTCGAAGCGCTCGCGTCCACGCAAGACGTTCGCTCGCGTCGGCTCGACCGGGTTATCGGTGAGGTACTCACCTTCGTCGGGCATGCCGTTGCCGTTGGCATCGTCGAAGTAATGCGACATGCGCATGGTCTCGAGCGATCCGACAGCGACGGTGCCTTCGACCGGCATGCGACTCGCGCGACCGTCCGCGAAGATCGGTTGCTCATCGTCCAACAGCGGGGCGGCGGCTTGTGCCTTCACCTTCGCCTGGAAGTCCATGTCAAGCACCGGGTGGATTGGCGGCTTGTCGGACTTGCCTCCACGGCAGCCGCCGAGGACGGCGGCCAGCACGGCGCAGGTGATCGCGAGGCTTTGCTTGGAGAGTTTCATCTCGTGGTTCCGGGTCCTGGGTTCAGGTCGAGCCGGTCAGTCCCCCAGCACCTCGACGTTCTTTCCGCCGATCTCCTCGAGGAAGGCGACGGTCTTCTCGCGATCGAACTGCGGGTCACGCGCGTCGATCGACAGGAAGAAGCTGTTGTCCGAGACCTTCGTCACGCGCGAGTGATTGAAGATCGGGTGATTCCATCGCGGAATCTGGTTCAGGAGGAACATCCCGAACACGGTCGTCAGTGCCGAGAAGAGCACCATGAGCTCGAAGGTGATCGGAATCGTCGACGGCCAGGCGTACGGGCGCTTACCCGAGACCCAGAACTCGTAGTCGACCGCGTTCGTCAGATACATCATCGCCTGGGCCGCGCAGATCCCGAGGAAGCCCCCGATGATCACGAACCAACCCAGGTGACTCGGTCCCTGCTTCAGGGCCTTGTCGATCCCGTGAATCGGGAACGGCGTGTGCGAGTCGACGCGGGTGTAGCCCGCGCCGGTCGCCTGCTCGGCCGCGTGGTAGATCGATTGCGGGGAATCGAACTCGGCGAGAACGCCCCAGGTCTGGGGGCCTTCCGCCGGTGCGTGAGGTGCTTGGGCTTGTGCGCTCATGCCTTGGCTCCTTCGACAGCAGCCGCGTCACCGTCGTGACCCCCGCCGTCATGACCGTGGTGCGGATCCGCCTCAGGCATGACGCCCTTCACTTCGCTGATCGCGATGACCGGCAGGAAGCGGCAGAACAACAGGAACATCGTGAAGAAGAGTCCGAAGCTGCCCAGGTAGGTCAGCGCGTCGATGATCGTCGGCGTGAAGTACGCCCAGCTCGACGGCATGAAGTCTCGGTGCAGCGACGTGACCGTGATCACGAAGCGCTCGAACCACATCCCGATGTTCACGAAGATCGAGATGATGAACAGCACGCGCGGGTCCCGGCGGAACCTTCGGAACCAGAAGAACTGCGGACTGATCACGTTGCACGAGATCATCGTCCAGTAGGCCCACCAGTAGGGTCCGGTCGCGCGGTTCAGGAACGCGTATTGCTCGTATTCGACGCCCGAATACCAAGCGACGAAGAACTCCATCCCGTAGGCGTAGCCGACCAGCGTGCCGGTCAGCAGGAGGATCTTCGCGATGTTGTCGAGGTGGTTGAGCGTGATGAGGTCGTGAAGACCCAGCCATGAGCGGGCCGGAATCATCAGCGTCAGCACCATGCCGAAGCCCGAGAAGATCGCGCCGGCGACGAAGTACGGCGGGAAAATCGTCGTGTGCCAACCCGGGAGGTTGGAGACCGCGAAGTCGAACGAAACGATCGAGTGCACCGACAGAACGAGCGGCGTGCTCAGACCCGCGAGGATCAGGTAGGCCTTCTCGTAGTTGATCCAGTGACGGTTGCTACCGTGCCAACCGAACGAGAAGAACCCGTAGGCGCGCGCGGCAACCTTGCGGCCTTGGTCGACCGCCCGGTCACGGAAGGTCGCGAGGTCGGGGATCAAGCCGACGAACCAGAACAGCGCGGACACCGTGAAGTAGGTGCTGACCGCGAACACGTCCCAGAGCAGTGGCGACTTGAAGTTCGGCCACATCGCCATCTGGTTCGGGTAGGGGAACACCCAGTAGATGACCCAGATTCGACCGACGTGGATGGCGGGGAAGATACCCGCGGCCATGACCGCGAAGATCGTCATCGCCTCGGACGCTCGGTTGATCGAGGTCCGCCACTTCTGCCGGAAGAGGCAGAGGATCGCCGAGATCAGGGTTCCGGCGTGGCCGATACCGATCCAGAAGACGAAGTTGACGATCGGCCAACCCCATCCAACCGGCGAGTTGTTACCCCAGACGCCGACCCCCGTGAAGATCAGGTAGCCGATCATCGCAAACAGGTTCATCAGGATGGCGACAGAGACGCCAATCCCGAGGTACCAGCTGCGCGGCACGGTTCGCTCGGCGGGTCGAGCGACCAGAGTCGTTACGTCACCGAAGTCGCGCCCGTTCTCAACGAGCGGCGATCTCTTCAGTGGGTTTTCCGGTTCGTCAATGATGCTGATCGTGGTCATCGGTCAGCTCAGCCCTTCAATGCGGAGTTGGGGTTCCGGACCTTCGCGAGGTAGGTGGTCCGCGGCTTGTTGTTGTATTCCGAGAGGATTGCGTAGTTCAGCGGCGAGCCTTTGACCTCGACGTGGCCGTCGTGGTCGTACTTGCCGCGCAACTGCGCAACTCGGGTCGTGGGGTCGTTGATGTCCCCGAAGGTGATCGCATCGGCCGAGCAGCTCTGCTCGCAGGCGGTCTTGATCACGCCGTCTTCGACGTGCTTCGTGCCGCTGAGCTTGGCGCTGAACTTGGCCTGGTTGATGCGCTGCACGCAGTAGGTGCACTTCTCCATCACACCACGGTGACGGACGGTGACTTCCGGGTTGAACGCCAGCTGCTTCTGAGCCGGGACGTCGCCGTGGAAGTCGAACCAGTTGAAGCGACGGACCTTGTACGGGCAGTTGTTGTTGCAGTAGCGGGTGCCGATGCAGCGGTTGTAGACCATGTCGTTCAGCCCGTCGGGGCTGTGCATGGTCGCCGCGACCGGGCAAACCGCTTCGCAAGGCGCGTTCTCGCACTGCATGCAGGGGATCATCTGGTGGATGACCTGCACGTCGTCGTCGAAGTTCGCCGTCGGGACGCCGTCCTGCGTCGCCTGGACGCGCTCGTCGCTGTACTCCTCAGGCGAGCTGAAGTAGCGGTCGACACGGTTCCAGTGCATCTCGCGGCCAACCGCGATCTGATCCTTGCCGACCATCGGGATGTTGTTCTCCGCGATGCAGGCAACGACGCACGAGCCGCAACCCGTGCAGGAGTTCATGTCGATGACCATGCCCCACTGGTGACCGTGGGTGTAGTCGCGCTCCTTCCAGAGCGAGTGCAGCTCTTCGTGCTCGGTCTTGCCGGTCAGCGCGGCAGCCTTCGCCAAGGGCGACATGTCCGGAGCGAAGCTCGGGTTCTCCTCGAACTGCGCGAGCGTGCCTTCGCGGGCGATCGGACGCCCTTCCATGACACCGTGCTCCTGGGTGGTCACCAGCGAGTAGGTTCCGCCGGTCTTGTTCAGGCTCACACCCGAGGCGACCGACATCGTCGCGACCGTTCGAAGCGGGTAGGCGTTGAAGCCAGTCTCCGCCGCGACCTCGCAGGCCTTGTCCATCGACCGGCCGTGGCCCAGCGTCAGCGTGACGGCGTTGTCGGCGTGACCCGGCTGGATCCAGACCGCGACGGTCAGCTTGCGGCCGCCGTGATCGATCTCGACGAGGTCCTGGTTGTAGACACCGAGCGCTTCGGCCGTCGTCCGGCTCATCAGCAACGCGTTGTCGTAGCAGAGCTTGTCGATCGGGTTCGGCGCCTCCTGCATCCACGCGTTGTTCGCGTAGCGGCCGTCGAGAACCGTCGGGTCGGCTGCGAAGTGCAGTTCGAGCGACTGGGTGCTCGGGGTCGGCAGAGCCGACATCGCAGAGACGGTGGTTTGGAGGTTGCCGCTGTTGACGCTCACGGACAGCGGAGCCGACGCGGTGTCGGCGATGACTCCGTTGTGCAGGGCAACGGTCCAGGCGGAGCTGGCACCGTCGCCGGTCAGCGAGTCCTTCCAGGTCTCGCGGACGACCTTGTGGTCCTCGGTCTCGTCGCCGTCGACCAGCTTGGCCAGGGCGGTGAGCATCGAGGTGCAGGCGTCGTAGAGCGGCGCGATGAGCGGCTGGCGGATCGCGGCCGTGCCGTCGAACGCCCGACTGTCACCCCACTCTTCGAGTTCGTGGGTGAGGGGCAGGTGCCAGCTCGACACCTTCGCGGTCTCGTCGACGTGCAGGCCGAAGTGCAGGGTCAGGCCGACGTTGTCGTAGGCCTCCTTGAAGCCGAGGTCCGCCGGCGCATCGTAGACCGGGTTCACGCCTAGGCAGGCGAGCTTCTTGACCGAACCGCTCTTCATCGCGGTCACGAGCTGTGAGAGCTCCTCGGTCGAGTTGGCGTCCTGGCCAGCGGGCGTCGCCGTGTACCAGACCGGCTTCTTGTCCGAAGCGTTGGCCCGGACGGCTCCGAGCTGCGCGTTGATCGCGTGGCCGAGCGCGTGCAGCGCGGCCGGCTGGCTGCGACCGACGACGACACAGGCCTTGCCGGAAGCGCTCTGCAGGTCCGCCGCGACGGCGTCGACGAAACTCTGGCGACCCTCGGGCAGCGGTCCACCGGCGAGGCCCTCGACCGCGGCTCCGGTCACGCCGACAGCGCGAGCGAGACGAGCGAGTGCGACGCGCATCTCACCAGCGGCGAAGCGTGCACGGTGGTCTGCGTTGCTGCCGGTCACGGAGTAACCGGTCTCCGCGACGTAGAGGCGGCTGATCGAGTCACCCTTCTGTCGCACCTTGCGGCCACGGGCCCATCCGCGGGCCCAGGCCATCGAGCGGCTCTCGGAACCGAGGAAGTCGGCACCGAACGAGGCCACGACGTCCGCTTCGGCGAAGTCGAACTGGGTGTCGACCGCGCGGCCGAAGGCAGCTCGTGCACCAGCCAGCTCGTCGTCGCGGTTCAGCGCGCTCCAGCGAGCGATCCGGACGTTCGGTAGTTCGTCGCGAACGCTCTGGAGCATGCGCTCGACGCTCGGCGACGCGGACGGCGGAACGACCACACCGATCGAAGCGCCACCGTCCTCGGCAGCTGCTTCGGCCAGGCCGCTCGCCCAGGCCTCGAAGGCTTCGTCGTTCGTGTAGTGGTGGTGCTCGTCGCCGTGCCCGTGGTCGTCATGACCGTGATCGCCGTGGTCGTCTTCATGACCGTGGCCCTCCTCGGCTTCGCCGTCCTTGAGGACGAAACGCGAACGCGCCGGATCGTAGAGCTGGAGGACTTCGGCCTGACCGAAGGAGTCGAGACCACCGAGCGAGCCGGGGTGGCTCGGGTTGCCTTCGAGCTTCGTCGGACGACCGTCGTTGCTGCGTGCGAGGACACCGATGCCGTAGCCGAGACGATCGTGGACGGTCGCGTAGTGCTGCGCGACGCCCGGGGTCAGACCCTCGGGACGAGCGGTGTAAGGAACGATCTTGCGACCCGGCTTGCGGCACGAAGCCATGCCGGCCAGGGCGACCGACGCCGCGACCACGCCGAGGAACTTACGGCGCGAGATCGGGTCCGTGATGCCGGAGTGCTCGGAGGCACCCTCGGGGAACTCACGGTAGAGGTTCTCGAGGAATTCCGGCGACTGAGCGAGCTGGTCGAAGCTGCGCCAGTAGGTACGGGTCGGCTCGGTCGAGCGCTCGCCGGAGGGAGGAAGCTGCGTTTCGGTCATCGGAACGCGGGGAGTCGGTCAGAGGGGTCCGTCGGCGACTCGCGGAGAACGTCGACGGAGGAATGCGGGGTGGAAAAGGAACTCGCGCCAGGTCTCAGCGGTGACAGGCGGAGCAGTGCTCCGGCGGCGCGATCTCGCCGTTCTCGACGAGCTTCTGAGCGGATTGCGTGACGGCGGCGAGCTCCTCGGCGGAGATCTCGTCGAGCCAACGCATGTTGGTGGCCTCGTTCTTCGGGCGCAGGTGCGGAGCCGGGTCGCGGTGGCACTCGAGGCACCAGCCCATGCTCAGCGGCTCGACCTGGTAGACGACTTCCATCTGGTCGATGCGGCCGTGGCACTCGACGCAGCCGACGGCCATGTCGCCGGCGAGGTTCAGGTGCACCGAGTGGTTGAAGTAGGCGTAGTCCGGCAGCAGGTGGACCTTCTCCCACTCCACCGGCAGGCCGGCATCATGGGCAGCGTGCAGCTTGGCGATCTCCGGCGAGGTGCCGTTGGCCAGGTCGCCCGTCGGGGTCAGGCCGTTCCAGTGGATGCCCTTTCCGCTCGATCCACCGTGGCAGTTCATGCAGGTGGACGTCGGCGGGATCGCCGAGTGCGCCGCGTACTCCACCGTGTTGTGGCAGTACCGGCAATCCATGCCGAGCTGACCAGCGTGAAGCCGGTGGCTGTAGTGGATCGGCTGCTCCGGTTGGTAGCCCACGTCGGTGTGGGTCGGACCGAAGAAGTAGGCCACGATCGAAACGACGACAGCCCCCCCGGTCACCACCGCGATCGCGGCGAGTGTCGGCAGGTAGTTCGTCCACTTGGGGAAGAGGTTCTGGCTCACGTCAGAATCCGGTCGACACCTCTCCTCTGCACCATTGCGAGGGGCAGCAGAGAGACGAACGTCCGTCGGGTTGGCTCAGGGAATCCGCGACGGAGTAACCGCCGAGGGCATGGACCAAGGGACGACTGGCGTGCGAGAGAGACTGCCCGACGCGTTGTCGCCCCAATCTAGGGCACTTTCCCGCGGCTGCAGGGGCAGCTTTGGGGGATCCGAACAACACAAGAACGACGCGCTCAGGTCAATTTCAGGCCTGGGAAGTTTTGGACCTTGGCTTGGGACGCGACTTGGGACAGCACAGGCGCAGCCGATCCGCGACCTGATTCAGCGCGGAATCATTCGGATCAACGAGTCGATCCAGGCCGTCAGCTTGGGCGTCGCCATCTCCTGAGCGCGCGCGTTGCCGTGGTAGTCGGCTGGGCTGACCCACAGCTCATGCGTGGAGACCTTGTCCACCAACTCCGGCAGGACATCGCAGAACGGGATGTCATTCTCGAGGCAGAACTCCCCGACGAGGGTGTGGATCCGGGTGAACGGGTACCACTCATCCGGACCGAGACCCTGGAAGTAGGGCCAGATCGCGACGCCGAAGACCTTCCCGCGCTCCTGACACCAGTCTCGGGCAGCGATCAGAGCCTCCTGGGGGCCGCCGCCGACCCAGAATCCCTCTCGGCCCTTCTGGGCGGGCCAGAGCGGCCACTGGTAGACCTCGTCCGGCGAATCGAACAGGTCTTGGATGTAGTCGTGCTCGGGATCGAGCGTAAGCACGTCCTGGAGCGGGTAGACGTTGTTCACCCTCCGGGCGAGCTTCGAGACCCGGAAGATCCACGGCAGGTCGTTCTTCGACCGGTGGTGAGCGAGCGCGAGGCTGGTCGGGAGAATGTCGTTGAGACAGATCGTGAAGACCACGACGTCCGGCTCGACGACGTGGAAGCGCTCGTCGAGGGCGGCGTAGTACTCGTCGACGAAGATCGCGCCGGCGGCGCCGGCATTGACCGTTCGCACGGAATCGTCCTGTCTGCGGAGCTCGCGCTCGACTCTCCGGGGCCAGGCGTCCTCGACCTTCACGCCCCAGCCGAACGTGAAGGAATCTCCGATGCAGAGCACGCGGGTCTGGCCGTCCGGCTTCGGGCCGGCCAGTTCCTCCCGTTCTCGCATTCCGAGACTGTTCGTCGCGCACTCGACGCAGCCGCGTTCGTCGAAGTAGGCCGCCCGTTCGCCGTCGAGGCCCGAGTAGCAGAGGTAGAACGTCGCGTTCGGCGCGAACCGAAAGGCCGGTTGCCGCGGGTTGTTCGGGTCCGGCACGATCAACCCGTACTGACCGCCATCCTCGGCGTTCTCGAACCGGATTCGGTCCTCCGTCTCGAAGTACAGCTCGTACTCCGCGTGGAGATTGTCCTCGTCGATCATCCCGCCACGAAGGGCGAGTTCGAGGGCCACCAGCGCGATCAGCACGCCGAACATGGCAAGAAGGAGACGCAGGAGGATCTTCACGAGAGGTAGGCTTGAGAGCCGTCGGCCGAATGGTATCACCACGGCTCAGGCCGCCTCGCCGTTCATTCGTACGACCGAGGCGTCTCGCACCTCCGCACTCCCCGCCCCGCGCCCCTAGTCCGCGATGCACATCCTCGGCATCTCCGCCTTCTACCACGACTCGGCCGCGGCCCTTCTGTCCGACGGTCAGATCGTCGCCGCCGCCCAGGAAGAGCGGTTCACCCGCAAGAAGCACGACGCCAGCTTCCCCCAGAACGCGGTCCGCTACTGCCTCGAGCAAGCCGGCCTGACCGTCGAGGACCTCGACTACGTCGCGTTCTATGACAAGCCGATCCTGAAGTTCGACCGGCTGCTGGAGACCTATCTCTCCTACGCGCCGAGCGGCCTGTCCTCGTTCGCGAAGTTCCTGCCGGTGTGGCTGGGCGACAAGCTGCACACGAAGCGCCTGCTGCGGAAGGGGCTCGGTGGCAAGCCGAAGAACCCGTTCGTCTTCCCCGAGCACCACGAGAGCCACGCGGCTTCGGCGTTCTTCCCGTCGCCGTTCGAAGAAGCGGCGGTCGTGACGATGGACGGAGTCGGTGAGTGGGCGACGACCAGCATCGGCGTCGGCGAAGGCCACAAGCTCCATCTCACGCACGAGATCCGATTCCCGCACTCGCTGGGCCTCCTCTACTCGGCCTTCACCTACTACTGCGGCTTCCGGGTCAACTCCGGCGAATACAAGTTGATGGGCCTCGCTCCCTACGGCGAGCCGAAGTACGTCGACAAGATCATGGAGCACCTGATCGACCTTCGGGACGATGGGAGCTACCGGATGGACATGCGCTATTTCCAATACGCCAATGGATTGCGCATGACGAACGACAAGTTCGCCGAGCTGTTCGGTGCGCCGGCGCGAACGGCCGAGACCGAACTCAACCAGTTCTACATGGACGTCGCGGCATCGGTGCAGAAGGCGACGGAAGAGGTCGTCCTACGCACCGTCCGATACGCCAAAGAAGTCACCGGCAAAGACAACCTCTGCCTGGCGGGCGGAGTCGCACTCAACTGTGTCGGCAACGGCCGCATCTTGCGCGAGGGGCCCTTCGACAAGATCTGGATTCAGCCCGCCGCAGGTGACGCAGGCGGAGCACTGGGCGCCGCGCAGATGGTCTGGCACCACCTGCTCGAGAAGCCGCGCGAGGTGCAGCCCGAGCTCGACAACCAGAAGGCGAGCCTGCTCGGTCCGGACTACAGCCGTGACGACGTGCTCGCGGACCTCAATGAGAAGGGCGTCGTCTTCGAGGAGTATGAGGACGAAGGCGAATTGTGCGATCGCGTCGCGCAACTCATTGCGGACGAGAACGTCATTGGCTGGTTCCAAGGCCGTATGGAGTTCGGGCCGCGCGCGCTCGGCGCACGCAGCATCATCGGCGACGCTCGTTCACCGAAGATGCAGTCGGTGATGAACTTGAAGATCAAGTTCCGCGAGTCGTTCCGACCCTTCGCGCCGATCGTGCTCCGCGACCGTGCGCACGAATACTTCGAAATCCGCGAAGACCAAGACAGTCCATACATGCTCGTCGTGGCTCCGGTGCGTGACGAACGACGCAAGCAAGTCGACGACGGGAAGTTCGGACTCGACAAGCTCAAGCAACTGCGCTCGGACGTACCAGCGATCACACACGTTGACTACTCGGCGCGACTGCAGACCGTGGACGAGAAGCGGAACCCGAGACTCGCCCGCATGATGCGCGCGTTCGAGGAGAAGACCGGCTCACCGGTCCTCATCAACACCAGCTTCAACGTCCGCGGTGAGCCGATCGTGTGCACGCCAGCCGACGCCGTCCGCTGCTTCCTCGGCACCGAGATGGACGTCCTCGTCGTCGAGAACTTCGTCATGCTCCGCACGGCTCAGCCCGAGGAACTCACGAAGGTGGACCGCGAGCAGTACCTGTCCGCCTTCGCTCTCGACTGACGCTTCAGGATCGATCGATGATCAAACTCGAACTCAACCCTCCCGAGTCGCAGCTCCGTCAATTCGGCTGGTTCGCGCTGATCGGGTTTCCTCTCGCGACCTACGCGCTCTCCCGCGTCATCGGTTTCGCGTACAGCCCGGCGATCTACTACACAGCCGGACTCGGAGTCCTCTCGCTGCTGCTCGGCCTGACGGCGCCCAAGCTGCTGAAGCCGCTGTTCGTCGGCCTGATGGTCGTCGCCGCACCGATCGGATTCGTCATCTCCTGGACCTTGATGATCCTCATCTGGTTCCTCCTGGTGACGCCCGTTGGCCTGATCTTCCGACTCCTCGGCCGGGATCCGCTCGACAAGCATCCGGACCCGAAAGTCCCGAGTTACTGGAAGGTCCGAACCAAACCACGGTCGCCCGCAAGCTACTTCTCGATGTATTGAGCCACGAGTTCGAGGCCTGGCCCTTGCGCCGCGAGCCCGATCCTGTGATACCTTGACTTTGCAACACGAAGTTGCCGCAGTCCGCCTCCTCTACCCGACTGACCGCAATGTCCGACTCTGACCAGAACTCGTTCGAGCAAGCGAGCCAAGAAGGCAACAAAGGCCTCGTTGGCGAATTCGTGGGCTTCATGAAGGCCGAATCGAAGTGGTGGCTCACGCCCTTCCTGATCGTCTTCGGAGTCCTCGCGCTCGTGCTCATCCTCGGAGCCACTGGCGCCGCGCCGTTCATCTACACCCTCTTCTGATCACGTCGGAGCCGGGTTCGGCTCCGGTGGCCGACGGTGCCCGCAGCGGTTCGACGCGCGGGCCGTCGGCATGCCAATCCGCCGACTGTCGAGACACTCGACAGTCGCGACGGCGATTCCTCGGAGGTGTTGAACTTCCGATCGGACCGCCGCATCGCGCAACGGTTCAAGACGGGGTGTCGAATTCGACGACGCATGCAGGGAGCGACCCTGCCATGCGTGACTCTGGACTCGATACCTATCTGCGCGACATCAACGAGGTCCCCCTTCTGAAAGCAGAGGAGGAGATCTCGCTCTCGAAGCAGATCCACAAGGGTTGTGAGGTCTCGCGAGAGCACATGATCCGCGCGAACCTGCGACTCGTCGTTTCGATCGCGAAGAACTACGTCAACCGCGGTCTGGCCTTCATGGACCTGATCGAGGAAGGCAACATCGGCCTGATGAAGGCGGTCGAGAAGTTCGACCCCGACGCCGGTTACCGGTTCTCCACCTACGCGACCTGGTGGATCAAGCAGGGCATTCGTCGCGCCCTCGTGAACACGGTGCGCACGGTGCGCGTGCCGTCCTACATGTCCGAGATCGTCTCCCGTTGGAAGGCGACCGCGATGGAGCTCACCTATCGACTCGGTCGGCAACCGAGCTCGGCCGAGATCTGCGAAGAGCTCGGGCTACCCGAATCCAACTGGGACGTCGTCCGAGCGACCGTCCTGGCGAACTCGCAGCCGACGTTCTCGATGAACGAGGACGCGTCCTCGGTGCTGACGGAGAGCCTCGAAGACTCGTCGTTCGACACCCCGGATCAGGAGCTGATCGCGCGCACCGAGCTGCAGCGACTGATGGAGCTCCTCGAGGTGCTTCCGAAAGAAGAGGCGACGATCCTCCGCCTGCGCTACGGCCTGGCCGATGGGGAGACCTGGACCCTGAAGGCCATCGGCGAGCAGCTCGGCATGAGTCGGGACCGTGTCCGCAAGCTCGAGCGCCTCGCGCTGGCGAAGCTCCAACAGCGCATGGATCCGAGCGAGTCGCCCCAGGAGGACGGACCGCAGGGACGCGTCACCAGCGAGGCGACCAAGCGCAGTCGGCAGACTCAGTGAGCCGATCGGGCTGACGGGGACACGCGGGCGCCGCTTGTCAGGTGCCCCCCGGTGTCGGACGCTTCGTGCGAATGCCCGATCCGGAGACTCTCTACGTCCACGTCCCGTTCTGCGTAGTGAAGTGCGGCTACTGCGACTTCAACAGCTACGCGATCGAGGATGGCGCAGAGCACGACCGGTTCCTGTCCGCACTCGATCGAGAGTTCGCGAACCAACAGATCGCACGGCGGGTTCCATCGGTGTTCGTCGGCGGCGGGACTCCGACCTATCTCGACGCCGGTCGATTCGATCGGCTGCTGGAGATCGTCGGGAACCACATCGACCTCGAACGCTGTCCCGAGGTCACCATCGAAGGCAACCCGGAGAGCTGTGAGGAAGCGAAACTGCGAGCAGCCCGGGCTGCCGGCGTGAACCGGCTGAGCCTCGGCGTGCAGAGCTTCGACGCGACCTCCCTGGAGTTCCTCGAGCGTCGACACCGTGCCGGCGATGTCGAACGCGCCGTCGATGCGGCCCGCGCCGCAGGGTTCGAGAACCTGAGCCTCGACCTGATCTACGGGTTGCCCGGCCAGACCGTGGAACAGTGGAGTTCGGATCTGGATCGAGCCCTCTCGCTCGAGCCGGATCACCTGTCCTGCTACCAGCTGACCTACGAGCCCGGCACGCGCCTGACCAAGTCGCTGGGGGAAGGCCAGTTCGAGCCGATCGGCGAAGACGCCGAGGCGGCGATGTTCGCCCTGACCCACGAGCGCCTCGCCGAGGTGGGATTCCAGGCCTACGAGGTCAGCAACTTCGCGGGCCGCGGCGGCTCCTGTCGCCACAACCTCCACTACTGGGCCCAAGGGGACTACCTGGGAGTCGGCCCCGGAGCTGCGTCCCACCGGCGCGGGTGGCGCCGGACGAACCTGAAACCGCTCGAGGCGTGGTGTTCGGCCGTCGAGCGCGGACTTCCAGCGGCCGGCGACGCCGAACTGCTGACCGTGGAACAACAGTTGGGGGAAGCGCTCTGGCTTGGTCTGAGGACCCTCGACGGCGCCGATCTCGGCCGACTTCGCGACCGATTCGGGGTGCGCGCAGTGAAGCGCATCGAACCAAGGGTCGATCAATACCTTGAACAAGATCTGCTCCAGCGCGAAGGAGAACGCCTCGCGCTGCAGAGCCACGCATTGCCACTCGCCGATGCGATCAGCGAGGCCTTTCTGGACTGACGACGAGCTACCCTCCGACCCCCTTCTTCGAACAATGACTCCACTTGCCAGACTCGCGCGCACGGCGGTGCTCGCGACCAGCCTCCTCAGCCTCTCGGGTTGCGCCTACTTCCGCGAGAGCAACAACCAGCCCCTCGACCCGGCGGCGGTGGCTCAAATCCAACCCGGGATCTCGGACGCCGGCGATGTCGTGCGGATCCTCGGTGCCCCAAACCAGGTCGTGCAGCTCGGCAACCGCTCGGCGTACCGCTACGACCACGCGGTGCTCAAGGGCAGTGCGCTGTTCCTGGTGCTGGTCGGACTCCGCGGCACGGACACCCGCACCGACCGCGTGTGGGTCTTCTTCGACGAAAGCGACTCAGTCACACACGTTGGATCGACCTTCGAATCACACCGCGCGCAGTACGCCCTGCCCTGGAGCGACGTGCACGACCCCGAGGACGCGCAGGAAGCCGACGAAGAGCGTGGGTTGGTGACGGAAGGGCAGTGAAATGCGTCTTCCCGCACTCATCCTGACACTTCTGCTTACTTCCTGCATTAATGTCAACTACTCTGTCGATAGCGCACAGACGCCGATCCTCGAGCAGGACTACGACGAACTGGAGCCGGCAACCTCGGACCTGAGTGATGTGCTCGAGACCTTGGGTGCACCCCATGTTGTCCTCGACTCACTAAATGGCAGAGTGGTCCTGGCCTACATCTGGACCGAGACGGATGACCTCGGGTTGCAGCTCAGCTTCGACTTCGTCAGCCGCTTCGTCCGCGGCGCGCGGGTCCGCTTCGATTCCACGGACGGTGAGTTCGAAGGGGTCGTTGTGATCTGCGATTCCGACCTCCAGGTCGAGTCGATCCGACGAGGCCCCCTGGTGGACCTCCTGAGCGCAAGTCAGCAGGACTCGGTCACGTCGATCGTGCGCGCGTTCATTTTCTGAGGACGTTCGGTCCTCAGACGCCCAGCCGAAGCCGATCGGCCAGAACGGTCGGAAGGCCGGCTGCCAGGATCTTCTGCTGGGTCCGCTCCAGGTCGTAGCGGACCCGGTGAAGCCGGACCGTACCCTGCTCGGGCTCGAAAAGAACGAACGCCGCGCGTGGGTCCTCGTCCCGGGGCTGACCGACCGAGCCCACGTTGACCAAGGACTTCTCAAACCCGCCGATCGACATCGAGAACTCGGGATCGAAGCACACCTGGAGATCCTGGTCCGAGCGACTCACACCGAAGAACCCGGGCACGTGGGTATGTCCCACGAAGCAGATCCGATGGCTCTGGAGCCTCAGCGAATCCTCGGCCTCGACGACTGAGGCGACGTATCCGAACGCCGCAGGCTCGTGGAGGGACCCATGGACGAGCGTGAAGTCCGGGTCCTCCACGACCAAGGGAAGCGAGGCGAGCTCGTCCATTTGCTCGCCCGTCAACTGTTGGCGAGTCCACTCGACCGCAGCTCGGGCGTACGGATTGAAGTAGTCCGTCGACAAGGTCCCGAGCACGGCCGCGTCGTGGTTGCCGAGACAGATCGTCGCCTCGGATTCCCGGAGGATCTCCAGGCAGGTGCCAGGGTCGGGACCGTAGCCCACCACGTCTCCGGTCTGGACGATGCGCGTGGCGCCAAGCGCTCGAGCCTCGGCTAGCACCGCTTGCAAGGCTTCGAGGTTGCCGTGCACGTCACCTAGGACGGCGATCCGAACGCAGTCGGAATTGGATGCTGGCGACGGAGAGGGCATGCGCTGTGATCGCGGAAAGCAGAGCGGTGGGCACGGAGAATGTCGAGGTCAGTGCCCGCAGGGGAAGCGGGATTTCGACCGTAAGACCGAGGATCCAGATCCCCAGCCACAGTCCCAGGCTGGTGGTCAGTCGACCGGTCCAGGCCGCTACCCCGGGCAGCAGGGCGCTCCAGACCACCAACGGAGTCCAGGTCGCCAGAAACCGCTGCAGGGTGTCACCTGGATCTTGCAGACCGCGGAGGGTGCCGACCAAGACCAGGGTCAAAAGCCCGAGGAGGGCCAGCGCGGTTGCGGCGCCGATCCACGCGAACTGGACGCCGAGGAGGATCGCGTGGGGGCGACGGCTCCGCCGGATCGCCAGCCGCAAGCGGTCCGAAAGGTCCGGGACCGCCACGGCTCCGGTCAGTGTGCCGGCGAAGAGGACCGCCCACTGAACGCCTTCCCAACCGATCTGGAGACCTTGGCTGCGGAAGAATCGAGGCTCTTGGAGGGCGACCAACACGGACCAGAAGGCACTGGCTCCCGCTGTCGCCATCCACAGTCGCCAATTCGACCAGGTCTCGACCAGTGCGGTGTTCCACGTGGAACACCACCCGACGTGCGAGTGTGTGGACAGCATCGACGTTCCGGGGTACGACTCGGACGCGCGGTCCGGGCGGGGCTGCGAGTTTCGATCAGATCGGATCGCGACAGAAGAGGAATCCGTGCAGTCGATCGCGCTGGCAAACCAGAAGGGTGGAGTAGGCAAGACCACGACCGCGGTCCACCTCGCGCACGGTTATGCGATCTCAGGACGGAAGACCGTTCTGCTGGATCTCGACCCGCAGGGAAACGCGACCCTGAGCGTCCAGGGAATGCAGTTCGGAGGTGAAGCCGAGACCGACGAGTCCAGCCCATTCGCCTACCTCGAGCAGTTGGCTGACTCCCTCTGGATCCTGCCTTCCCCCGGCGCGGAGCGAAACATCGACCCGGAGACGGTGCCGGATAGCTCCCGCCTGGCGACCCTCTCCGATGCCCTCGAGGAAGCTGGTGTCGACTGTTTGATCGTCGACTGCCCACCCCGGATGGACGCCTGGGGCATCACCGGCTTGGGCTTGTGCGACTGGGTTCTGATCCCCGCCCAAGCCGAGTTCTTCGCGATGCACGGTCTGACCCAGATGTTCGAAACAGTCGACCGGGTGGCCAAGCAAGACACTCGGCGAACGCCAAAGGTGAGGGGGGTGGTTCCGACTCTGATCGACGGATCGGACCCGGTCAGCAGCGAGGTCCTCGCGGATCTGCGCCGACACCTGGGAGACCGCCTGCTCGACTCGGCTGTGTTCCGGGACTCCTCGTTCATCGAGGCGTCCAGCCACGGCACCACCCTGTTCGAATTCCGCCCGGAATCGAAAGGGGCCCTCTGCTACCTCAACCTGACGATGGAGATGCTCGATGGCTGAACGACGCCTGGGACGTGGGCTGGACTTCTTCCTCTCTTCGAAGACCGAGGCCAAGGAGCCCACAGGCGAGTCGCCTCCGATTCCGGTCCCGGACCAGGAGGTAGCGGTCGAGGACCTGGTCCCCAACCCTCATCAGCCACGCACCGAGTTCTCCGAGGCAGACCTCGATTCGCTGACCGCGTCGATCAAGACCAGCGGCGTCCTGCAACCAGTGCTCTGCCGACGCGTCGGCGATCGCCTCCAGATCGTTGCCGGAGAGAGGCGTTGGCGCGCGGCGAAGAAGGCGGGCCTGACGAAGATCCCGGCCGTGATCCGGGACCTCACGGACCACGAGTCGGCCGTCTTCGCGCTGGTCGAGAACCTCCAGCGTGCCAACCTGAACCCGATCGAAAAGGCGGAAGCGTTCCGCAAGATCCAGCAGGAAACCGGCACGACACAAGAGGCGCTCGCCAAGCAGGTGGGTCTGGACCGGTCGACCGTGGCCAACTTGATGCGGCTGCTCGAGCTGCCCCCGGAGGTGCGAACCCACGTCGCGAACGGCCGCCTGACCATGGGTCACGCGCGTGCCCTGCTGGCCACCAAGTCGGCTGAGGACCGCAGTCGGCTGGCCGCGCAAGCCATCCGTGAGGAATGGAACGTTCGCCAGACCGAGGCCGCGGCCCGCGGCGAAGTCGGAGCCTCCGAGGCGGCTCCTCAGGGTTCTGAGGGATCGGGCTCGAAGGCGAAGACGCCCGCCTGGCAGCGCGAGTTGCAGGACGACCTGGGTCAGGCCCTCGACGCCAAGGTCGGGGTGAAGGTCGGCGGGAAGCGCTCGAAGATCACGATCGAGTGTGTCGGTCGCGAAGAATTCGAGCGGGTCGCGGCGCTGCTGAAGAGCCTGCGCGCACGCTGAGCCGAGGGGGTCGTGTTCCACGTGGAACACGACCGTGATCGCCACCCACCCAGAGCGGGGCGATCGATCAGGCGTCGACGAACTCGATCGACGCGATACGCACCCGCTCGGTCGGCTTGCCGAAGCCGGACTGCGCGCTGTTGACGTCCAGGAATCCCGACTCCTCGACGATCCGGCGAACGAGATCTTCACCCTCGACCACCCGCCCGAGAACCAGGCGCTGGGTGTTCAGCGAACTCAGCTCCTCCTCCGCTGCGAGAGTGACCTCGTGGAGTTTGGTCATGCCCTCGTTGTCGAGCCCGACAGCCAGGACCATCGGAAGCATCGGGACCTCGGTGTTCTCCCAGTCCGCGTTGAGGAACTCGTTCAGCTCCTCGCCAGCGCGCTCTTCGATATCCTCGTCCGAGGGCTGAACCCAATCGTCCGTGGACTCTTCGACCGAGCTCGGCCAACCGAAGTCGACCGAACCAGACGGCAGCGCGCCGGGACGCTCGGAGGTGACCCGACGCTGGTGAATCGACAGGCCATCGAAGTAGCCACCGGTCGCCAAGGCCTGGAATGCCGCGACGTTGTTGGGCGCCTTCGACTCGTAAAAGCGCACCTTGACGTCCCCAGCGAGGGAGCCGCCATCGTGCTCGAAGTGGATGATCGCGACCTTGGCACTGTCCGCTTCCGGCAGCTCGAGCATCGCCGCAATCCGCGGCTGGACCTCCCGCTGACTCTCGATCTCTGATCTCAGGAAGTCGACAGGCGATCCTGCAACCGGCTCGGAGTAGACGCGATCTTCGACCTTGACCTCAGCCGGATCGATCTCGTTGCCCTCGTCGTCCAGGGTGGGCTCAAGGCTGAGCCACTGCGGCGGATGGGGCATCTCGATCGCCAGAAGATGATCGGGGAAGCGCTGCTTGATCTGATCGAGCAAGCGCAGCGCCTCACCGAAGTCTTCGGTGCGGCGACTGTCGATCGCCAACATCCACAGGGCCAGAGGCGCGGTCGCGCCGCTGCCGTCCGAGATCTCGGTCAGCTTGGAGCGTTGCTCCCCATCCAGCTCGGGCTGGCTGTAGAGGCTGAGCTCCCGCAGGAACTGGTCGAGCGGGGTGAACCCCGCCATCGGCTCCGAGTAGGAGGCGTCGAGGCCCGCGGCGGAGTACAACGCGGACCAGGTCTCGTTGACCTGACTGCGCTGGTATCGGCCATAGGCAAAGTTGGCGACGAGAAGGAGGACGATGACGCCGGTGACAATCAGGACCGATCGCTTGTTCTTCTCCCAGAAGATCTCGATCGGGTTGGTGGCGTCGACCTGGCCCTCGAGGCCGGTTTCGCTGTGCGAGCTCATCGGTTGGCTTGGGTGCTAGGGGCATCGGTGACTGTCGTCACCGTGATCTTCAAGTTGGTGTATTCGTCCCCGACATCCTCGACGTAGCAGGTCGCGTTGTCCTGGGGTCGGCGAAACCGAAGGATAGATACCGGGTTTCCCGATTCATCTGCGCTCTCCTGGCCGAGCAGTCGCCACCCGAAGGTCGGCATCCGATCGAGCAGGAACGCCTCGACCTCGGTCGCGGAACGTCGTCCCTCGTAGCGGAACTGTCCGTGGCGGAACTTTGCGTCGACCCACTGAACGGAGTGGCTCTGCTCGTCTTCGATCAGCTCGAGACCATCCGGCACCGGAATGTCGTCGAACTGCGCGACGGGCGGACGAACGTGGCAGGCCTGCAGGCCGAAGGCGCAGACGATCGAGAGCAGTCCTGTGGGCGCGATGCGCATGGGTTCACCTGTCCGAACGGGGTTCACGCGGCTTCTCGACCGCGCAGGCGGGCGCGGAAGTGTATCCAGTCCCGCCCCCCTGTCCACGGCGTGGAAACACCGAGTCCCAGACGGCGGACAACGGGGCGATCCGAATCCCGGCGGGCGAACGCCAGACGCCGATCCCGGCGGCTTCAACGCGCGGGCGATCCAGGGTCCGAAGGGGGGCCGGTAGGCAAGCGGCATTCGTTCGCTAATCTCGGCCTCGCCGGATGGATGCCCTCGATTCAGACCCGTTCGAGCCCAACAGACCAAGTGGGGGCTCGTTGCTCGACTCCCCTTCCCTCGTCCTGAACCGCTCCTGGATGCCGGTTCACGTCACGACCGTTCGCAGGGCCCTGACGATGGTCTTCGCGGAACAGGCCCGCGCGATCGATCCCGGGGATCTGCAAACGCACGACTTCGAAAGTTGGTGGGCCCTCGGACCCTGCTCCAGCGATCGTGTGATCGTTTCGACGAGCGGCCCGCTGCGCCCACCGGAAGTCGTACAACTCGCCCGCTTCGACAAGGTCCCGACCTTCCGCACGCCCTTCAGTCGGGCCGGCCTCTTCCGCCGAGACGACTACCAGTGTCAGTATTGTGGTGCCAAGCCTGAGCCCTCGAAGCTGACGGTCGACCATGTCGTGCCGCGCTCTCGGGGCGGAACGACCGGCTGGGACAATTGCGCAGTCGCATGTCGGCGCTGCAACTCGGCGAAGGGCAACCACGATCTCGCGACGGTCGGGATGAAGCTCCGCAAGCCGCTCTCGACCCCGAAGTCGACGCTCGGGCTCCCCGGGTTCACGACGGTCTCGTTGGAGTCCTGGCGCCAATTCCTCCCGAACTCGGGTCGCCGCACCGGCGCCTGACAACGCTGGCAGAGCGGGCGGACCTGCTACACTCGCGCCCCCTCTGATAGGCCGCCGATCGACCCCGCGCGAAACGGGGCTGCGACCGCCCCCACGACCCCGAGACCCCTGACCGTGTCCCTCCCACGCATGTCCAGCCGCACCTCCACCGTCACCGTCGCCGTCCTCCTCGCCGGCCTATTCGCCACCGAACACGTCGAAGCGCAGACCAGAGGACAGCTCAAGCGCCAACTGAAACAGCGTGAGAAGGACGCCGGCGACGACGCGGACAAGTTGCACGAAGCAGCCGTTTGGGCCGAGGAAGTCGGCTTGTCCAAGGAGGCGGCCAAGCTTCTCGAGAGCATCCTCAAGATCGATCCGGACCACG
The DNA here is from genome assembly GCA_039815565.1 of Planctomycetota bacterium. Classification (GTDB taxonomy): domain Bacteria; phylum Planctomycetota; class UBA1135; order UBA1135; family UBA2386; genus JBCBZB01. Next base: position 176,989 of record JBCBZB010000002.1, read on the forward strand.
CGGCAACGCGCGCAACCCTCGGTTTCGTCCAGATCGAAGGCGAGTGGCTCGAGCTCGAAGAAGCTCGTGAGAAGCGCCTGGAGCGCCTGGAGAAGGAGTTCGAGGACGCCGGTCTTGAGAAGGTCGGCGACGTTTGGGTCGCCGACGAGCACGTCGAGGACGCGAAGGCCGGCAAGTACTGGCACGACGACGAGCGCGTGTCGAAGGAAGAGCTGATCGCTCTGCAGTCGGGCATGGTCCGTCACCCGAAGACCGGAGCCTTGATCGACGACTTCGACCTGCCGAAGGCCGAGGAAGGCCTCTTCCCGACGGCCGAGGGTTGGGTGTCGCGCGATCGCGCTGACGAACTCGCGGCCGAAGGACGCCACCTGTGGGTGATCCGCAGCTACAACGCCTGGATCCTCGGCACCCAGCCCTACGAAGAGCTGAAGTCGCGCGCCGGCAAGGTCGACACCGCGATCGAGCAATCGGCCCGACTGCTCGGCACCGAGACCTTCCCTGAACCGCAGTTCCGCCCGACGGTCTGGTTCGTGTCCTCGACAGACGAATACAACGCGATCACCAACGACCTCGGCGACGGCGGCTCGGCCTACGGCGCCTGCCTCTCGGTACCCGAAGCCGAGCAGGTCACGATCAACGACCAACCCTTCGGCCGGCTCGCGATCGTCAACGAGAACAAGGACTGGACGCCCTACTGGACGACCCACGGAGGAGGCCTCGCCTACATCGTCGGCCTCGGCCAGAGCTACGGCGTAGAACTACCCCGGTGGTTCATGCGCGGTGTGGCCGGAAAAGTCGAACGACACCAAAACAAGGGCATCGCAAAGTTCTTTGGCGACCAGCACCTCACGAAGGGCGGCGTCGGTGACCTCGCCGGCTGGTTCTCGGACTTCAAGATCGACCCGAGCCTCGATTCGCGCACCGTGGACTACAACGTCTACCAAGCCGGCCTGCTGCTCGATTACGCATCGAAGTCCACCAACGACGGCGTGAAGGGCGCTTTCGCCCGAATTCGCGAGCTCCTCGCTGCCGGCCCCGGCGACAAGCGAGGTGCCGAGCTGACCGCGGCGATCCGGGCGCTCCAGACCGCGCTGATCGCGGACGAGGACGGAGTGAAGGCGCACTTCCAGCAACTTCTGGCTGGTTGAACCGCCTCCCTGCCCCTCGCACAGTCCCGATCCCACAGCCCACCGGGTGACAGGTAGTGCCTGCACCCGGCCACCTCGGTTGCCAGGACTGATCCCGACCCACCGAAACCGCGATTTCGCACCTCCATGATCCTTCGATCCCTTCCAGTGCTCGCCTCCGCCGCTCTCTGCGTCGGCGGTTTGAGTGCTCAGAGCCCGTTCGCCCGCGCGCTGCCGGAGAGCAGCGTCGGTTACATCAGCTTCCCCGACCTCAGCACGACGCTCGGGGAACTCGGCGAAATGCCGCTGCTGAAGACCTGGAACGAACCCGAGGTCCAAGACTTCTTCCGCAGTCTGCTGGAGATGGCCGAGGAGGAGTTCGAAAACGGGCTGAACGAGGCGCGAGACGCCTACGAGAGCGGGATGATCCCGATCGACCCGGATGCGGTCCTCGAGATGCGCGTCCGCTCGATGAGCGTCGCCTTGACCGAGCTGTCGATCGCGATGCCGTCGGGAACGACCACCGAGGAGCAGAGCATGATGGCGCCGAAGCCGCGCATCGGCTTCCTGGTGCAGATGGACTTCGGTGAGTCGATCGAGACCTGGAAGCAGGTCCTGCAGGTCGGTGCCGGCGCCCTCGCCATGCAGACGGGCATGGCTCCGACCCCGGCCGAAGTCGACGGCCTCGACGTGTTCTCGCTGCAGATTGATCCAGAAGACCCGATGGGTCTGCACTACTGCTTCTCCGGCTCCAACTTCGTCCTCGGCACGCTCGCCAACGACGTCGCCGGTGTCGCGAACCGGATGAACAGCGAAGAATCGACCGGCCTGTCCGGCACGAGCTCGTTCCAGTCGAACGCTCAGCGCATCGACTTCGGTGGCGCGGAATTCGAGATGTTCTTCCGCCCGGGCCCGGGCCTCGACTTCCTCCTCCCGGGGCTCGACGTCGCCGCGGCGATGGCTCCCGACTTCCCGGAAGAAATCGACATCGCCGGTGTCCGTCGCGTCGTGGATGCCCTCGGCCTCCGCTCGGTCGACTCGATGTCGATGACCTCGCGCTACGTCGGTGGCACGGCCGTCACCGAGGTCTACACCGCGTCGCCAATGCAGAACCGCAAGGGTCTGTTCGCCGGTGGTAGCAACACGGTCGACCTCAACACGCTGCGCTGGATCCCGAAGGATGCCGTCAGCTTCAGCCTCGGCAGCGTTGATGTTCAAGGCTTCTACAACACCCTGATGAACGGGGTCGAAGCCTATGCGCCGGGTATGGGCGATATGGCGCGCGACATGATGGCGCAAATGGAAGAGCAAATCGGCCTCTCCATTGAGAACGACCTTTTCGGCGCCTTCGGCCAGAACTACGCGATGTGGTCGATGCCCTTTGCCGGCATGGCTGCACAGCCGGAGGTCGTCGTCATTGCCGACATGAACAACCAGGAGGGATTCATGAACTCCCTCCGCACGCTCGAGCAGCTCTCGGAGGGCGCCTTGTCGCTGAACCCGATCAAGCGCTCGGGTCTGGACCTGTTCCAGCTCCGCCTCGAGATCGATATGGGTTCGGACGCACTTCCGATCCCGATCAACCCGGCGGACTTCTTCACGCCGACCTTCGGGTTCAAGGAAGGCAAGATCGTCATGGCCCTGTCGTCCGGCGACGTAAAGAACGCGCTGCGCCGCATGGACCGTGATGACGACGCCAACGGCGACATCCGCAGCAACCCCGAGTTTGCTCGCTACATCGAGTCGCACATCCAGGGCAACAGCTTCGAGTCGCTGAGCTTCACCGACCACAAGAGCTCGGTGGGCGGCATGTATCAGCTCGTCGCGAGCCTCATGGCCTTCGTGCCGATGACTCCGGACATCCCGATCGACCCGGCGCTGCTGCCCGAGCCGAGCACCGTCACCAAGCACATGTTCGGAGGCCTCGACTACACGCAGTCCGACGAAAACGGATGGCGCTCGGTCTCGATCGGTCCGTTCGGCATGGAGCTGGACGTCCTGATCGGAGGCCTAGTCGGTGCCGGTATCGCCACCTTCGGCGTGATGTCCGACGACATCGCGGCCGAGTTCGGCGAAGGTCGCTGATCCAGCCTGATCGCGCCGCAAAGGGGCTCGGCCGAAACACGCCGAGCGCCGCGACTCCCACCCAGCGCCTCCTCCGGTAGAGTGTCGGGTCGAGTGAGCGTCGAAGCAGGAGTCGAGGGTCTCGAACCCCCCACGTCACGGGCGCGATCTCCGCGCCGTGAACGCCAGACCGTCCGTCGTCGAGTACGGTCGGCCCTCGCCGTCACTGCGTGTCTGATCGGCATCGCGTCACCGGCTATCCAGGCCCAGACGCAGACGCTCGACCAGGCCCAGCGCATCGCTGAACTCGCGCGGTTCGGCGGCCTCGGCACGAGCTTCGAGAGCGGGGACCGCGCCTTGCTGCAATCGCTTCGCGATGCGCGCAACGACCTGTGTGTCGTGTTCCTCGCTTCCCACCCCGACGACCAATACCTGCTTCCGGCGACCTACCTCCGCCTCGACCAGGGCTACCGCGTGCATGTGATCCTCGCGACGCGCGGGGAGGGTGGACAGAACAGCGCGGGCGCCGAGGTCGCTGACGAACTCGGTGCCCGTCGGACGATCGAAACCGAAGCCTGCGCGCGGCGCCTCGGGTTGGAGATCTGGCATCTCAACCGCCGCGACGCCGGGTTCTGCCGCGATGCCGAGAGCACGTTCGAGGACTGGCCCCGTGAGCGCACGATCAAGGACCTCGCACGTCTGCTGCGTTCGATCCGACCGGATCTCGTGCTGACGACGCACCACCCCGAGGAGACGCACGGACACGACCAGGCACTTCTCGATGTGCTCGAGGATTCGGTCGAGCTCGCCGAGAGCCTCGAGTTCGACAC
>JBCBZB010000060.1:0-29859 GCA_039815565.1 Planctomycetota bacterium
CCGTTCGCGGCCGGCGCCGGTGCCGGCGCAGCCGCCGAAGCCGATGCGGCGGCCGGAGCGACCGTCGGCTGGGAGAACGAGGCCTGCGGAACCGACACGACGGTCGCTGCCTGCTCTTCCTTCAGCCGCACGCGCATCTTGAAGCCGGGTTCCTCGAGCTCAACCTCGACGGCACCGCGCTCGACCATGACGTCGATCACGCGCTGTACTTCCTCGACACGATCACCGGCCGACGCGTTCGCCTTGCGACGCGCCGCCTTCTTGGCAGGCGCCTTCTTCGAGGCGGCCTTCTTGGCAGGCTTCCGGGCTGGCTTCCTGGACGCGGCCGACTTCGTGCGACGGGTTTTCGAGGCCGACGACTTCTTGCGAGTCGTCGATTTCGACTTCGAACTCTTCTTCTTGGCTGCCATGGAGTCGTTCGGGCCCGGTTCTCGGGCCGGTTCGAGGACCGTAGCGAAGGGCGCGCGCCCCTCGTAGGGAATTCCGGAGGAGCGTGCAGGCCGAAAAAACCCGGTTCGGCCGTCGCTCAGTCGTCGCGACGGTAGGAACCCGACTTGCCACCGTCCTTCTCCAGGAGCTGGATCGGGCCGATCGAGAGCCCTTTGTCGAGCGCCTTGCACATGTCGTAGAGGGCCAAGGCGGCGGCCGAGACCCCGCAGAGCGCTTCCATCTCCACACCGGTCGTGCCGTGACAACGCACCTCGCAGAGGATCTCGACCCGGCCCTCCTCCTCGCCACAGGCCTCGATCGAGACCTTCGCCGAGGAGATCGCCAACGGGTGGCAGAGCGGGATCGTCCGGGAGGTCTCCTTGGCGCCCTGGATCCCGGCGATCCGGGCCACGGCCAGAGCATCGCCCTTCGGCAGATCTCCGTCGAACAGTCGCGTCCGGATCTCCGTGCCGAGGTCCACGAAGGCCCGGGCCAGAGCATGCCGCCCACTCGCATCCTTGTCGGTCACGTCGACCATCCGAGCCCGACCCTGGGCGTCGAGATGGGAGAACTCCGGCGAATTCTGGTCCATGTCCGGGCCATCCTGCCCGGTTCCCTCCGGTCCGACGACCCCGCGCGCCGATTCCTGACGAAGGGAATCCTCCTTCGCCGATCGGTGTCGAACGGCGTAGGAACCCCCGTCCCGCTAGACTCGGGACGGTTCTGATGGCGTTGGGAGTGGATTGACTGCGTCCTGCGTCCAAGGAACTGCGAAACGGGCTGCTAGGACCTTCCACCGGCGATGGACCGGAAGGGCCAAAACGCCCCGACTCCAGCGACCATGCACACAACGACTCTTCGTAGGACCCTCCTGGTCGGATGGGCGGCACTCGCACTGCCGGCCTTCGCCTCCGCGCAGCAGGACGTCACTCAGCAGACGCGAGCCCTCCTCCAGGAGGCCGAGCAGGCTCCGATCCGGGGCGTGTTCGAGATCGCAGCTCAGATCCTCGACCTCGACGCGGGCGAAGAAGCCCTCGCGACGGCACTGATCTCAGCCGGTAAGGACAGCGGTCCAAAGGCTCGGCTCACGGCGGCCTTCTCGCTCCGCGACCTGGCCGACGGCGACCTGTTCGGCGCGGACATCCTCGAGATCCTCGGTCCGGTCGCGAAAGGCGAAGGTCTTTCGCGCGACGACGACGAGGTCCGCTCGGTCGCGATTTCGCTCCTCGCGGACGACTCGCTGTTCAACCGCCGCGTACTGCCCGACGTCCGGGACCTCCTGAAGGCCCAGGTCGAAGACGACCTCGCCCCCGCCTCGACGCGCATCGAGTCCGCGCACGGCCTCTGGCAGATCGGCAACGAAACCGACCAGCTCGCGGCGAAGCGCGCAATCCGCGAGTACCTACGCGCCTCGGACGTGCGCCTGCGTGCACTCGCCGCGCTGACGATGGCCGACCTCAATGACACGAGTCGCCAGGTCTGGGATGAGCTCCGCGCGCTGGCCGAGCAGCCGACGCCGGAAGGCCGCGCGGCGAAGGCCTACATCCGTCGCGAGGAGGATCGCCGGATCTTTGACCAGCGACTCCGCCAACTGAGCAGTCTGCGCTCCGGCGATGACGGAGCCTCGAGCGCCGAGGAAGACCGTTTCGCGCTGCTCCGCGAGCTGATTCGCGCGGCGAAGAACCTGCACATCCGCGGTGAAGACTTCGACGACGACCAGCTCGTCCAGGCAGCTGCCAAGGGCCTGATGCGCTCGCTCGATCGCCACTCGAGCTTCTTTACGTCGGCCGAATACGAGCAGTTCTTCTTCGACCTCACCCGCGAGTACGGCGGAATCGGTGCCTACGTCAACTTCGACGCCGACGGCATCTTCTCGATCGTCCGCCCGATCTACTCCGGCCCGGCTTACCAGGAAGGTCTTCGCTCCGGTGACCGCATCCTCGAAGTCGATGGCTGGGAGACGTCCGGACACACCCAGGAAGAGATCATCTCCCGCTTGAAGGGCACTCCCGACACCACGGTCGTGCTCAAGATCGCGCGTGCCGGCTTCCTCGAGCCTCAGGACGTCGCAATCGTCCGTGCCGAGATCCAAGTCCCGTCGGTCAACTGGGAGCTGCTTCCAGGCAACATCGCCTACGCGGAGATCGTGACCTTCGGTCGTGGCACCGCGAGCGAACTTCGCGCGGGCCTCGAGGCCATGCAGGCCGAAGGTGACCTGAACGGAGTCGTCCTCGACGTGCGCAACAACACCGGCGGCTTCCTGCTCGCGGCCCGCGACATCGTCGAGATGTTCGTCGAGCCGGAATCCCTCGTGGTCTACACCCAGGGGCGGGACGGCGTCCCGACCGACACCTACCGCACGCGCGCGGGCCGCCAGTTCTCGACCGAGCTTCCGATGGTCGTCCTGACGAACGACCTTTCGGCCTCGGCCTCGGAGATCACGGCCGGCGCTCTGCAGGACCTGGGTCGCGCGACGATCATCGGAGAACGCACCTTCGGTAAGGGAAGCGTCCAGCAGCTGCTGCCGCTGCGCTCCTCGCCGCCGGAGCGATTCAACGACGAGAACCGCAACGGCATCCACGAAGAGTGGGAAGAGTTCGAAGACGCGAACGGCAACGGCGAATACGACGTCGGGCCGCGCATGAAGATGACGCTGTCGCGCTACCACCTTCCGAGTGGTCGCAGCCCGCACAAGGAGTTCGATTCCGAGGGTCGCCTCGTCGACCCAGAGTGGGGCGTCATCCCCGAGATCGAGTGCAAGCTCCGCCCGCTCGAGGCGAAGGAAGCCTGGAAGAACGCCGAGGTGTTCGAGCTCCTGCGTCAGGGCGCGTTCCGCGAGATGGCGAAGACCATCGTCGAAGCCGACGCCGACCTCGCTCTTCGACTGGCAGAGAACGACGGCTTCGACACCTCGCTCTACCCGGGCTTCGCGGAGTTCTTCGAGTCCCTGGACACGAAGCTCACCGAGAACGACATCCGGAAGTGGGTCCGCTACATGCTCCGCGAGGAAGTCTCGGACATCCGAGGCAAGGCCTACCCGGGCGGACGCGCAGTCGGCGACTTCCAGGAGGATGGCCAGCTGCAGAACGGACTCGCGAAGATCTTCGAGCTCGGCTCGATCGACCCCGAGTCGATCACGGCCTACGCGCCGATCTTCCCGCTCGACAAGTAGTCGAGCGGATGCCGCCTCGCCGGCTCCCAGTCAGGAAGCCACTCAGGCGAGGCGCCGGATTTCCGGCAGGAGATACTCCTCGTGCGCGATCTTCAAGCAGAGCGTAAGAGGGATCGCGAGGAGCGCGCCGAGGCCGCCGAGCACCGCACCCCAGAAGACCACGCAGAACAGCACGGTCAGTGGATGCAGGTCGACACCAGCCTTCATCACGCGGGGCATCAGCAGGAAGTTCTCGAGCGCCTCGGCGACGAGGAAAACGCCGGTGACGAGTCCGAAGCCGAGCCAACCCTCACGATCCGCCAGCGCGACGCCGATCGCGAACGCCCAGCCGAGGAACGGGCCGATGATCGGCAGGATCGAAAGCAGGCCGGCCAGCAGACCGAGCGCACTCGGGTAGGGCACTCCAACGATCCAGAGCCCGACGGCGAGGATCGCCCCCTTCAGGACCGCGATCAGGATCCGGCCACGAAGGAACGCGGAAAGTCCGACGTGGACCCGACCGAGTACGCGGTCGGTGCGTTCGCGATCGGCCCGCGGAATGTGGTCGCGCAGTAGCTGCTCGATCCGCGGCATGTCGACCATCAGGTAAAGCGTGTAGACCGGTGTGAGGATCAGCACACCGATCCACGACAGCCCCGCGAGAACCGAGGACAGAAGGTCGGTCATCGTCGTCGCGAGCGGCTTCACGATCGGCTGCCAGAACGAAGCGTCCTTCACGCGATCCTGCAGATCGAGCTCGGCTGCGAGCCGTTGGATCATGTTGGACCAGTTCGCGACGCTCTTCGCGACGATGTTCGTCGAGCCGGTCTGGCCGATCATCCCACCGAGCAGGGAATAGATCTGCGAGACCGCGAGCCAGAGCCCCCCACCGAGCACGACCAGCGCTCCCAGGAAGACGATTCCGACCGCGACCCGCCGCTTCATCTTCTTCCGCTCGAGCATCCGCACGAACGGCTCAAGCGCGTAGGCGAGTCCGAGCGCTGCGAACAGCGGCCCGAAGACACTCGCGTAGGCGAAGACCGCGTAGCCTGCCAGGAACAGAGCGCCGGCAATCAGCAGAACGCCGAGCCAGCCGATGCCACTCTCGGAGGCCTCGGCTGATGCCTGCTCGTTGTTCTCGCTCCGCTCCGGGCTCACGAGGATCCGAGTTCGCTCAGGTGGTCGCGGAATGCCTCATCGAAGACCCGGTCGAAGTCGAAACCGTCCTGGAAGTCGAGGCGCGAATCCGAATCGCGACGACTCAGAAGGCCGGCGTCGATCAGGTTGAACACGATCTCTCCGAAGTCGTCGGTGCGACGAACACCCCACTGCCGGAACACGAACGGAGCCATCGGACCGAAGCGCTTGCTCGCGAAGTCCTTGATGCCAAGCAAGAGCTCACGTCCACCGACGTGTCGCTCCTCACCGGTCAGGCGGTCCTTGCCCATGACGGCGATCGTGTGATCGAGCGCCTCGAGAATGAACTCGTAAGCCTGCCGAGAGAATCGGCGGTCACGCTTTCGGATCTCGACGATGCGTTCTTCGAGCGGGTCGACAGCAGCCATCGTGGTGGGATTCGGGATTCGGGGGTTTCGGAAAGTCTCAGCACGCAGATCCGGACATGACGGCACTAGCGACCGGGCCCGCGGCGCAACCACCACTGAGATCGGACGATCCGCGAGATTTCCTGACCGAAAGAGCGCGAGCTCTCTCGATCGCTGAGATGTCGGAGATCATTCGATCCCCCTCCACAAACACCCGTCGCCGCGGAGAACCGCGACGATGGACCCGAGGCACCAGGCCGGTGACGAGCCGGACCGACGTCGGGACACCTCGGCAACCGACGCCTCGAACAGTGTGCCCGGCCCGACCCTGATCGGAACCCCCGCTCAGCGCGATCCCGTCGGGAGGGAGCTGAGCAGCAGAGCGTCCAGGGTCTGAGCGGCCGGAATGCCGAGACGGAGGTCGTCTTCGGCCTGCAACACGCGTTCGAGAGCGCCGACGGTCGCGTCGGTGCGCGCCGCAGCGTATGGACGCTCTGGGTCGACCGCAAGCGCGTTCCGCAGGCTCTCCCGGAGCCGCGCGCGCAGCACCAGAAGGACCATCATCGCCCGCCCCTGGACCTCATCGCGGCCGCTCTGACCCTGCAGAAGCGCTCTGCCGAGCCCTCCGCAGTCCTCCGGCGGTGCCGCGAGCCACTCGTCCAGACGCTCCAGGATCTCCCGGGCCTCCGCCGAAACCAGAGCCCGCAGGCGCCCGACCGACCCGTCACAGAGCGCCACCAGACGTTGGTAGAGATCGAACGGACAGTCCTCGGGGCGTGGGCACAGCGAGGCGAGCCGATCCTCGGGTAGAGCGATCAATCGAACCCGGCGAACCCTGGAGCGAACGGTGTCGAGCAAGGACTCGGGGCGCGAGGCGGTCAGGAGCAGGAAAGTGCTCTCACCCGGTTCCTCCAGTGTCTTGAGGAGGGCGTTCTGCCCCTGCACGTTCAGACGGTCGGACGGATCGATCACCACGACCCTCGCCCCACCTTCGAGCGCAGTCCGCTCGAGCGTCGTCTGGAGCTCGCGGATCGAGTCGAGCGGGATGTCGACCTTGTCGGCGGGACGCGTCACCAAGTGCAGATCCGCGTGCTGCCCGCGCTCCATTCGATCGACGAACGACGCGTCAACCTCGCTGGGGTCACGAGCCAACAACCGCGCCGCTAGGAGACTGACAGCGAGCGACTTGCCGGCACCCGGTGCGCCTTCGATCAGAACCGCGTGAGGAAGCTGTCCGGAATCCGCCAAGGCGACCAGCTGATCCCAGGTCTCACCCTGACCGAGCAACTCAGGAATCATGATCGCTCTCCCCGGCCGCAAGCGCCGCGATCAGGTCGGCCGTCACCTCCTCGATCGATCGCGAGGCGTCGACTCGATGCACGCGCCGGACGATGCCCTCGCGCAGAGACTCGTCTTCGACGAAGCGGCGAAAACCCGCGTGCACTCGATCGTGGAACGACAAGCCGCGCGCCTCGATCCGGTCCTCCTCGTCGGGCCGCCGTCGAGCGGCGACATCGACCGGGAGATCGAGGACGAGCAGATCATCGATCGGAACCTTCTCGTGAAGGCCCCGAGAGACATTCTGCCACAGCCGCACGAGCTCGCCCCGGTCCGACGCGAGGCACTGGTAGACCAGAGTCGAAACACAGCAGCGCTCCGAGACGATCGTGACACCGCGGTCGAGAAGCGGACGCACCGTCTCTTCGAGCATCTGCGCCCTCGCCGCGGAGAACGCGAGCAATTCCGTCCGTGGGTCGAGATCGCCGGTCGCGGGATCGAGGAGGATCTCACGCAGCCGCTCGCTGAATCGCGTCGACCCGGGCTCGCGAAGATGCTCGACCTCGACTCCCCGCTCCCGCAGCGCGGAAACCAGGGCTTTCGCCTGAGTGGACTTCCCGACTCCGTCCCCTCCGTCGAGCGCGAGGTATCGACTCACAGCAGGCCCTCGGCCTCGACCCGCAGCTCGTTGTCGGACTCCATCTCCTTGTCGAGCGACGAGATCATGTAGCTCACCGCCGCGCGCGTCCGATCGAGGTACCGACCGACCTCGGCGCGCGACAGTCCGCGCTGCACGCAGGCCCAGGCGAGCAGTTTGCGCGCGCGACTGACCGGACGCTTCTGGCACTTGCCGCAGAGTTCGTCGGCGTCGACCTCGTAGCGCTCCGTCACCAGATCTCGCATTCGCTCGAAGGTGGATCGGGGATCGATCAGCTCGAAGTAGTGCGAGCGCAAGGCCGGCTTCGCGTGGCGCTCGACAGCCCAGGCCTGACGCAACTCGGCGTAGCTGCCTTGGAACTCACGGGCGAGTCGCTCGACCGGCTCCGCGCGACCGTTCTGAGACGGCGGCCCCTCGAGAGCTCGCAGGTACGAGAGCCGAGCCTCCGGCCCGGGGAGATCGATTCGACAGACGAAGCCAGCGAGCAACCAGGTCTCGAGTGATCGTTCGAGACCGCGGATATCGCGAGGGTGCCAACGAGACGCCAGCAGAGTCGCCGGCCCATCCGTCCCTCGTCGCTCCAGGACCCGAGCGAGTTCTTGCTGCACTCGTTTCGCTGTTCCGAGGCGATGGATCTCGTCGATGATCAGGTCCTTCCCGGAGCACAACTCGTCGATCAGAGCTGGCAGACGACGATCGCGGATCGCCGACGAGACCGCCGCCTTCAACGACGAAGCGTTGAAGTAGAGCGAACGACCGGTTCGGGCGGAGCGCCAGGCCTCGAGCAGGAACGTCTTGCCGGCGCCTTCTGGGCCATGGAAGAAGAACAGGCTCGACGGCAGCTCCCGTCCGTCGTGCAAGGCCTGCATCGCAAGCCACGCGGTGCGGTTGCTACCATCGATCACCGGCCTCTCCGGCGACACCTCGAGCTCATCCGGGAGGAACGACTCGGGCTTCGGAGCCACCGCAACCGCGATACGCGTGCCGAACTCGCGACTCAGCTCGTCCTCGATGAGCGACCCGAACATCTGCGCCACCCGATCACAGGCCATGCGCGACGGCGCCTCGAGGTGAAACACCCCACGCTCCATCGCCAGCGGACGCAACGGCGCGATCCAGGACTCGTAGGTCGCCTCGCCCACACGCGACCGGAGAACCGGTTCGACGTTGCGCCAGGATGACTCGAGAAGGGACCGCATGACCGAGCCACGAAGAGTAGCAGGCCCGGGCGTGGAGAACATCCACGCTCGGTCAGCTGCTACGACCGAAGTAGCGCTCGAGCTCGGAGGGCGGGAACGTCAACACGGTCGGGCGACCGTGAGGGCAGCGAGACGGCTCCTCACAGCGCGACGCCTCGATCAGGAGCTCGCGGATCTCCTGATCGGACAGCCGGTCCCCCGCCATCACGGCCGCGCGGCAGGCCTTGGAGTGAAAGCGCTCGATCAACGCGTCCCGCGCCTTCGGCAACGGATCGTCCCCGCTTCCGAGAAGCTCCTCGACCAACTTGCGGCCGCGCACCTTGCCGAGCAGCAAGGGCGCTGCATGGATCGCAATCGCCTGGCCACCGAAGTCCTCGAACTCGAACCCCTCGGAGCTCAACAGCTCGCGGTGTTCGAGCAACCACTCCTTGTCTCGGGCCGACAGCTCGACGACATCCGGAATCAGGTTCCGCTGCACCTGGACCGACTCGCCGAGCTTCGCGCGCCGTAGGAAACGCTCGAAGAGGATGCGTTCATGCAGTGCGTGCTGATCGACGACAACCAGGCCGTCGGGCGACTCGAATACGAGGTAGAGGTCGAGGACACGAAGGAAGTGCCGCGATCCCAATTCACGCCAGAACGGATCGTCGTTCGAGTCCGCAGGATCGCTGGAATCGACTGGCTCTGAGGAGTGCTCGCGAACCAGCTCGGCGCCACCGGCCGCCGCTGCCGCTTCGGAAACCAGCGAGTCCTTCGGCCGGTCCCCGGTCTCGGACACCAATTCGGCACGACCCAGGCCCGAAGTGGGCAACGCCTTCGGAGTCGTGCTTCGATCGACCCGCGCGAACAGATCATTCGGCAAGGCCGGGAACCCGCTCTGCGCTCGAGGTCGATCACCACCGGCTTCGACGATGGCGTGCCGCTCGAGCCCCGCGTCGTGAATCGCATCCGTCACCGCACGGTGCAGGAACCCGGTAATCCGTCGACTGTCCGCGAAGCGGACCTCGGACTTCTGAGGGTGGACGTTGACGTCGACCTCGGAGGGTGGAATCGACAACATCAGCACCCAGACCGGCTGACGACCGTGGACCAAGTAGCCCTGATAGGCGGCCTTGATCGCGTGGAGAGCGGCGCGGTCACTGCACAGGCGGCCGTTCACGTAGAGCAGTGACCACTGAGAATCCCGACGCGCGGCGTCGGGCAACCCCGCGAGCCCCTCGACGACCAGATCGTCACGCTCAGAACGCACCGACACCATCGCGTCCCCCATCGCTCGACCGGCGATCTTGGTGACCCGCGCCTTCAAGTCGTCGCCCGACGGCAAGTCGAGCAGGACGCGATCATCGCCGCGCAGCTTGAACGCGACATCGAGTCGAGAGAGCGAGAGACGAGCGAGCAAGTCCTGGATGCGCGCGCGCTCTGCCCGAGGGGTCTTCAAAAACCTGCGTCGGGCCGGAATCGCCGCGAAGAGGCCGTGCACCTCGATCCGCGTGCCCGGTGGGCAACCACAGGGTTTGACCTCGGACATCTGGCCCTGCTCACAGCGGACCTCGAATCCCTCTTCCCGGTCGTGCCGTCTCGAACGGATCGACGCGGTGGACACCGACCCGATCGATGCAAGCGCCTCGCCACGGAAGCCGAGCGAAGCGACGAACTCCAGATCTCGGAGCTCGGAGAGCTTGCTCGTGGCGTGGCCGACAAAAGCCAAGGGCAGATCCTCTGGTTCGAACCCGGCGCCATCGTCACGCACGACGATCGACTCGCGACCGCCCTCGACGAGCTCGACCTCGACGCGGGTGGCTCCGGCATCGAGTGCGTTCTCGACCAGTTCCTTCACGACCGAGAACGGTCGTTCGACGACCTCACCGGCCGCGATCTGATTGATCACTTCAGGCGGAAGCACACGGATCATGCCGGCACCGCCGATCCGAAGTAGCGTGCGAGGAAGTCCGCCAGGATCAGCCTCGGAGTCTCGCCCGAGCTCCGGAACTTCCGCTGCGCGTCGACGAGGAGCTCGACACCTCGCGCGAGACGCGGGGCCTGATTGACCCGCACCTGCGCCTCGAATCGCTCGGTGAAGAAACGAACACCGCAACGGCTGGGAATGTCACGATCGGACACGCCCTGATCGCGGAGTCTCACGCCGTGAAGAACGTTCGTCATGCTCTGGAACAGCCAGCTCGTGACCATCGGAAACACGCCGCCGGCGTCCATGCTCGAACCATCGCGTGCCTTCACGCCGCGCTCGAACATCGCCTCGAGTGATCGCTCTGCGCGCTTGCGATCGAACACCAACACGGCCTCGGCGAACTCGAACGGCGTCGACTCGAACGCGATGCGCAGCTTGCCCCGCAACTCCTCCGGCCCGACTGAACCGCCGTTCGGAAACTGCAGTTCGAGCCGATCGAGTTCTGCCTGCAACTCAGTCGGATCGTCCCCGACCGTTGCGCGAATGAGGATCGCGGCCTCCGGTGTGAAGTCGAGCTTCCTCTGACGCCCGCGACGGATCAGGAACTGGACGACCTCACTGTCCATCGGACCACGGCCACGACCGAATGGCTCGGCGTAGAGATCGCGCAGCTCAAGGGCCTCTCCACGAGCCATCAGCGCTTTCGCGAGCTTGGTTCGCTTGTCGAGCTTCTCGACCTCGAGAATCAGGCCGCAGCCGTCCGCGATGTGGTCGATGCGACGCTCGAGCTCCTTCTGGAATGTCTTCAACCATCCGGCAGCCCGCTTCACGCAGACGTAGGAGCCGCTGCCGAACAGCCCGCCACCCTGCAGATCATCGAGCTCCCGCCCATCCGAATCCGCGGTGCCGTCGATCGAACGCAGATCCGCGTCCTTGGGAACGGCACCGAGCACCAGGTCGATCGCCTCTCCGCGGAAGAACTTCGACGCGCCCGCGATGACCAAGACGGCCGGCAAGGGCCCCTTGCAGAGCTTGCGCAAGCGATCGAGTTCGCGCTCGGGATTCGGAGCCGCCATCCCGTCACTGTAGCGGCATCGCTGCCGTGGTTTGAGAGCGATCCTCTCAGGCGGAGATCTCGACGACCCCCGCGATCAGCGCAACGAAACCGACGGCTCCGTTGCCCGCGAACGTCGCCGGGTCGATCGCCTCGCCCCGACTCCGCCGAGCCAGGATCTGTTGACGGACAAGCAGCCCGGCGATCACCGTGACGGCGGCGCCCCAGGGCAGCCCGAAACCGCGCCGCGCTCCGAACCAGACCAAGAACACGATGGAGAGAACGTGGAGAACGAGCGCGATCTGCAGGGCTCCCGAACGACCGAATCGCGACGGCAGCGAATGCAGGCCAGCCTTCCGATCGAAGCCCTCGTCCTGACAGGCGTAGATCGCGTCAAAACCAGCGACCCAGAACGCGACCCCGAGCCCCAGCAGACACGGGTCCAGGAGATCTCCTCTGGCCGCTCCCTTCATGGCAAGCCACGCTGCCGGCGCCGCAAGACCGAGAGCAACCCCGAGCCAGAGCTGGGCAAACGCCGTGAATCGCTTCGCGTGGCTGTAGCCGAGCAGGAACAACAGAGTCGGAACGGACAGCGCCCCCGTCAGCCAACCGAGACCGAACGCCGCCACGACGAAGATGGAGCACGACAGGACCGTGAATCCGAACACGGCGCGAGGAGTCAGTGCACCGGACGGGATCTCTCGCCCACTGGTTCTCGGGTTCTGCGCGTCTACATCGCGATCTGCGTAGCGGTTGTAGGCCATCGCGGCCGAGCGCGCGCCGACCATCGCCACGAGGACGAGCGCGATGCGCCACCATTGCGGCTGCCCATCACAGGCGATCCAGGCAGCGAGCAGCGCGAACGGCAGCGCGAAAACCGTGTGCGAAAATCGAATCAGCGAGGAGAAGCGTCGCCACTCGAGCTTCGCCTCAACGGCCCCATCGACGGGAGCGACACCCTTCTGTGCACTCTCGCCCATCTCAGCGACCGGACTCGCCTTCGTTGAACGGCGACTCGGACGGATCGGCGTCCGGGGTCTTCCAGCGATCGATCAGTCCGTTGGACACACCGATCTGATCGAGGATGCGCGCCACGATGAAGTCGACCAAATCCGCGACCGACTCTGGCCGGTGATAGAAGCCCGGCATCGCGGGTAGCACGATCGCCCCGGCCCGACGCAGCTTGAGCATGTTCTCCAGGTGGATCTCAGAGAGCGGCGACTCACGCGGAACGACAACCAGGGTCCGACCTTCTTTCAACGCAACGTCCGCCGAACGCTCGACGAGGTTCGAACTGAATCCGTGAGCGACCCGCGCGAGCGTGCCCATGCTGCACGGACACAAGATGACCGCGTCGATGGCAGCCGAACCGCTCGCCGGCGTCGATTCGACCGCCGCCAGGTCGTAGACCTCGAGACGCTCGCGAAGGCGCTCCTCGACGAGGTGCTCTGCACGGACGCCCTCGGCGACCTCCTGCATTCCCATCTCGTGAAGGAGCACGCGTCGCCCGGCGTCGGTGGCGATCACGTCGACGTGTGCGCCGTTCTGCAGCAGGACTTCGAGGAGCCGGAGCGCATAGACCGCCCCCGAACCACCACAGAGACCGATCACGAAGTGGCGGCCATCGGCAGGACGAGGACTCGTTCGATCGGGCATCGGTGCGACTCGGCGGGGTTCGGGTCAGTTCGCGGCGGGTTGCGTCGCGTAGAAGTAGAGGTCGTAGACCGCGTGCGTGTAGACCACGACCGCGAATCCTCGAGCCAGGAAGAGAGCGCCGAGCACCAGCCCGGCCATCGCCCGGAACAGGAAGACCAGGGAGTCGAAGGGCTCGGCCCCGGCTCCGAAATGATGGAATCCGGAGAAGGTCAGAGCGCTGATCAGGACGGCGAGCGCGACACCCGGTGTGCGCGACACGCCCAGGGACCTCGTCGCCCGGCCTGCCAACAACAACAGCACCGACAGAATTCCGAGTCGGAACAGGGCCTCCTCGAAGATGCCGGCTCCGAGCGACCCGGTCAGCTCGGACGCGGTCCAGGGCCAACTCAGCAGGACTCCCCGGTCCAACCAGAAGAACGTCAGAGCCTGCGACACCGGGCCGAGCAGCAGCCCGTAGAGCACACCCTCCAACGCGACCACGAACGCGACCTGCAGCCACGGAATCCGTTGGCGCAGCGTGAAGACGATGGAGACCAGGAACGTGATCCCCAACGCGACCCGCAAGACGTCGAGACCATGGGGCCCGAGGAACCGCAAGGCCGAGAGCACGAGTGCCTCGGCGCCGTTGCGTTCGTTCGGCGTCAAGTAGAGCCGCAAGGCCTCGTAGGCGATCCAGACCGGCAGTACCGCCAACATCGCCACCTCGGGAGCACGCGACCAGCGGAAGTAGCCGCCGACCGGCGCATCCACGACCTTGCGCGACTCCTTCTTGGGTCGCACCTCTTCTCGCTTCGGTCGTCGACGACGACGGCTCACGCCGGAGAGGCCTCCGGTCGCCGACCGCGGTAGAGCGCCGCGATGCCCCCGGAGAGGGTCCGATACTCAGCGTCTTCCCAACCGGCCTCTCGCATCAGCTGGAGGAAGCCTTCTCGTTCGGGAAACTGCATGACGGAGTCGGGCAGGTAGTCGTAGGCACCCGCAGACTCAGCACACAGCATCCGCCCAAGCCGTGGCAGCACCCGACGGAAGTAGAACATGTAGGCCTGTCGGAGACCGGGAGTCCGTGGCTTGCAGAACTCCAGCACCAGAACCCGCCCTCCGGGCCGGACGACCCGAAGCATCTCCGCGAGGCCACGGCGCGGATCCTCGACGTTGCGAATTCCGAAGGCGACCGTCGCGAGATCGAAAGTCGAGTCGGCCCAGGGCAACTGCGTCGTGTCCGCCTGAACGAACGCCGGACGGCGCCCCTCGGCTCGCTTGAGGTTCTTCTGCTCGGCGAACTCGAGCATCTCGCCGCAGAAGTCACTGCCGACCACGTCCGCACCCGCATCGCTCAGAGCATTCGCGAGGTCTCCGGTCCCCGAGCAAGCGTCCAGAACCCGGTCTCCCGGTTTCATCTCGGAGTAACGCACGGCCTGTTTCCGCCAGCCGACGTCGATCCCCATCGAGAGGATGCGGTTCAGTCGGTCGTAGCGCGGAGAGATCCGCGCGAACATGTCGCGGACGGCCGGGGCCTCGGGCATGACCCGATCATCGGCCGAGGATCGCGCTTTCCAAGGCCTCGCCCGAGCGAACGACTCCAGGCCGGGCCGCTCCGAACGCGCCCAGGGCAGCCGATCGGCCGCAGGCATGGAGTCTGCGCGGCCGACGGGCCGGCGCGATCCGGGCCGGAGCGAAGGCTCGGAGGTCGCCCTCCGAGCCGGAGGGCTCACTGCTTCCAGTAGCCGCTGAGCGTCGAAACACCCGGCACATCGATCGAGGCGACGCGGACTCGAGTGTCGAGGTCGAACACGTCGACCGCTCCGACGTCACTCAGAGCGACGAAGAGGAACCGCGGCTGGAACGGGGTCACGTTGGCGCCCATGGCGTTCAACAGCGAGTGCCCCTTCGACGAGTGACCGATGATCGATTGACCGACCCCAGGGTTGAAGTTGGTGATCTGGTTCGTGTTGCCGCCGAAGTTGAGGACCTCATCAGTCGTCATGTCGACCGGCGAGTTACCCGTCAGGCGCTGGTTGTTCGGCACCGACGGATCCGAACCACCGAAGGTCTGCTCGACCGTCCAGACCTTCTGACGGAAGGTCGGCGGCAGAACGAACCCACCGGAGTTCTGCTGAGTCGGCTGCGGCCCCTGCGGTGACGACGTCAGCTCGAGACTCGACACGACTCCGACCCCGAGGTCGTCGACGTGCGCGACGTAGACGCCACCCTGAGCAGCGAGGTAGTTCAGACGCAGGCGACGCGCCTGCGGGAACGTCACGTCGATCAGGCCGGTCACGTCCCGGAAGCCGATGCCGTTCACTCCGTCCGGACCCGACTCGTAGACGGCGATCGTGCCGTTGGCGTTCAGGACGTAGCCGTAGTAAATGCCGGCCGTGTTGCCGGTGTTGACGTAGCGCTGGGTGACCGCGATGTCGATCGGGTTGGACAGCGAGCCGCTCGCCTCGGCGACGATCGAGAAGTCGTTGGCGCTCAGAACGGTCAGCGCGTTCGACGGGCCGGAGACGACGAGCGCGTGCTCACCGTCCGGCTGCCACGCGATGGCCGACGGGCCGTCCGCGACCAGAGTCTCGCCGACGATCGTGTTGAAGAACGGGCTGCGCGGGTCGATGTTGACGAACGACACCGTCGACGACGAGAAGTTCGACACCGCCAGCAGACCGAGCGACGGCGACATCGTCATCGCGACCGGGTCACTCAACTGGATCGTGTCCAGAACCGTGAAGCGGTTGCTGTTGACGACCAGGATCTGGTTGTTGTCCGCGTCGAGCACGTAGAGGAAGTGACCGATCTGCTGACGCGACAAGAACGGGCAAGCACCCGTGATGATCGGCGGAGCGCCGACAGGACGCTGTGGACCAACGAACACACCGTCCGTGACGCCGACCTGGAAGTCGAGACGCGACGACTGTGTGAGCTGACTCAGGGCAGTCATCTCGCAACCCGGAATCATCGTGCCGCTCAGGCCCATCGGAACCGGCATCGACGAAGCGACGGCCGGCTCCTCACCAAAGATCGCTCGGCTCGGGTTTTCCGGCGGGAAGACCAGCTTCGGCGGGTTCGGGTTCGGACGAACCGAGATCGTGTTACCGATCGCCGGACCGAGGGTCGCCGGGTTGGTCTGGTTCTGGCTGCCCGCGTTCGGGTTGATGTTCGAGTTGTTGAACACCAGGTCGAGCGGTGCGCCGACGTGGATGTCAGTGACATCTCCGACCAGCGGAGCGCCGAGCAGGTTCGTGTTGCCGCTGGTGTCCTCGACGAGCGAGAAGAGGCCGTCGGAACCAGCATCGATCGGCCCCGTGCCAGGCGACAGCGACGGCAGCACGCCAACATTGCCGATGTTCGGGTTGTCGGCGAAACGAGTCGTGTTCGGGTCCTGGGTCGGCTCACCGGTGATCGGGTCGGGATCCAGGCCGTTCGTCGTCTGGCCGTAGCCGTTGAGGTCGATGACCGAAACGCCCGGGTTGGCCCCACCGAAACCGACGTAGATCGCGTCCGGAGCAACCGGAGCGTTGACGATGCCCGGACCGGCACCGGTGGTGAAGTCCGTCTCGACATCGTTGCCGAGCGTGTCCAGGGTCAGGCCACGGACCGCGCTCGCGATGACACCGATATTGAACGTGGTCCGTCCCGGCAGCACGAATGCAGGAGTGACGACGAACTGCGTGAAGTCCGCGAAGCTGATCGGGTCGGCGTAGTAGAGAACCGGCGCGTCCGCACCGTTCACCTCGAAGTTGAGGGTCACACCCCCCGAGTCGGGCACGAGGTTGGTCGAGTCGAAGAACTGACCGACGTCACCCGGCTGAACCGGCTTGTTGAACTCGAGGATGATCGGAGCTGTCGGATCGACCGAACCCTCCCCGTTGCCCGGGAAGATGCGCGGCTGACCGCTCATGAAGCCCAGGATGTCGGCCGGGTTCGGGTCGGGACCGACCGTCGTGGCCACTCCGGCTTCCATCTCGAGGATGTCGCCGTCAGAGTTCAGGATCGTGTTGCGGATCCGGATCTCGATGATCACGTCCTCGTCGAACGGGTCGAAGGAATCGATCGTGTCGAGGTTGTTGTCGATGTCCGCGACGAACACGAACGTGTTCGACTGGACGAGGTCCGTGTCGCCGTTGAAGCCGGTCGGGAAGCCCGAGGCCTCGATGTCGTTGATCACGACCTCACCGGTGTCCTCGTCGATACCGACCGCTTCGACGCGCTGGAGACCACCGCGGTTGAAGAAGGTCACACCACCGACGAAACCCTGACCCTGCAGGACCATCGTGGACTCGTTGTCCGGGTTGCGGGCGATCAGCGAGACTGCGCTCGTCAGGCCGGAGTTGGTCGTGAAGTCACCCAGGTCCGTGCTCAGGATGGACTCGACATCCAGCTCGTTGCTGAAGGTCATCTGGATGTAGTGGTTTCCCGGATCACCGTTCGGCAACGTCGGAGTCGCCGGGAACGCGGCAACCGGCAGGATCGTGTTTCCCCCCGGCCCGCGAACGATGTTGTTCTGCAGCGTGTCCATCGACTCGATGTTGATGATCGTGTCGCTTGGATCGCCGGCTCCGTCGAGAAGCGGGATCTGGTACGGGAAGATCTGACCCTGACCGGTCGAGATCAGGTTCACCACAAAGGCGCCATTGTTAGCCGGGTTGCCGGTCGAACCACCGGAGCAGCCGGTGAACAGCGAGCCGGCGACGGCAGCAGCCGCCATCATGGGAACAAGACGCATTGGTCTCCTGCGCATAGAGTCGTGCCTCACAGACGGGGGTGTCCCTGCGGGGGCTTGCCAGAGGGGAAAGCAAGCCAGTCGAAGAGCGTATCTTCAGATCTCCCGCTCTCAAGAATCAGGCCGACTCTCCTGCGAGCTCGGAAAAGCGGACCAAAAGCCCCTGATTCGCCCGATCCAGGCCGCCTCGAGCCACCAGGGCGGATTCGACGCCCCGAACTGAACCGAAGATCGGGCCGGATTCGTGCGAATCCGCACGACGCAGCGCAACCTCCCGCTCGGATCGAAGGATCGAAACCACCCAGCCGGTGGCCCAGCCCGAGGATCTCGACGACCCCCGAATGCTAGGCGGACTCCCTTCGAACCGGGAGAACGGAGACAGCGGACCCCAGCTTTGGCTAAGTTCCACCGCGAATGACCTTTGAGCCGGGACCGACCCCCGAGGATCGCGAGTTCGACCGGGCCCTGCGCCCCCACTCGTTCGACGAGTTCGTCGGCCAGACCGCGATCCGCGAGAACCTGGCGATCGCGATCACCGCGGCGAGAGAACGCCAGGAGCCGCTCGACCACGTGCTCTTCGCCGGCCCTCCGGGGCTCGGCAAGACGACACTCTCCCACCT
The DNA here is from genome assembly GCA_039815565.1 of Planctomycetota bacterium. Classification (GTDB taxonomy): domain Bacteria; phylum Planctomycetota; class UBA1135; order UBA1135; family UBA2386; genus JBCBZB01. Next base: position 18,216 of record JBCBZB010000060.1, read on the forward strand.
GATCGCCGGCGGCATGGGCACCGCCCTCGTCGCCACCTCCGGCCCGGCCCTCGTCGCCCCGAGAGACCTCGTGGGCACGCTCTCGCGCCTGGAGCGCGGTGACGTTCTGTTCGTCGACGAGATCCACCGACTGCCACGGGTCGTCGAGGAATACCTCTACTCCGCGATGGAGGACCACGCGATCGACGTCGTTCTCGACCCCGGACCCTCCGGCCGGAGCGTCCGCTTGTCGCTCGAACCCTTCACCCTGGTCGGCGCCACGACTCGCGAAGGCCTCCTGACCGCGGCGTTCCGGAGCCGATTCGGCCTGATCGAGCGCCTGGAGCCCTACCCACCGGAACAGATCCGAAGCATCTTGGAGCGGGCCGCCGGCAAACTCGGGACCGAAATCGCCCCCGAGGCCGCCGACCTGATCGCGCAGCGCAGCCGCGGGATCCCACGAGTCGCCCTCCGCATGCAGCGAAGGGTCCGCGACCTGGCACAGGTGCGCGGCAAGGACCGGATGGACGAGGAGATCGCCGCCGAGGGCATGGCCCGACTGCGGATCGACGCCCTGGGACTGGAAGACCTCGATCGCCGAATCCTCCGAGCGCTCGCGGAACGAGGTGAGCCAACCGGCCTGAAGACCCTCTCCGCCATCGTCGAGGAGGCCGAGGACACCATCGAAGAGGTGTTCGAACCACACTTGCTGCGCCAAGGCCTGCTGATCCGGACGCCGCGGGGCCGCTCGATCACGAAGAAGGGCCTCGAACACCTCCGACTCCCCGCTCCAGTGACTTCCGCATCGGACACCGCTTCCCCCGAGCAGGGCTTCCTGCTCGACGGTTCGGACGACCCCGACATCACCGGATGACGACGTTTCACTACGAGCTCCTCGCGACGGACGGTCGGCGTCGCCGCGGACGAGTCCACACGCCACACGGAACCTTCGAGACCCCCTGCTTCGCGCCCGTCGGAACGCTCGCAACGATCAAGGGCCTGACCACCGCGGCCGTCCGTGAGACCGGCGCCGAGCTGATCCTCAGCAACGCCTACCACCTCCACCTGCGACCCGGTGCCGACTACGTCGCTCGTCGAGGTGGACTGCACCAGTTCATGAACTGGGACGGACCGATCCTGACCGACTCCGGCGGCTACCAGATCTTCTCACTGGCCCACCGAAGCCGCATCGATGACGACGGCGTCCGCTTCCACTCGTTCATCGACGGCACCGAGCAGTTCCTGAGTCCGGAGCGGGCACTCGAGGTCCAGCGCGATCTCGGACCCGACATCGCGATGGTTCTCGACGAGTGCCCCGCCGGGAACGCCTCGCACGAGCTGGTTCGCTCCGCGCACGAGCGGACCTTGCGTTGGGCCGAGCGCGCTCGCGACCTGCACGCCCGCTGGGGCGGGAAGTCCCGCGGTCAGGCCGTCTTCGGGATCGTGCAAGGAGGCCCCGACCCCGAACTGCGCCAGGCCTCCGCCGACGCCCTGGTCGACATGGACTTCGACGGCTACGCGGTCGGAGGTCTGAGCGTCGGCGAGACGAAGGCCCAGATGGAAGTCGCGTTGAACGCCGCCGTCGACCGACTCCCCGAACACAAGCCCCGCTACTTGATGGGCGTGGGCACACCGGAGGACTTCGTCCAGGCGGTGGATCGCGGCATCGACTTCTTCGACTGCGTCACGCCGACGCGTCACGGCCGCAACCACCAGGCATTCACCCGCGAGGGCGTCCTGAAACTCCGCAATCTGAAGTATGCGGAGGACGATCGCCCGCTCGACGAGAACTGCACCTGCCACACCTGCCGCACGGTCTCGAGGGCCTATCTCCGGCACCTTGCGATCGCTCGGGAGTCCCTCGGCGGCATCCTGCTGAGCCTGCACAACATCCACTACTTCCAGGATCTGATGCAGGAGATGCGAACGGACATCGAGCAGAAGGCCGCGCAGCAGGCGGGCTGAGCGAGGCGCTTTCGCCGCACCGGTAGGAACTGCGGACGGATCTCAGGGCGCGACCTCTCGCCGCGCAGCCCTGGGCCGTAACCCGTCGTGGCGCCGCGACCCCCTCCGTCTCTCTGCAGCGCCTCCCCTCGCCTCCTCGAATCGATGCGACGAATCGTCTTCACCGTCGTCTGCGGTGTCAGCCTCGCCTGGCCGGCCTACGCAGCGAGTTTCCCGCAGTCCCAGGAGCAGGCCCGACGCCAGACTCCGCAGCCCGCACCCACCCCAGAATCCGAACCAGCGGCAGGGGTGGAGACCGAAGCCACGGCGACGGCGATTCGCCCCGCAGGCCGGGAGCGGCGCGTCGTCCAACCGCCGGACGATCCGACCTACGGGCCGCACAAGGACGCGATCGGTACTGGACTCGCGGAGGCCGCGACCTGGCGCCATCTCGGGCCATCGAACATGGGCGGCCGCGTGACCGATCTCGCGGTCGTCGAGACGGATCCGGCGACGTTCTGGGTCGCAACGGCTGGAGGCGGACTCTGGAAGACCACCAACAACGGCACGACCTGGACCCACCAGTTCAACGACCAGTCGACGGTCTCGATCGGTGATGTGTGTGTCGACCCGAACGATCCAGACACGGTCTGGGTCGGGAGCGGCGAAGAGAACGCCCGCAACTCGGTCTCCTTCGGTGACGGCATCTACAAGTCGACCGACGGAGGTGCCACGTTCACCCGCATGGGTCTGGAGAACACGTTCCAGATCGGCCACATCGAGATCGACCCGCGCGATTCGGACACCGTGTTCGTCGCTGCACTCGGGCGCCTCTGGGGGCCCAACACACAGCGCGGAGTCTTCCGGACGCGCGATGGCGGCCGAACCTGGGAGCGCGTCCTCTACGTCGACGACAAAACCGGTTGCATCGACGTGCGCGTCGACCCGGAGAACCCGAACATCGTCTATGCGACCCTCTATGAACGCATGCGGGACGAGTTCGACGGCAACGACCCATCGGTCAAGTTCAGCGAGCAGTCGGGCTTCTACAAGTCGACCGACGGCGGGGACACCTGGGAACGCAAGACCGACGGCCTGCCGACCGTTCGCCTCGGGCGGACTGGCCTCTCGATCTATCGCAAGAACCCGGCCACGCTCTTCATGACCGTCGAGACCGAACGGATCGGTTGGGCCACCGGCTCGAAGAAGCTCGATAACGCGCGTCCGTTCATGGGCATCCGTGGCGAAGAAGCCGAAGGCGGCGGCGCAGTCCTGACCACGATCACCGACGGCGGCCCCTCCGAACAGGCGGGTCTGCAAATCGGTGACGTCGTCCTCGCCGTGCGCGGCGAGACCATTACGGACTACGACGAGTTGGTCGCAGCGATTCGGAGCTCGACGGCTGAGGCAACCGACAAGATCAAGGTTCGCCGAGGCGAGGGCGAAGCTGCTGAGGAGCTCGAGATCGACATCACCTGGGGTGCCCGCGGCGGTGGCCAGGGTGGCGGACAGGCTCCCCACCTGACCTTCCTCGGCGGACAGAACCCGAACGTCCAGGACCAACAAGGTGACGACGGATTCGAGACCGGCGGCATCTTCCGTTCCGACGATCGCGGGGAGACCTGGACCCGCATCAACTCACTGAACGATCGTCCGTTCTACTACTCGGTGATCGCTGTCGACCCGCAGGACGACCGCAACATCTACTCCTGCGGCGTGCCGTTCTTCGGCAGCTTCGATGGCGGAGAGAGCTTCGAACCGGTGCACCGCGGCATTCACGTCGACTTCCACGCGATCTGGGTCGACCCGAACGACTCCGATCACTTGATGGTCGGTTGCGACGGCGGACTGCACATCAGCTACGACCGGACGCAGACCTGGAAGCAGGTCAACAACTTCCCGATCGGGCAGTTCTATCACGCCGACGTCGACCAGGCTGATCCGTACAACATCCTCGGTGGACTGCAGGACAACGGCACCTGGTTCGGCCCGTCCACGACGCGCTGGCGCGAAGGCGCGTCGAATGACGATTGGGTCACGATCTACGGCGGCGACGGTTTCACCGCGAAGAGTGACCCGCTCGATCCACGCATCGTCTACGCCACCAGCCAGAACGGTGGGATCGGGCGACTAGCGATGGCCGGCACTGGCGGCGGCGGCATCGACAAGCCGCAGGGTCGCTACAACTGGGACACACCGTTCTTCCTGTCTCCACACAACCATCAGATCCTCTACTTCGCCGGCACCTATGCCTGCCAGTCGGTCGATCGCGGTTCAAACTCGGAGGCCTTGAGTCCCCGCCTTGGCCGCACCGACCGTGGAACGGCAACCGCCTTCGCGGAGTCCCCGGCCCGAGCCGGACGCTTGTTCGTCGGCACCGACGACGGCGCGTTGTGGCGACGCTTGTCGACCGACTCGGAGTGGGAACGCATCGACGATCGTTTCGTCGACCTACCGGGCCCGCGCTACGTGTCCTCGATCGAGCCCTCGGCGCACAACCAGGATCGGGTCTACGTGACCTTCGAAGGTCATCGTTCGAACGACGAGAGCACTTACGTCTTCGTCTCTCAGGACGGTGGGGACACCTGGGTCTCGCTGGCCGACAGCTTGCCGACACAGGCTCCGTGCTGGGTCGTCGAAGAGGACTCACGCAACGAGAACCTGCTGTTCCTCGGCACCGAGTTCGGCTGCTACTCGTCGATCGACCGTGGCACCACCTGGAACGAACTCGGCGACCTGCCGACCGTCTCGGTCCGTGACCTGGCGATTCAGGATCGCGAGTCGGACCTCGTCGCCGCGACGCACAGCAACGGCATTTTCGTCTGCGACATCACGGGCCTGCGGCAGGCGCAAGGCGACGTTCTCAACGAGTCGGTGTCTCTGTTCCGCCCAGCCCGTTCGACCGCGTGGACGATGCGGAGCAAGGTCGTCGTCGGACACGACACCTGGCTCGCCCCGAATGAATCGACGAGCATGACGACGCACCTCTTCGTGGCGGAGGCTCCGGGAGAGGACAAGGTCGTGGAGATCCTCGATCTCGAAGGCGAGGTGCTGACGCAACTCGAGGTCCCGAACGAACCGGGCCTGCACACGCTGAGCTGGAACCGTCGCTACGGCGAGGGTCGGCGCCGACGGGTGGCCGGAGCCGGTCGCTATCAGCTGCGATTCGGCACGACCGACCAGGCCCCACGCACGGTCTGGACCTTGCGCCCGGATCCGGATGGAACCCGGACACCGATCTCACAACCCACCACTCCGGACACCCAGTCGCGTCCGCAGAACCGCTGAACCGAGGAGCACGATCCAGATGAACACCACTCTCTCGACCGGCCTCGGCCTTCTCACAGCGCTCACGCTGTCGACCGCACTCGCCGCTCAGGACGAGGTCGCGGATGCACTCCGTGCCCAGAGGTTCCGCGCTCTCGGCCCGGCCAACTTCAGCGGTCGGGTCGTCGACGTCGAAGCCGTCCCCGGCAAGTCGACGCACTTCTACGTGGTCACGGCGACCGGAGGACTCTGGAAGACCGTCAACAACGGGACGAGCTTCGAGTCGATCTTCGATCAGTCGACCGTGTTCGCGCTCGGCGACCTGGCGATCGCTCCGTCAAACCCCGAGGTGCTCTATCTCGGCACCGGCGAGGCGAACAACCAGCGCAGCTCCTACCACGGGAATGGCGTGTGGAAGTCGACGGACGGCGGCGAAACCTGGTCTCACGTCGGTCTCGAGAAGACCGAGCACATCGGACGGATCGTCGTTCACCCGAACGATCCGAACACAGCCTACGTGGCCGCACTCGGCGCGCTCTACTCCCCCAACCGTGACCGTGGGCTCTACAAGACCACGGATGGCGGCGAGAACTGGGAGATGTCCAAGTGGATCAACGAGGACACCGGCTTCGTCGACGTCGCCTTGAGCCCGACCGCTCCGGACACGATCCTCGCCGCGAGCTACGACCGTCGTCGTCGCGCCTGGGACTTCCGCGAGTCGGGACCCGGCTCGGGCGTCTGGCGCAGTGCGGACGGCGGCGAATCCTGGGACCGCTGTGGAGACATCCCCGACGGGGAGATCGGCCGGATCGGGGTCGCGATGAGCCTTTCGTCCGGCGCCTGTTACGCGATCGTCGAGAACCGGAACCCGGTCGGTGAGGCGATCCAAATCGAAGACATCGGCGAGGAACGTGCTCCGCAGGCTTCGGTCGACCCCGAGCTCTACCCCTTCGGCGAGCAGGAGGAATCCGAGGCGCCGGGCGCGGCCGCAGCACCACAGAGGACCGGCGGTCAGATGTACCGCAGTGACGACCGCGGTGAGAGCTGGCAACTCGTCAGCGAGACCAAGGTCGGAGGCACGCCGCACTACTACTACGGTCAGGTGCGCATCGACCCGAACAACGACGATCACGTCTGGGCGCTCGGCGTTCGCGTCTACGAATCCACCGACGGCGGACGGACCTTCGAGACCGGCTTCGGCCGTGGACTCCACGTCGACCACCACGCCCTGTGGATCGATCCGGCCGACTCGCAACGCGCGCTGCTCGGCAACGACGGCGGCCTTGCGCTGACCTACGACGGCGGGCAGCACTGGGAGGTGTTCGACTCGCTCAACCTCGGCCAGTTCTATGCCATCGGTGTCGACGAGCGGTATCCGTACAACGTCTACGGCGGCACGCAGGACAACGGCTCCTGGGCCGTCCCCTCCGAACCGCTGACGAGCCAACCGATCAGCAACCGCCACTCGGTGAAGGTCGGCGGAGGCGACGGGTTCTACGTCGTCGTGGACCCGGAGAACCCGAACCTGATCTACGCCGAGTCGCAGTTCGGTGGCATGCGGAGGCTCGACCTCGCGACTGGTCGCTCGATCTCTGCTCGACCGGGTAGCCGCCGCGGCCAGGCTCGACTGCGCTTCAACTGGATGACGCCGATGGTGCTGGACCCGAACGACCAGCGCACGATGTACGCCGGGAGCCAGTTCGTGCACCGCTCACGCGATCGGGGCGAGACTTGGGAGCGCATCAGCCCCGACCTCAGCTCGAACGATCCAGACCGACTCGAGGGCGATGTCCCCCACTGCACGGTCACGACAATCGCCGCATCCTCTCAACGCTCAGGCCTCCTGTTCGCCGGCACCGACGATGGCCGTGTCTGGCGAACCAGCGACGACGGCGAGCACTGGACCGAGCTGACGGATCGGATCGAAGGAGTTCCCGAACGCCTCTGGATCAGCCGCATCGAGACCTCGCCGCACGACGCCGATCGGGTCTACGTCTCGATCACCGGATACCGGGAGGACCTACGAGAGCCCTACTTGTTCCTGTCGACCGACGGCGGCGAGACCTTCGATTCGATCGTCAACGACCTCGCTCATCAGACCGAGAACGAGAACCGCGCGATCAACGTCGTGCGAGAGCACCCGCGCAACCCGAACTGCGTTCTGGTCGGCACCGAATCCGGCGTGTTCTGCTCGATCGATGAAGGCTCGTCCTGGCACGCGTTCGGATCGAATCTCCCGACCGTGCCGGTCCACGATCTGCTGGTGCACCCGCGTGAGCCCGACGTCGTGATCGGAACGCACGGCCGCGGCCTGTTCGCGGCGACCGCACCGATTCTCGAATCGATCGGCGGCGAAGCGACCTTCGCCCCGCTGACGGCGTTCCCAGTCGTCTCGACCTACGCCAAGGAGCGCGAGTACTCGAGCATCCGCTACCCGGGTGCCCGCGGGTTCCGCGCCGATTCCAAGCCGACGCTGCCGTCGTTCGACTACTGGGTCGGGCAGGACAGCGACGGCAAGGTCCGCGTCGAAGTCCACGACATCTCGGGCCGCCGGTTCTTCCGCGGTGAAGGCGATGCGACAGCTGGCTTCCACCGCGTTCGCTGGACCACCGGACGCGGTCGACGCGGCAACGGCAACCGCCGCCCGCCGGTCGGCCGGTACCGCGCGACGTTCCGACTCGGCGATCAGGAGCTCGTGCACATGTTCGAAGTCCGCGAACTCCCGTCTCCGGTCGGCGCGCAGACGACGACCGACGAATCGTTCGAAACGAACGAAGAAGAACAGGGCGACGCGATCCATTGATCGCGTCTCACTTCTCCCTGGGCCGGCGGATTCACTCGCGGCCGCTGAGGCGATCGCGAACCAAGAGGTAGGCGACAGCCACGCCCCACCAGGCCATAGGCTCCGAACCAGCAACGACCAGAACCGGCCTACCAAGGGAATCATGAGGAAGCTCAGACACTCCTCTCGGCGTCGCACGGCATGCCAAATCCCGCCCAGAACCTGCACCGTGTTCAGGACGAGAACGCAGCCCCCGAGAAGAACCGCGTAACTCACTCGTCGGATTCAGACTCGGACGGATCGAAGTCCGGCGAGTCGAAGTCCTCTGGCCCCCCGATGTCGTCCGGATCGCCGTAGCCCTCGGCCTCGAGGAGCACGTGCAGAAGGATCGAGTAGATCCGGATCTGCTGGACTGCGAGCAGCTTCTCAGGTGATGCGACAAGGGCGAGGGCGTTCTCGGTGTCTTCGCCGGTGAGCTCGTACTTCGCAAACAGGGCGTGGGACGCGCCGTTCAGGGTCTCCTGCCACGCGCTCAGGTGCTGGATCGGAACCCGGACCTCCCAGGTCACGTCATCGAGTGCTTCCTCGGCCTTCGACGACTCCAGAGCCGCGGCACCAAGGTCGGTGCGCACGATCTCCGACCGTGACTCGAACAGATGGAGCAGGTCGTCGCCGACGAGGCGCCGCCATTGCTCGTTCTCCTTCTCGTCCTCGTAAGGGTCCTGAATCAGCGAGGACCGGATCGCCGGATCGTCGCTTTCGCAGAGATCTGCCGCCTGCTGGAGGGCATCAAGGACGAAGTCCGGGGCACTTTGAAGCAGGAGATCACCGGTCTCGTCGCGACGGACGATCACTCGCCGGACTCCAGCGTCGATCGCAGATGCTTGCGGTGGAGCTTCTGGACGTGCACTTCCGCGGTTTCCCGGGCACCGGTCCAAACCACCGCACGGCCCGTGTGGTGAACCTGCAGCATCAGGCGCTCGTCCTTCGACTGGGAGTAGCCGAATTGTTCCTGAAGGATCTTCGAGACATACGACATCGGCGTGATCGGATCATCGTGGACGATCACCTTCCACGGCTTCGCCACCTTGGTCTTGGTGACCTCAAGAGTCTCGGTGCCGGGAGACTCGGATTCCTCGCTCGCAAGAGCTGGTCGCACCGAGGCCCACGGGCCATTTATCAGTCGCTTCAGGTCCATCGAATCAGGCACGGCGGCGGTGAAGAACCGCACCCCCTCCGTGTCCGGACAGATCCTAACTCTCGGACGTTGCAATGTTCGAGGCCCTGCCTTCAGGTGCCTCCGCGGAGGGACGAATCGGTCCACACCGCAGCCCCGGATGTCGTCCGCCCCCAAGCCCCTGCTCGCGCTCGCCTGGCCGATGATCGCGTCGTTCACGACGCGCTTCGCGTTCAGCCTCGTGGACCTCGTCTACGCGCGCGCCCTGCTCGATGAGGAGCCCGGCGCCGTCGCCGCTCTCGGCCTCTACATGCCGTTCGCGACGCTCTACATCGCGATGTGGGTCGGGCTGAGCGCCGGCCTCACGGCATCGCTGGCCAACGCCTTCGGACGACGGGACGCCGAGCGGATCGAGGCCTCGAAGGTCGCGGTCAAGCGCTTCCTCTGGGTCCTGGCCCCGATCACAGCGATTCTCGGCGGCAGCCTCTGGTTCGTGATTCCCGCAGTCGGACCAAGCCTCGGCCTCGAGCCGGAGCTCATCGACGCGTTCCGGGTCTATGGCACGGTGATGCTCGTCGGCATGCCGATCCTCGGCTTCCCCTCCGTGCTCCCCGACTCGATCGTCAAGGCGCACCACGACACGAAGACGACGATGTACGCCGGCTTCGCGGCGTCTCTGACCAACATCGCGCTGAACACGATCTTCGTGTTCGTCTTCTCCTGGGGGCTCTTCGGAATCGCCTTCGCGACCGTCCTCTCCCGCCTCTCGGCCTACGGCTACTCGGCCTACCGCGCCCGCATCCTCGAGGCCGCACGCCAGGACTCGCCAGACTGGAAGGAAGTCCGCGACACCGGCTATGCGCCGACCAGGCCCCCATTGCCGGACATCCTCCGCCTCGCGGTTCCCGCAGCACTGACCTACGTGCTGATGTTCGTCGAGTTAATCCTGATCAACCGCAACCTGCTGTCCGCGGAGGACTCGACCAAGGCCATCGAGGCCTACGGCATCTTCCACCAGGTCATGAACCTGGCCCTGATGCCGACGATCGCCACGGCGGTGGCACTGGTCCCGTTCCTCGGTCGGGCCGCGGCCGAAGGGCGCCTCCGCACGATCCGCAAGGACATCATCCAGGGCGTCTCGCTGTCGACCGGCATCGCGCTGCTGATCACGGTACCGGCCGGCCTGATCTTCCCGGCCGAGATCGCCTCGTTCTTCGCCAAGTCGAGCTCCGACGAAGGCCTTCTCGATTCGCCGCTCCTCCTCGACGCGCTCGCCTGGCTCCCGGTCACGGTGCTGGCTTCGCTTCCGTATCTGCTGTTCCGCCCGGTGTTCGAAGCACTGCAGCGCCCGAGCATCGGTGTGCGGCTGACCTTGATCCGCTTCCTCGCCCTGTCCTGGCCGCTCGTGTTCCTCAGCGGCTTCGCTGCGGACCAACTCGACATCTCGCGGATCCAAGCCGTGATCGGAGCCCTGACCATCGCCTGCGTCGCGACGTCTCTCCTCACCGCGACCGGATCGATCGCGATGTTGAAGGAACGGGCCGGAAGCGAGTCACCGGCCTAGTGCGACGTTCGCCTACTCGGGAAGCCGCTCGAGTTTGATTCGGACGTCGCCCCACTCGGTGAACTCGAGTTGAGGCAGTTTCTGGCTCTCGTCACACCGGACTCCAATCGTGAGCTCAGCGTAGTCGGTCCACGCCAACCCCCACTGCTCGACGACGAACTCGTCATCCCGCACGATCCAGTCTTGGTCGTCGTACTCGGCGTTGAGCCGTCCCAACCGAACGCCATGGGAGATCCATCCCGCGGCGCCGCCCCCTCCGGCATGGACCTCCTGAGCCGCCCACTGCCTCTCGGGCGACACAGACTCGTGGACGACACTGACCTCAGGTGAACCCGAATCCCAGATCGCAGCGACAGCGAAGAAGCCGAGGGCCGAGACGATCAGCAAGCCTCCCCCGCCGAACCGCACGGCGGCCAGGAGCCCCACTACAACTTCGCGCCCGACCCTGCCAGCTTGAGAACCACCTTCCACTCCTTCGGAGTCACCGGCTGAACCGACAGCCTGGCTCCGCGCTTGAGGACCATCATGTCCTCGAGCTCAGCTACGTCCATGAGCGACGCCCGCTCGACCGGCGCCTCGAAGGTCTCGACCCACTCGACATCGACCATCATCCAGGCCGGGTTGTCGGGGTCGGACTTGGCGTCGAAGTACTTGTGCCCTTTCTCGAACGCGAAGTGGTCCGGATAGGCCTCCTTGCAGATCCGGCCGATGCCGACGACGGCCAGAGGCTTGGCGTTTGAGTGGTAGAAGAGCACCCCGTCCCCGACCTTCATGTCGTCGCGGATCAGGTTCCGCGCCTGGTAGTTGCGGATGCCTTCCCAGGAGGTGATGCCGTCCTTCTCGAAGTCGTCGATCGAGTAGACGTCGGGCTCGGACTTGAACAACCAGTACTGCTTACGGCGCTTGCTCTGCGACATCAGGCGTGCGAGAG
>JBCBZB010000118.1:0-9298 GCA_039815565.1 Planctomycetota bacterium
AGGGCGCCGTCCACATCGGCGTCGAGGTTTGTCTCAGCATCGAAGCGATGGGCATCGAATCGACGTTCGATCACCGAGATGCTTTCGAGCTGCTGTGAGAGTGTGGCGAGGTCAGCGAGGCATGCAGCCGCGAGCTCTGCGACTTCGGAGAGGTCGACCGGGGCCTGGAGACGCACACCCGCTAGTGGGATGTCGTCGAGAAGCTGTCGAAACCAGTCCCAGTGCTGATCCGAGGGCGGCTCGGGAAGCACGAGCGGGCCGATGCGGATGTTGTCAATATGGACACTGAGTGAGAGAGTCTCGTTCGAGCCGCAGGACTCGACGGTGCGCTGGAGCTGAGCGGCTGTGCTCTGGACGCGCTCGTTGCTCTCCGGGAACACCGACAGCAGGCGAAAAACCGCTGCGAGCTGTCCAGGGAGTTCCGTGAGTTGATCTCTGTGATACCTCGAGACGTCCATGCGCATCCGAGAAGGACAATGCGACCTATCGGATCTGGGCAGTTGATCCCTTAGTGCTGAGGTCGTCTTGAGCCCATGACGTCTCTCTGAGAGACAGACTAGGGAGAGCCCTGAGAAGGATTCCGACAGTCGGTCAGGATCGGGCTACGTTTCGTCATGGAAGAGCGTCGTTCACGGAAGTCTGCATCCCCCCGACTCAACCCGTGGCACGACCATCCGACGCTGTCCTGTCCTGCCTCCCCGCCGCAGCCGCGCCTGCCCTCTGCTCCCACCAGGGCCGCGGCAGAGGGTTCTGCCCCGACCTCCAAGGTCGGTTATCAAGCAGGCGCGCAGACTCCTGGTGTCCGTAATGCGGGTGTTGCCCGTGGGTTTGTCGAACGTCAGCTCAGTGCTCCTTGGTTCTCTGCCTATTCGGACTGAACACAGCCGTATCGTCAGACCGCGCGAGACCGCGTCGATGCATTGATCCCAGTTTCGCGAATCAGGGGTAAACCCTGATCGAGGCTCAGTCGAAGAATCGATTGCCCCACTGCATTCGATCCGTCGCACGCGAAGAATCGATGTTGGCGGCTTGGCACCTTGGCTCTGCTCTGACCGAGTGAGGCCGTTCGTCCTCACGGGGTCGAACGGCCTCCCGTCGGTCCTCCCGACTCCGTGACCCAGGCTTCGTGATGGCCGTTCAAGGTCGACCTGTCCCAGACACGTCTCTAGATCCGGTCGAGCAACGGGCTCTCGATCTCTACGCGCTTCTGGACAAGACACTCGGGAGCGAGAAGGCCATCCAAGAGGCGCATCGGTCTGTGAGCGAACTGACCGCTCGACTCAGCGAGCTCGAAGAGCCCGAGGATTCCCCGAAGCGAAAGCGCCTCGAGGCGGAGCTGTTGAAGTACCGCCTGGTGCATCTGCGGCTGATCGGTGTCTGGTCGCCGAGCCGATAGCCGAGGCCGCGACCGATTTTGACTCGCTGTCCGAACGATTGCGGACGGCGGGGGGCCAGACTTCGAGCGTCGTGCAGGAGGCTCAGGTCCTTAGTGATCAGGCACGACCGTCGAACAGAACGACGACGGATGTGTCGCGGCTCTACCGCTCTCGTGGAACATTCAGTTACCCGGTCCCGTCGCAAGGTATGTGGGTTCGACGCGTCTGAACCCAGCCAGCCCCCACGTCAATCGTGCGCTTGGAAACAAGCGGTGGACGCATGAAAACTGAACTACTCGCTCTCGCGACCGCATCTCTCCTTACGCCCTGTCTCATTGCTCAGATCAACCCCGCCGTCGGCGCGCCGCAAGGCGCTGGCGACGACACGGTGGTTGGGCCGCTCACCCTCAGCTTCTCCTACAAGATGCCTGACGGGTCGATGGCCACGGATCTGTTTGCCGACTCCAACGGGCGTGTCTTCGCCGATGGTGGCGAGGGCTCGGACTTCTCGGAGTCCCTGGCTGAGTTCTCCAGCGATCCGACCCAGATCGCCGTCTACTGGGACGACCTGAACCCCGGTGGGGGTGCAGGCATTGGAGACGTCTACTTCAACGATCTCGGCACCTCGGCCTTGATCACGTGGCTCGATGTCACGGTGTTCGGGGCGCCGGCCGGTGACGAGTTCACCGTGCAGGTCGAACTGTTCCCGGATGGCTCCTTCGAGTTGCGTTCCGACAGCCGCACTCCGGCCGGGGACTGCATCATCGGCTCCAGCGTGGGCGGTGGTGCGGCTCTTCCGGCGTCGACCGACATCACGATGAGTGCGCCCTTCGACTCCGGGTTGGAGGCGACGGTGTTCGAACTCTTCGACGGTGGGGCGTCTCCCTACGACCTCGTGGACAGCGACACGACGTTCACTCGAAATGTGGATTGTGGCTACATGGTCACTACGTCAGCGATCGGCAACCCGTGCCCTGGGCCCGCCGTGGTGACGCTCGGTCCGCCGGCGTGTGTCGACGAGCCGTTCTGTCTGACGTTCACGCCCGATGGCCTGGGGGGCTACGACAGCTCGATCGCAGGGGTCACGGATCTGGATTTCGCGAGTGGAACAGCACTCGGTCTGGGTGACGACGCGGCCGCGACGGCTGCCCTCGGATTCACGTTCTCGATGCCGGGTGGCTCGATGGTCACCGAAGTCGATGTGGACTCCAACGGTCGCCTCTTCGAGGTCGGGGCCGAGGCCTCTGACTTCTCCGAGTCCGTGGGTGAGCTGCTCGGAGATCCGACGGCGATCATCGCGCCGTTCTGGGATGACCTGAACCCGTCGGCCGCCGGTGAGGTCTGGGTCCACAACGCTGCGAGTGGTGCGGTCTCGATTACCTGGGATGCTGTGCCGGAGTTCGGGACCGCGACGTCGAACACCTTCCAGGCGCAGCTCTTCCCTTCGGGTGTCATCAGCTTCCACTACCTGGCGATGGCGGCCACCGACGGGATCGTCGGCCTCTCCTCTGGCAATGGCGCGACAGATCCGCTGGAGAGCGATCTTAGCGCAGGGCCGGTGATGACGACCGGAGGGCCTGTCGTCTATGAGCAGTTCACCGGGGACTTCGATCTGTTGGGGGCTCTCGTGTTCCCCACGCTCACGATCCTCAATGACCCGCTCATCGGAGAGTTTTTCGATCAAGCCGTCGCAGACAACGCCGGGTCGATGATGGACTTCTACATCCTCGGCAACCCGATGGCGCCATTGGATCTGGGATCGGTCGGCATTCCGTGCTCGCTCGAGGTGGACGGCATCTTCGGCACCTTCAGCACCGCCCCCAGTGCCGGGCTCAGCTTCATGATCCCGGACAGTTGCGCCTGCGTGGGCGTGATGTTGAGGACGCAGGGTGCGACGTTCAGCCCGTCTGCGACCCCTGCCATCCTGATGACCAACTCACTCGACTTCACGGTCGGAAGCCTCTGATCACAAACCGTCACCGTACTTGGACGCGGTGACTGACGCGGGCCGGCGACACACGGAGATCGTTGCCGTTTCGTGTAGGACGTGCTCTCCCGGGGAGGGGGAGCACGTCTGCTTCCAACGCGTGCTCGACGGAGAGGCTCTGCGTGACTCGGACTTCGCTGTATCGCGTCTTTACAGCCGATGCGGATTACGGTTCGGGCAGGATTTCAGTGAGCAGCGATCAGGGATCGTCTTTGTTCCCTCGACCATCAGGGCTTCGCACTTGGTGCCGTCCGCGATGTAGTCGCACTTCTTACCCGTGGGGCGGGCATCGAAGAAGTGCTTGCAGCTCGGCTTGTTGAGACAGCGCCAGACCGGACCGAAACGTCCCTTCTGTGCCTGGAAGCCCTTCTTGCCGCACCCGGGGCACCTCACCATGACCGGCTCGAGGTCCGCGTCGGTGAACTTGCCGGCGACAAAGCGCTCGGCGGTGGTCATTCCACGGCGGACGACCTTCTTCTTGGTTGTCTTCTTCTTCGCCGCGCTCTTCTTGGCCGCCATGCGGCGAGTGTAGTGGGTCGTGCGGGCGTCGAGGTGAGACTCTCGGTTTCGAGCGTGCCTCGAATGCGGGCTGGCGACGTGGACTAGCCGAACCGGACGTCGCGAATGTCTGTCGCGCCCGTCGCCAACATCACCAGTCGGTCAAACCCGAGTGCAACGCCGGCGCAGGCGGGCATGCCGATCTCGAGCGCTTCGAGCAGGTCCGCGTCGAGCGGCAGGGCCGGGCGGTCGTTCTCCACCCGCGCCTGGTTCGCGGCTTCGAAGCGCCGACGCTGCTCGCTGGCGTCGAGGAGCTCGTGGTAGCCGTTGGCGAGTTCGATGCCCTGGATGTAGAGCTCGAAGCGCTCGGCCACTCGACGGCCGGCGGCATCTTCGTGGATCTGTGCGAGTGCCGCCTGTGACTCGGGATAGTCGTGCACGAACAGCGGCACCTCTGCTCCGAGCTGCGGCTCGATATGGCAGACGAGCAGGAGGTCGAGGGCGTCGTCGAGCGAGCCGTTCTCGAAGTCGGCCGGAACAGCGATCGCGAGTCGCTCGCAGGTCCTGCGGATCTCTTCGATCGAAGTGGCGAACGGATCGATGGAGGCGGATTCGAGGAAGACCTCGCGGTAGGTCTTGCGCTCGAACACGTTGTCACCGACTTCGGGGATCAGCGTCCGGACGAACGCCTCGACCTCGTCCATCAGCTGGTGGTGGTCGAACCCGGGCCGATACCACTCGAGCATCGTGAACTCCGGTGCATGCCGTCGCCCGACCTCCCCGTCGCGGAACGCGTGGGCGAACTGGTAGATCGGCCCCGAACCGGCCGCGAGGAGGCGCTTCATCGGGCCTTCGGGCGAGGTCAGCAGGTAGCGCGTCGCGTTGCTTCCCTCGACCTGGACCTGGCACGGGATCGGGTCGATGTGCTCCTCGACCACGACACCCTCGCCGAGAAGGGGGGTGTCGACTTCGAGGACATCCCGTGCGGCGAAGAATTCGCGCGTCGACGCGAGCAGCTCCGCGCGGCGGCGTAGCACTTCGATAGGGGGCATCGCGACGCTGGCCTCCGCTCGGAGGCTGAGCTCGTCAGGACTTCGAGACGCGCTCGATGTACTCGCCGGTGCGAGTATCGACGCGGACGACGTCGTCAACGTTGATGAAGATCGGCACCGTGATCTCGGCACCAGTGTGCACTGTCGCGGGCTTCTGGACGTTGCCGGTCGAGTTGCCCTTCGCACCCGGCTCGGTGTAGGTGACCTTGAGCTCGACGTGCGGCGGCGGCGTCACCGAGATCGGCGTGCCGTTCCAGAAGATCACGTCGCAGGTCGCCTCTTCGACGAGGAACTTGCCGATGTCCTCCAGCTTCTCCGCGGGCAGTTCGTACTGCTCGTAGCTGTCGGGGTTCATGAAGTGGAAGTAGGTGCCGTCCTGGTAGAGGTACTGCACGCTTCGTTCTTCGACGTCGGCGAGTTCGAGCGTCTCTCCGTTTTTGAACGTCCGATCGAGCATGCGGCCGTTCAGGAGGTTCCTCAGCTTGGTCCGGTAGACCGCCTGGCCCTTGCCGGGCTTGGTGAACTCCATCTCGGCCATGAGGTACGGCTCACCTTCGATCTCGACCTTGAGGCCGCGCTTGAACTGGCTGGTGTTGGCGGTTGGCATTTCGACTCGACTGTCGGGTTTCGCTGTAATCTGACCCGGTGGACCCCCTAGTTCAATCCGCGACCGGCGAGACATCAAGCGACGAATCCCGTTCGTGGCGGGGGCAGCTACGCTCGGCCGTGCGGGATCCGGATCAGCTCGTGGACCGACTCGGACTGCCGGAGGAGTGTCGAGCCGGGGCGCGGCGCGCAGCGGAGGCGTTCTCGCTGGTCGTCCCGGAGGCCTACCTGGCCCGGATCCGACCCGGTGACCCGGCCGATCCCTTGTTGCGACAAGTGCTGCCGATCGAAGCCGAGTGCGCCCCGGGTGGTCCCGGCTTCCGCCTCGACCCGGTCGGTGATCTCGACGCGGTGCGTGCTCCCGGCGTCCTGCAGAAGTACGAGGGACGAGCGCTCTTGATGGTCGCCCGGACCTGCGCGGTGGCCTGCCGCTACTGCTTCCGGCGCCACTTCCCCTACTCCGAGAACCCCGGAGGCTTCGAGCAGTGGGAGCCGGCGCTCGAAACGATCGCCCAGAGTTCGGATCTCGAGGAGGTCATCCTCAGCGGTGGTGACCCGTTGATGCAGAGCGACGAATGGCTCGCTGCTCTGGTCGAGCGGCTGGAAGCGATCCCGCATCTGCGTCGCCTCCGCCTCCACACGCGGCTGCCGATCGTGATCCCGGACCGGGTTTGTGATGCGCTCCTAGGCTGGCTCGGTGGGACTCGGCTGGCACCGACCGTAGTCGTCCACGCCAACCACCCGGCGGAGTTGGACAAGGCCTGTGGCGATGCACTCCTGCGGCTTGTGCAGTCCGGGATCCCGGTCCTCAACCAGGCCGTGCTGTTGAAGGGGGTGAACGACGATCTCGACAGCCTGCTCGAGTTGTCGAAGCGGCTGCTCGACCTGCGCGTGATGCCCTACTACCTGCACCAGCTCGATCCAGTCGCGGGGGCGGCGCACTTCGAGGTGCCGGTCGAACGCGGGCTCGAGCTGATTGCAGAGATGCGCACCCGGCTACCGGGCTTCGGCGTGCCGCGCTACGTGCGCGAGGTTGCCGGCGTCGCGCACAAGGTCGAGTTGTAACTCGCCTTGGTCGCGCCTCGCCTCTGCCTTACAGCCGTTCGAGGTCGGCAAGGACCTCGGTGATCTCACCTTCGCGCACTTCGATCGTGCGAGGTGGGATTCGTCGGAAGCGGCCCTCGTAGATCGTCCGGCCGTCGTCGGTCTCCACGTCGGCGGAGACCGGCACGTGGACTGTCTCGCGCAGATACAGCGGGTGCTAGACTGCGACCTTCAGCTCGTCGAAGTCTTGAGCCTCGAATCGCTCGGCGACCTCCGCGAGGTGCGATTCGAGTTCGAACTCGCTCGTCGATCCCTGACTCGACCAAGTCTCCTTGATTCGGGCGGTCCTCTCCTTGGAGACGTCGTAGGTGGCGACGGTGATCTTCGCTCTTGCAGCATCTTCCCCGGGGAGATCCTCGAGGATCACGCGCAAGACCGTGTTCGCTTCCACGGCCAAGTCGGTGGGCGTAATCGAATCACCTCGTTCCGCGGACTGACGCTGCGCGGGTTCGGTATCGGGCTCGGCGCCATTCAGTGTTTCCGTCTTGGGATCGGCGGAAGCTTCGATCGATCGCGTGGTCTCGTCGTTCGGCGGGGCAGGTGATCGCTCGTCGTGCCGAGTCAGCCACAGCCAGATCGCGATGCCGATCACAGTCATGATGGCGAGTGGCGGAGGCTGGAGAGCGTTGCATGACGAAGTGTTGGTGGTCGACGGTCCGAGCAGTCAGCCCAGCCAATCCGCGAAAGCCAGAATAGCGGTCGACCGAGTCGAAAGGCGACGAGTGCGTCGTATTCGAGGGCTGACGCGAGTGGCGTCCGACCTCCGTTCCGCGGTGCGGGGGTAGGCCGAACGGGGTCGAGGCCTTGACGACCAATGGCCTCGGAAACTCCGTGATCTTCTCGTCGCGTTCGTGACGAGATCTCTTCGGAGCCTCACAGCCCCTTCGCGCGACCAGATCGTCGAAGAGGCTGTGGTGAGTGAGTCCTCTCCGGCACAGCGCGTTCCGTGCCGAGAACGTCCGAGTCAGCGACTCAGAGATAAGACGCAGCTTCGCCCAGGAACGGGGCGAGACGGGCGGCCGACACTCCGGAGTACTGGCCCGTGCGCATGGCATCGAGCAGCTGCTGGGTCGTCGCCGAGATCGGGAGTCCCCACTGCTGCTTCAGGAGGTTCGCGAACTCCACGCGCTTCGCCGGATCCATCAGTCGCAGACCGACCAACGCTCCGAGGCTGGAGTTCGGGAGCTCGTGGTAGAAGCCGGACGGCGTCCAGCTCATCCCGTTGTTTGGCGTGTTCTTGTAGATCCACATCGTGTCTCCGTTGAAGAGATCCAGAGCCGTTGCTACCGGGTTGGCAGGGGCAAAAGGGCTGTCCGGTAGGCCGAGCGTGCCGCGACTCGCGGCCGGGCAGAAAGGAATGCCGATCCGCCCCGTTCCCGGTTCCACGTTGTTGCGGTTCTGGAATAGCTGCCAGAAGACTCTCTCCCGCGCGGGTTGGACCAGCGGCTGGAGAGAGGCATCGAAGTGCTGAGCCATGCTGTCCACGGCGAGCGAGAAGTAGACGTCCTGGAAGGCGAGGGTCGCGGTCCAGTTCTCGTTGCCCATGCCTTCCTTCGGGAGACCTCCGGTGAGAGCGACGACGTCAGTGGCTCCGCCGTTGTTGGGGATGTCGTCGAAGCATGTGTTGGTGCCGAGGTTCTCGCCGGATTGCGAAGTCACGCCGACCGTGGTTTGAACGTGGAACACGAAGAACCCGAACAACGTCGCTGGGTTGTTGATCGCGATCGGGTAGTTGATCGTCGCATCCCGGAACGAGTCGTTGCCGATGGAGGCGCCGCTGAACTGCCAAACCATCGACCAGGCGAGGATGCGGTCCGTGTGGTACTTCAGCTGCCGCTGTCCCCAGTTCGGATTGCCGCTGTCTGCGAGGAGGGGGCCGAGGTTGCCGTCACCTCGTCGCGCACGGGCGTTCACGCGTCCACTCTGCGGAGCCATGCCGGCCAGGTCACGAGACCCGATTGCGTGCAGGTTGCGGTCGGCTCGCGCCGAGCGCCAATCCTGGTGCGTCGCGTCGACGTCGAAGGCGAGGTGGTGGCATGCGGCATACGCGGCGTAGTTGACCGCGAGGTCGTAGCCCAGCATGGAGAGACCGAAGAGGTATGCCTCACGCGCGATGAAGAAGCGCGGGGAGTGACCCAGGTTGTGGGAGTAACCGACGAATGTTGCGACGTCTTCTTCCGGGAACGCCAGGTTCTCGTTCGTCTGCAATGAGTTCCAGGTGCGGGTGCTCGGGCCGTTCGTGCTCTGCTGGTTCATCGCGCCGTTGCCACGGAGTCCGATAATCGATCCGCTGGGGCTCACGCAGGAGAACTGCGTCGAGGGAATGGTGCCCGAGGTGCCCGCGCCCGGGTCTCCGCAGTGCAGCAGGGCCACGTTGATCGGCCCTTCTTCCCCCGGGGTCGGATCGTTGTATTGAGCGATAGCGTCCGCCGGGAGGAGTGGCCGTGTTCCGTTCCAAACGTAGAAGGAGTGGCTCGCCCAACCGATCGCCGAGTATGCGCCTTTCCTCCGCTTGGGATCGATGATGGCGACCCGCCGGGCGAACCACTCCTTCTACGTTTGGAACGGAACACGGCCACTCCTCCCGGCGGACGCTATCGCTCAATACAACGATCCGACCCCGGGGGAAGAAGGGCCGATCAACGTGGCCCTGCTGCACTGCGGAGACCCGGGCG
>JBCBZB010000128.1:0-6198 GCA_039815565.1 Planctomycetota bacterium
CCCCGAGAGAACTTCTGAAGCTGCGTCCGTTCGTCGTCGGACAAGCTGATCGCCACGGCTACTCGCATCGTGCAGGCTAGTACGATAGCCCCGCCGCAGCCGGTCAGAATAGTTGCGCCTATTTCTGCTGCACTACACTAGGAGAGGCATTCGGACGGGCGGTCAACTTCGTGTCTGATGGATCCCCGAGTTCATGGACGCTAATGGGTCGTGGGCCGATTCATATGATTCGATCCTATCAAGGACGTGGAGCAAATTGTTGGTCATAGGCTGACGGATTGCCTCGCCCGCCGCGCCTCTATCGGTGCAGGCGCGAGCACTTCGACCAAGTGTGGTCGAGGCGCCCTGCTTCAACCAAGCACCTCAAGACATCACATCTGGTCTCATGAACGTTCCCGCGAACGCAATTCGCCTCGCCGTCGCCGGCTTGGCCCTTTCGAGCGCCCTCAGCGCCCAAGTCTCCTTTGTCAACCGCGGTCAGACCTTGGCCGGCGATCCCGACGCTATCGAGGTCTCTGGCCTTGGCGCCGTGATCAACAACGGCACCATCGATGGTGTCGTCAATGGCGTCGAGTTCGTAAATGGCCTCGGGTCGGGCTTCCTGCTCAACTTCCGCAACGGCGTGATTCGCAGCGATAGCCGCGCGGTCAACATCGGCGGCCAGGTTTTCACCATCAACCGTGGTGACATCCTCGGAACCGGTGATCAACGCAACGGCACTTTCTACTCGGATGCAGTTGCCTCGTTCTTCTCGCTGGAGAATTCGGGTCGAATCGATGCCGGCGCGGGCAACCAGGGTTCGGGTGTCGGTATCGAGGTCAGCGGCAACAACACGTCGACGATCTTCAACACCGGCCGGATCCAGGGTCGTACCAACACCTCGGGCATCGCAGGCAACTCCGGTCTCTCGGGCGACGGACTGCGAATCGCGAACTTCACTCCGACGAGCTCGGGGGAGATCCGTCGCTTCGGCGGTTGGGTGTTCAACACCGGTTCGATTCGTAGCGAGAGCATGAGCGGCACGATCGCCGGCTTCCGCGTCGCCAACGGGATCGACTTCGCGGGCGCTGCACGCAACGGTCGCGGTGGCGAGATCTTCGGCCCGCAGAACGGCGTCTACTTTGGCACCGGCGACCACACGGGCGGGACGTTCCGCAACGACTGGTCCGGCGAAGTGAGCTCAGACAGCCGTGCGTTCAACATCGATGGCACGGGCCTCGAGATCGAAAACTTCGGTGAGATCTTCGCGACGGGGATCCAGCGCAATGGCACGGTCTACGCCGACTCGACGGCGCAGGAGTTCGTTCTCCGCAACCAGCCGGTGGGTGTCATCGACGCAGGCTTCGGCCTCGAGGGTGCGGCGTTCTCGGTCGAACTCAGCGAGTTGGGCAACGACTTCACCATCGAGAACCGTGGCGTCATGCTCGGGCGTGGCGACGCTGCCGCTGGCCTCACGGCAGCTGGCGACGGTATCCGCCTCGAGCGCACGCGCCTCGGCGGAGTCCTCGAAGGTTCCACCGTCGGTCTCTTCACCGGCACGATCGAGAACTCGGGTGCTCTCGCTTCCGAGGGGGCAAACGGCACCGTAGGCGGCTTCCGCGCGGTCAATGGTGTCAGCTTCCAAGGTGAGCTGAAGAACTCGGGCGACATCTTTGGCCCGCAGAACGGCGTCTACTTCGGGAACCCGACTCCGGCCGGTGGCGGTGACCACACGGGCGGTGTCGTCAACAACGAGGCCAGCGGTGCGATCCGTTCCGACAGCCGCGCGTTCAACCTCGACGGCACCGGTCTCACGGTGAACAACACTGGCGAAATGCTTGCGACCGGTCGGCAGCGAAACGGCACGTTCTACGTCGACGGAACTGGCGACAACTTCTTGCTCGACAACCAAGGCACGATCAGCGCCGAAGGCGGTGCGGGTTCGGGGGTGTCGATCCAGGTTGGCAGCTTCGATGGCGACGTCCAGGTCGGCGCGGTGACGAACTGCGGTGAGATCCTCGGATTCGGCGACCAAGAGCTCGACGCCGGTGTCCGCCTCTTCACCAACGCTCCGCAGGCGACTTTCGCGGGCAACATCGTCAACGCTCCGCAGGGGCTCATCGCCGGCGGAGAGAACTCGGCGGGCGTGCTCGTCCAGGATGGTGTGGTCTTTGACGGCGCCCTGATCAACAAGGGTGAGATCGAAGGCGGCATCGAGATGGCTTCCGGCGATCTCGTGCTCGTGAACTCCAGTGTCATCACCCTCGAGGTCGGGGGCCTGAACGACGGCGAGTTCCAGCGAATCCAGGTCGGTGGCAATGCGACTCTGAATGGAACGCTGCACATCGTCTTCGTCGATGGCTTCAACGCTCCGGCGTCCGACTTCGCTGACCTGACGGGTGAGTCGTTCCTCACCAACGTCGAGGGCGCGGTCCTGGGCTTGTTCGACCGTATCCTGGTCAACGGCTCGGACGTCTTCTGAGAGACGTAGTCGCCGTCCTCCGCGGGCGGCCGACGCGCGAGCGTGGCCTGCGATCAACTTCGGGCTCTGGCTGACCGCTAAGCGGTGGGTTCCGGTGCGCCTTGAAGGCACGCTGTGGAACCCTCTTTCTTCGACGGGTAGGTTCGCAGGTCCCTCGGGCCGCGCGGCATTGTTCGCGCAGCCGCACCTCTGGCGGTCGGTTCTGTTCCGAGCGGGTCTGGAGCTCCTCCCTAGGGCGAATCCAGCTTCGACGCGAGAGGTCGGGAGCCGAAACGGTTCGAGCGTCCACTAGGGGCGACTAGAATGCGCGGTTGTCTTGTCTCGATCCAGCAACGGGGCACCAACGTCGATTGCCTCGTCATGCCTCCGACTCCACCGCGTCTTCAGTTTCTGTTCCTGAAGAAGGGGCCTCGATACTCGTATCTGAAGGCTGCGCAGGGTCGGTTCAGCATTGCGATGTGCCTGGTGCCGACGTCCCTTACGGGTCAGATAGTCCTGCTCGGAATGCATGCGTCGACGGCCTGGTTGATCGGTTGCGGTCTGGCGGCTCTGTTCTCCTTCTGGCTACTCCTGACTGGCACCCGATTCGTTGTCGACGAATCGGGGAGGGTGATTCACGGTCCGGATGGCGACGAGATCCACGCTTCGGACATGGTCGGTCTCGACATGGACACGACCATCGAGGCCGCGGGTGACGGGAACGACGTCTGGGGCCATCTCGACGTCGTGTTCGAGAACGGCGATCGAGTCGTGATTGCCCAGAGCATCACGCCGCATGTCTTGTCTAAGTACGGCGAGGGGCTTGCTCAGTCGTTTGGCGTGACGTGGCTCCCGAGTGTGCGAGACGCCGCGGTGAAAGGGCTGGGGCGGAGTCGCCGCCGGCAGAATTGAGGCACTCTTGCCGCCGCGGTCCTTCGGAGCCTCGCGCGTGGGTTGGTTTCGGGATCCTGCGACGCCTGAGGGGCCTCGACGCCTTGGCTTTCGATCGGAGAGTGGGGAATCCAAGGCGGTCTTCCGGGGCAGTCGGAAACGCGAATGGAATCGAGCGGGGTCGCCGAGGCTCGCCGTTCGGCGGGGCGACATCCCACGCGGAAAGAGCGAAGTTCGGTCTGTCCCAATGTGAGGAGAACGTCCTGGGATCGCATTCTCACGAGTCGATTAGGAGGTGCCTCGGAGGACCGAGGTGTAAGGCGGGGGAGAACTCTCTGCTACGCTTCCCAACATGGCTCGTGTCCGTCTCTCACTCATCAGCCTGGCTCTCGCTTCCTCGCTCTCCGCCCAAGCCACCCTGCCGGTCGCCGGCTCCGGTGTGCCGGGGATCGAGTTCGCTGTGACCACGATGTCCGCGGAATGTGGTCTTTCGTTCTCGACGCTCGGATCGGCTCCGGGTGTGCCCGAGATTCGGATCGACTCGCTGCTCGTGGATCCGATCGTCAGTCCGACTGCCCGGCTGACCTTGGTGAGTCTGCCGTCCAGCACGCCGACGCCGTTGTCCTCGCTCGGGATCTTCCAGAGCATGGATTGTTCGTTGGTCGTCGATTTTGCTTCGCTGCTGGCGACCAGCGACGTCGGGCCTGCGACGCCGGTCGTTTCGCATGTGCTCGAAGTGGGGATCGGTGCGCCGACGACCTGGCTGTTGCCGATGGGAGCGGCGTTCAATCTGCAAGGCGTTGTGCTCAACAACAGCGAGCTGCTTACGACGCACGCCTACACGTTGACTCGGACGATGTAGCGTTCGTGCGTGCGCCCGAGGTGAATCGGGTGGAGTGTGTTCTAGGAGAGTTCAGGGCCATCGGCCCTCTGCGCGGCTAGGGAGCTGCGCATCGCGCGCGACCGAGAAATCGCTGGCCGGCCCGTAACGCCGTGCCTGGTCACGCCGCCCTGCCGTCGGCCCCGAAAGGCTCCGCGGCTGTCCCCTGCTGGTCCGGCGATCTGCTCGCTGGGACCTCACCGGACCGAGGAGTCGAGGCGCCACCAGACCGACTCGAAACACACTCCCCGATCCTCCACATGAACGTTCGTCTATCTGTCGCTCTCTCGATCGCGGCGCTCACCACCGGCCTTGTGGCGCAGACCCCCAACCCGGGCGGTGTCATGCAGATGCCGATCCCACAGCTGACCTGCAACAAGGCGCTGCTCATCACGAACAATTCGGGTTCCGCGGCAGCCTGTCTGAGCCTCACGCTCGACACCGGCGGAAGCCTCGTTCTGCCGCCCGAGAACGTGATCGCTCCTCTTTGTCCTGACCCGACCGTCCAGATCACGGGCCTCCAGGTCGACATCAACTGGGGTTCTGCCTGCATCCCAGCCGGCGCGACGATCGTGCTCTATGTCTCGTCGACGACTCCGACCCTCTTGATGCCAGGCCAGACGATCGCCGATCTGTTCGACTCGCTCGACATCACGGTCGTCGCCGGCAACTGGACCGGTCTGACTGGCGGAAACAGCGGTGACCTGGACACGGGTGGTGGTGGTGCCGGTGGAGGCGGCGACGTCGTCATCGTCGGCCTCGGTGGCAACCAACCGGGCGCCGATCCCTGCGTGGTGGGATCAAACATCATCTACGTACCGCAGGGGCCAACGGTCCATGGCGCTCCGATGCCGCCGGTGGAGCCGAACAAGTGCTGGACCAAGAAGTGCTTCAAGACCGCTGCGGACTGCTTCATCCAGATCCTCAAGGACGGGCAGGTCATCTCGACGGTCGGCACCGGCATCGTGCGGCCACCGTGCATGTTCATCATGCGCATCACCAACATGCCCGACCTCAAGATGATGAGGGCGCAGATGATGCCGATCGATGGCCCTTCGCCCGCCGAGGCGACCTTTGGTGTCATGGGGCAGGACCACGTCGCGCACACTCCTGGCGATCACAGCCTGCGGAGCTTCCGTCGAGATGACGATGGCGTCCTGCGTCCGACGCGTGACCTGCCGGTTCTGTTCGATGAGATCTACAACACGCTGCAGATCCAGCAGTTGATGCCGGGTCCGATTCCGAGGGTCATCGGAACCGTCGACGGCTCCTACTCCGCGATGATCGCCCTGCTCGGTCCTCGATTCGTTGACGCTGGTGCGGCATTTGGCGAGATCGCGCAGCTCATGACGGCCGAGGCCGGCGCCAGCGGTGATGTGAGATACGACGCGCTGGCCATGTCGGCTTCGGGTATCGAATCTTCGCTGACGCTGATCGGCGGCAGCATGAACGCGGGTGGTGGATTCGATGCCCATGACTTCGAGCTACTGGAAAGCGCTCTCACGACGTTCGGCGCGACGCTCGCTTCGTTCGAAGCCTCGCCTTCGGACTCCCACGCGCAGTCGGATCTCCGGCACATGGCGCTCGGCGTCCACGTCGCTCGGGATCAGGTGCTCGATGGACTCGACGACACACTCGAGCAGGATGCGTTCCTCTGGGGGCTGCAGAACACGTTCGCGCCGATGTTCCGCCACCTTGCTGATTCGTTGGTCCCGCACACTCGGGTCCAGGTGGATCTCGGGGCGCACGGTTGGTTCCCATCGACGATCATGGGCGTTCTGGTCCGGATTCAGGATGCGGACACCGACGAGTTGCTCGACATGCAGTGCGTCCGGCTGTCGGATACCTATGCCTTTGATGTCGTCGGATACGCCGGGCGCGACCTGCGTGTTTGGTTCAAGGTGCCTGGCTACGTAAGCGAGGTGGTCTCGGTCCCGGCGGGAGCGACCACGGTCGATGCCGGCCTTCTCCGCTGTGGAGATGCCAA
>JBCBZB010000108.1:0-12547 GCA_039815565.1 Planctomycetota bacterium
CGAAGCGCAGAGCCCAGGTCCAGTTGGTCTTCACTGCCTTGGTCAGGTTGGCGACTTCCAGAAACGCGCCCGCGCCGGTGTTCAGGAACAGGTTGTTCCGCATCACCTGCGGCCCAGGCCCGTTCTCGAGGAACCACGACTGGGCGTCCATGTTGCCCATCAGGACCTTGGCGTCGAAGTGCCGGCGCATCGCCATGTCCGCGACGACGAGGTCGAATCGGCCATCGTTGTCGATGTCCCCGAAGTCCGAACCCATCCCGAAGAACGCCACCGTCGGTAGAGCCTCCGCCGTCACATCCTCGAAGGTGCCGTCCCCACGATTGCGGTAGAGCTGGTCGGGCCATTGGAGGTCGTTCGCGACGAACAGGTCGAGCCAACCATCATCGTCGAAGTCCCACCAGGTCACCGACAGGCCCATGCCGTAGTCGGCGATTCCGGATTCTTCTGTGACGTCGACGAACCGTCCACCGTCGTTGCGGTAGAGGATGTCGGGTTGACCAGCGAAGAAGGTGCGCCCCTCGTGCACAAACAGATGCGAGCGGAACGACTCGTCGAAGACGATCTGGTCCGAGCCCGGCTGCGCGTCCGGGAGGCGAGGGGCGAGCTCGTCGATCGTCTTCTTGATCTCGGACGGCAGTTGAACGCGGTTGAGCAGCGGGCGGATCAGCTGCATGCCGAACGAACGGTTGCGCAGCAGATACAGATCGAGGTCGCCGTCTCGGTCGTAGTCTGCGAAGGCCGGCATCGCGCCTGCGCCGTCGTCACCGAGTCCGAACGCTTCCGCACATTCGGTGAACTTGCCGTTCCCGTCGTTGCGGTAGAGCTTGTCCGGTGACTCGAGGTTCGCGACGTAGAGGTCGAGGTCGCGATCACCATCGATGTCCGCGAAGACCGCGCCCCAGCCCCAGGCGTCTCCACCGTCGACCCCGGTCTCTTCGGTCACGTCGACGAACTTCAGATCCTCGGTCTGCCGGAAGAGCTTGTTCGGGCCGTCCAAGCAGACCAGGTAGATGTCCGGTCGATCGTCTCCGTCGTAGTCGCCGACCGCGACGCCCGATCCGCTGTAGACGTAGGGGAGGCGGTTCTGTTCGAGGATCCGATTCTGGAACACCACCCCGGACTCGGTCGGATCGAGGCGCTCGAACCGGACCGGTCCGCTCTCCCGCTCGCCGTGCGGCGTCGAACGGATGTCTTCCTGACCGGTAGCCTCTGTCGCGAGAAGGCTCGCGATCAGCAGCGTGCATCGACAGACAGCGTGGCCGTGGCTCTGCATGGACCGCGCAGTCTACGCGCTTCGGTGCGCTTGGTTGCGCGATCCACCGGCCCGAAGGCCGAGGCAAATCACGCGTTACGCCCCAGGGTTCGGTGACTAGGCGAACTCAGCCGCCGCCGTAGACGCCGTAGAAGAACCGCAGGCCGGCTGCGACCGCCAGGCCGCCGATCGTCCCCAGCACGTAGCCGCCGATCGCGAGAAGCGCGCCGACCGGAGCGAGAACCGGGTGGAATGCGGCAGCGACGATCGGCGCCGACGCAGCACCGCCGATGCAGGCCTTCGAGCCGACCGCGGCGAAGAAGATCGGCGAGCGGGTCATTCGCCGCACGATCAGCATCGCGGTGACGTGGAAGATCATCCAAAGGCCGCCGACCGCCAGCAGCTTCATATTCTCGGGGCGGAACACGCTCGAGAAGTCCGCCTTCGCGCCGATCGACGCGACCAGCAGGTAGAGGAACACCGAGCCGATCTTGCTCGCGCCCTTGCCCTCGAGCCGGCGGACCGGCGTGAACGACAGCAAGAGTCCGAACGCCGTCACGAACACGACACGCCAGGTCGTGATCGAGGCGATGTCGAAGATCATGTGCCCCTCAGGGAGCGTCTCCCGCAACGAGGAGTCGACGCCCTTGGCGAGCAAGTCGGCGATGACCGTTCCGCCAAGCCCGATCGCGAGGATCATCAGCAGGGCTGGCAGGTCGGTGGGCTTGGCGGACTTCTTCTCGAACTCCTCGGCCTTCTCCCGGACCTGGTCGATCGACGAAGTGTCGGCGTTGATCGCGGCATCCATCTTCTTCTGCCGGTCGGCGAAGAAGAGGAGTGCGGTCATCCACAGGTTCGCGACCAAGACGTCAACGACAATGATCGTGCCGGTGATCGAGTCGGACGCTCCGACGCTGTCCTTGATCGCGACGAAGTTCGCGCCGCCGCCGATCCACGAACCAGCCAGGGCGGCTAGTCCCTTCCACGAGTCGCCGGTTTCATCCGATGTGAACCACCAGCCGAGGATCGCGTAGGCCAGCACTCCGCCGAGGACGATCGAGAAGAACGCCGTCGCAAACATCGTCAGGGCGTGCCTGCCCATCTTGAGGATGCCCTTCAGGTCCACCGCGACGATCATCAGCAGCAATGCCGAGGGCAGGAGCCACTTCGAGATGAAGCTGTAGAGAGGGAACGACGGCGATCCCTCGGGTCCTGTGCCTGGGACGACTCCGGTGTTCGACAGGGCCGTCGGCACGAAGTAGCAGAACACCAGGATCGGGATCGCTTTGAAGAGCACCTTCAGCGGCGTCTGTGCGATCCCGAAGACCAGCGCGAGCACCGAGATGAGCACGACCAACACGTGCACTGGCTCGTCGATCAGCGAGTTCGACCACCACGGGGCCGCCGACTCCTGGACTGCCGATTCCTGGATTGATGGGACCATCACGCCGGGAGGTTATTCGCAGCGTCACTCGGCGCGAGCTAGAAAGCGGCAGGCGGGACGACCACTGCGGCGCTCCCTCCAGGTCGCCGGCCGGTCGAGCGGGGCATCGCTCGGGCTCTGGAATCGAGAATCGGTGGTTGAGGGTCCTGGCTCTGCGCCCGCCACCGGACGTGGGCGTCGTCCGCCTGCCAGGTTCAGTGCACCGGTGCGAGGGATCCTCGACCCGACCTCAGGCCAAATCCCCTCGCGGTCGACTGGCCATCAACGACGCTCGCGACGTCGCGCTTCTTCCTTCGACAGTTCTTGCCGGGTGCAGATCGGCACGTAGCCGATCTCGAAGCCTGCGGGCGGCTCGACGAGCAAGGCCGGATCGAGGGAGGCGAGTGAACCGACCTCAGGCGGTGGCAGATACTCACGATCGATCGTCCACGACCGATGGAGGAGCTCGACGCGGCGTTGGAGTTCTTCCCGCTCGTCATCGCTGAGGTCGGCGTTCTGGAGCGCCGGTTGGTCGGCGAAGCGGTACCACGAGTAGGTGACGACGCTGCCGTCCCCGAGGGTGGTCTGGAACGGTCCGGCGACCGGGCCGGGGATGGCCCAGCAGCCGTCGTCGGGGGTGACGTAAGGCTCCGGCAGTTGGGGTTTCTCGGGCACGAAGGACGCGCTGTCGAGTTCTCGGCGTAGCGAGGATGAGAGCCGCCCGCGCTCGAGGGTCGACCAGATCGGTTGGCGTTCGTTGCGCGACGGCTCGAGCAGATACCACTCGGGCAACGTGAACAGCGGCGCGTCCCGCTCGGCGGGTCTCCGGACGAGATCCTCTGACCAGCGGTAACCGAAGGTGTGTTCGTCGATCGCGACCGGTTCGGCGAAGTCGTTCCAGGCGATCTTGCGCTGCTCTTCCTTGGGCGTGCCTCGTCCGTGGATTTTCCAGGTCGACCAGCCATCGCCAGAGATGTCGTGGACAGCGGCAGCGGTCACGTCGACCAGGCCGTCCGAGGCTTCGCCGTCGTCGAACCACGCCTCGACGTCGTTCCAGAGCGCCCGCCGCTTGTACGACGTGATTCGGTGTACCAGGATCGATGAGTCATCGCCGTTGCGTGGGAAACGCGTCGGTGCGACTCGAGCGAAGAGACGGTCGCGTCGACCCTCGACGAGCGCGGCCGGCACGAATTGGGTTTCCATCTGCAGCGCGCGCTTCGGGTTTGACGGCATCGAGTCGAGGAAGATGCCGGCGAGGTCGGGGCGGTCGATCGTGTGCTGCGAGAAGAAGTAGGGCGTGAAGAAGGCGACCGGGCCTTTGAAGTTCTCGGTGTTCAGGAACAGCGTCCAGCTCTGGTCGCCGGTCGGCACCGGGTGACCGGCCGTGGTCTCCTTCGCCTCGGTCAGAGGGAGCGGTAGGTAGCCGTAGCCGAACAGCTCGCCGCAGGTTTCCTGAGCGAGGTTGAGGCCATCGGGCGGCCAGACCACCCAGGGACTGAGCTGAGCGATGCCGTACTTGCCCTGGGGCTTGTCCCAGTCGCGACCCTTGCCGGCTCCAGGGCCGTTTGCCCAGGTCGCGAAGTTCAGGGTGACTCCGCCCATGATGAACTTCGGCGTCGCGGTCGCGAAGCGCGTGTCGCGCCACCAGCCGAGTCCTCCCTCAATGTCCGAGTAGACGCGCCCTTCGATCTCTCGATCGGGCTTCTGTGCGAACATCCAGGTGCCGAAGAGCCCGGTCTGGAACTGACTGCCGGGCCACTCCTCCAGCAAGGGCCAGGCGGCGACGTATAGCGAGAACCCGCCGCCGTAGTCCTCCGAGGGAGCCTCGTTCGGGACTCCCAGATAGCCGTGCATGCGCTGCGCACACAACGGCGTCGTGATCGCGAGCAACGCGAGAGTCGAAAGAAGCGTCCGGGTCATCCTGTTCACGTCTGGCACTTCGAGGGGCGACTGGATTCTTCGTCGATGACTCGCCGAAGGCCCTCAGGCTCGACGTGAGATCACCGCATCCCGGTGATCCGAGAGCGTTGGAACACGAGTTCCAAGTTGGCTCCGGCGTCACATCGCTTGGCGATCGCCAGGCGTAGATCGTCGGTGCGCTTCTGAGCGTCCTCGGACCGAAGATCGAGTCCAAGCATCACCGCGAGGCTTTCTGCCGCTTCCTGTGGGGAGTCGAAGGGCATCAAGTGACTCGTCGCGAACCCTTCCACGTTGCGGAGGCCGCTCTGGGCGAGTTGCTTGGCAAGGCCGCGTTCGTTCGGGCCGTTCCAGCGATCCAGCGTCTCCTCGTCACCGCCAACATCGAGCCAGGCTTCCGAGGCGGCGGCGCAGTGTCGTTCGCCCGGCAGGTCGAGCAGGAAGCGACCGCCCGGACGCAAATTGCTCCGCGCGAGATCACCCCACATCGAGTCGGCCCAGCATGGCGTGCGGAGCGGAGCGCCGAGGAGCAAGTCGTGCACGCCGAACGACTCCTCGCCGTCCGGCGTGTAGTGCAGCACCGTGAGGCTCTCGTGCTGGATTCTCTCCAGAGAACCGACTCGGTCGCCATCCGGCTCGATGATCGTCAGCGACCCTTCGGCGCCGATTCGCTGCAAGATCGCCTCGACCTGATCCGAGGCGCCGACCGTCAGCATCAGGACGCGGCTGCCTTCGCGCAGGCCGAGCTGAGGCAGGGCTTCGAGGAACCAGGGTTCGGGTTCGCAGAGATCCGTCATCCCACACCTCGACCTTCGCGCCGCTTCGGCATCGGGACCGTGTCTCCGTCCTCGACGACGACCGTGTTCTCGTGGATCGGGCGAGCCTCTTCGAGGAACGGTTCGGTTTCCTTGTAGCGCTGGCTCAGGTGCGTCAGAACCAGCTGCCCAGCGTTGGACTCCCGGGCGATCGTCGCGGCCTGCTTCGCGGTCAGATGACCATTCTTGTGTGCGTCCTTCTCGTGTTCGTCGAGATACGTCGACTCGCAGACCAGCATGTCGACGTCCTTCGCGAGTTCGAACGCGCCGTCGCACATCCGGGTGTCCATCACGAACGCGAACCTCTGTCCGCGTCGTTTCTCGCCAACGTCCTCTCGGCGGACGACTCCGCTTGGCGTCTCGATCGAGCCTTGCGTCTTCAGGCGACCGATGTCCGGTCCGCGGAGACCCCGTTCTCGCAGGGCCTCGGCGTCGAGATTCCATTGGTCCGGCTCGGTCAGTCGGTAGCCGAAGCACTCGACCGAGTGATCGAGCGCCGCCGCCTCGAGGGTCCACGCGGAGTTCTCCGCGATCGTTCCGGACTCCTCGATCGGGTTGGGCGCGAGCTTAGACACGTCGCGGAAGATGGAGGCCTTGCGCAGTCGGTCGTAGAAGACCTGACCGGAAGCGGGGTAGTGCACGGCGACTTCGTGCGGGACTTCGTCGAGCGCGATTCGCTGGACGAGGCTCGCGAATCCCAAGCAGTGATCGCCGTGGAAGTGCGTGATCAGCACATCGGTGATCGAGCTTGCGGTCACTCCGAAGTGGATCATCTGTCGCTGCGTTCCTTCCCCGGGGTCGAACAGGAAGCCATGGCTGTCCCAGCGGAGGAAGTAGCCATTGTGATTGCGCCGGCGGGTGGGAACCTGCGAGGCAGTTCCAAGGACGACGAGTTCGCGTACGGACATGCGGTGGTGTTAACCAGCATTCAAGTCAACACGCACTGCGCGGTTAGCACAACCGCTGATCATCGCTCACAAGGTGTTTCCTGAGGCCGGAGTAGGGCTACCTCGGGAAAGCGATGGGTGAGGTCTTGGCTCACTCGTTCGATGGGCCACGATGAGTCCTGGATCTGTCTTTTCGTCTCTACTCGACGACTACGCTTCGACCGCATGCTCGACCGTCTCCTGCCCAAGCTGATCTGGACTCTGATCGGAGCGGCCTGTGCTTTCGGATCGCTCTGGTGGATGCAGGAGCGTCTGCCATCACCGCCTGATTTGTTCGAAGGGCCGCGAGTTGCGATCGAGCGGGGGCGTGACGAACCCGACGCCCGTGTCGAGATCGGTCGACCGCTGCAGTTGCCGCGGGTCTTCGGCAACTTCGAGCTCGAGGCCGAGGTGACGCTCGATCCGGGAGCCGAACTCGGCTTCGTCGTCCGGCGCGTCGAGCCTTCCTTGCGCGGTGCGCGCGGGCTCGTCGGTTTCCACGGGCGCTTCTCGGCTCTGATGCTGAGTTCGGCCGAGGAGGGGCCGGCGTTCCGTCGTCGCGAACCGCTGTTGTTCGCGCGAACCGACGCCTTCGAGCCGATCGGCGGTGTCGTCGTGCCCGCCGAACAGCGGGTCGACCTGACGTTGCGCGGTGATGGGCGGACGCTGACGGCCGAGGTTCGCGGTCGGAGCTACGGGCCCTTCGATGCCCGTGACGATTGCGGCTACGCGGCCTTGTTCACCAGATTCGGCGGAGCCACCGTTCACGCGCTGGTCGTCCGGAACGAAGGGGCGGGGTCCGGGCCCTTCGGTCTTCCGCTCGAAGCATTTGTTCTGGCTTTGTGCTTCGGGTCGGCGATCGGCTTCCTCGCCGGCTGCGTCCAGCGAATCGGGCGCCGGTTGTTCGTGTTCGCCCTGCCCTTCGGCGGAGTCTTGAGTGCCGTGGCGGTCCTCGATTGCCTGATGCCGGACCTTGCGCCGCGGGTCGACTCCCTTTGGATCGGTGCGATGGTGACCTCACCGCTCACGGTGCTCGGTCTTCGCTACGGCCTTCGGGGTGCGATCGTCGGGCTGCTTCTTGCACTGCCGCTGTTCGAGGTCCTCACCCGGATCGAGCAGGACCGGCTCCTCCCACTCGAGGACCCGCGACTCGACGCGCTGTTCGGACCCGATTCGGCGCAATCACCCTTCGAAGAACTGATCGGTCAACTGCGTTCGCAGCGGGAGATCAGCTGGGCCGATCCGTTCCAGCCCAGCGAGAACGATCGCATCCTGTTCCTCGGTGGTCGGTTCGTCTGGGAAGTCGGCTCCGCGCCGAATCTCGACTACTGGCATGCCTGGCTCGCCACCTCGAAGGCGCAGAGTCTCGTCGGGCGACCGCTCGAGGCGATCGTCGATGGTCGAGCCTGGGCCGACTCGCTCCAGCAGTGGCGTCTCGCCGATCATTCCTTGATCGATCGGTTCCAGCCGGTCTGCGTGGTGTTCGGGATCCCGTCGGACGCTTTCGAATTCGAGGACTGTCGCGCCGGGGTGCGATCGGTTGACGAAACCGGGTTCGACTCGTTCACGCCCGAAGAACCCGGGCTCTACTTCGCTGCGCTCTGCGGCGGTCGAATGGAGTCGACGGTTCGAGCCGTCGACGAGGAGCGATTGCTCGCAGTACTCGAGCGGATCGCGGAACGGTCGAATGCGGATGGCTTTGCGGCCTTGATCGCGCTCGACTCCGCCCTCGCACCGGGGCCTCGCGGGCAGATCATCGAGCGGGCGGCGTCACTCGGGCTCGAACTGGTCCGGCTCGACTTCGAAGGCGATCCCAAGACCTTGCAGGATCGCCTGGCCGCGAGGCTCAGCGAGATCGTGCGAGATCGCTGAGCAGCGGGTCGTCCGCCAGCAGGTTCGAGTCGATCAAGAGATCCAGATCGCCGGTCCGGCTTTCGACGACGAGAGGCGCGCTGCTGCCGACGTGGGCGCCGGTCGCGAAGAAGATCTTCGAACCTCGGACATCGCTCCGCTCGGCGGCGAGCCAGTCGCCGGGGACCATCGGTCGTAGCGAACCCGAGTCGGTGCCGAAGCGGAGGGTGTCGAACGATTGGGAGTGCCCGTGTAACCGCACGTCGCCGTGATCATTCTCGACGCGCAGTCGCGAGAGCGCGGAGGCCGGGCCGGGCAGTACGATGTCGATGTCGCCACCCTGCGAACGAACGTCTGCGTTCGCGAAGGCTCCGAACATCCGGATACGTCCGCTGATGGTCTGGAGTTCGGCAGATCCACCACGGAACGACGCATCGATGCGACCGCTCTGCGAGTCGACCGTCAGTGGGCTGCCGATTCCTCGGGCGATCACGTCTGCGCTATTCGATCGGATCGAGACTTCGACCCAGGGCGGAACCTGGAGGTCGACCAGAACGGAGGGAGTCGAGCCGTCGGGGGTGATCACTGCCAGGCGAGCTGTGCCGCTGGTTGAGATGCTCGGCACGAACTCGACTTCGTCGAGTCGCTGCCGATCCGCAGCCGGGAGTTCGATTTCGAACGACGCCCTCAGTTCCGAGCTCTGACCGACGCGCACGACGCCACCGTCGACCAGCAACTCGACCCGGACGACTCCCTCGGGGGCCTTCCATTCTCGGACCTCGCTCGCGCGATCGAGGGACGGACGCGTCACGCTGCCGCAGCCGGCCAAAGCCGGGGCGAGCAAGGCGAGGGTCACGACTTCGATCCAGGATGAACGCATGGTGGCACCACAGCGCAACCCGCGTACCGTCTAGCCACGGTTCTGCGCCTCGCGATTTCGCTCAGAAAGCCGGAACCACCCTTCTCGTCGGCCGATGAGCGAGCTCCGCGACCTCCACATCCCACCGGGCCTGATCGTCCCCAGATCGACGCTTTCGCTCCGATTCGCCCGTTCTGGCGGTCCTGGCGGCCAGCACGTGCAGAAGGTCGAGACCAAGGTGGACCTCCGATGCGACCTGTCGCAGCTCGAGGACATCCTTGGGCCGGATCGGCTCGCGCGGCTTCGCGAGGGGGTCTCGACCCGGGTGGATGCAGACGGACAGCTGATGGTCACGTGCGAGGACACACGCTCCCGTGCGCGAAATCTCGCAACTGCGCTCGACCGAATGGAGGAGCTGATGCGAGAAGTGTTGAAGCCACGCAAGCGACGGCGGAAGACCAAGCCGACGCGCGCTTCCCAGAAGCGGCGCATGGATGCGAAGACCCGGCGCGGAAACGTGAAACGGAACCGCAAGCGGCCGGATCGCGACGACTAGCCGCGAAGCATCCGCCGCTGTCCGACGTGCGTCGCGATGAAGAGTAAGCCGACCGAGATCAGCGTGAACATCGAGAAGTTGCGGGACAACAGCACACTCGGGTCCGCGGCGGCTTCGGACTGAGTTGGGTCCAAGCTGGCCATCGTGAACATCAGCCCGTAGCGCTCGAAGGTCAACGAGCTCAAGAACTGAAACGCCTCCAGTCGGTAGGCCATCAAGTTCAGCGCTCCGATGGCGAGGAGGTAGGCGAAGGAGAGTAGGTTCGGAGCTGCCTGGTTCTTGGCAAACGACGTGATCAGGATTCCTACAGCGAGATAGCCGCAGGTCATCACGACAGTCGTCCCCCAGAACAGCGGCGTCGCTAGAGCCTCGGGCTGGAGGGCGGCGATCGCCACCGCAGAGAATCCGATCGCCAGCCCGCCATGGACGATCGCCTTCGAGAGGATGAACTCGATGTAGGACGCGGGGGTCAGAAGGAGCGCGCGCATGGTTCCACGCTCTCTCTCCTGCGCCGTCATCGACGTGAACAGTCCGCAGGCTCCGAAGAACTGGATCATCATCAGGAGCGCGGTGCCGATCAGTGGGGTGCTCAGCACGTCTGCGACGGACAGATTCTCCAGTGCGGCTTGTCGCGATTGTGATCGGGTCGGTGCAATGAGAGGCTCGATCGTTTCGAAGAACTGCGGCATCTCCCCGAAGTACGCGGCCGACGCGGAGAGGAACCACCGGGTCGCGGGCCAGAGCACGTTGGGGTCGGAACCTGGGTAGCGATAGCTGATGTGGTGCCTGATGGCTCGGCGTTCTGGGTCGTACACCGGGCGGCGGACTTCGATGACCGGGACGTCGGTCGGCAGCGCTTCGCCCTCGAGTTCTTCAGCCGACACGAACCGCAGCGCCATTCGATTGTTGGCGCGGCGTTCGAGTGTCTGCATCCATTCGTTCTCCTGCCAGAACACGACCCAAGGCACAGCCTGAGCCTTCGGGGTTGCCACGTTCGGTTGCTCTTCCTCGACGAGCCCGCTGGATGCCGTCACGAAGGCGACGAGGACGAGAAGTCCGAGCATCATCAGGGCCGGGCCATTGCGCAGGAGGCGGGCCAGGTCCTTCCGGACGAACGTCCACAGGATGTGTGATCGGATCGTCACTTGTAGTCCTCCCCGGTGAGCTTGCGGAAGACGTCTTCGAAGCGGAAGTCGAGCGAGTGAACGCGTAGCTCTGGTTCGTTGTTCAGAACTGCGGCGAGTTCGGCCCGTGACGTCGGGTCGTCCTGGTCGAAGACCTCCCGCCGGGTCTCTCCGTTCACAGTGCGCTCGACCCGCACCTTGTGCTCGGCATGACGGGTCATGAACGCGGCCGGCGAGTCGCACTCGACAAGCTGTCCTCGAGACATGATTGCGACCATGTCGCAGATCTCCTCGACCTCGGTCATGTTGTGGGTCGTTAGGAAGACCGTCGTGCCGTCCGCACGAAGCTCTCGAAGCAGACCCCGGACGACGCCGGTCGAGTGAGCGTCGAGGTTGGCCGTCGGCTCATCACAGAACAGGACTTTGGGGCGATGGAGGATCTCTCGTGCGATCAAGAGCTTCTTCCGCATGCCCTTCGAATAGCGCGAGACTCTCAGGTCGGCGGCCTCCGAGAGTTCCAGGCGGCCAAGGGCGTCGTCGACCCATTCCTTCGGGAGCTGATAGAGCGACGCAAAGATCCGCAGGTTGTCCCGGCCACTCAGCTCCTCGAAGTGATTTTCAGTGTCCGGGACGTAGCCGCAGTGTGGCTTCACGGAGGCCAGGTCCTTGGGGATGTCGAATCCAGCGACCTGCACTGCACCGGACGAAGGTCGCAGGTTGCCGGTCAGGACGCGGATCGTCGTGGTCTTGCCGGCGCCGTTCGGTCCGAGGAAGCCGAATACCTGGCCGGGCTCGGCTCGCAACGACAGGTGATCGACGGCGGTGAATTTGCCGAAGCGCACGCACAGCTGATCGATGTGGATCATGGATGGAGGGGGCGTTTGAGTGCCTGGCCTGGAACGAGGTTCGTCAGGTCGAAGTGTGCTTGTCTCGCGTCGTGAACTGGTTCCACACACGCTGAGCAATCGCTCGTTCGAGAGCTTTGGACGTTGCTGGGTTCGGTGAGTCGGCCGAACGCGGTCGAGATACGAGCTGGATCGAGAGAGGTCGTGAAGTTTGTTCCACCGAGCGCGAGCTTTCGCCAAGTCGAGCTCGATCGCAAAGATCTGTTTTTCCCGGGAATCCGTGAACCGTGGAAGCGCGCTCGGCATTCACCGCTTGGGAACCGCAGGGATCCCAGACATGGTTCTCAACAACGATGGGCTTCAGGCTCGTCGACTCCTTGCTCCTCACCGTGGGTGTTGCGCTCGTGGCATCCGCTGCGGTGAATGGAGCTGGCCCCGATGGCAACTCGCTTGATTTGCTCGTCGCCTAGGCGAGCTAAGACGACGTACGACAGCTCAGCGACGACGCATCTGCGGCGTCGTTTCTCCGTCTCGAGACTCGGCCGTTCCTCGGCTGGGCGGAGCCTCGTGTCCCGGGCAGGGGGGCGAGGTTCCGTGGGGAATCGCATCCGGAGGAACGCGGCGGCGCCGCTCGGCGCGCAGCGAACGATCTGTTCAGTGCGACAGCGACCTGTGGTCGGAAGACCACTGCGTCGAGTTGCCAATGGCCCGGGTTGTTTCATTCGAGAGCTGGGGAGTTCTCGAAACGATTCGAGCGGCTCCGTGACGCCGTTTCGAAACCATCGGTAACAACCCGGGCTGCCTTTTTTTGGGGCTCGGCCTTGGTGGTTTGCTCCTTGGCTCTGCGGCGGACGAGTCGGTCCGCACAGGGCGAGCTTCCCAACCGGAAGATCCGGTACTCCTGGCTCCAGCTCATGATCTTCGGGGTCGCCTGCTAGGCTTCGGGTTCTCGTGCCAAGCCCACCATCCAGAGCGCCAG
>JBCBZB010000009.1:0-105806 GCA_039815565.1 Planctomycetota bacterium
CGTGGCGGGTGAAGAAGTCCTCCGAGGGTTCGCGATGCATCGAGCACTCGGGGTAGGGGCAGTGGCTGGGTCGGAACATCGGGGTGCGCGGAAGCCCTCGACGAATCCGAGGGCCTCTCGCACTCCCGGTGCACTGAAACCCGCCCCGGTGACCTCAGAAAGTCGAGATCCGGCGAGGCGGGCTTTCGACCCAACACTCGCGGGGGCCAGTTCTCGGATGCTGACTGGGTCCCGAATCCGGATGCCCGACGCTCTCAGATCAATTTCGACTGGAAAGCTCGCACTCGGTGACTCGGTGCATTCCCGTGGTAATCTGTTTTGCCCGCGAATTTGACCGCGTGGGCGCGGGAAGATCCGCGGAGACCGGGTGCTGAGGCTGGATCCTCAGGCGCGGCGGGCCACGATCTTCCGATCCCGGCCCCGGCCGGTCCTGTCCTCATCTCATCCTGCCGCTGCGGATACTCGCCCTATCGGCTCCGGAATCCCGCTGTCATCGAGGGTTCCGAACCCGGCGAACGACGCAGCACCGAATATGTCGCCGCAACCCCAGCTTCCGAAACCGCGTGGACGCCGGACCGAAACTGGTCTGGGGCCCAACCCGACGGTCACCACCGTCGTGCCGGTCAAGGACGGCGCGGACGAGCTGAGGCGCTGCCTGACCGCTCTGCGAGCCTCAACCGTCGATCCGGAGCTCCATGAGCTGCTGGTCGTCGATGACGGCTCGAGCGACGACTCGTCGGCCGTCGCTCGCGAATTTGGCGCCACGGTGCTGCGGTTCGAGCAGAACCGAGGTCCGGCCTTCGCCCGAAACCGCGGTGCTGAGCTGGCTCGTGGTCAGATCCTCTTCTTCTGCGACGCGGACGTCGAAGTCCACCCGGACACGATCGAGCGCGCTCGAGCCTGCTTCGTCCGGGACCAGGACTTGGCCGCTGTCATCGGCAGCTACGACGAGGCGCCCGGATCCCCGCACTTCATCGCCCAGTTCAAGAACCTGTTCCACCACTGGGTCCACCAGCACGGTTCCGAGGACGCCTCGACGTTCTGGACCGGCTGCGGAGCCGTTCGGCGCGACACGTTCCTGGCACACGGGGGCTTCGACGAGACCTTCGCCCGCCCGAGCATCGAGGACATCGAGCTCGGTTTTCGCCTACGGGCCGATGGCCAGAAGATCCGATTGGAGAAGGAGATGCAGGCCAAGCACCTCAAGCGCTGGCGCCTGTTCGACCTGCTCCGCACGGACATCTTCCTCCGTGGAGCACCGTGGGTCGCCCTGATGCTCCGAGACCGCCACCTCAGCGCCGACCTCAACCTCTCGACGGGCTCGAAGCTCGCGACGCTGTTGACCGGTGTCCTCGGCATCACGCTGGTCGGACTGCCCGTCACGGGCCACGCGATGGCGCTCTTGCCGTTCGCGACCCTGATCGTCCTGGCGACGCTGGCGGCTCGAGTGACTTCGATCTTCGGCTCGCGCCGAACACCGGTCGCAGCCGACCTGGCCTTCGCCACCTTCGCCATCGCCACGCTGTCGGCCTCGTTCTGGTTCGCTGGCGATGCCTTCGCCTTGATCCCGTTCGCTCTCCTGTCCGCGACGATGTCGACCCACGTCTCGCTGCACGCGGACTTCCTCCGCCAGCGCGGATTCACTTTCATACTCGCCGCCGGCCCGATGCAGCTGCTCTACCAAATGTGCTGCGCGCTCTCGGTCCCGGTCGGCTTCCTCGCCCACCTGCGCTCCGAGTCGCGCGACGCCCAGTCGTCCCGTAGCCAGACGGAGGAAGCCCGCGCATGAGCGATTCGCCGCAATCGCGCAGCCGCGGTGCCATGACCCGAGACGCGGACTCGAGCAACCCCGAGGTCGTCGTCATCGGCGCCGGTCCGGCCGGCCTGACGGCGGCGTACGAGCTGTCCAAGAACGGTGTCACCTCGCGCATCCTCGATCGCGACGAGGATTACGTCGGTGGAATCGCGCGAACGGTCGACTACAAGGGATTCCGCTTCGACATCGGCGGCCACCGCTTCTTCACGAAGATCAAGGAAGTCGAAGACATCTGGCACGAGATCTTGTCGGACGAGTTCCTGCAGCGCCCTCGCCTCAGCCGGATCTTCTACAAGAACAAGTTCTTCCACTACCCGCTGCGCCCAGTCGAAGCGCTACGGAAGGTCGGTCTGATCGACACGACCAAGGTCGTCGCGAGCTACCTCTACGCGCAACTGCGACCGACCAAGGAAGAGGACAACTTCGAGCAGTGGGTCCGAAACCGCTTCGGCCACAAGCTCTACTCGATGTTCTTCAAGACCTACACCGAGAAGGTGTGGGGCATGCCGTGCACCGAACTCGGCGCCGACTGGGCTGCGCAGCGAATCAAGAACCTCTCGCTGGCTTCTGCGGCCAAGAACGCGCTCTTCGGGAAGAAGGGTGACCGGTCGATCACGACGCTGATCGACCAGTTCGACTACCCCCGCCTCGGCCCCGGCCAGATGTGGGAGCGTTGCCGTGACATCGTGATGGATCGCGGGCACGAGGTCCTCATGGGCCATCGCGCCCACAAGATCCGACACCGGCACGGCAAGATCGAGGCCGTCGTCTCGCAGCGTTCCGATGGCAGCCTCGAGGAGATCCCAGCCTCGCACGTCATCTCATCGATGCCGCTCAGCGAAGTCATCCAGTGCCTCGACCCGCTCCCGCCGGACGAAGTCGTGGCGGCAGCCAAGGCGCTTCGCTACCGCGACTTCCTGACGGTCAGCCTGGTCGTCGATCGGGAAGACCTGTTCCCGGACAACTGGATCTACGTCCACTCGCCAGACGTGCAACTCGGTCGCATCCAGAACTTCAAGAACTGGTCGCCCCACATGGTGCCGGACTCCTCGAAGACCTGTCTCGGTCTCGAGTACTTCGTGTTCGAGGGCAAGGGACTCTGGTCTCAGTCCAATGACGAGCTGCTCGCACTCGGCTCCAAGGAGATTGACACGCTCGGCCTGGCTCAGGCCAAAGAGGTGAGTGACGGCACGGTCGTTCGAATGCCGAAGGCCTACCCGGTCTACGACGGAGTCTTCCAGCAATCGGTCGACACGATCCGAGCATGGCTCGACCAGAGCCTCCCCGATCTCCACCAGATCGGCCGGAACGGGCAGCACCGCTACAACAACCAAGATCACTCGATGATGACCGCCCTCTACGCCGCGCGTTCGGTAATGGGCGATCCGCACGACTGCTGGAACGTCAACGTGGAAGCCGAATACCACGAGACGATGGAACGCCAGCAACCACGACGCGTCGGTAGCAAGCCCGAGGACGCGATCGTCACGACCTGAACCAACCGACAGACCCTGAAGGCCGGTTGGCCGTGCGAGCGGCCGGACCGATCCTGCCATGACGCACGACAATAAGAAGGTTCTGATCTTCGGCCTCGACGCGGGCGAGTGGTCGCTCGTCCAGAACTACGTCGCCGAAGGCCGGATGCCGAACTTCGGCCGCCTGATGACCGAGGGCGCACAGGGCACTCTCAGCACCACCGCCGCGCAACTGCCAGACACGGTGTGGTCGTGCATCTACTCGGGTCAGAACCCGGCGCACTTCTCGAAGTACTTCTACGTCCAGTACGACGCCAAGAACGGCGACCTTCGACACGTCAAGGACGCGGAGTTCACCAAGCGCCCGTTCTGGGACCTGCTAGCCGACGGCGGCCGCAGGGTTGGCGTCGTCGACGCTGTGAAGATCCCGATGAGTGACAAGCCGGCGT
This sequence comes from Planctomycetota bacterium, assembly GCA_039815565.1. Lineage (GTDB taxonomy): Bacteria > Planctomycetota > UBA1135 > UBA1135 > UBA2386 > JBCBZB01. The sequence goes on from JBCBZB010000009.1 coordinate 3,741, forward strand.
TCATGATCGCCAATTGGGGAGCTCATGCGACAAAGGCCCCTCGCGCGTCGAACCCACCCGAGATACTCGCCGAAGCGGATCGTCGCCTCGGAAAGAACCCAGTAGGTGACGTCGACCGCATCGACGACACCAAGAAGAGTCGCACAGCGATGCGCCAGAAGCTTCTCACCGGCATCAAGATGCGGGGCGAACTCCTGCAGTGGCTCGGCAAGGAGCAAGACTGGGACGTCATGTTCTGCGGCTTCTCCGAGATGCACCAGGCAGGCCACCACTACTGGCACGGTGTCGACCCGCACCACCCCAAGCACGCGGAGATCGTCGAACAGGGCCTGCAGAACACGGTTCCCGAAGTCTACGAGGCGATCGACAAGGTGCTCGGCGACATGATCGAAGTCGCCGGTGAAGACGCCCTCATTTTGGTGACCGCCGGCCACGGCATGGGGCCGATTTGGCACGCCTCCTGGAACCTGCAGGAGATGCTCGACCTGCTCGGCTACGGACGGAACCCGGCACGCAAACTCGAGGGCGAAGCGCGCGAGCCAACCCCACCGAGTTTCTGGCGCAAGCTGAAGATGATGCTGCCGGGGAACCTGCAGTATGGGATCAAGGCGATGCTACCCGAGAAGATGCAGGACGAACTGCTGTTCAAGTGGTACGCCGGCACTCGCGACTGGAAGGGGTGGCGCGCGCATGCGATTCCGAACAACGACTCCTGCGGCGCGATTCGCATCGCATTGAACGGGCGCGACCCGCACGGGATCGTCGATCGCGACGAGTACGACGCGATCCTCGACGACCTCCAGCAGGCCTTCGAAGAACTGACGGATCCGGTCTCGGGCAAGAAGGTCGTCCACTCCACGACACGTCTTCGCGACGTCTTCGATGGTCCATACGCGGACGAGAAGCCCGACCTCGTGATCTGCTGGGAGCAATCGTTCCCCTGGCACGCGATCCACTCCCCGCGCTTCGGCACGATTGGGATCGAGGTCGCCGACTCTCGAACCGGCAGTCATACGCCGCGGGGGTTCTTCCTCGCCAAGGGACCAGGAATCGCGCCGGGATCTGTCTTCGAAGGACACTCGATCTACGACCTGACTCCGACGATTCTCGAAGCCGCCGGCGTCGAAGCTCCGAGCGACCTCGACGGTCGCCCGATCCCGCTCCGTTCCGCGCAGGTCCAGGCCTGAGTCCGAGACCCGTCGCCCCAGGCCCCCGATGACAAGTTCGCGCAGCGACTTCCTGTGGACGCTCTGCGGGCGGTTGGGATTCACCGGAGCCAACGGTGCGATGATGCTCGGGCTCTACCTGAGCGACCCGGAAGGCTTCCCTCTCGCGCGGTTCGGGAGCCTCCTCGTGTTCATCCAGGCTCAGCTGCTACTCAGTCGGCTGCTTCTCGCGGGCCAGGACCAGGCCGTCGTTCGCTTCTGGCCTGAGCATCGACGACAAGCGATCCGGAACTCGATGTTCTGGGTCCGGACCTGCTCCCTGGTCGCAATCGGCCTCGGCCTCGTCGCCGAGATCGGGATCTCGCAGCTGGGTCTATCGATCCCGCGAGGCACTGCGATGATGGTGGCCGTCGGCGCCTCTGCGCAGGCTTACCTCGACATGTCCGCCGCGACCCTGATGGCGACGTTGCGGTTCAAAGCGGCTGGACTCCTGCTTTCGATCGGCCCGCTCATCCGGGCGGGCGCGGTGCTGCTGGTCGCAGCCGAACGGACAGAGTTCGCCTACACGATTGGCACGGTCCTGATCGCACTCGGTGCCGTCCAAGTCTCCGCCCTCGCTTCGCGGTCCGCGACCAGACAAGAAGGCACGGACGATTCGAGCTTCGCGCTCGATCGGCTGTCGACACTGCGCTACGGCGCTTGGATCGCGGTCGCCGACGCTCTGGTGATCCTCAGCCTGTCGTCCGCTGTGTTTGCCGTGAAGTTCCAAGGCCAAGAGTTCGCCAACGAAGGTTCGCGGCTGGCGTTCGCCATGGCCGTGGCTCAGGGCCACTTCGCGGTGTTCCTGGCCTTCTACCAGAGCCTGCTTCCGCGAGCCTCACACTGCCAGGACCTCGCAGAGTTCGACCGAGTGTTCGAGAGCGGCCGCCGCTCGTCGGTCAAGCTGGCGATCGGACTCGTCGTTCTGAGCGGGCTCGCCATCGCGGTCCTGATCCCCTTGGTCACCCGGTTCCGGCCAGAAGGCCTCGGATTCCACTGGCCGCTGCTGGTGCTGACCGCATTCATGGTGGCCCTGGTGTTCGAAGCCCCGTACGGAGTCACTGCGCAGTACCTCAAGCGTCCCCGACTCCAGGTCCAGGCGCTCGCCGTCCGCGCATCGATCGCCTGCACTCTGGCCTTCGGATTGTCGTTCGCCGGAGCGATCCCAGCCGTGATCGGCCAGGCCATCGGCGCATTTGCCGGTCTCTCCGCTCTCGTCCTGTTCGTCAACAGGGCCCAGAGGCGTCATCGCAGCGAGGAGGTAACGCCATGTGCGGCATCGCAGGCCTGATCCGATGCGGTGACGTCGACACCGTCCAACGGATGACTCGCCTGATGGCGCACCGTGGCCCGGACGACTCCGGCCACTGGTCGAGCGGTGACGTGGTCCTGGGACACCGTCGCCTTTCGATCCTCGATCCCACTCCGCAAGGGCATCAACCGATGTCCGGCCCGGACGGCGAAGTCGTGATCGTGTTCAACGGGGAGATCTACAACCACCTGCGCCTGCGCGAAGAGCTGGCGAAGAAAGGCCACCGTTTCCGCACTGGAACTGACACCGAGACCCTCCTCGCTTGCTGGCGTCAGTGGGGAGTCGGCATGCTGTCGAAGCTCGACGGGATCTTCGCGTTCGGCCTCTGGGACGACCGCAACGGAACGCTCCTCCTCGCTCGAGACGCGACCGGCGTGAAACCGCTGTTCTACCGAACCACGCCAGACGGCGGACTCGCGTTCGCCAGCGAGCTGAAGGCCCTGCGGCTGGTCCCCGGCGTCGAGGACAAGGCCAACCGTCGTGCGATCCGATCCGCCCTCCGATTCGCATGCAACATGGAGGACGAGTCGATGCTCGCCTCGGTGTGGAAGCTGCCCCCCGGCCAACGCCTGGTTTGGCAGGATGGGCGTATCGAACGAGCCGCCTACTGGCGTCACCCGGAACCGAACCCCCGCCGCGGTGCGGATCCAGATCAGCTCGCCAAGGAGCTCCGTTCGATCCTGTCGAAGACCGTCGAAGACCAGATGCTGTCCGACGTGCCACTCGGTGCAGCACTGAGCGGAGGTCTGGACTCCTCCGGTATCACGGCCCTGATGGCCGGCTCGGAGGCCGCTCGCGATGGAGCAACGGTTTCGACGTTCACAGTCGGTCACGGCGAAGACGATCCGGACCTCTTGAAGGCCCGCGTCGTCGCCGAACACTGCAAGACCGACCACCACGAGATCCTCGTCGCGTCGGGCGAGGTTCAGGACCTGCTGCCGAAGACGCTCTGGTTCATGGAGGAACCGCTGGGCCAGATGGAGTCGGTGCAGATGTTCCTGAACTACCAGGCCGCAGCACAGCACGTGAAGGTCCTTCTGATCGGAGAGGGAGCCGACGAGTTGTTCGCCGGCTACGACCGCTTTCGACTCTTCGACAAGAACCAACGCATGACTCCGGGCATGCGCCGCGCGCTCTACGAGCGGGTGTTCATGTACGCCGAACGGCAGCCGAAGCACGCACTCGCTGGTCCACTGGCACGCCTGAAGCTCGGTCAGCTCCCCGGCTCGCCGATGGCCGACCCGCATCCGCGGTTCCCTGAACTCGACCTGCGTGGACTCCCACGCGAGCAGATGCTCGAGAAGGCCCTGCACTTCGAATCCAGCACCTACTTGCACCAGCTGTCGCTCAAGCGCGCAGACGCGACCGGGATGGCTCACTCCCTCGAGTTGCGCGTCCCCTTCCTGGCGAAGGCGGTGGTCGAGTTTGCGATGCAAGCGCCGGGCGACCTGCAGCGCCGACATGGCGTCGAGAAGTGGCTGCTCCGTGAGGCCCTTCGTCCGGTTCTGCCGACCGAGATCGTCGAACGCCGCAAGCGACCGTTTCAGATGCAGCTCGATCAGGGCCTGGTCGACACGCTGGACGCGCTCGGGGATCGACTGCTGCGCCCGGAAGACGTTCGGGCCCGAGGCTTCTTTGAGCCGGAACGAGTGGATGCACTCCGGAGAGGACGCCCGAGTCACGGCGCACCACTGATCGCCCACAAGGTCTGGTCCTACCGCGTCTGGGCCATGCTGATGTGCGAACTCTGGGCGCGCCTGTTCCTCGACCGCGACCCCGAAGCGCTCGCCCCTGAGAGTCTGAGCGAAGTCGCATGACGCTCTCTTCGAGCCTCGGGCGACTCGCCCTCTCGTCGGGCCGATTGATGGTCGGCGGCCGCTTTTCGCGGGCGATCGCAGATCTGAAGCACGCGGAGAGCCTCTCGCCTGATGAACTCCGGGCTCGACAGGAGGCCAGACTCCAAGATCTCTGCAGCCACGCCGCGACGACCGTCCCCTACTGGCGGGATGTCTTTCGTGAGCGAGGGCTCGCGCCTGACTCGATCCGCTCACTCGAAGACCTGCAACAGCTCCCGCTGCTCGACAAGGAGGTGGTTCGTTCGAGACCGCTCGAGGACTTCCTCTCCGAAACCGCCGAGCCGCACCGTCGCGAGCCCTACACAACGAGCGGATCCACGGGTGATCCATTTCGATTCGTCCTCGACCGTGCGATGGCTCCGATCGTCTATGCGAGCCATCTCTACTTCGACTCGTGGTTTGGGATCGACCCGTTGGACCGCTACCTGCGCGTCGCGGCCCCACCGGCACCACCGCAACCACTGCGGGAAGGCACGCCGCTGGGCGCACGACTCCGCTACCGGCTGCGTGGCCGCCTGCAATCGACCTACGAATCGCTCACGCAACAACGCTTCTCGACCTTCGAAGCCGACCCCGAGCGTTTCCGTCAGGCCTTCGACCGCTTTCAACCGGACTACGTGATGGGCTACACCGGCACGCTAGCCCTGATCGCCCGGACGCTGCTCGATCAGGGTTGGCGTGCCAAGAAGCCGATGAAGGCGATCATCACGATCGCCGAGAACCTGACCGATGATCGCCGAGAGGTGCTCGAGGAGTGCTTTCGAGGACCGATCGCCAACCGCTACGGCCAGCGGGAGTTCAAGTTCTGGGCGGCGCAGTCCGACCCCGCGAACGACACCAGAGCTGCAGACCCGGGACGGTTCCGGGTCGTGACCGAGTTGGTCGTTCCCGAGACCCTCGACGACGACGGAGCACCCTGCGGCGACGACAGCGTAGGGCGCCTTGTCATGACCAGCTTGCACAACCGGGTCATGCCGTTCCTTCGCTACGACACGAAGGACATGGCTTCCCTGGTTCCATCTGACGGGGCCGGTGGCCGGAACCTCCCCTCGATCGAGCGCCTCGACGGTCGGAGACAGGAGATCCTCCGGCTCCCGTGCGGCAAGACGATCGATCCAACGACTCTCGGGCACTTCCTCTTCGTCGTGAAGGGCTTCGTCGACCGGATTCGCTTCTACCAGCTCGTAGAGAACGACGAGGAGAATGTGACCCTCAAGGTCGTGCCGACCGCGAGCTTTGATGAAACGACGGAGCCGGCTCTGGCCACGGCGCTGGGAGACCTCCTGGGACCCGACCTCAGGATTCAGATCGAGCGAACCGACGAGATCCAGTTGGAGAAGTCGGGCAAGCGCCCGATCATCAAGCTTCGTCGCCCCGGGACGACCTCAGCGTCATGACGGACAGCCACGGACAGGACCTCTCGACCGACGCCGACCCCAAGGCAACGGCGCCGTCGTCTGCGCAGGACGCCTCGTCGAACAAGAAGTCGGACCGCCGATGGCACCTCGCTCTGATCGCGCTGTGCGTCCTGGTCACCCTCGGCACGGGCCTGATCGTCCACGGAGGCAAGGACGCCTTGGGCGGTGGCCGTGGAACCGAAGTCCGCGTGCGGGACGGCGTCCGCAACCCAGACGAAGCGGCCTACGCCCAGCAGGCCGAGTCGATTCTCGACCGCGGCGAGCTGACCAACGACTTCATCCGACACTTCCACGTCAAGAAGTCGTCGGACATCACGCACCGCGAGGACTTCTACCCTCCCGGCAACGGCGCGCTGATCGCGCTGTCGTGGCTGGTCTTCGGACGCAGCGACGCCGCATCGACCTATCCGTCAATCGTATTCGCGTGCCTGCTGTTGCCACTGCTGGCCGCGTTTCTCGCTCGACGCCTAGGTGCGAGCTGGCCCTTCTCCTTCGGAGCCGCAGTGCTGGTCCTGTTTGACCCGCTGATCCGATTCCAGTCGATCCAAGGACTCGCTGACATCCCGTTGACCGGAGCGATCCTCTGTGCAGCGGTCTGCGCAGTCCGACCACGAGGGATCTCGGCGATGGGCAGCGGCGCGGCGCTTGCGCTCGGATTCTGGTTCAAGCCGGCGGCGATTCTGTTCGTGCCGGCGCTCGCACTTGCGGTGTTCCTGGCACGACCAGGCAAGCGGCTCGGCTTCTCGTTCAAGCGCCGAGTTGGCCACGTGATCGCGTTCGGGTTCACATTCCTTCTCTTGGCCTCGCCGTGGATGCTCCGCAACACGGCGGTGCTCGGCAGCCCTCTCTACTCGGGCAACCAGTACCTGACCGCCTCAGCGAACGACGAGAACTACAGCTACGAATACAACCGGAGGGTGTTCTGGCCCGAAGCGACGGCCACCGACGATCCGAACGCAAAGAGCGACAACGAAGGCAAGGACGACACCGAAGCGAGGGGATTCGTCCAGAGCGTCCTCGCCAACCCGGCCCAGGCGCTCGACCGCTTCCAGACCCACCTTCTTCAAGTGGTGGAGTTCCACGGCGCGTCGATGTTCGGCTGGGCGTTCCTGGTCGCCGCACTCGCGTTCGTCGGGGATCGACGAATCCGGTCGCTGACCGCGCTATGCCTAGCCTACGTCCTGGCCCTGTCCGCGGTGTTCGCGATCGAGGACCGCTATCTGATGCCGCTCTTCCCGGTCGCGGCCGCGATGACGTTCCTGCTCGCACATCGCGTTGCAGACGTCTTGCGCGCAACAGACCCGGCAAACCTTCCCGGCGCCTGGCTGCTCTCGCGCCCCGGTCGGATCGCGATCTGCCTGTCGGTCGTCGCGGCTCTTCCCCAAGGGCTGCCCTTTGCGAAGGAGGTCTGGAACGGCAAGACCAATTTCGTCCCGCCCAACGATGGCGTGAGCCTGATCGCCGCGGATTGGGCCGCCGAGAACCTTCCAGATCACTCGGTGGTCATGGCCAATGAGGCCCTGCGCTTCCACCACCGAACTGGTTTCAAAACCGTCAACACTCCCTGGGACGTCCCCGAGAAGATCGAACAAGTCGTCCGACACTACCGCATCGACTACATCGTTCGGACTCTGTCGGGTGACTCCACCGCCATCTCGAACCGGAAGCTCCGCGTGTACCTACGGGAGTTCGGCGACCGCTGGGAACGCGTTCCGGTCAAGCTGGGTCGGTTCGAGGTCTACCGACGAAAGTGACGAATCACCGAATAGCACGGGCGATCTCTTCGGCCACGACCTGATGGCCCTCCAAGTCGAAGTGCTCGTCACTCGGCAGATACACTCCGGTCCCATTCCCTTCGTCCACTCGACGCTCGAGCGCGGGAAGTAAGTCGACGTATCCGACTCCCAATTCGGTCGCGAGACGTTGGATCTTCGCCGCGAACGGGCGCACATCGAGCGAGCCGGCGGGATAGACCTTCTTCCACTCCGCGTCATCGGGAGCCGCGATCCGGCCGTGCAGCACTCGAGCCGCACTCGGAACGAAGGCGAGCACCACGTCGACACCCTGCTCCCGACACAACTCGACGCCTGACCTCAGAGCGGCCTCGGTTTCCGGCCAGGCGTTCGGCCGTCTGGCCAGTGGATCGGTCTCCAGGTAGTAGCGGACCGTCAGGTCCTTGCCGCCCCCGGTCAGCGCCGTCGGCCCGATCCACTCGAAGGCGACCTTCGGGTTCTCAACAGTCGGCGCCAAGAGTGGCATCAGAGGCGAGTTTTCGAGCAGTCGATCCAGTAGCCCCTTCGGACTTCGCTCCGGGTTCACGCGCCAGCTCGCAAACTCCGCGGCGTCCTTGAGATCGTTCCCCTCGAACAACTGCCAGACCACGACTTTCGGCTTCGGCTCGGTCGAGAGCGCGTAGCGCTGGAGAACGATGAGCTCCTGCTGGGGACCGTAGGCACCGCGGCCGAGGTTCCGCACGGTCTGACCGGTCTTGTCTGCGACGAGCTGAACGAAGGTGTCTTCGGGAGCGACCTGCGCGGCCTCCGTGTAGGAATCCCCGACGAACACGACGTCGACCGCCTTCGGCGCGTCGGCCGCATTGCGGAAGCCCTGGTCATCGGTCGAGTAGGAGATGTCGCGACCGAGCAGAGGCACGAAACCGCTCCACTCGATTCCGGGCTTGCGCGTGAAACCGAGCTCGTCGTCGGGCTGGTTCTGCGCCCGATCGATGTGCGCCCCATCGAGCCAGTAGTTGGGCCAGAAGCCGCCACGGATGATTCCCGCCCAGCCGATCCAAACCGCCAGGAACGCCCCGATCGCCGACCCCGCGAGGAAGGTCCCGCGAATCAACGCCTTGCTACGCGACTCCTTCTTCGTGAGCCAGATCAGGAGCATCACAACCGTGAAGAAGGCGGCAGGAAACCCGAGATGGATCTCGAGCAGCGAGTAGTTGCCGAAGAGGTAGGCACCGCGGTTGTCGCTGAGAAGCGGCTTGATCAGGAACAGCCCGGTAGCTCCAAGGCCAGCGAGTGTGAAGACGAGGTGAACGAGGAGAGCCATGCGATGCTGACCGAAAACCAGCTCTGCTCAGCGTAGCAGGCGACCGAATGGGACACCTCGACCAGAATCGCGTCGCCGGCGTCCGATTCGGCAGGGCTACCTGAATCCGCGGTGTTCCGCTTGAATGCAACGCGCTCGCTCCCCGGAGTGCCAGCACTCTGAGAATTGGGCAGCCTCACTCACGATGCTCCGTCTCCACATTGCGCTCGTCGCGGCCGTCTCGGCAACCGCGCTCTCCGCTCAATCGGTCGTCTGCGTCGACCAGTCCGGATCCGGCGACTTCGCGGATCTCGGCTCCGCCGTAGCGGCTGCCTCCGCTGGGGACACGATCCTCATCAAGCCCGGGTCCTACGACGGAGTAGCGGTCGACAAAGCGTTGCACCTGGTGGCCGATGGACCGGGTGTTCTCGTGCGGAGCGGAATGCAGATCACCGGGATCCAAGCCCCCGACTGCGTCACGGTGAACGGCATCGCCGGCAATTCAGGAATCACGTTCTTCGGCCTGACGATCAGTGACTGTAGTGGCACGGTTTGGGTCGACTCCTACGAGGCGAACAACCTGTTGTTCACGGGCATCTTCGTCACGAATTCGGATCGCGTGATCCTGGTCGACTGCGAGGCCACCGGGGGACGCTGCGCCGGCTTGAGCGTGTCGGACAGCAACGTGTTCCTCCAAGGAGGCACCTTCACCGGAGGTCAGCAAGACACGACTCTCGACGGGCTCGCGGGTCTCGAGGCGTCTAACTCGACAATCGACCTGGTCGGCACTTCGCTGCGCGGCGGCAACGGCGGGATCTTCGCCGGCAACGTCGGCGATGGAGGGAATGGACTTGAGCTACTCGCAGGATCCACGGTCAATGCGCGCGAACTCGATGCCACCGGCGGTGCTGGCGGGATCGACTTCCTGTCGATGACGTTCGGCGCTCCGGGTGTTCCTTTCGAGGTCGATCCGAGCTCTTCGCTCTCCGTCGCCGCGGGACCAACGCACGACTTGGAAGTGGATCAGATCGCCCGTGTCGGTGACGCGGTGGCCTACCGGGTTCTCGGCCCTGCCGGCCACCTGGTCGCACTCAACTTCGCGTTCGATCCGGACCCGTTCTACCTCGATCTCGCCCAGGGCTCGATCGTCACCGGAGTTCCCGTCGTCTCGGTTCCACTTGGATCACTCGGCGCTGCCGGTTCACTCGTCGTCCCGACCACCGCCGGCCCACTTGGCCTCCCGGACAGTCTCTCGCTGTTCGTTCAGGTCGTCGCCCTCGACCCGCAAGCTCCTGCCGTCTACACCGGGTTCGGACGACCGATCACGCTGCTCTCACCAGGCTTCTGATCGAGCGGGCTAGTCGGCGCTCAGGGTCAGCGATCGCAGCACGCGCCCAGCCAGATCTTGTCCGCTGAGAAACGCACCTTCGACGCGACCCCCGGTACAACCATCACCGGCGAGGCCAAGCCCGAGTTTCCGGTCGAACGCTGAGGGGCTCCGGTCCGTCCGGATCGGAAGCGCGTAGCGCCAACGATGCCCCGCTGCGTGCCGCGAGGCAGGCAAGTCTCGGCCGACGACCCGAGTGAAGGCCTCGGTCATCGCGGAGATCCAATGGTGGGGCTCGAGCTCGAGGACCTGCTTCGCCCAATCACCGGTGGAGTGCAGCACGAAGCAGTCCCCGCCACCCGAGCTCCGTCCAGGCTTGGAGTTGTTCCGCGCGACCCAGGACAGGACTTCGTCGGTCACGAAGGCGGCGTCGAAGCCGAGGTCGAGCTCGCCGTCCAAGGCGAGCATCGTGCAGATCGAAGGCAGCACTTGATGCTCTTCGAAACGCTCCGCGAACGAGGGTTCGAGTTCCCCGAGGAGAGCCGACGCCTGCGGGATCGGGATTGCGCACAAGACCAGATCGAACTCCCCGAGATCGCGGCCCTCCGAGTCCACGAGTCCGAATCGCTCTCCGTCGCGAGACACCCCGCGCACCTCGGTCTCGAAGCGAACGCTGAGGTCTTCGTGTAGGTGTCGGACGACCGCGTTCATCGACGGGGTGCCGACGTAGCGTGGACCAGGGTTGGGATCCGGCCCCTCAATCCCCGCTTCGAGAGCGACGATGCGTCCCCGCCACGGGGCGACCTGCCGGGCCTCGATCCACTGCGCGACTGATCGACGGAAGCGAGGGTCGCGAGCGGTGAAGTACTGCGCGCCGTGATCGAAGCTCCAAGACGCAGGATCGTCCCCTTCCATACGGCGCGTACTCATCCGTCCGCCCGGTCCACGCCCCTTGTCGAACACGGTGACCTCGAGACCGTGGTCCACCAGCACCCTCGCACAGATCGCCCCCGAGAGACCAGCGCCGACCACGGCGATCTTGGGATCCCCCCCACCGATCGACCGTTGCACCTGGGATCGGTAAGCATCGATCCGCAGCCGCTTCCGATGCTCGTCGGTCGGCCGTGCCCGGATCGAACCGAGGACCGGATGCTCAGGCTCGAACGGCCGGTCGAACAATCCCACGCACCAATAGAGCCCGCCGTAGCTCGAAGGGTCACGCCCATCGAGTGCGAACCGATGGTTCAGATCGACGAGCCGCCGTACCGCGTCCTCCGGCCTCGGGCTCCACTCGACCAACGCCTTACCCCAGGTCATCCGCAGGTTGTTGTGGAGTTCGCCATGCCGGAGCAGCGAGGTCTGGCAAAGGTCCCATAGCTCGTCGCCGCTTCGACCCCGCTCGGCAGCTTCGAAGGTCAGAGACCTCGATCGTTCGTCCGCGCGGTGCCGTTCGAGGGACTCACGCGCCCACGCCGGGATCGCGTTCGCGGAATGAACCTGCGGTTCCCGGTAGGACCAGTGCCAGGCCAACTCGCGCCAGATCAGGAGCTCATCGAGATACTTCTCCGCGCCTTTCCCACCGAGCGCCGAGGCCTCCCGCGCCAATCGGAAGGGAGACACCTGCCCGTGGTGCAGGTAGCCCGACATCCGCGAGACACCGTGCTTGGTCGGGTCGTTCCTCGTGCCGGCGTAGTGCCGCATCCTCTTCTTGAAGAACTCCCACCGCTCGTAGCCCGCCTGCGCCGAGCCACGCGTATCGGAAACCGGCGCGACGGTGTGATCGATGGGACAACTCCGAATCCAGGTCTCGAGTCGATCGGGATTCGCCGTCAACTCTTCGACGGGCAGGCGTTCGAACGGCAACTGGATCGCCTCGGCTCTTGCCTCCGCCCGCGGCTCAGGCCACTCCTGCTGCAGGCGCGCCTTTCGCAGCTTCGCCGTCTTGTCGCGGAACTTGAACGCACGCGATGGCTCGAGCGGTCCGAGCGACATCGGGACGACGCATGAGGTGTCGACCGAGACGACCGGGACCCGGACGCCGTCTCGCTGCCCGAGTCCGCAGAGACGGTTGGCCCAGTCGACGATCGGAGGCACCGGCACCTCATCGACGACGGTCAAGGCCGAACGACGCAACAATGCGCCCAGCGGAGTCTCCGCGCGCCCGTCCCGCGCGAGGAAGAACTCGTATCGGACTCCACGCTCGTGACACTCCGCCTGGATTCCGGGAGCGGCCTGCAGCACGAAGGCCCAGTGGCGATCACTTGCGAACGGAACCTCCGCGCCGAGACCCTGAACCGACAGCACCGGTAGTCCGTGAGCGTTCGCAACCTCAATCGCGAGGTCGAGTGCTGGTTGCTCGTGACCGCGGGCACCGCCGGTCATCCAGTGGAGGACGAACTCTCCCTCCCTCCGCAACGGAAGCCCGCTCCCGCGACAAACCCGTTCGATCAGGCGCTCGGGCAGGGCCTCGAGCCAGGTGGAGCCGTCACGAATCGCCTCGATGTCTCGAAAGTTGTCTCTCATCAATCACCGTCAACTCCGCCGAGACTGGCTCCCTCGGACGCATGGCAACCGCAGGAGGCCCGATGCATTTTCACCCTGAGCCGAGCCATTCCCGACCCTTGGAATCCCCCGGATCCGAGAGGACGATCCGGACGCCTCCGACCCCACCATGGACCACGCGATCGCCGAGAGCCATAAGCGTCTCGACCACCTCGAAGCTCACCTCCGCCGCGATAACCCGACCCTGCTCGAGGCGGTCCGGAGCTTTCGCACGCTCGACCACATCGTGCAAAGGATGGGGCTTCTACCCGTCGACGAATCGTTCGCGACCCAGGTACCCTGGTATCCGCTCGTGTCGGTCCTCGGCACCTTCTCCGCCGGGAAGTCGAGCTTCATCAATTCCCTGCTCGGCATGCCGGTCCAGCGCACTGGCAACCAGGCAGTGGACGACAAGTTCACGGTCCTCTGCTCGTCCGCAGACGACTCACCGAGGACCCTGCCGGGCGCCGCACTGGACGCCGACCCGCGATTCCCGTTCTTCCGCATCTCGGAACAGATCGAGAAGGTCGCCCCGGGAGAGGGTCAGCGAGCCGACCTCTTTCTGCAGCTGAAGACCGCTCCGGCGGACATGCTCCGAGGTCGCATCCTGATCGACTCCCCCGGGTTCGACGCCGACGCGCAACGATCGGCGATTCTGCGGCTGACGGACCACATCATCCATCTGTCGGACCTGGTGCTGGTCTTCTTCGATGCACGCCACCCCGAGCCCGGCGCGATGCGGGACACGCTCGAACACCTCGTGCGCCAGACTCGGCTTCGCAACGACCAGGACAAGTTCCTGTTCGTGCTCAATCAGATGGACACGACCGCTCGGGAAGACAACCCCGAGGAAGTGTTCGCCGCCTGGCAGAAGGGACTCGCGGAGAACGGCCTGACCACCGGCCGCTTCTACCAGATCTACAACCCCGACTGCGCAGTGCCGATCGAGGATCCTGAGCAGCGTCGACGCTACGAGGCCCGACGTGACCATGACCTCCAGGAGATCCACGACCGAATCCACCAGGTCGAGGTGACTCGCGCCTACCGGATCGTCGATGCAGTGGAGTCCACCTGTCGCCGATTGCTGGACGACGTGGTGCCGACACTCCGCTCCGCGTTGGAAGTTTGGCGCAAGAAGACTCTCCTCTTCAGCGGCCTCGGTGCTCTGCTCTTCACCGGCATCATCCTGGGCCTGCTCTTCCGTGACGGTGTCGACTCAGGCACCGAACGCTGGAACAATCTGCCGGCGTTCGGACTCACCGGACTCGGCGCGAACCTGACCCGACTCGGCATCTTCGCCATCCTGTTGTGGCTGGTGCATGGTCGCTGCCGCAGCCTCGCCCGGGCCGTCGCGGCTCGCCGCCTCGCAGGAGGCCTCGCAGAGACACCGGAAGGCTCGACCAAGTTGGACCTGATGGAGGCGTTCAAGCGGAGCACCGGATTCTGGCGGCAATCTTTCCGTCCGAGCCCGAAAGGGTTCGGCAAGTTCCAAGAACGACAGATCCGCGACCTGCTCGCGGGCACGACCACGACGATCCAATCGCTCAACGATCGATTCGCTCGCCCGAGTGGTGCCTCGTCGGACGGCGACCAGAACGCTTCCTGAGCTCACGAACCGTAGCCCATGACCGAAAGCAAGAAGCCCGGAGCGTTCGCGCTCGCGAAGTGGCCCATCCTGATCAGCCTCGCCCTGATGCTCGCGCGCCTCGGTGGCGAGCTCGCGGGTCTCGAGGTGATGATCGGCGACAAGAATCTCTTCTCGACCGAAGCCGGAGGAGGAGGCTCACCCCTCGGAATGACGCCACTAATTCTCCTGTTCGGCTTCGTCTTCGGATGGCGCCTGACCGGACTCCGCGACGCGCCGGATCGTCCCGGCCTGGCCATTCTCTTCTACGTCGGAGGCCTGGTCGCGCTCGCGGTCCCGATGTGGATTGCACTCGGGCCGCTCGGCCTGAAAGTCGGGCCCCAGATCGCCCCCTGGCTTGGAGGTGGCTCGGTCGCGGCACTCGCGATCAGCTACCGCGCCTGGCCTGCACACTGGAAGACCTCGTTCGTCTACGCCGTGTGCACTCGACTCCCGGTCGTCGCTCTGACCTTCCTCCTGGTCTACCTCGATGCGGACACGCACTTCTCAAAGCTGCCGCCCGACGCCGAAGGCATCGAGACCAAGATGGACCGTGCCGTCGCTCTCTCGCTGGCCCAGGTCACCTTCTGGCCCGTCGCCACGATCTGCATTGGCGGGTTCTTCGGAGTGGTCGCCTCGGCAGTCCGAGGCCGACGCAAGGACGACCAACTCGACCACGCCTGAGGACGATCCAGCGAGCGCCTCGCGATCCTCGTAGCGGCTTGCCCGGGAGCCGGTCGCCCTCAGCCTCGCCCTCGTGGCGATTCGACTGATTGGCGAGCCCCTTCAGATCGAAGTCGAGCTACTCGACGGGGTGCAGCTCTTCTCACGGGAGGGAGGCGGCGGCCCATCTCCGCTCGGTCTGACGACTCTGCTGCCGGTCTTCGGGCTCTAATTCGGATGGTGCCTTAAGGCCGAATCCGAAGGACTGCAGTGGTCGATCCTGCGGCTTCTGCTCTCAATCGCCGCCGGCCGGTCGATCGCCCAACTGATGGTGTGACCCGCACTCACGATCACGGTCGGCGGCCTTCTCGGATGGCTGGGCGCGGCCGCAACCCGGCTTCTTCCGCATCCTCAGAAACGAACCAGCAAGTTCAACATCCGAGCACAGAACTTCGTTCCGGGAAACACGGACTCGGTCGCACCGTTCCACGGAAGACAGGACTCCTCCGGTCAGCGAGACCCGACCGCCTCGTCGGGACAAGGAACCACCATGATGGAAAGCGAGAGACGCGAAGACTCTTGGACTGCGTGCTTCGCCATGGCGAAGTGGCCGGCGGTCTTCGTGCTCGCCTGGTTCTGCATCGGAGTCCTCGGCGAACTCCTCGATTGGAACAAGCCACTCGGCGTGTTCGGCGATCCGTTCTCTCGCGCCCCGAACCAGGAATGGTCGATCGCCAGCACGGTGAATCTGTTCTCGTTCGTCGGCTTCTGGTTCGGGTGGCGCTGGGCCAAGAGAGGTCGCTCGCCAACGAGCGGCACTCCGGCCGTTGTCAACTACCTGCTCGGCCCAGTGCTCGTAACGTATCTGCTGGCGCTCTTCACTTGGGGAGACACCGAGCTGCTGGTGTTCTGGGCGCCGATGCTGGCGATTCCGGTCTGCCTTGGACTGCGATTCTGGCGCGAACTGACGAGGACGGGTCTGCTCTTCGCCGCGTTGGTCCACCTGCCGATCGCGGGCCTTGCCTTCGTTCTTCACGCAGCCGGTGCCGAGACCCACTTGTCGTATTCGCCCCGGCTCGACGAAGTGTCCCGCGAGGTCGCATTGGACGCTGCGCTCGCGCGAATCTTCTGGTGGCCGATGTTCACCGTCTGTGTGCTCGGAGTCTTCGGCGTCCTCGCCACCGCTATGCGAGGAAGCAAGCGAGACGCACGCCTGCGTCACGTCTGATCAGGCATCGTCCCAGCGTGGCACGACGCCGGGCGTGGTCGCGACCTCGATGGTCTTTTTGGTTCGCACCGCTTCCTGGATCGCGAACATCACGTCGTGGACGTGCCCGCAGCTCGACAAGTCGTTGTGCGGCCGCTTGTCCTGCTCGATGCAGGTCTTGAACGACTCGAACTGGCTCTTGTAAGGGTGGTCGGCGACATCTCCGGAATCCGGCAGAGCCGCCGGGATCGTCGCCCAACGTTCGCGACCAAGCCCCGGCCAGGCCGTGCGCGACACCTTGTCGTTCCAGACCGAGCCTTCCGTTCCTTGCAGCAGCAACGGGAAGAGGTAGGGCTGCCGACACTCGACACTAACGGCGACCTTGCCCATCGCGCCGTTCGCGAAGCGGAGGTTCGCGGTGATGTTCGGCTCGTACTCGTAGTCGAGCGGGTTCGCCTTGGAAGTGTTCGCCATCGCCTGCACTTCGACGACGGGCTGCTCCATCAGGAAGATCAGTCCGTCCAGCGCGTGGCACCCGGCGGTCAGGAAGGCGTCGCGCCCCATCTCCTTCGTGCGGTTCCACGGATACTGCGGATACCACGGGCCACAGCCGTGGAAGTAGCTCGACTCGCCGTAGAAGAGTTCGCCCAGAGCCCCTTCCCGGACCAGTGAGCGCACGTTCTGGAAGAGCCCGATCCACCGGAGCTCGAAACAGACCGATGTCTTCACCCCTGCCGTCTCGACGGCCTCCAACATCCGCTGGAGCTCGCTCGCTTCCAGCGCAACCGGCTTCTCGATGACGATGTGCTTCCTGGCCGCAGCGGCCTGCACGGTCTCGTCCGGATGCATCGGGTGCGGTGTGCAGATGGCGACGACATCGACGCGATCATCTGCCAGGAGCGCCGCGTAGTCGTCGCTCGCGGTGGCCTGCAGACCTCGGTCCCGACAGAACGCCTCTGCGCGCTGCCGATCCCGGGAGACGACGTGCACCACCTCGGCGCCCTCGATCTCCTTCCAGGTGTCCGTGTGGGCGCCCGCGACCCAACCGGTTCCTACGACTCCAATGCCGAGATTCGAACTCATGCCCTCGTTTTGACCGCCCCCAGGCCCGCGAATCCAGCCTGAGCCCACTCAGTCTCGCGACCGACCGATTGCGTCTCCACGTCTCCTGCCCGCTACACTGCTCGGGTGACCTCCTCCAACGCTCTTTCCCTGAGCCTCGCCTTCATTCTCTCGCCTCTCGCCATGCCGGACGTGGCGGCTCAGGAAGAGGCAGCCTCCGAAACCCGAGAAGAACGCTGGGCTCGCGCCGCCGCAGAAATGCAGCCTTACGAGCAGCAGATCCCGGGCACGGACGTGACCTTCCGGATGGTCCCGATTCCGGGTGGCGTCTATCGCATGGGCAGCCCGGACGCCGAGCCGGGACGGAACAACGACGAAGGCCCGCAGCGCACGGTCGTGATCGAGCCGTTCTGGATGGCGGTCTGCGAGGTCACCTGGGACGAGTATGACCTCTGGTCGTCGAGCCTCGAAAAGCTACGGCGACCGGCCGACCACGACCCGGACGATGTCGATGCTCTCGCCGACGCCGTGTCGCGACCGACCCCTCCCTACGTCGACATGAGCTTCGGCATGGGGCAGGACGGCTTCCCTGCGATCTGCATGACGCAGAAAGCCGCGAACACCTACAGCGAGTGGCTGAGCACACGCACCGAGCGCCGCTACCGACTCCCGACCGAAGCCGAATGGGAATGGGCAGCCCGCGGCGGAACCGACACGGCCTACTGGTTCGGGAACGACGCCTCCGAGCTGGGCGAGCACGAGTGGTTCAAGGGCAACAGCGAAGGGGTCTACCACCGCGTTGGAACCAAGTCCGCAAACCCCTACGGGTTGCACGACATCCTCGGCAACGTCAGCGAATGGACGCTCGATGCCTACGCGCCCTACGAACCCGCTGACGGAGAACTCGTCGCGCCGTTCGTCGAGCCTGAAACCGAGTACCCGCGAGTGGCCCGTGGCGGCTCCTTCCAAGACAAGTCCAAGCGACTGCGCGTGGCCGCGCGTCGAGCCAGCCACCCGACCTGGAAGCAACGCGACCCACAGATTCCGAAGTCGGTGTGGTACCACACCGATGCCAAGTTCCTCGGCTTCCGCCTGGTGCGCGCCTGGGATCCCAATGCCTCGGACACGGCGGAACCGGGAGACGGCGACCCGAGCTCCGACGACGGACGCTGAGCCTTCAGTCCTTCAAGAAGGCATCCATCCGCTCGGCGATCTGACGAAGTCGCGCCTCGTCCCCACCTTGGACCTCGGCCGTGTACCAGCCGTCGTAGCCGATCGCGTCGAGCGCAGCGACGACCTCTGGCCAGCCGGTATTGCCTTCACCGATTCCGACGCCGAACCCCGACCACGGACCGCTGTTCATCTGCTTGTCGCGGCTGTAGTCCTTCACGTCGACCTTGAGGATGCGGGAGCCGAGCGCCTCGACCCAGTGAAGCGGCCATCCGTAGCGGACGAGGTTGCCGGCGTCGAAGTAGAAGCCGACCGGCGGGCGACCATCCTCGAGCTCGACTCCATCGTTGAGCGTGTCGACGTAGAGCGCCGCCTCGAGAGGGCTGAGAAGGAAGTTGTTCCAGACGTTCTCCAGCGCGATCTGGATCCCGCTTTCTCGACACACCGGCAAGATCTTCCGGATCTCTTGGATTGAGCGCTCCCATGCGGACTGGTAGCTGACCGAGCCGTTGACGACCGCTGGCACGAGGAGGACCGTACTCGCGCCCACCGACGGCGCGAGCCGGATCGCGGACTCGAACGCCTCCCGCCCCTCGCTCCGCACCTTCTCGTCCGGCGATGACAAGGGCAGCTGCCAGTGCTTCGAACCGACGAGCCCGTGCACCTCAATCCCCGCCGCGGCCGCCGCTTCGTTCAGTTCCTCCGCATCCCAGCCACCCGGCGCCGCCGGCTCGACGCCGTCGAAGCCCAGGTCGCGGAGCAGCTGCAGCTTGTCGCGCAACGACGCATCGCCCTGGACCATGCCGAGCTTCACGGCCTTCTTTCGGACCTTCGGACCACGGTGAGCAACCTCCGAGGCCAAGGAGCATTCCGAGCCGGACCGAGACCCGACCTTCGAGTCGGCCGAGGATGACGAATCGCCCTCGCCACCGAAAGGACGGAAGGCGAGGCCAGGAACCGCGAGACCAGCCGAGGCTGCGAGGAACGAGCGACGGGACGACGTGGAGGAGGAAGCGCGCATTCTGCTAGTGTAGTGGTGCCCTCGACGCTTCTCGCCATGACTGATTCCTCCCGCCGCACCTTCCTCGGCGCCGCAGCCGCGGTCAGCACCCTCCCCGTCACCAAGTCGCCGCTCTTCAAGAAGCGTCCCGACGAACTCCGCGTCGGCCTGATCGGTTGCGGAGGCCGAGGCACCGGAGCAGCGTCACAAGCCCTGCGCGCGGACTCGGAAGCCCGACTCGTGGCCATGGGCGATGCGTTCGGTGACCGACTCGATCGGTCTTTCAATGGTCTCCAATCGACCGACGTCGCCGAGCAGCTCGACGTCCCTGAGTCGCGTCGCTTCACCGGCTTCAACGCATTCCAACAGGTGATCGATCAAGACCTCGACGTCGTGATCCTCGCCTCGCCCCCGCACTTCCGCCCGCATCACCTCAAGGCAGCGATCGACAAGGGCCTCCACGTCTTCGCCGAGAAGCCGGTTGCCGTCGACGCTCCTGGCCTCCACTCGGTCTTGGACTCGTGCCGCCGAGCGAAGGAGAAGAATCTCAACGTGGTCAGCGGTCTCTGCTATCGCTACCACGAAGGTCGCCAGGCGATCATGAAGGAGATCCACGAAGGTCGCATCGGAGAGATCCGTTCGCTCAACGCGAACTACATCACCGGCGGCCTGTGGAGCCACGCTCGCACTCCCGAGTGGTCGGACATGGAATGGCAGGTCCGCAACTGGATCTACTTCACCTGGCTCAGCGGGGACCACATCGCGGAGCAGCACATTCACAGCCTGGATGTGATGGCCTGGGCGATGCAGGACAAATACCCGGTGTCGGCCCTCTCGATGGGCGGCCGCCAGTCCCGCGTGCAGCCGGAATACGGCCACGTGTTCGACCACTTTTCCACCATCTTCGAGTGGGAGAACGGCGTGAAGGGGCACTCGTACTGCCGCCAGCAGGTCGGCTGCGATCGCGACGTGAACGACTACATCTACGGTCAAACCGGCGATGCCAACGTTTTCCGCCACCGCATCACCGGTGAGAACCCGTGGCAATACGACGGTGACGAAGGCGCGATGTTCGGCGCGATGTACCAGAACGAGCACGACGAGCTGTTCAAGGCCATCCGCGGCAAGGGCGACACGATCAACAACGGCGAATACATGTGCAACAGCACGATGATGGCCGTGATGGGGCGTATGTCCGCCTACACCGGCAAGAAGATCACTTGGGATCAGGCCTGGGAATCCGAGGAAATCCTCGGCCCGGACAGCTACGAGTTCGGCTCGATTGACGTTCCGGAGATCGCCCGTCCGGGCATCACACCGTTCCGCTGAGCACCCAAGGGGGCGACGGCCGAATCGGTGGACAGCGCCCGAGATGCTCTGCGCATCAAGCAGGGCACCAAGGCGACGACGCCGAGAGCCACCACCAGACTCCCCATCGTGTCGCTCGGGTGGTGACCCCACTCGCGCACACGCACCACCGCTGTCCCGAATCCCAGCGCGAGAAGGAGCGGAGACGCGCCGGGATACAGACGCGCGAGCATCAACGTGGCACCGAACGCGACAGCGACGTGCTCACTCGGAAAGCACAGGTCAGTGCCGTCGAACGGGCGATCGCCCAGTGGCGCTGTCTCCCACCCCTCGTAGCCGGCGCCGAATCGTAGATCAGGCCGACGAACGACGATCTTCAGGAGTGCGGCTACTCCACCACTGATCCCTGCACTCATCAGGACGTAGCCGCCGACGGTCATCGCTCGCACCCGCCGCCGCGAACCGGAAGACGCCAGAACGAACGCGCTGACCAACACGAACCAGGTCGGGATGTAGCCTGCGATCCGCAGCAGACGCTGCATGTCCGACAACCGGTTCCCGGGAGCGGGAATCGATCGAAGGATGTAGCCGTCGAGCAGCAAGGCGATCACGAACACGCTCAGCGACGCGAACCACATCCAGGATCGAATCGGCGCGAGCTTGGGCTCGTGAACGAAGGAGCGTGAGTGAGCGAGCATGGCGAACAGTCAGTCGAGCATTCCCGAATAGATGGCGGTGTAGACCGGGCGGTCCCGGTCGCGCTGACGAGCAAATCCGAGCAACTCAAACTCCCTCAGAGCGAAGGTCCCTCGCCACAGACGGGCTTCGCCGCCGACCAGCACGACACGCTGCCCCTCGATCGTCGAATCGGGAAGCGCTCGATGCGGAAAGTCGTCGTAGCTGGAACTCCGAAGGGAGATCGCGTTGGAAGCACATCGTACCTGGGGCTTTCCAGCTCCGTAGAACGCCAACAGAGCGGTGCGGCTGTAGTAGTTCGCGACCACGGGAATCGTCGCGGCCTGCTCGCCGAACCGATCGCGGACCAGCATCTCGACCTCCACCGCGAAACTCTGGTTGCTCTCCACTCGACGCAGCGGCGAGCCCCAGTCCTGGCCGAACAGCCCGCCCACGACCGGAACAGCACGAGCCAGGAGCGGAGCAGACAGGAGGAGAACGGTCGTGACGAGGAACCGGAATCGCAGTGCCGGCAGGATCCAACGACGATGCGACGAGCACCCGCGCAGCAGCCACTCGGCGCCCAGAGGAATCAAGGGGACGTAACCCCCGACGATCCAGTTGCCTTCGATCTCCGTAGAGAACGAAGCTACGAGGTAGACCACGAACACCGGCGCCGCCGCGCCGAGGCTGATCCAAACGACGGGGTTGGGACTTCGCCACCAGCGCAGGACCCCTGCGGCCAACGACAGACCCGCGAAGGGCCCGGCCACCCCGATCACGAGCCCGAAGTAGCCGACCGTCCACATCGGACTCCACGACCTGCGTTCCGAACCCTCTCCGAGATCCAAGTGCCCCAGGACGTGTCGGAACGTTGCCCAGTCATGCTGGGAGTTCCAGATCACAACCGGCACGAGACCGAGCAGCGAGATTCCGATGGCGGCGGACAACGCAGCTCCTGCACGGAAGCCCGGTCGGTCGGCCCCGTCGCGCTGCGGGTTTCGGCGAGCACGAACACCGGAGAACGCGAGGAGCATCCCCAACGCCGCGAGTCCGATGGTGAACTTCGCCAAGAGGCCGAGCGCGACCAGGACTCCGAAGGCGATCGCTGGCCCGATCGGCGAGCGACCTTGCTCGAGCCGGCGCCAAGCCCACAAGGCCATGGCGAACGACCCGGTCCAACAGGTCAGCATCGGCGCATCGATCGTCATCACGAAGCCCGAGAACTGTGTCCCCAGAATTGCCTCGAAGCCGATCGCAGACCAGATCGCGACCAGGCGATGCCCCCGCGACATCATCGCGCCCGCAACGCCGCTGAAGAACACCGATCCCCCTGCACACAGGTAGGCCGGAAGCCGCACGCCCAACTCGGTCTCGCCGACCAGGGCCGTCGAAAGATCGATCAACCAGGCGACGAGTGGACCCTTGGTGTGGTAGCTCCAGTCAGGGTAGCGACTCCAATCCCAGTAACGCGCTTCGTCTTCGACGAGCGGTACCGGCCAGACCATTCCAGAGAAGACGAGCCGCAGCAGGAAGCTGCCCACTGCGATCGCGACAACGGGCGGCAGCCAGGTGCGCGGAGTAGCCCACTGCCCCGGCCCAAACGCCTCGGTCCTCGACACGGAACTACACGAGCCCGAGTCGCTCGAGACTGCCGAGACGCGTTCCACGCGAGTCGCCCCCGACCTCAGTCTTCCTCGAGCTTGTCGGCCCGAACGAGCTCGCGCAACTCTCCGGCCGCGGTGCCGTCGAGCGAGGCCCAGTCCTCGAGATCAATCGAGACACGTGCCAAGGCGGCCGTCGGGAACGGGGTCAACGCCTTCGCAAAACTGGTCGCGAGCTGTTCCAGGCCCGGGTTGTGGGCGACGAGTAGCACGGTCTTGGCCTCACCACCGTGCTTGCGAACGTTCGCCAGGAGTTCGGCCGGAGCGGCCAGGTAGAGGTCTTCGAGGCGTAGGATCGTGGCCTCACAGCCGGCCGCCTGGACGCAGAGTTCGGCGGTCTGGGCCGCACGTTTCGCCGTCGAGCTCAAGACGAGATCCGGACAAACGTCGTGATCTCGGAGAAAGCGACCGACCGCTGGAGCCGATCTAAGGCCCCGGGCATTGAGCTCGCGATCATGGTCGCGAACCTGCTCGTCGTCCCAGGAGGACTTCGCGTGGCGCAGCAACTGGAGTTCGAGCATGCGTCAGACCTCCGACTCTTGGACCGGGAGCCCACGCTCGCGGAACGTCATCATGAAGAACACGAGCACGATGAGCGCCGCTCCAGCCGGAGCGGCCCAGAACGTCTCCCAATCCGTGATCTTCTGGTCGCCGTTCACCTCGGTGACCTCCGAGTGGAGCCACACCATCGCACGCGTGCCGAGCCCGATTCCGAGCCCCTGGGTGAGAAGGACCAGGAACCCCTGAGCCTGGCCACGGATCTCGCTCGACGCGAACCGGTCGACGTAGATCTGCCCGGTGACGAAGAAGAAGTCGTAGCAGATGCCGTGCAGCGCGATGCCCGCGAGGACGAGCGTTCGGACCTGCTCCTCCGCGGCCAGAGCGAACAGGCCGTAGCGAACACCCCAGGCCGCCATACCGACCGCCAGCATCCACTTCACGCCAAGCCGTCGGAAGCACCACGGCATGACGAGCATGAACAGCACTTCGGCACCCTGTCCGACGGTCATCGTCGCCCCGGGAGCCTCGTAGCCGACGACTTTGGCGTAGCTCTGCGCGAACGCGTAGTAGGCCGCGAGCGGCAGACAGACGAGGAACGACGACAGCGCGAAGATCAGGAAGTTCTTGTCGCGCAGGAGACCGACGGCACGGATGCCGAGAGACTCCGCCAGCGAGAAGGCCTGACCGCGGCCGGGCGGCTCAGTGTGCGGCAAAGTCCAGGCGAACACGCCCAGTGCGATCGAAGCGGCGCCGGCGACGACGAACTGCACGCTCTTCTCGTCGGCTTCCAGGACCTGGGACACCACGAGACCGGCGACGATCCAGCCGATCGTGCCGAAGACCCGGACGATCGGGAACTGCCGCTCACGATCGGGCAAGTGTCGAAACGCCAATGCACTCGTCAGCCCGAGCGTCGGCATGTAGCAGAGCATGTAGGCGAAGACGATCCAGCCGAACAGGCCATCATCCCCGGCCTTCGTGTAGCTCGGGAGCAGGAGCATCAGCCCGCCGCCGAGGACGTGAAGAACCGCGAGCACTCTCTGCGTGGCGAAGAATCGGTCGGCGATCATTCCGAGGAAGACCGGCGACAGAACCGCGGCGATCGCCGGAGCTGTGTAGACCCAACCCCGAACATCCTCCCCGATGATCGGACCGAATCCGGTGCCTTCGGCGACGACGAAGTTCCCGATCGTGACGAACCACGCCCCCCAGACGAAGAACTGCAGGAACATCATTCCCGCGAGCCTGGGAACGAGAGAGGACTCGAGCATCCCCGGATGATGCCCGCCCGCCGTGCTCGGGGAAACACTCGACGTCGGTCGAGCGACTCAGCGGGACTCGGGAGTGGCCAGAATCGCTTCCAACTCCGGCTGCAGAACGTCCGCGAGCGCTGCGTGGGCAGGTCCGTCAGGGAAACCCGTCAACGGATGCAGCCGGACGCCTCCCTCGACGAGCGACACACGACGGACCGCGAACTGCTCGCAGAGGGATTCAGCCTGCGGCTCCGCTCCAGTGTCGACGAACACCGGAACCGCTCCGACCGCGGCCGCCCGATCACGCAAGGCGGCCAAAGCCGGAACCACCGGACCGAGCTCTTCGTCCCCACGCTCTTCATCCACGGATCCCGACGCCAGAGAAAGGACCTGCGAGATCGCAGGCACCAGACCTCCGACGAAACCCCGCTGTTCGAGTCCCCCGCGGATGTTCCGCAGGCGCTTCGACAACCCACCACGCAAGCGGTCGACGAGCACCAAGACTCGCGGCCCGGAAGGATCGCCCGCAGCGAAGCTCGCCTGCTCGAGCATCGAACCGAACTCGAAGCGCGTGACGAACGGGTGCGAATGCACACGCAGTGAGACACCGAGCGGTCGACAGGCTTGGACGACGAAGCTTTGACCGGCACGAACGCCGTAGCCAAAGGCCAGACTCGAACCGACGACCACCACCTCGCCCTTCCCCGGCTGCCCGTCCAGCGACAGGCCGATCCGCTCGCCGGAGCCGTCGGCGCCGATCCCACCGATTCCGTCTCCGACACGGTTCTCCACTGCATCGACGAGCACGGGCCTCCGTTCTCTCTCAGCCGTCACCGAAGCGAGAAGACGGAAGTCTGAGAAGCGACTGATCCGAAGCGGGTCGACCGTGGTGATCGTCCATTCGAGTAGGACGACGCCAAGCGCAATTGCCCCGACGATCACAAGCGCTAGCCGAAGACGACTCACTCGGTTGCGAGCCCCTCTTCACCACCTGCCTGGTCCGCGGCTCCCTCCTTCGACTCCCCGCGCGTGCGGTTGTCGGCGGCGTTGTGCAGCAGGAAAGCAGCCAGACCCCCTCCGAGCGCGACGAACAGTTCGAAGTAGTAGCCGGTCTCGATCACCTGTTTGAGGCCAGCCTGGAAGCCGTAGCTGTGGAGCCCGACGCCCATCAGGTTCACTCCGAACCAGGAGTAGAGAACGACGATGTTCGACAGCGACGTCAGGACCGCAATCCCGAAGTCCCGAACGAGACCTGCGATCCGCGAGTGCAGGATCACAAGGCCGCAGATCACGATGAGCAGGGCTCCGTTCTCCTTCGGATCCCAACCCCAGAATCGCCCCCAGGAGTCGGCAGCCCAGACGCCCCCGAGAATCGTGCCGACCGTCGACGTGATGACTCCGAGCGCGAGAGCGCCGTACATCACACGCCCGATGTCCCGATACCGCGAGTAGCGCACGTCCTCGCCACCCCGCAGACGACGCACGCCGCCGAAGATCTTCGTGAACAGGTAGGCGTGGCCGAGCACCCCGGCGACCAACATCGCCATGTAGCCGAGGTTGATCGTGGTGACGTGAATCGCGAGCCAGAAATTCGAATCCAGCACGGCCTGCAGCTGCGGCATCGTGTCCTCGGCGCTGAACACCTCGAACCGACGGGCGGCGAACATTCCGGCCGCTCCGAGCAGAGCTCCGACGGTCAAGCTCACGCGGTTCCGCTGAATCCACTCGGACACGAGGCAGATCACGACGGCGGTGCCGGTGATGAACAAGATGGTCTCGTAGAGCGTTGAGATCGGCGGACGCTCACGCAGGAGGCAGCGTTCGGTCACTCCACCGACGACGAGCACCGCTCCGAGGGTGACGATGGCTCCGGCGATCCGACCGATCCACTTCGAACGTGGCATCGCCCAGCTCAGAAGAACTACGTGGAATCCGATCAGGAAGGTCACCAGCGCGCGGAAGAACCAATCTCGATCGGTGAACGAGACCTCCTGCGAGATCTTGCCGAACTCGCCACGCTTCTCCGCACCCTCCTGCGCACCCCGAACGAAGGCCAGCGCGGCCGTCTCGAACTCGACTTGCCCCTGGGGCGCTGCGGCGACGACAAGGGCGACAGACCGGACGAGCTCGACTTCCTGTAGGCGATCGACTCCTGGTTCACCGACGGCCTTCACGAGGTCGGGCAGGTGATACCAAGCCTCCTGCTCGGTTCGCGACGGCGGGATCCAGAACCAGGTTGCGTCCTGCCCCGCGCCATCCTTGAGAACCTGTCGGATCGCGCCGCTCGTCTGTTGGTCGATCGGTGCACCCGCGGCCTCTTGGATCTCGAGCAGATAGATCAGTCGATCGAAGGACTCCGACGCCGTGAGCTGCCCGGAACCATCGTCTTGGGAGACCAACGGAACGGGGTTCCGCAACGGTTCGAAGACCGACCGAAGCGAGTAGAGCGCAACCAGGTCCTGCCACAGCGTCAGTCCCTGCTTCTGGAGGCGACTCCGAGAATCCTCAGGGATGTCGGCCATCCGCTGAACTTCGGAGAACATCTTCCGGAAGAACGGTTTGAACTCCCTCAGAGAGTGACGGTCCCGCTTCCGGCGCTCGATCTCCTGGATGCCGAACAGCACGAACACGTCGCGGTCCGTGACTTCGATGCATCGGTAGTCTTCCGCCTGCTCGGGGAAGAACATGAAGTCGAGGAGCCATTCACTCGCGCTGAGCTTCGTCCCGGCGAGTCGACCGAAGAGCGCTTCGCCCTCCGCGCCTTCCTGCAGTTCGTGCGTCGTGCGGTTGTTGATCCGCATCAGGAAGGTCCGCGCGAAGGTGTCGAGCGGCATCACCCGCCCGCCGAACTGCAGCGGCCAACGGCGCGCGGTCTCGAGGAACTCCTCGCCGTAGTCCCAAGTCCGCACGGCGATCGGCAACGGCTCGACCCGCGGCAGGTCCGAGCCCTCCCGCGGAAGCTCTTGACCATTGGCGGGCATCGACAGCCCGAGCCCGAGGAGCACTGCACCACCAGCGCGCAGGATCGTGCGCAGGAATCCGCGGGAGAACTTCGATCGATCGTCGACGGACATCTTGAGCAGGTAACGGCGCAGCATCGCTCCAAAGTGCCAGAGCATGCCGAGCGCGATGACACCACAACTCCACCAGGGCAGGGTGTCGACGGGGTTCCGTGACACGGCGAACTGCGAGTAGTAGTCGTCGGGCCCCGGATTGGCGTTCAACGCTCCGTAGCTCTCCTGATAGATCACGAACTCGTCCTTGTGGAGCGGCTCGTTCATCCGGATCGGAGCGGACTCGCGACCGTTCTCGTCGTAGACGTCGACGACCGATTCAAAGAGGCGCGGCCGACCGGAGTTCGGGTGGAACTCGACCGTGAAGTCGTCGAGCCCGAGCTCGAACGGCAGTTTCCAGACGCGCTTGCGTAGTGCGAGACGGAACTTCCGACCGCTGAGATCCAGAGCGACTCCACTCGGACGATCGCCGAATGGATCGCTCACCGCCCAGAGGAAGTTCGTCATCGGCTCCCCAGTGTCGGGAACCATCTCGAAGTAGACCCCCGGCTGATTGCGCGAGTGCTCCTTCGAGTCGTTCGCGATCGGGCGCAGCAGGTAGCCGTCGACGACCGGAGCGCTCAGACGACCACCGACCCGACGTCCGTCGAGCAGCTCGGCGTTCTCCGCGAAACGGCTGAGCCGTAGCTCGAAAGGCCAGTCGGGCGCGCGAAGGGTCAGCTCGTTTTCGACCGTGGCCGAGCCGAGTTCGGTGCTCGGAACGGTCCACTGGCGGAACTGCGACTCGCCCTCGACGGACGACAGCTCCTCCTGAACCGTGAGGTCCCAGTAGTGGTAACTCTGGAAGACGTCGCCCCGCTCCTTCTCGACCAGGCGGACGGCGCCCTCCTCGGCGACCCACATCTTGATCCCGCTGGCGATGATCAGCAGTGCAACGCCACCGTGAGTCAGCAGGATGCCCGCACGACGCCAATCCTTGCGCATGCGAGCGAACCCGCCAACGAACAGGTTGAGAGTCAAGAGCACCATCAGTGACAGCCCTCCCGGAAGAATGATGTGGATCGGCCCGAACAGGTGCTCCTTGAACCAGAACGACTCGAAGTAGTGCTTCTGCACCTCGAAGAGCGGCATGCCGCGGCCCTGAGCCTCGGTGCCCACAAAGGTCACGATGCCGAGAAGCAGAAGCGTGACGATCGCGAGCTGCATCGACGACAGGAACTGCCAGGCGCCTTGGAGCACGGAACGAGCAGTCACGGGACCGAAGTTCGACTCGGACTTCTCGCCCGAACCTCCGGTCGCAGCGCCCAGATCAGCAGCAACCGATCCGGCAGCGAGCTCGGCCTTCGTAAGATCAGGTTTCCGCTCACTCATCGCTCAGTTGCCCTCCCATTCGAAACTCGAGACCCACTGATCGAAGGCGGCCTTTTGCGCCTCTACGTCGGAGATCGAACCAGTCATCTTCAGAGTCGCACAGGTTTCGCCGTCGAAGCAGTAGATCGCATCCATCGCAGAGCGCGGTCCCCGTGCACGGACCAGCGTCGCCGCGACTCCGTCGAGTTCGATCGGCTCGATCCTGCTACGGCCGTCGTCACGAGCCGCACCGACCTGGCCAAGCCATCGGTCGATGTTGGCTTCGAGCCCGCCGAGATCCGAGCCCTCGATCAACACCCAGGCGTCGCAGCCACCGACTCGGTACTTCGCGAGCAATCGCTGGCCAGGTCGCTGTAGCTCGAAGGCCTCTGGCGGCAGCCAGGACGTGCCGAGTCCGCCATGGGCAAGAACAATCGAATCGACCCACTCGTCGAAGTCACCGAGGATCGGATCGAGCTCGTCACTGGTGCCCATCACGCGCACGAAGACCGCCAGCCCCGACAGGAAGACCATGCGCCCTTCCAGCCGGCGTCCCTCGTGCTCGAGGCGGACGAGGTAGGCGTTCCCTCCGAGCCAGGGCACCCGCGGTAGCGAGTCCAGCGCCGGCATCTCGGGCATACCCAGCTGCGTGATCGACCAACGACGAAGGTTCGGGACCGGGCCTCCGCCGGTGCCCTCGATCTGCGTGATCCAGGCCCGAACTCCGTTGGGCGCCTCGATCTGGTCATCGCGCAGACGCTCGGCCGGCAACCGCGTCCAACCGTCGGGAAGGCTGCTGCGGAACGCTCCGAACGGGATGGTCGGCTTCGCAAGACCGAACCGGTCTTCCATCGTCTCCGCAGTCCGGATCTCGAGAGTGGCTGCGACAACTTCGGATTCGCTCACCTCGATTGAGTCTCGGCCGCAACTGACGAGAAGCGACGGCAGGACGAGAAGTGGGCACAGGGACCGGGCGAGTCCTGAGACTCGGTCGTGGAAACGCGTTCGCATCGGCTCGGTTGGGAACCCACCCTTCTAGGCCGAATTCCGTCGTGGGTTCGGGTGGATCCAACCCGGAGGATACCCTCCACGAACCCCCTGGACAGGAACTCCAGGCCCGCTCCCTTGAACTGGCTCGCACACCTCCGACTGGCTCGACAGACGCCCCTGGACCGCCTCGGTCAGCTCTCAGGGGACTTCGTCCGGGGTCCACTGACCGACGACCTACACCCGCTCATCCGACGCGGCGTGAGGGAACATCGGTCTCTCGACGTGTGGGTTGATGACCACCCGCTGATGCGGGAGCTGCGACAGGAGATCCCCCGGGAATTCCGCCGCTTCGCCGGCATCCTGCTCGACCTGACCACCGACCACGTGCTCGCGAGAGACTGGCAGTCCCTGGCCCCTGGCCCTGGACTGGAACCCTTCGCTCGCCAGGTCGCGGAGGACGTGCAGGAGCACCTCGACCTTTGCCCCGAGCGACTGGCTGCGATCGGGCGACGCCGAGACATCGGCTCACTGCTGCTGTCCTACGAAGCGATCGAGGGGCTCGAACTCGCGATCGATCGGATCGGCCGAAGGTTCCGACGACCGATCGACCTCACACCTTCGATGGCGTGGATCGTCGATCACGAAGCCCGCCTCACCGAGGTGACTCGAGTCCTTGTGCGCGACGCGGAACGGTTCCTAGCCAACCGCCGAAGTCAGGAAGACGAGGAAGGTCGCGTCGAATCCGCCGCGATCGAAACCGGGGACTGAGGAGCGGCGCCGGGGGCCGGCTCGAGAACATCCGGTCGGAGCAGACATAAAAAAAGCGAGGCCGCCAGCTGATGCCAGCGACCTCGCGTCTGTATCCCGTAGGGGATTCGAACCCCTGTTGCCAGGATGAAAACCTGGAGTCCTAGGCCTGACTAGACGAACGGGACGTTCGTGTGGGCCGAAGAGATTAGCGACCGTCACACCCGCGTCAAGGCTTCTGCGACGGCTGAGCGCAAAAACTCAGCCCTGAGCAGACCCCTTCTCGGGCGGTCAGTTGGCAGCCCGGAACTCATCCAGGCTCGGCAGCTCTTTGAGCGACTGCAGTCCGAACCGCTCCAGGAAGAGCTCCGTGGTTCCGTACTGCAGCGGCCGGCCCGGCACGTCCGCACGCCCAACGACCTTGCAGAGGCGATGATCCAGCAAGGACTTGAGCATCGGCCCGACCTTCACACCTCGGATCGCTTCGATCTCGGCACGGATGACAGGCTGCTTGTAGGCAACGACCGCGAGGGTCTCCAACGCCGCCGGCGAGAGCCGTTCGACACGCTTCTGCCGCTTCAGACGACGCACGTAGGGGTGCAACGCCGAGGTGGTCATCACACGCACGCGATCACCCGCACGGACGACCTCGAGGGGGATTCCGGCCTCACGGAGCTGCGACTCGAGAGCCTCGAGGGCCTGATCCACGAGCTTGGTTGTGCTGTTCGCGACTTCGGCCAGGCGCATGCGCGTGACCGGCTCACGGGATACCAACAAGACGCCCATGAGGACGCGGCCGAGCTCGACCGGATCCTTGAGCTTCGGAACTTCGAGCTCTTCGTCGTCCGGGTCGGCCGGTTCTGGTTCGGACGACGAGGCGTCAGCCTCGGGAACCAGCTCGTCAGCGTCGATGGACTCGTCCGGTTGGAGTTCGGTGGGGAGATCTGGGGTCCCATCCTCTTCACTCTCGAGCCCGGTCGCAGCCTCGAGCTCGGGTTCCCCGGCAGAATCCGTCCGACGACGCTCGGCCTTCTCGACCAGGTCGTCGACGACGCCAGACTCGTCTGAGAGCTCCGCCTCGTCGGTCTCGGACTCTGGGAGCCGGGAATCCGGAATCTGGGAATCCGGATCCTCCCCGAGCCCACGGTCGTCGTCGGTTGCGGCTCGCAACTCGTCACGAGTAGCCGGATCGTCGTTGGGGGTTTCGTCCACCGAGAGTGCTTCGAGGTGGACCACTTCAACAGGTCCACGCATCCCGGGCTGACCGGACCGTCGCCCCCCCGGCAACGGCTCCCGCGAGATGTCATCCATGGCCTGGCAGTCTAGCGGCCGTCGGAGGCGCCGGGAAGCGAGGTTTCATATCCACCGTAACGGAGGGCGAACGCCCGCTGCTCGAACTCCTCGATCGGGCGGCGCTCCAGGTCTTCCCACAGCTCTTCGGCCAGCTCGCCGAACTCCTCGGAACGGGCTTCTCCACGCTCCAGGCAAAGAAGGAGGCCGAATCGCCCACCGCTCAGTTCGAGTACCTCACTGAGATCACCTGGCTGCATGCGGATCCCCCGTTCGGCGACCGGATGCCTGAATTCGGGACCGAAGGGGCCAAGCCGTGGCGCCTCGATACCGCCGTGCTCCCGACGCAGTCGATCCGCGATGGCCTGGAGCGAGGCGCCTTTCGAGACGCTCTCGCGCGCTTCCTCGATCAAGGTCCGGTCCGAGGAAAACAGACAGCGGAGCGTGACCCGCGGTGACCTCCAGCTGATCAGACGCACCGTCCCATCACGGAGTTGTTGCCGCGCGACATCGCGCCGAACCGCCGCCCGGTAACCCTCGACCGACAAGCCGAATCGACTGGCGAGTGACTGCTCGAACTCGTCGTCGGCGATCGTGAACTGCTCGGTCTCGATCGCGAGCTGGGTGCGGAGGCGCTCTTCGATCTCCGAGACCGAACGATCGACTCGCCCTCGGTCCAGCCGAACCCCCTGATCTTGAGCCAGAGCGGCGATCGCTTGATCGAGGAGCACCGAGTCGACCCAGGACGCGGCCTGCAACAGATCGGACTCGAGCATCCGATCGAAGACCTGCGATCGGTAGATCGTCTGCCCTTCGACCTCGCCAACCGGCAAGTCCTCGCGCGGACCAACTCGGAGAAGCTCGGGACCCAACGGTTCCTGCTCGTCACCCAGAGGGCGACGGAGGACCAGGCGATCGATCGCCACCGGCTCGGGCCGCAGATCGACGATCGGCCTGGGCTCCAACGAATCGCCGGAGCCCGAGTGGCCACCGCCGACCGAACAACCGGTCAAGGTCGCCGCCAAGACGCACAGCGCGAGCGCGCGACGCGTCATCGGTTCACCGGACGCGAATCGCACGCAGGAACTTCGTGCCATGACAGGTCGGACACGGCAGCTGCTGCAAGCCACCATCGCCCGATGAGGAAACGCTCGTGATGAAACCACGGGCCGCACAGGTCGGACACGGGACCGCGACCGCGCGGCGGATCTCGAGCTGCCCGCTGAACTCCGCGAAGTAGGCCTGAAGCCAAGACTGACGCTCGTTGCGATCCGAGGACTTCCACCAGTCCTCCGGAGACTCGTCTTCGTCTTCGGTGCTCCGAGCGCTCGCGCGACGCCCGCGCCGCTCGATCTCACGCAGCTGACGAACGAATCGTTCGAGCTCAGGGTCGGCCTCCTCATCGTTGGTCGCTCCACCACCGGCTCGATCGGTCCCGGCAATCACGGCATCCTCGCCGAGCACCCAAGATCCGAAGTCGTAGCCGAAGAACTTCGAGAACGGACGACGGCCGAACTCCGAACGCCGGGACCAGAGCTCCGCGACGGCGTCTGCGTCGAGTTCCACCCCCTTGTTGCGGCGCATCAGTCGCTCGGAGATCCGCGTGAAGACGTCGGTCGCCATTTGCTCCGACGCGTAGTCACGAGCACGCTCGAGCGTGATCTCGTCATCGCCGGCGACCGCGTAAGCAACTTCGCTGAGCGTCGTCGAGAACAGCGAGCGAACGTCGCCGCCGAGCTCGATCGTCTGAGCCTCTTCGAGCCGCAGCTTCTCCTTCTCGAACTCCGCGCGAAGGTCACTCGTCGGGAACTGCTCCTCGAACTGAGCGACCAGCTCGAAGGCCTGCGAGAAGCGCTTCCGGAACCGCTGACGACGGATGTCGGCCAGCAGATCACGCTCCTCTTTCGACTCGATCAGCGTGTCGATGCGGGCCAGGTAGGTCGAAAGCTGTGCAGAGAACGCACCACCACCGAGTTCCTCGGCCTTCTCGTAGTGGGTCTTCGCCTGCTCGTAGAGACCGGCCCGACGGAGATTTTCCGCAAGCCGAACGTTCGCGTCGGCGTCTTCGCCCGGAGCGAAGCTCGCGAGCTCGAGCGCGTACCACTCGTCCTCGGTATAGATCTCATCCCAGCGAACTTGGATCGTCTCGTCGCTCTCGAAGCGCGCGCGCGGGACATCGGTGATCGCTCCCTTGCGCTGCACCCGGAGCGCGGTGTCCGTGCGCTCCACGATGATGCCGATGACCTCGTCGACCGAGCCTCCGGCCGCACGGAATCGGACGGCACTCGCCGCGACCGTCACTTCCGACTCGTCACCGGTATCGATCCCGAACCGGCGACGGATGTTTTCCGCGTGCAGCTTCGAGAGATCGGTCCAGGTCAGCTCGAGCACACCGCCGTCGTCGAGTCGGCGGAGCGTCAGCCCTTCCGAGTCGGCATCGACGACCTCCGCAAGGACGACTCGTCCACTCGCCATCTGCACGACCTGCGAAGTCGCGGTCGAGACGAAGAGCATCGCCGAAGCGACTAGGACCAAGAACCCGCGGACCGCGAGAGATGTTCGGGCGCTCGCGCCACCAGGGCGGACGTTCATCGCTTGTTCGTGCATCGTGTTCATGTCACTCGTTGGCTCTGGGTCCTCAGAAGTTCTCGGTGCGACGTCGGACCCGCTCGCGGAGCGGAACATCGCGGGCGAGCAGACGACGGATTCGAATCCCGCTCTCCTCGCCATCGGCAAGCCAGCCGATTCTCAGAGTCGCGGCGACCAGGGTCGGCAGCTCCTCAGACACCTCGAATCGAACGGAATAACTCAGGTCGAGGTCATCGTCGACCGGGGTCACCGGAATGGCCGGGATCGCGAGGTCTTCCTCGACCTCCCAGTCAAACGGCAATGGGTGCTCCGAAAGGTGCTCCTCCGCGACTCGGCGGAACAACTCCTCGTGCAGGAACGTGCTCCGAGCGCGCAGTTCGGTTTCTCGCCGGGTATTCGAGCCCACACCGAGGACGCCAATCAACGTCGTGGCCCCTACGACGAAGATCCCCATGGCGACCAGGATCTCGAGCAGGGTGAAGCCGGCCTCCTGCGAAGCGCCGGTCTCGAGGCGTCGGATCTCAGACATCGCCTTCCCTCCCGTGCAGCAGGGGAATCGTCAACTGGACCTCGCGACCGATCCGAACGTCCGTGCCGGAGGAATGCTCCGCAGCCCGAGTCCCACGGCCGGCGCGACGCACGCGCAGGTTCGAGCCGAGGATCGAATCGATCTGCATCCACTCGGAACCGACCTTGATCCACTCGACCTCCTCGAGTTCTTCCGGAGCCACAACCCGGATCTCGAGACTGGTCCGATCGACGCCGCCCGAAAGGAAGGTCTTGGCTGCGATCTCCGGACCACGCGAGACCACGATCGTCAGCCGCAGATAGTGCGGGTAGAGGTCGTCCCGAGGATCGAGCAGACTCTCGTCCGATCGGTCGTAGCCGAAGGCCTGGGACTGATCCTCGGGAAGAGTCAGCGCGCGTGCGGAATCCCAGACTCGTCGTGGGCCGGACTCACCCGGCGAAGACCAACGACGCGTGTTCTGCGACCAGCACTCGATCCCGAAGTAGAGCAGCGACTGAGAGATCTTGCGCGCGCCCTGCGTCTCGACACGCTGGTTGAACTCCAGGTCCTCGGGCAGCGCGAGTTCGACGAGGAACAGCTCATCATCGAGACGACTCTCCTCGATCGTCAATCGGCGCTTCAGGTAGAGGTCGAGGAACACTCCGTCCTTGTCGCTCGGCCACGAGAACAGCATGAGCTCCCCCCGTCCGGTCGCTGCGAGAGGCACCTCGAACTCCTCCGCGTCGTCGGTCGTCAGGCCTTCGTCGTCTTCGTACCCAAGTGCTCGACGCAGCTCCTGCAGCAGTCGCGCTTCGAGCCCGCGCTCCAGGCGGGCGGTCGAACGGAGAACCTGAACGGTGACCGGAACCGAATCATCGATTCCGAGAGCCCCCTGCTCCGGGACTGCCCCGCCGGTGACCTCGTAGAGAAGGAAGCGAGCGTCCGGGTAGGCCTCTCCGGCATCGGAGGACGCCCGTGGACCCTCGAGCTGCTGGACGAGGTCCCGCGCCAGACTCGCAGCGGCGAGCGAGCGGTCAGACAGATCCCGCCCCTCTTCGCCGCGCTGGTAGATCGAGCCACCAGACGCCAGGAGCTGAACCAGCAAGCCGAGAAGGCCCGCGAGAAGCCCCATCACGACGACGAGTTCGAGCAGCGTGAAGCCGCCGTCCGAATGTTCACTCGGCCGGCTCTTCATCGCGTGCGGACCTCCTCGGTCAGAACTCGCGGTTCGCCTTCGTAGCGAAGCAGCCACCACTTGAGGCGCGGTGCCCGCTTCCAGCCTTGCGCCAGGAACGTGACAGGGTCGAACGCGCCGGGACGGAACACGTGCATCAGTCGAGCTTGGAACTTCTGCCCGTACTGCTCGATCGGGTTGGGCTCATCGTCTGGAGCCCCGTCCTCGAAGAACCAGAGATTCGGGTCGTCCTCAGGATCCGCATCCCATCCGGCGGTGTCGTCGATTCGCACCAGAGCCCGGATGTCGACGAGTTCGTCGTCGTTCTGCTCGTTCCACAAGAACCCGTCGAACCAGGCCGGGCCGTGATCGAGGGTGATCTGCAACTTCGCGAGCTCCGGGTCATCCGCACGCTCGTGGTAGCGATCCCAATAGCGCTGCGGGAACCAGAGGACCGGCGCCCCCGCCGAATGCGCGTTGGGCGCGGTGCCGTACCGCCCGCGGAAGAGCCCTTCACTGGCAGCATCTTCGTTGGCGGGATCGTACCAGCGCGGCATGCAGAGAAGGTTGCCGGCACGGATCCAGGTGTAGTGGACCAGCTCCTGATCGATCAGAAGCGTTCCACCGCTCCGTGGCAGGGTGCCGAGGTTCAGGATCTGAAGCTCGTCCTCGTTCCGGGATGCGCCACTCGTCAGCTGCGTGGCCGGATGATGCTCGAGGAAGTGCGCGATCGCGCCCTCGGAGTGCCCTCGGGGCTCGGTGCCGAGAACGCCACGACCACCCTGTGGAACAACGACCCGCCCGGTGTTCGCATCGAACGACTCGTAGACGATCAGTTCTCCATCGACCTGCAGCATTCCGCCGTTCTGCGGGAATCGCCGATCGGCGAGCTCATCCCACTGACGCGGCCGACGTTCGACCATGTTGCCGTCCACGGTCCGGACAGAACCCAGATCACCGGCTGCGGTGATCGTGACCAGCGGGCGAACGAAAAACTCGAGCGCGTCTTCCTGGACGTTCTGATCGAGTGGACGTGGGTCGACGTGACGCACGGTCAGCGCCAACTCATCGACCGTCGCGTTGGTCGGATTGCCGAGCCCGCCGTCCGATGGTCCAAGAGTCGCCTCATCGACATCGGCGACTGGCATCTCCCCACTCGGATACTTCACCATCCGGTCGAGCAGGCGCGGATCGTTCAGGTTCTCGTCGAACGGGAACGGATCCGTGAGCCCGAGGTAGCGGGCCCGCACCGGCGCTTCGAACGCGACCAAGGTCGACTGGAACGGCCCCCATCGCGGTTGCGCGGAGAGCTCGCCCGTCTGACCGTCGACCACGTCGGTCGCGATCGTCCGGGCCGCCCAACGCACCGTATGCCACTCGGCGGTCGGTGGGTTGCCGCTGGTTCGAGCGGTCCCCTGGATCAGAGCCACCCGGTCCCCATGCCCAGCGCGCGGAGCGCTCAGGCCGAGCTGACCACTCGAGTACTCCATCCGGTGCACCGGCAGCACACGCGTCCCGGCATTCTGCGGGTGACTCGAGGTCCCGACGATCCGGCTGTCCGACTCGGTGATATCGCTCAGATCGTCACCGCGGAACTTCAAGGCCCGACGAGCGGCACCGCAGGCTGGGAAGTCGAATTCGAGTTGGTCGATGTAGCCGACCCCGATCGAGACGTCGCCGAGAGACTGATCGAACACCGGCCACGGCGTGTCCGGGTAGAGCGAATCGATCACCATCTGGTCGGTGACGAACTGCACCTGGGTGATGTCCAGGGCGCCCGGACCGAACAAAGCCGTCATGACGTTCTGGAACGCCTGCGTATCCGCCCGGACCACGTCGTTGCTAAGGACCGTGTCGTAGCGCACCCACTCGGTCTGCGAGCGATCGTCCGGCGTGATCTGCAACCAGTTCACCAACTCGATGTCCTGACTGACCGATCCCGAGACCGGGATCGAGATCGGCAGAACCATCAAGTAGGAGGTCGGGATCAGGTCCCGAGGTTGGTCGCGGATGTTGAGAAACTGCGCCTCGTCCCAATCGACGACGAAGGTGCGTGGCTCCGCGCCGTTCGGGAACCGCAGGTCCCCGGCCCGAACCTGTCCGCGCAATCCGTTGAGGGTCACCGAACGCTGAATACCATTCAGACGGTTGCCGGCGCGGGAGCCGTAGCTGATGACCTCCATGCCTCCGATTGGAAGCGGCGGGCGAGCCGCACCAAAGTCACCCGGTTGGCCGGGACGAGGCTGCGCTGTGTAGGCGGCCGGCAGCTGGACCAAGAGCGCGAAACCACCCGAACTCGGGAACGCACTCGAGATTCGCTCGGACGCCGCTGGGGCGGGCATGTCGGCCGAGACCGGATCTGACAACTCGATCGACGCGATGTTGGTCTCGGGTCGGAAGCCCTGACCGATCAGGTCGAACTGGTTGCCGCGCTGGACGAAGATGTCGTCGAGACCCTGCTGATTCGCGACCCGGGCGACCGCGAAGGCTCCGAGCCCGTCCTGCAGTCGAAGCTCTCCGGGCTGCAGGAATCGGTTCGGGTAGACCGGCATCGAGTAGCCGTAGAGCTCGACCGCGGCTCCGACCGGGTGCTCGGGAGAACTCGCCTCGATGTCCACCTCGCCAGCCAACTCACGAGCGGTCTGCGGATCCGCGATGTTGCTCAGGTCGAGCTGACTGAAGAACCCGATGTTCGCGCGGCAGGCCCGACCGCCCATGCCGTCGCGGTAGTCGAGGTAGAAGTTGCTCCCGTCCCTGCTGCTGTATTCGATCAGCTCACGTCCGATGCGCAACACGCCGCGCTCCGGGAAGCCATCGGTGTTCTCGACCTGGATCTGTCCAAAGCGGCTCGAATCGGTCCGGAAGTCGATCCGTCCAAAGTCGGGGGCCCAGGACGCCAAGGCCTGCGTGAGGTAGGTGCGACCCGCCGCGTTGCCGCGCGGAACTCCATCGACGAGCAGCGAGAGTTGACCCGGTCGGTCACCGACACCCGAGAGACTCGCGTGATACCAGCGGTCGGCTTCGATCGGCAGATCGGTCAGCGGAACCTGGATGAGACCAGCGCTGCGGAGCGGCGCCGTCTGAGCCGCGTCCGGCTGCGGGTCGATGCCCCCCTCACCGACCACTTCGAACACGAGGTTCTGGTCGCGAAGGGACAAGTGGACGCGCGAGCGCTCGGCGGGACCGACGCTGGGGTCGATCACTTCGAACAAGGTCTGGTTGCCGGTGTCGTCGAGGCGGAACCAGAACTGGCACGCGAAGTTCCGAGTCAAACCCTGTGCCATCGTGAACGGGAACGCCGTCTGTCCACGAGCGACATCGGCGACATCCCCCTGTCCACGCGGGCCGATGTTGATGATCGAGTGCGTCCCCTCCGCGCCGAGATCCTTGCCCTCGGGATCGAGTGCGGTCCAGAAAGCCTCGTTGGTCTGAATCTGGTTCGGGTGCTGCTGAGGTGTCGTCGCGGTCAGCGGTTGGACCCAGGCGTCGTCCCCGCCGGTGCCCGGGAAGCGGGGCTGCCCCAGCTGGAGTCCTGGGAACAGCGTGGAAGCGAGGTGGCCGTTGACCGGTGAAGCCGGCAACAGGGTCTCACGAGTCTGCGCGTGCGTGTTGTTCGGCCCGAAGACCCACCACGGGTATTGGCGATCCAGTCGCGCGAACTCTTCGAGGCCTCGCTGGTCCGCCGCACCGTAGGTCAGTGGTTGACCGGGAACCGTCAGCGCCGTGCCCGTACGCTCGGACCGCGCCGCCTCTTCTCCGCTTGGAAGCAGCAACGAAGCCGCAGACCGGAACCGCACACTCGGCGCGGACTGGAAGACGATTGGAGCCGTGCCCATCTCCACGGAGCCCGGGCAACCGAAGTGCATGGTCTCCCAGAGCGCGAAGACGAGGCCGCGATCCGCCTGCGAGATCCGATCGGATGAGCTGGGGAGGAAGATCGGAAGCGCGCGCTGGAACAGATCTTCGAACCCCGTGAAGGGACGGAATTCCGCCACCGACTCGAGCTCCGAGAACAGATCCTCGGGCATCGTCTCTCGCAGGACTTCGAGCAACTCCTCCGACTGGAACCCGCCGTCTTCGCCTGAATCACCACCGAGCCCCCCGCCTCTCAGCAGCGTGATCGACGAAGCCATGCTGGACGCCTCCCGCTCACTTACGAAGGGCGTGCCCTCGGAGTTGCGATCGCCCTGCTGCACGACCAGTCCGGCGGGAGCCCGACGAATGTGCTGGAAGAGGGCCGCGAGCACTTCCGGACTCGCCGTGTTCAGATTCACCGGCACCGGGCTGATCGGTTCGACGAACGTCTCGGCATCCTGGAACGGCTGCAGCAACGGCATCAGAAGCGTCAGGGAACCGGTTGTCGGAAGCTGGTAGTCGTTGCCACCACCTCCGTTCACCGCCCGGGCGACCAGCGCGTACTCCTGAAGCTCGCCATCTTGACTCCGCAGGCGAACGACACGGCCGCTGCCCAACGAAAGCGTTCCACGCACGAGCAGGCTCTTCTGCGGCTCGGTCTCCGACCGAGCGAAGATCCCGAAGACGCGCGACTCACGACCGAACCGGTCGGACGACTCACGCAGCCCGGCCGTCGTGACGAATCGCTCGAGGTGGTCGAGTTCTTCTTCGGAGAAGGTGTCGACTCCGAGCTCCGAGATCCGACTCAGCTCGCGAACCGACCCGTACGGCTGGCGCGTCGACCGATCACCGTCTCGAAGGTGCGGATAGAGGATCGCAGCGACGCATCGATAGTCTAGGACCAAGGCTCCGACCGGCACCGCGGTCTCCTCCTCGGCGTTCGGCCCGGGAGAGAACCCGAGTTCGGCGAACAACCCACGCTCGATGCCCTGGAAGCGCCCTTCGTCGATCTGGTCGTAGTGGATGACTTCGGCGCCAAGCAGGAGAAACCCTGAATCCGAAAAGGCATCGAGCGAGCCGTCGACCGCAAGCTCGCTCGCGTCGGGCGTGAACTCCTCGGCCACCCGGACCGACAATCCGAGCAGGTTCGCGAGAACCAGAGGCGTCGCCGAATCGAGGTGGAAGAACCGCTGGGTGTCCTCGACCGATCCCGAGATCAGCAAGGTCTCGCCTTCGTCCGGGTCACCGATCGCGAGGCGATCCGGAACCGAAAAGCTCTGCGGGAACTCGTCGACCCCGTCGACAACTGGCGTCGAGTCGACCCCATAGGTCGTGTCCTGCGCCTGCGTCAGCATCGCATCGCGCGCCGACACCGAAGCCGACTCGGCCTGCAGCTCTCGAACGGCGAACGCCGCCGCGGTCCGACCGCGCCCCATGCTGAGGACGAACGGTGTAGCGATCGCGAGGAGGACACTGATCGTGACGAGCACCGCGATCAGAGCGAAACCGTCGGTCTTGATGCCGCGGGCCACACCGGATCGGGGCGTCATCTCCACCGCCGCCCCGTTCACGGGCGACTGCATCACTGGCGATCGGTTCATTGGATGGCTCCCGTCGGAGTGACACTCAGGGTCTCGGTCAGATCCCCGAACTCGAGTTCGATCAGATCACCGACCTCCAACAGTCCGCGATCGTCGAAACGGATGCGCGGCGGCCCACCGACGAACCTCACGGTCGCAGGAATCGCTTGCTCGTCCCCCTCGGCATAGGCCCAGAGCTGCACGGAGTCGATCAAACCGAAGACCGGCTGGTCCCCCGCGGAGACGACGAGAACGTCCTGCGCGGTCTGCAACAGTGGGAGACTGGAAGGCTCGGCGGCGACCTCCCGGTCGTCGATCCGCATCGAAACACGCCGTCCATCCTGGATCAGGTCGAGGGCATGCCATTGGTTCTGGCGGAGCGGGATGTCCGACTGCAGAAGGATCGGAGCGCCGGGCGTTCCACCACCCGTGGTCGGGGTCACCCGCGCACGGAGAAACATGTCGGGATCGACGGTCCACTCGACACTCGTCCCGAACCGAAGCAGGGTCATCTCCTCCCGCTCGTCCAACCGAACGTCCATGCGGAAG
The DNA here is from genome assembly GCA_039815565.1 of Planctomycetota bacterium. Lineage (GTDB taxonomy): Bacteria > Planctomycetota > UBA1135 > UBA1135 > UBA2386 > JBCBZB01. The sequence continues at coordinate 46,209 of JBCBZB010000009.1, forward strand.
ACGAAGCCTTCAGAAAGGTCGAACGAGTTTCGGCGACCGACCGAGATCCGAAGCCCGGACTTCGGGTCGTCGACCAGGGGACGCAACGCCTCGCCGAATCGGCCGGCTTGGAAGCTCCCGACCCGTTCGGTTCCGGAAGGCGCGAAGTCGAAGGACTGATCAGACTCCATGTGCCAGTGCGCGACCGCCTCCAGGCGACGCGCCTTGACCCGGATCGCCTGACCGGGCTCCTGGCCCTCGAAGACAACCTCGCACGGAACATGCCGCGCCGCCGCCGTCTCCCGCGCGAGCCGGACCTGATCACGAAGGATGGTCCGGGCGACGTCGAGGTCACTTCCACGACGACGCAACATGCCGACACCGAGCCCCATGAGGATGCTGAGCAGAGACAGCACGACCAGGAGCTCGATGAGGGTGAACCCGCCGACACCAACGCCGTGGACGCGCCGCCCATAGAAGGCGGGCGATTGATTGCCTTCGCTCAGTCGCTCCATCAATTGATTCATGGACCTCGGCTGCGATCGCGGGACACGACCGCAGAAGCCTCACTCACTGACGCGGGTAGAAGAGATCGTCCTCGGTGTCGAACTCCTGATCCGGTCCAGCCGAGATCAGCTGGAAGCCACGCGGGTTCCGATACTCACCACTGTCGTCCTTCCACGGGCGAACCGTCATCTCCAGGCCGGGCTCATCCGCGATCTCCCGACCGACGACGGTGTCCTTGCCGGAGTAGTCGCTGCCGACCCGGCCGCTGAAGTAGGCAAACGGCGTTCCCCAGGCGTCGACGATCTCGACCCGTTCGCTGCGGCCGAGGCCGGGGATGTCTTTCGCCAGCTTGTCGCCGTCGGTGTTGGCGAACCAATCGACATTCTGCGACAGGTCACCGCTCTTCGGCGTGTTCGCGAGGTGAAGGATCAGGGACTCGATGCCGCCGTTCTTGCCGTTGCCCTTGCCGAGATCCCAGTTCTTCTGTCGGTTGCCGAAGGTCGAACCATCGTCCGGGGGGTGCTGCCCGTGGATGTCCTTGTAGGCCAGGATCATCGTCTGCAACTTGGTCGCGCGACCGGTGGTCTCAGCCTCCTGACCGCCGAGAATCGCGTTCCGCAGACTCGGTGTCAGAGCGACGATCAGCATCGAGATGATGCCGATAACCACCAGGATCTCGACCAGGGTGAAGCCGTCCTCGACTTCGTGAGTCGTCTTCGGCTGCGTTCGCGGCTCCGAGTTCGGAAGTTCCATCGCTGTCATGCTCCGTTGAGATAGGGGCGGCTCGGTCCGCCGGTCACTCCGACCGGCGACGAACCAGGCGGAAGTCGTCGAACCGCAGATCGACGCCCGAGCCCAGGGCCCGCATCGAGATGCGCATCGGCTTGCTGTTGCCACGAGTCCGCAGAGAACGGGTCTTCTCGATCCGATGGATCTCCCTCCCGTTCCAGCGAAGGACGAGGCCGAGCTGGGTCTGCACCTGCCCGGTTTCCGCGTCGATGACCGGAATCGCCTCGATCTCCAAGCGATGTTCACCGATCGCGGAGACTCCGCTGAGAACCTCACTCAGATCGATCGCCTGGGGACCGTCCTCATTCCGACCATCCTCGATCACGAGACGAGGGGCGAGACCGCCGACTCGACTCGTGCTGGTGTAGCCGATGTCGATCGAGAACGGCTTGCCCTCGAGCTCGAGATGGAGACCAGCGAAGCCGGTCCCGGCCGTGGCTTTCATCTCGAGCGTGGCGGCCACGGACAGGAAGTCACTCCCCGGCACATCCCGGGTCAACGAGCCCTCTTCTCGACGAGAGTCGTTGTTCTGGAACGCGACCCGGCCGTCGGCGATCGTCGGACGCAAGGAGCCGTCGCGCTGCCAGAACTCGCCGATCGAGTCTCGATCGAAGTCGTCGAGCACCTGCTCCTTCGCTGCGTGGTCGTCGATCCGCTGAATCGTCTCCAGCGCGAACTGCTTGGTTTCGACCAACCGCGACGGGTCGCTGGTGATCGGCACGAGCCGCTCGCGAGCGAGACGCGCCCGTCCGCTGCGGTAGTCGAGGATCGCGAGGCCGAGGTCACCGAAGTCCGACCCGCGCTCCGCGGCACTCCGCCAAGCGCGACGTGACGGCCCCAGATTGCCGGCCTGGCTGTGCGCGAGGCCCTGCATCTCGAGGAACAAGACCGCGTCCGACTGCGAGCCGTCCAGCTCCACGAGACTGTCCGCATAGCGAGCCGCATCGGCCAGTGCCTGACCACCCTCGGCGCCGAGCTCAATCGCCCGATCGAAGAGAGCCCGCACTGACTCAGCCAGAGCCATTCCGAAGTCGTCCCGCTCGGAGAGCAGGCGACGCAAGGACTCGAGTGAGCCCACCGGGTCTCCGTCGAGTCGAAGCCGGCGGCCAGCGAGGTAGAGCACGTAGAAGTCGTCCGGCGAAGCGGTCACCGCCCGCTGCATCGCATCGGTCGCTTCGGCGTCGTGACCGGTCAGCTCGTAGAGCACGGACATCGCGGCGAACGCACGACCACGCAGAAGCGGAGCCTCGTTGGCCGCCCGTTGCAGCCCGTACCGCGCCTGGTCGAAGTTACCGGCTCGCAGCGCAGCAGCCCCAAGAGCGAAGGCTGACGGGCCGTCCCCCTGAAGGGTCAACTCCTCGAACACCGTGATCGCCTCACTGAGTTCTCCCTTCGCATAGGCGAGCGCACCACGCAGTTGCTGAAGGCGAAGCCCATCCAGCCCTGCACCGACGCGGTCGAAGGCGGACGAGGCCGCCTCCAGCTCACCGACCGCCAAGTAGGCCTCGACGGCGATGGCGTAGACCCTGGACCGGGCCTCGGCCCCGGACAGCGTGCCGACGACCGACAGAGCGAGATCCATCGTGGAGCGAGCTTCGACCAGACGACCACGCGCAAGGAGGAAGTCCCCGAGGGCCGACAGGTTCGCCGCGTCCCGTGGACGCAGCTCCACGGCTCGACGGAGAGACTTCTCCGCCAGCTCATCGAGCGTCAATCGAGCCGCGAGTCTTCCCCGCTCTCGATGGATGTAGTCGACGTCGGAGAGGTTCTGTTCGTCGAGCTTGCGGTAGAACTCGAACTCCCGGACCGCGTCACCCTGGGCACGCAGGACCCGCAGGGTCCATAGATGCCCGAGCTCGCTGCTGGCGAGCTCATTCAGCAAGCGTTCGGCCTGGGTCTCCGCGATCGTGTAGACGCGGGGCTCGGTTCGGGCCTGCTCGAGCAACCACTCGAGGAAGGGCTCGCGCTCCTCCACACCACCGATGCGCTCGACGGATCGCCGACGACGCTCGATCCGGTTGTCGAGCGAATCCGCGAGGCGGACCCTCGTCGCATCCTCGATATCGATCGGTTGACCTTGGGGCACCCGCCGATCGCGGTCGTAGAACTGGAACTTGATCTTCCGGTTCGGGACCGCGTTCTCGAGCGAGAACGGATCCTGATCCACGACTCGACCGATCAACGGCTCGCGACGCCCCTCCTGCCAGATCTTGTCGAAGAACGGATCGCTCTCGGGATCCGTGTCGACCGGCCCGGAGAGGACGACCCCCGATTCGGGCTCATAGTCGCTGAAGCTGTGCGCCGTCGGCGTGACCCCGCTGGCGACCAGTTGGTGCATCGCCCCGCTGCGCTGCCCGATGGGGAGCGGCGGGTAGACGACCGGAAGGTCTTCGAGTCTCGGAGTCGGCAGGTCCCGCGGAGGAAGCGGAATCGCCTCGGTCGGCTCGCGGAACAGCAGACCACGAAGCCCCACCTCGCCGAGTCCCGGCATTTCCGGCAGAGGAGCCGGCGGCGGAGTGAACTCGAGCCAGTCCTTGGGGTTCGCACTGCTGCGGACCGTCTGGTCCTCGCGGCCGGTGTAGATCACCGCACCGACCACGAGGGCGAGGATGAAGAGGATCTGTTCTTTGCGCAGTTCCATCACTTCGACCAGCTCGCGCTGGTCAGGACCTCCCCTCGGAAGTCGTTTCCCGGAGGAGAACGCCGCGAACGGTCACGTTCACCGTGACCGGATCGTTCAGCTGATCGCCACGATCGACCTTCAGGTCCGGCGCGATCGTCAACACCGGCGACGCCGACTCCAGCCGGCGCAACCACTCGACGAGCGTGCGATCTCCACATCGGAAACGCATCTGCACGTCGAACACATCGATCGGTCCTTCGTCGCGACGGCGACGGTTCCGACGCCCCCGCGAAGTCGAAGTCGACTTCTTCGCGGTCACTTTCTCGATCTGCAGGAGACCGAGCGCCTCCGGATGCTCTTGCCGCACCAAGCGCGAGGCGTCGAACAAACGCGCGACCGCGTGATCGAGAACGCAGAGAGTCGTCACCGCGCGCTCGATCTCGTCTCGACCGACCGGAGGATCCCAGGACAGGTCTTCCTCCTCGAACTCGATGCCGTCTTCGAGTGCTTGCTCGCGCACCGCGCGACGAACTCGAGCGGCGAGCTCGGGGTAGAAGATTTCCGGGTCGCCTTTGCCGTCGAGGGTGAAGTCCTCTCCGGGAACGAGAACGGTCGAACCGCGAAGCCTCGAGGTCTCGGTCTCGAACGTCTCCCGGGTCTGAATCGCCGAATCCCGCGAGTCGCGGTCGTAGACCTCGGCACGGATGATCTGACGCCGACGAGACGAAGCCGTCTGCAGGGCATCGCCGCCGCCGAAGGCCTCATCGACGATGTAATCGGCGACGAAGAAGACTCCGAGCCCGATCAGGGCGCCCATCAAGAAGCGCTTGTTCTGTTGTAGGAAGTCCTGAGCGTCCATCACTCTTCCTCCTCGATCGGAGCGGCAGTCTCGGGCGGGAAGCGAACGGTCCAGGTGAAGCGTCGCTCACCGCCGGACTCACTCGTCTTGGCCACGACCTCGAAGCCCTCGGCCTTGAAGTCGCGGAGAAAGCGCGAATACGGCGGCCCCGTACCGCTCAGATCTTTGCCACGCCCCTCGAGCACGACGACCGTCTCTTCCTCGGATCGACGCCCCTCCATCGCCTTCTGCTGGACGCGCATCGACTCGATCCAGAACTCCGGCGGCTTGACCTTCCACAGCCCCTCGAGCACCGCGATCGCGGCGTCGCGAGGCAGCGACTGAGAAGCCAAAGAGACCAACTGGTCGCCGAGCGTCGAGACCTGCTCGATCTCCTCCTCAGCCTCACGGCTGACGCGATCGATGGAGTTCTTGCGGCTGCGCAGACGGCGGGAAGCCGACTCGGCCTTCTCCGAGAGCGCCTGCCCGTCGATCGCAGCGAGCACCAAGAGCACGACCCCGATGAGGCCCGCAGCGAGGTTGAACACCGTCCGCTGCATGAAGCGCTGCTTCTTGCGCTGCGCCTCGGGCAGGATCGACAACTGGTAGGCATCGTCGTCGATCGCCGTGATCGCCAATCCGAGCGCAACGACGGCCTCGTTGCGGAACACCTCGAGCTGGTTGTGCGCCTCTCCGTCCAGAGCGGACGTGTCCACGGCCTCGAAGGGATCGAACACCTCCACCGGCACCCGAAGCGCCTCGCGGAGCATCCCCTTGAGTCCGCGCAGCCGGGACGAACCACCGCTGATCAGCACCTTGTCGAATTGGAGCGTCGCATCGCCAGTCTGCTTGCGTGAGAACGCCAGCGACGACTGGATCGCCGAGACGATCAAGGATCCGGCACCGCCGGCCGCGACGGTCACCTTCTCGCTCTGACCCGACGCGTACCGACCCCGGCTCGCCGGGTCGAGATCGAGGAGCTCGCGCTTGAGCTGCTCGGCCTTTCGATCCTTGACCGAGAACGCTTGCGCGATCGCGTCGTCGAACACCTTGCCGCCCTGCGACAGGTTCCGCACGCAGAGCAGGTCCGTCCCGCGAGCAATCGCGAGATCGATCGTCTCGTGACCGATATCGACCAGCGCGACCACCCCATCCTCTTCCGCAGAGCCGCAGCGGAGGAAGGCGTTGAACAGCGCGACACAGCGCGGCACGTGGTGACGGGTCTTGACGCCAAGTCCGAGTGCACTCTGTGAGCCTTCGTCGAGCGCGTCGTCCCGAGCGAAAGCGAGCAGGATCGTGTCCATGCCCCCTTGCTCGTCCTCGATCGGCAGCAGGTTGTAGTCCGCCGAGAGCGCCCCACCGGTCTGCCCTGACAGGTCTTCGATCTCGAGCTCCATCAGGTTCTGGAGCTGCCAGTCCGGAGACGGCGGCACCTGGCTGTAGCGGAGCGTCATCGATCGGCCGGACAGACCGAGAACGGCCGGCCCAGACGCGCGGCCGAGATCCGCTGAGTCCTTCGGACCCGCGGCGAAGCCGGTCAGCTGAAGACCGCGTTTGCCATCCTTGAGTTCGAGCCACCGGGCCGTCTTCGACCCGAGGTCCAGCGCTTGTGCAGTCCCACTCATCGGCCGTCACCTCCGTTCGAATCTTCGCTCCCCGACCCACCAGCCAACTCGTTGGCGTAGTCCGACACCCAGGACGAGATCCCAGTCCCGTTCGGAAGTTCGGCGAACGCCTCAGCGAGGATCCGGAGGCGCGCGGCATGTGCCGTGTCTCCGAGCCCTTCGCGGCGCGCGAGTGCGCCTTCGAGAGCACCGCGTAGGGCGGTCAAACTCTCGCGCGTCCCGAACCGCTCGGCTCCCAACTCGGTCTCGAGCTCGGTGAGTCCATCGAGAACCCGGCGGTATCCGACGGGTGCGTCGAACAGCGTTGCCTCGTTGGCCTTCTCCCGCAGTGAAACCGCCCGCTGCTCGATCGTGGCCAGGAGTTCCGCGTTGCGTTGTCCTGCCTCTCGGAGCGCAGCATCGTCGTGCGGATAGCGCCGGGCGACGCGGTCCAGAAGGTCGAGCTTTTCACCCGCAGTCTCGACGCTCGCGGTCTGACGCAGCAGTTCGCGCGCGCGATTCGGCGATTCGCCGAACGAACTGCGAAGTTCGATCGAAGCCGGAGCCTCAAAGCTGAGTCCGTAGCTGTCGGGAAGACGCCGACCACGGACCGTGCAAGCACCGTCGGGCACCAGCATCAAGCGCGTCCGGCCGGAACCGACCAGGACCTCGACGACGTTGACCGCCTCAAAGTCCGGCGCTGGTGCTTCGAACTCTTCCACACCCTCGGCCCGCGTGCGGAGACTGTCCGAGCCCGGGAGCCGCAGCTCGAAGGCCCCACCGTGGACGGCGAGCTGAAAGCCGTTCTGTTCTTCGTCGAGCACACTCGGCTCGAAGGTCAGCCCGGCATCGGAGGCGACGAGGAGCGACGTATCCGCGAGCGACTGCAAGAACGGATCGTCGCCGACGATCGGCAGGACCTCGAAGACCAACGGGTCTTCGAGCATGCGGAGACCGAAGTCGGTCCCCGCGCCTTCGAGGACCGAGCCCTTGCCCGACGGCATCTCGAGAGTCTCGACCGAACCACCGGTCGTCACGAAGACATCGTCGAACGCCGCCTCGGACTCGAGCCGCGGCAGGTAGGCGAGAAGTTCCACGTGTGCCGAGCGAGCCCCCTTCGGCACACCGACCTCAAATGCGACTTCCTCGAACCCGTCTTCGGCTCGCATCGGGCCCGTACCGGTCGTCCGAGGCTCGAAGTCCTCGTCATCCTCGGCCCCCTCGAAACGGACGCGGACGATCGCCCGCGCGTCGGCGTCCGTCGACAGGTGCGCCCCGACGCGAAGCTTCGCTTCTCGCTCGACGCGAACCGGACTGTTGGTGCGCGCGATCGCGAAACCGGACTCGATCGGTGCTTCACCGTCCTCGACCTCGGGGAGCCTCGCGACGAGACCGGTCCGTCCGGTGTTGGCCGATGCTCCGAACCCGAAGTCGAAGTCGACCGCAGCGGTGACGACGGCGAGGTTCCAATGCTCCGACTCGTCGTCCTCGAAGGTCGCGACGCCCTGCCCCAGCAGGTTGCCAGAGACCTTCAACGGCTGGACCCGACGCGAGCGACCTCCGCCGCCAGGTCCGCCACCGTCGGCAAACGGATCGACGACGACGACCACAGCGACCGCAGCGACGACCAGCAGCAACACCGCCGGCAGCAGGATCGACCGCTTCTTCTTGCCGGTCAGCCGCGAGGTGTCGACCGCAGAGATCGAGACATCCTCGACTCCGTCGTGGGACGCTCCGGCGACCGGCGCGGCAGCCGCACCACCACCCGCCGGGCTGGCGGCCGACGCGCGATGGAACCGCATCCGGGTCTTGCCGACGCGGAACTCGTCGCCGTGGCCGAGCGCGATCTCCTCGATCCGCTGGCCGTCGAGGAAGGTACCGTTCGTCGAACCGACATCACGGAGGACCGGTTGCCCGTCCTCCACGACGATCTCGGCATGACGCCCGGAACACTTGTCATCATCGAGGACGAGGTCGTTCGACGGCCTGCGACCGATCGAGAACTGCTCGGACTGCAGTTCGACGATCTGCCCGGCCCGATCCCCGTCCAGGATCTCGAGCGTGTATTCGGTCATGGAGTCTCGAGGGGTCGGTGGATCCGCTCGACCGCGAACGATCCACTGAAGCTGACGTCATCCTCGAATCCGGCCTTGGCGCGGACCCGGCCGACGCGGATGGAGGGAACACCACACGCCGACCTCGGAGAACTCGCGAGCGCCGAACCGGATCTCCGATCGTTTGGCCGGCGATGCCTGCCACCACGGGGACCCGGAGTCGAACGCGTGCGGAATCGCTCGCTCACCGGAGGACAGGGTGACGCTAGATGGCCGAGCCGGGTTTGTCCATCGTCTCCACAGCTGTTCCGCCGCCGAATCCGAGGCATCGAAGCCTTGCTTCCGAAGTCGGTTGCGGCAGCTTCTGGATCGTGGCCCGTCGCTACTACGTCGACCCCCTGCCTGCCCCCGGTCGGACTTCGCTCGAAGGCGACGTTCCGCACCACCTCCGCGTCGTACGATCCCGGCCGGGAGACCCGATCGTTCTCTTCGATGGCCGAGGGTCCGAGGCGCTTGGATCGTTGGTCGAGCTGGGACGGAAATCAGCCACAATCGACGTCGAGAGCGTGAGAGAAGCCCGATTCGAGCCCGTAACCAGGGTCGAACTGGCGTTCCCGACCCCGAAGGGCAACCGCGCGGACTGGCTGTTCGAACACGGGACCGAGCTCGGTATCTCCCGCTTCCGCCCCCTGCGCACCCGTCGCAGTCGAACCGGTCGGGACAACACGGCGCAGACCCGCAGATCGGAGCGCCAGGAACGTATCCTCCGGGCCGCCGCGGAGCAGTGCGACCGCGGCGTCCTTCCGACCCTCGACGCGGAGTGCGATCTCGAACACCTGGTCGCCGATCGCGACCTCCCCGCGGAGCGATACATCGCGGATCTCGTTGCCACACAAGCACTTGGGACGGCAAGCTCAAGGCGCGTGCTGCTCGTGGTCGGACCGGAAGGCGGGTTCGAGCGCGAGGAGGTGGAACTGCTCGATGCTCACGGCTTCTCTCCCGTTCAGCTCGGGAGCCTGACGCTGCGAGTCGAGACAGCCGCGCTCGTTGGATGCGCCCGGCTGCTCGCCGGGGAGAACGGCCGCTCAGCTTCCTCGGCGAACGAGTAGAAGCTCGACCGGCCGAGAACCAGGTGGTCGAGCACCTCGACGCCGAGAAGCTCCCCGACTTCCCGGAGTCGATCCGTCACTCGCCGATCCTCGAGACTCGGAGTCGGATCACCGCTGGGGTGGTTGTGCGCCACCACGACCGCGTGCGCCCGTCGCTCGATCGCCTCCAGGAAGACCTCCCGCGGATGGACCGGCGCTCCGCTCAAGTGTCCGATCGAAACCGTATGGACCCCGCGCACCCGGTGCCGAGCATCGAGCGCAACCACCTGGAAGCTCTCTCGACGCAGCCGCCGCGTCCGCGCCCGAAGGAGTTGCGCGACCTCAGCTGGCCCCGAGACGAGCCGACCATCCAACCACTTCGAGTGCAGCGTTCGTCGCGAGAGATCGAAGGCAGAAAGCAATCGCATCGCCCGCGCGGCACCGAGACCGGGCACGGTTCGAAGCTCGGAGTAGGACGCCGCCTCGAGCCCACCGAGACCGCCCAGACGCTCGATGAGCCGCTCGCAGAGCCGCGAGACCGACGCCCCGGGACGGCGTGTCGACAACAACAGGCTGAGACACTCCAGGTCGGAAAGATGCTCGACTCCGAAGCACTGAAGTCGGTGTTCGGTGTCGGAACCGGGCTCGCGAGAGGACATCCAACCCCCAGTGCGCGGAGCCCCCATTCAGTGACTCGGATTTTCAGGCTCTCGACCAGGCCGACCGATCCGCCAAGATGCACGCATGCGAGTCTTCGCCCACGCCCCGAACGCCGCACGGCGGATCCTCGAATCGACCGCTGTCCTCGCCCTGGTCGCTTGTGCCGGTAGCCCGGACACCACGTCGAGCAAAGCGTCCGCGAACGACCAAGCAGAAGAAGTGTTGGCCGACTCGTCGGTCGGGACGGAAGTCGTCCGCCGCAACCTCGACGAACTCGTCGTCTTGGTGGAGTTCGTCGCCGACCCGGAACCTCAGAATCCAGAGCTTCCATCCTGGAAGGTCGGCGTGACGATCCGAACGCCGAACGGCGGAGTCGACACTCTGCGCACCAGTCAACCGATCGATCTTTCCGGGCCGCCATCCGACAAGGATGACCCGATCGAGCCCGGCGAGAACGCGGCCCCGGAAGGCGCTCCGCCCCTCGAGATCACTCGACGCGAGTTCCACGGGGTCGCGCCATTCGAGGTGTTCGAGGTCCCCCCCAGCCTTCCGGAGGACGTCGCCTACGCGGCGGTCTTCGGTTCCGACTGGAACCGCTCGATCGTGATCTCGCCGCCCTGGCTGGCAAAACCACTCGCCGGCTATCGCCGACTGGCCGGGAACGAGGACGAGCCGGTCGTCTGGGCCCGCGGCTTCGAGGGCGGGTTCGTCGAACGCTCGGAAGACGAGGAGTACCGAACCCTCCGGCTGAGCACGAAGATTCTCGACCCGTCCGTCGAAGTCGTTTGCGAGGGCCTCTACCCGACTCCCCTGACGGCGATGTGCGCGAACGGCGGCACGTTCTACTGGGCCCACGACCAGGTCCTGGTGATCACCGACCAGAACGGTACGCCGCGAAGCGCCGGACTCGCGCCCGGCAAGGTCCTGTCCATGGCGGCCGGCAGGAACCACCTGTTTGCGCTGTGCCGGCAAAGTGACACCAACCAGATCTACCGATGGCCGCTCGACGTTCTAGACGCGGCCGAGCGAGTGACCGAGGAGGAGCTTCCTGGCGCGACGAGCGCCATCGGCCTCTACACGACGCCAGCGCTCCCTCCGATTCCCGGCATCGAGCCGGACCTCAGCGGCCCGGGAGTCGTCGCTCTCCAGGCCGAGACCCTGGTCGGCGCGGCCCGCGCAGGCGAACTCGGCTCGTCCCCACTCGCCGCGCTGTTCGCTCACGGCCGACTCTGGGCCACCTTCACCGTCGGGGAACGGCGCACGGTCTGGATTGGCGAGATCGACACCGACTCGACCGTCGTCGCACGAGTGCAGAGGACCTCATCGGACGACCTCGCTCCCCCCGCAGTCGGTCTCGTGGCGCGTCCGGACGGCCGATTCTTCTGGACCCACTCCGAGCCGTTCGAGCAGGGCTTCCGTGGACGAATGATCGAGGCGATCTACGACTTCTCGATGGGTCTGAAGCCTCGACCACAAGTCGTCGAGGAGAGTCGTTGAGCTCCAGGTCGGTCGGCGACCTTCGGCAACCGCTGCACGAGCACTTCGGCTTCGACTCGTTTCGCGGTCCGCAGGAGGAGATCTGCAACCACGTCCTCGATGGCGACGATGCCGTCGTGATCATGGCGACCGGGGACGGCAAGTCGCTGTGCTACCAGCTGCCAGCCATGGTCAACGAGGGTTTGACCCTCGTCGTCTCCCCCCTGATCGCACTGATGGACGACCAGGTGCACGCCCTGCAGCAGAAGGGACTGCCGGCAGCCCGCATCCACTCGAACCTGAGCGCAGAAGAACGTCGCACGACACTTGCCCGAGCACGCGACGGCGAGTTCCAGCTTCTCTACGTGACGCCGGAGCGCTTCCGCGTCGATGGGTTCCTTCGATCGATCTCGGACCTCGAAATCGATCTCTTCGCTGTCGACGAAGCACACTGCCTCAGCCACTGGGGGCATGACTTCCGACCCGGCTACCAGCAGCTCGGGCGAGTTCGAGCATCGCTCGGATCGCCACCGACAATCGCACTGACCGCAACCGCAACGGAGGCGGTTCAGAAGGATATCCGCGAGTCGCTCGGCATCCCGGAAGCACGCCTTTGGCATACCGGTATCGACCGGCCAAACCTCTTCCTCGCGGGCGCGGAACGGAACGGCTTCGACCAGAAGCTTCAGCGTGCCTGCGAACTCGTCGAACGCATCTCCGGTCCGAAGATCGTCTACACGGCCCTGATCAAGGAGCTCCGTGCGATCGAAGAAGCCCTCCTCCGCAAGGGTCACAAGCCGCTCGTCTACCACGGCGCTCTATCGCCCGAAGAACGCCGCCAGCAACAGGCGCGCTTCCTTTCAGACGAAGCCGAACTGGTTCTCGCCACCCCGGCCTTCGGCATGGGCGTCGACAAGAAAGACATCCGTCTGGTGTTCCACTGGCAGATGCCGAAGACGCTCGAGGCCTACTACCAGGAGATCGGCCGCGCGGGACGCGACGGACAGCCTTCGCTCTGCGAAATCTGCTTCGACCCCGACGACCTCGCCGTGCAGCGGAACTTCGTCGAGTGGGCCAATCCGTCTCGCGACTTTTTGACCCGCGTGGTCACGACCCTCGCGGCTCTCGGTGATCGCGCAAGCGGCATCGACGAGGAGGGACTGAGAATCGAGCTCGGCCTCGAGAAGCGCAAACAAGACGGGCGCGTTGGCACGGCACTACGTCTTCTGCGCACCGCCGGCATCACCGAGGGCGAACTCGGCCGCGGTCTACGGCTCCTGCGGGTGCCGGACACCGAAGAGCTCGACGAGTGGGTCCGCGAGGACAAACACGACCAGGACCTGCGGGCGCTGTTGACGATGCTGCGCTACGCCCAGATGAACGGGGACGCGAGCGGGACCGTGGACGGAACCGAGTGCCGGCAGCAGGTACTGAATCGCCACTTCGGCCTACCCGACGGTGACCCGTGCGGAGTCTGCGATGCGGAGCAGGCCACCGATGAGTGGCTCGAGGAGCACTTCCCGCCTGCGTCCCGAGCGACTCCCCGACCCATTCCGGAGAAGTCGACTCCGAAGGTCGATTCCACCGAGGAGACGATCCTGACCGGAGAGGACTTCCCGGTCGAGCGCGGCCAGTGGATCAAGGTCCGCGGCCAGGGACTCTGCGCGGTCACGCGCGTCTTCAAGACGCACCGCGGTTGGCGAGCGGAGGTGGAACGCGCTCGCGACCTCAAGTCGACGACGATCGACCTCTGGCGAGGCGGCTGGCAGATCGTCGAGTAGTCAACGCAACCTGCGTGGTTCACCGGCGTCGAGCCACTCGACGCGAAGTGTCTGCCCCGCGCGCTCCGCGGAGTCGCGAGCACGTCTCGTCACGAGCGCCACTCGACCCTCGCCGAGAACCTCGACCTGGTCGCCTCGAACCACGACCGCGGTCCGCTCGTCGACTCCCACGCCGACGGCCTCACCGATGCCCTCACCGATGCCCTCACCGATCGAATCTGCGCTAGCGTTCACCGCCAGCCGGAGTCGATGGAAGCGCCCACGCTGGGAGAAGTGCTGATCGACGATCACGCCCGGCCATAGCCCGAGCCCACCGACGATGCGGGGCGCGTCGCGGCCTCCCCCAATCATCGGGTCACTGACGATCGCGGCACCGGCGCTCGAACCACCGATGACACCACCGTCGTCCAAGAACTTCTGCAGGCGACTCTGGGTCTGCGTGTCTCGATAGGCATCCGCCAGACGATTCTGATCGCCGCCGCCGATCCAGACCGCGTCCGCGGAATCGAGCAGGGCGACGAAGCCCTCCGAGTCCGACACTGCCCGATCACGCGTGTGGAGGAGCCGCACATCCGGAAAGCCCCGCCCGTTCCAGGTCTCGACGATCGAGGCCCTTCCGTCCTCCTCATCGGCTCGACGGCTGGCGGTCGGGATCACCACCAGGGTCCCGCCTCGCGCGCCCGACGCCTCGGCGAAGGCATCGAACACCTCGTCCGGCAATCGACCGCCGCCACCGACGAACAGCGTACCTCCGCTCGCGGGCGCCGAATCGGCTCCGGGCGCGATCGAGCAAGCCCCGCTGATCAGCACGACCAACAGCAGGGCGGCCACAACGAACGGAGTCAGTACGCTCCGCACGCCGATTCGAATCGGCTGCGACGACGTGTTCATGTCAGAGAATGAACCGATCCCCGGCCTGCACCACGTCGAATCCACGCGCGCGAACTTCGGCGCGCAGCTCCTCGTCGTGCAGAACCTGATTGGTGTGATTGAGGTGTAGGAACTGCACCGAGCCGGGCCGCTCCGCGACGCGCTCCTGCAACAGGTCCATCGTGCGCAGCATCAACGGATGCGGCACCTCGCTCGGATCACGATGCGGCAACTCACTGCCGTCGTAGAAGGTCCCGTCGACCAGAGCGATGTCCACGCCGTCGAGCAGCCGATCGAGGAGGCCCGGAGACTTCTCCCAGGCGTCGATATCCGGCACGAAGAGCAAGGATCTGATCGGGCCTTCGATCACGAAGGCCATCGTGTCCGAGAACTCATCGCGATGCGGCACCGGGATCGATCGGACGCTCAGGCCGCCCCAGGGCTCGAACGACTCTCCGGGTTCGAAACTCGTGATGTCGATCTGCCCCAACTCGACGAGCTGACTCCAGGGGCCACCCGATCGCAGGAACTCGGCGAATCGCGTCGAGCAGTGAACCGGGAGATCGCGTGCACCGAGCACTTCGCGTCCGAAGAGAGCGAGCCCGAGATAGTGCCCGATGTGGGCATGGGTGAGCACCACCGCATCGACCGGTGCACGGCCGGTTCGATCGAGGCCACTCCACTCGTCGAGAAGCCCGATCTGCTCTTCGATCTTTGGCGTCGCTTCGACGAGCAGCACCTGATCGTTGCGCCGGTCGACGACCCCGAGAGACACCGGATACTCAACTCGGCCGCTTGCGCGCGCCTCGCGGCAGCAGGCGCGACGACAACCGAGATGCGGGAGTCCCCCGTCCTGAGCGATCCCGAGGACGAAGACTTCGACGGACGCCGATGCCCGCGGCGTGACGCCGGACTCGGAACCGGCGGCGGCGTCGACGGACGGCTGCTGGCAACCGAAGATCGTCAGGAGCCAGACGAAGACGAGAACGTGAGCACTCCTCCGAGCGCCCAATTCAGCGCCGCTCACGATCTGCGGCGTCTCCTTGATCGCCCTCGCCCTCGGCGGCTTGCTGCTTCAGCGCCGCCATCCCGCGCGCCATCTCTTGCAGCGCAGCGCGGAACGGCTGATCCGCGACGTCTGGCCAATCGTGCTTCTCGTTGGCGGTCACCGTCGAGAGAACTTCGAGCTGACGCGGCGAGAGGAGCGCGCGAACATTCTCCCGCCGTGCGAGTCCACGGTTCACCCGCGCCGCCTGCAGAGGCGCCATCGGCACGTGGCGGAGCTGCGTCCGCCGAATGTGGTGTTTCGGATCGCGGTCCGCTCGCGGATCACCCGAAAACTCCCGCGCTCGCCCCTCGACCTTGGCCTCCGCGATCTCGCGCTCGGACGCATCCATCCAGTAGACCGTACTCGCACACTCGCGCGACTGCGCCTGGTCGACCAGCTGCGCGTAGCTCACCTGCTCCGGATCGTAGTAGACCTCGACGACCTCCTTTCCGTCGTGCCAGGCGGCGTGCGTCTCGTAGACGCCGGGCACCCCAGCGAACTCGACTTCGCCGACCCAGAAGCAGTGCATCGCGAACACCGCGCGCTTGAGTCCGCGGTCGCGCGCGGCTTCTTCCTCGGCGAGGAGGCGAAGGTAGCTCGGCACCGTCTGCTCGGCTTCTTCGAGCGCACGCACCATCCCGGTGGCGATTCCACCGACGGTCCAGGTGCGATCGAGTCGAGGCAGCAGGTCCTCGCCTTCGGCGTTCACGAGACGAAGCACCGGGTTGTTCCAAGCCGGCTCCTCCATCTGCTTGCGCACCTCGTCATCGCGGTCCCCGCTCGAGTTGTTGCGGAGCGCGACCGGCACGAACAGCGTCTCGGCCGCCTCGACCAGGAGCGGGTGCGACAACACATTCTGCGCGTAGTTCGTGCAGGTCATGCAGCCCGGGATCTCCTGAAACTGCAGGAAGACCGGCTTGCCCTCGGCCTTCGCCCGGGCGAGGCCTTCGTCGTAGTCGCGCACGAAGCGCACGAGGCCGAGCTCTTCGGGGTTGCCGACGTCCTCATGGCTCCGGGGGTATACGGGACCGTCGGCCGACTCACTCTGTTGAGCACAAGACGAGGAAGCGAGAGCGAGACCAAGCGCCACAGCTCGGATCACGGTGGTTCGAATCTGCATCATGGTTCCACGACCCCGAGGGTCGACTTCGATCGGCATGCTACTCGGATCGGCCCCGGAGGTTTCGCAAGACCTCACCCGCCCCCGAGCTTCTTCTCGATCTTCGCCCAGGAGTCCCGAAGACGCACGGTCAGGTTGAACACTGGCGCGCCCACATTCGAGTGGACGGAATCGGCACAGTAGTAGCCCTTCCGCTCGAACTGGAACGCCGCACCGACCGGCATGTCGAGGACGCTCGGCTCCGCGAAGACCTCGCCTTTCACCAGCGAGTCCGGGTTCAGGTTGTCGAGCCAGGTGGGCTCGCACCCGTCGGCGGACGGCTCCGGAACTTCGTTCGGATTCTCGACGCTGAACAAGCGGTCGTAGTTGAGGGCCTCGCAGCGAACCGCGTGCTCCTTGCTGACCCAGTGGATCGTGCCGCGGACCTTGCGCTCGTCGGGAGTGTTGCCGCCGCGAGACTCGGGATCGTGAGTCGCGAGCAGACGAGTGACCCGGCCCTCCGCGTCCTTCTCGACTTCGTTGACGGTGACGTAATAGCCGTAGCGGAAGCGAACCTCCTTGCCGATTGCGAGGCGGTGCCACTTGCGCGGCGCGTCCTCGCGGAAGTCCTCGCGCTCGACGAGCAGGGTGCCGGTGAACGGGACCGTGCGTTTCCCGGCGGACTCGTCCTGTGGGTTGTTGGTCGCGTCGACCATGTCGACCTTGCCCTCTGGCCAGTCGGTGATGACCAGCTCGACCGGGTCGAACACGCCCATCCGACGCTGTGCGGATTCGTTCAGCTCGTCGCGAATGAAGTTCTCGAAGAGGCCGAGGTCATGCACCGCGTTGAAGCGCGCCACGCCGATGTGTTCGCAGAACTTGCGGATCGACGCAGCGGGCACGCCACGACGACGCATACCCGAGACAGTCGGCATGCGCGGATCGCTCCAGCCCTCGACGTGTTCGCCCTCGACCAGCTGCAGTAGCTTGCGCTTGCTGAGCACGGTGTAGTTGACGTTGAGTCGCGCAAACTCGATCTGCTGCGGGTGATGTCTACCGAGGTTCTCGAGGAACCAGTCGTAGAGCGGTCGATGGTGCTCGAACTCGAGCGTGCAGAGCGAGTGCGTGATCCCTTCATAGCTGTCGCACTGACCGTGCGCCCAGTCGTACATCGGGTAGATCGACCAGGTGTCCCCGGTGCGATGGTGGTGCACCTTGCGGACCCGGTACATCGCCGGGTCGCGCATGTTGAGGTTCGGGTGCGCCATGTCGATCTTGGCGCGCAGGACGGCGGAGCCCTCGTCCATCTCACCCCGCTTCATCTTCTCGAGGAGTTCGAGGTTCTCCTCGACGGGACGATCGCGGAACGGCGAGTCCTTCCCCGGACTGTGGATGGTGCCCCGATACTCCGCCATCTGCTCCGCGTCGAGCTCATCGACGTAGGCGAGCCCTTTCTTCACGAGCGCCACCGCGTCTTCGTAGAGCGTGTCGAAGTTGTCCGACGCGAAGTAGAGATGCTCCCCCCAGTCGAATCCGAGCCAGCGGATGTCCGCCTGAATCGAATCGACGAACTCCTGATTCTCCTTCTCCGGGTTCGTGTCGTCGAACCGCAGGTGCACGGGCGTGCCGTACTCCTGCCCGAGGCCGAAGTTCAGGCAGATCGACTTGGCGTGGCCGATGTGCAAGTAGCCGTTCGGCTCGGGCGGGAAGCGCGTGCGCAGTTCGCCGCCGAACCGGCCGTTCTTGCGGTCCTCGTCGATGCGCTGACGGATGAAGTCCCGGTGCTCTCGGGACGGGGTGTCGGTCATGTCGGGGTCTCACGCACTCGCAGAGCGGCGACGGATGCCGCCCGGCGGGCGTGGCTAGACGATACGCCGCAGGGGCCGATGACGTCGAGCAAGACACCGCGGTACTGCCTGAGGAACTCGTGCTCGACTCGGCCCGGCCCCCAGGGAGCGTCGCCGGGGATGCTCGATCGACTTCAACTAGCGGTCGCGACCACCTCGCCACCAGATACCGATCTCAGTGAGACCCACGTGAATTGACGTTCCGCTGCGCAACCTCGACCAACTCGCCACGACGCACTTCGTAGCTGACCACACGCTCCACGGCATGCTGCCCCTGTCGCATCTTCTGCCGGACCACGTCGAGCTCCATGCCTTCGATGATCGGCAGTAGCGCCACGGCCCGGAACCCATCCTCAGCCCCTGGTGTCGAGCGCTTCTCTTCGTGGATCAGATCGGAGCTCTCCCAGATCCAGGTATCGTCGACCGAGACGAACTGACATCGGTGATTCTTACGGCTCTTGGCGACCAGCCCACCGGGACAGACGACGAACGCGCCCTCGATCCAGGGCAACACGGCGAGACCATCTCGCCCGAACCCCGATTCGAAGGCAGCCGCGAGAACGGCGTCACGGTCCCCGGCAGCGAGCGCCCGCTCCTGGACCTCCTCCCGAATCGCCGCGCCGAGGTGGATGAGCAGGTCGTCGGAGAGCTTCCCGACCAACTCGCGGGCAGTCTCCGGATCGTCGCGCAGGTGCTTGACGATCGTGCCGTAGCGTCGAGTGGCCAAGCCCGGATCATCGCGATCGATCTCACCAACACAAGATTTGTGCAATCGAGGAGTCTGCCCCGGACATCTACGTCCCGCCTCGCGGATGTCCGACAAGCCGCCGCAACCCCTGACCCTGGAACAATTCGCCGAGCGCTTTGAGCGTGCGGCTCCCGTTCTGTGGTGTGTCGCGGCAGCAGTCGTCCGATCGCGGGACACCGCCGAGGATGTGGTGCAGGACGCCGCGGTCCATGCGATGGCACGACTCACGACCTTCGAACCCGGGACCAACTTCACCGCCTGGATGACCAGGATCGTGAGATTCACCGCCCTGAATCAGGTCCGCCGAACGCAGAAAGGGCCTCGACTGCTCGATCCCGAAGGAACGGACCCCGAAGCCCCCAGCCAGAGCAGTGAGTTCGTGTCCGAGTGCGGTGCACTCCTCCCCGACCAGGCAGGCCTGGATGACCGGGTCGTGGCGGGGCTCAACTCCCTCAACGAGACCGAACGGGCCTGCTTGCTCCTGCGCACGGTGCTCGAGCTGTCGTATCGTGAGATCGGCTCGTCGCTCGACATCCCGCAGGGCACGGCGATGAGCCATGTACACAGAGCGCGTCAGCACCTCGCCGCCCAACTCCGTCGAACGCCCAGCGTGGGCGTAGAGAACACTCGATGAACGCTCAGGACCGAGACGACCTTCAGCGATGGCTCGATGGCTCCCTCGAGGGGGCCGCGCTCACGGACTTCGAGCGACGTTGCGAGACCGACCCGGAACTGCGGGATGAAATCCGGCTCCACCAGTCGATCGACCAGTCACTGCGCCGGAGCTTCAGTGTTCCGGAGCTGAATCTCGAACGAGCAGGGCCTCCCCGTCGCGTCGCGCCGTGGATTCCGTTCGTCCTGGGCGCGCTCGGAGCGGCCGCGATGATGCTCGTCTGGCTGCAGCCCTGGAACACGCCCGAGGAGCCAAGCCCAGAGCCGGAAGTCGCTCAGATGCTGCGCAGCGCTGTCGGTCGGAGCTGGCTCCTGTGTTGTGAGCAACCAGAGGAACTACCGACGGCGATCGATTGGTCCGCCACGTCCAACCTTCCGGGCCCGCCCATTGCGCCCACCGGTTGCTCGATGCCGGATCAACTTCCTCTCTACATTCAGCCCCTGGCGCCTGACCTGCCATCTCCCCTCGTCTGGAGGGCTCAGCCGGGGGTTCAGTTCCAACGCGGACTTGAGGAACGACCGGAAGAAGGCCTTCGCGTGATCGAACTCCTGGTCGAGCCCAGCACGAAGACGTTTCTGTTCGTCGTGTCTTCCACCAACGATCCGCGACCGACGCTCCCGGAGGCATCCGAGTGGCGCTTGTTCCGCGACGTGCGTGGACCGCTGGTTCTGTACGAACTCACGCCGCTCGATCGACCGCGCGGCCTCGAGTGCGTCGGCGACGTGAACTGAACGGTCCCGACGGGGTCTGCGCCAGCCCGCCACCGCTCCGACCGGACGATTCCGGGATTGTCGCAAGAGTCTCGCTGACTTCGGACATGTGCGGGCATGACCGCCGTCCCCATCCCCGAGAGCACTGCTTCGCCGGGACTGTTCCACACCCGCTACACGTCTGTTGCGAGGAACACGATCGACTACTGGATGCTCCCAGACGATCCGTCGATGACCGTCGAACGGGTGGAGCGTGCGATCGAGAACACACCAGCGCTGGACGATGCGTCGCTTCAGCTCTACGTGCACGTGCCCTTCTGCGCCCAGCGCTGTCGTTTCTGCGCCTTTTCGGGAGGCAACAGCCTCGAGTTCGATGTCGCCGAACGCTACTCGAGACTGCTCGTCGAACAGATGCGCCACTACGTCGGCCGCATCGCGATCTCAGGCCGCGCCGTCCGATCGGTCCATCTCGGCGGCGGAAGTCCGGACCTACTCGGGCCGCACGCGAGGACCGTGCTGCGGGGCATCCGCGACCTGCCCGGAGTGACCGACGAGACCGAGATCGCCGTCGAGTTCACGGCGAGCACCGTGACCGAAGAGTTCCTGGACACGCTCGTCGAGCACGAGGTCACGAAGGCATCTTTCGGAGTGCAATCCGTCGATCCGCGCGTCCGGCGAGCGATGCGACAGCCACCGACGATGCGGCACGTGGAGCAGGCCCTTCGATGGATCGACGGACGAATCCCGATCGTGAACGCCGACTTGATTACCGGCATGCCCGGACAGGACCTCTCAACCGTCAACCGCGATCTCCGCGCGATGCTCGAGGAACCCCGCATCCACGGCATCAGCTCCTACTTGCTCACTTCGAGTGCCGCCCCCTCGCTGGTCGCCGCAGTCGACAGTGGAGAAGTCCCCGAACCACCGTCGCCAGCGATTCAGGCCGCGATGCGGCTCCACACCTACAGCACCCTGCAGCGAGAGGGGTGGATCCGGCGAGGCACGAACACCTACCTCGACCCGTCCCGGATCGCTCCCGAAGTCTTCACGCGCGTGTCGGGCAACGAGTGCATCGGCGGCGGCGACTACGAGTCGTTCCTCCTGGGCATCGGGGCCCAGGCCGTCGGCAACCTCCCGGGAGTACGCGTCGAGAACCTCGTCGACGTGAATGCTTGGTGCGACGCCGTCGAATCAGGTGCTCCTCCCTGGCACGCGGCCAAGTGCGCGACTGAGCACCAACGCGACACGGCCCTCTGGGTGATGCCTCTTCGTTGGGAGGGGCTGCCCCGCCGACGGTTCGAGCGAATGCTGCACGCGGGCGTGTTGTCGCAGCGTCAACTTCGAACCCTGGAGGACCTCACGCGTGAGGGCTTGCTGGTCGAGACCGCCGAGGGCTACGAACTTTCGATCCTCGGTGAAGTGTTCATGGGCCACCTGGTGCGGGATCTGAAGTCACCCGACGCCCGGCGTGCGGTCGACCACTACGCCGATGAAGGCGATGCACTCGGTAGCGCGATCGCGAGCGGGGCACTTCCTGACGCCAACATCGCCAACGACCGCCAACGAGCACCACGCCAGCTGTGAGGCGGATCGGATGCTTCGTGAACTCCTCGGATTGCCAGGCCCCTTGCGGGCGCTCTTCGCTTCGACCGCGGTCTTGCGGCTCGGCGCTTTCGTCTATCCCTACCTGGCGATCTACCTGACTCGTGAGCGGGGCTTCTCGACCCTCGACGCCGGCTGGATCCTCGCCGCTGGAGGATTGGGCCTCATGCTCGGGAACCTCGTCGGGGGCCAGATGGCAGACAGCGTCGGCCGTAAGACGACGCTTCTCTGCGCTCTTGCGATCAACGCAGCCGGATACCTCGCCCTGCTCTCGCCACACGAGACCGGAACGGGCTACGCCCTCTCGCTCGGCTTCGCCTACCTGGGCATGGGGATGTTCACTCCGGCTGCCCAGGCGGCCGTCTCGGATCTCGCTCCAGACAGTCAACGAACCCTCGCCTACACCGGCTTCTACCTCAGTAGCAATCTCGGGATCGCGCTCGGCCCATTGGTCGGCGGAATCCTCGCCAGCCAATCGTTCACCCTCGTGTTCGTCGGCGACGTCGTCTCGACTCTGATTTGCGCCGCCCTACTGCTCCTCGGTCTTCCAGGACTCTCCGCGAAACCCGGTCGAAGCACGACCTCTCCCCCGCCCAGAGCTCTTCGAGCCTACGGACGCCACCCGAGAGTGGTTCTGGTCTGCGCCGCAGGCTTCTTCCTGACCGCCCCGTTGATGGGCCTCGAGTACGCCGTACCGCTACTGGTCGAGCGTGAGTTCGCAGCTCCGCTGCATTGGGTCGGCGTCGTGTACACGATCAACGCGGTCACGATCCTCATCTGCAGCTTCTGGCTCGAGCGCACCGTGCGAGGCAAGCCCGAACTTCCGTTCCTGATGATCGCAGCCGTTCTGTGGACGACCGGGCTGCTCGTCCTCGGAGTTGGCTGGTCGGTCGCAGCGATCCTCGGATCGACCCTGATCTGGACGCTCGGTGAGATCCTGACCTCGATCTTGATCCCAAGTTACGTCGCCGGGCGTGTCGCGCCGGAAGTGAAGGGCAGATTCCTCGCTCTGGTCGACCTCGGCCGAAGCACGGCGACTCTCGTCGCACCCGTGGGACTCGGCTACCTGTGGAACTCGCACGGGTCGAGATCCGCAGTCGGCGCGATTCTCGGCGTCTCCGTCCTTGGAATCGCAGCGTTCGTGACGCTGAACATCACGCGGTCGAAGAGGGCCGAACTTCTGTCGGGGGGCGCGTCATGACTCGCTTCGAACACATCGATGCACTTCGCGGGTTCGCCCTGTTCGGCATCCTGTTCGGCAACGCGACCTGGTTTTCAGGCACGGCGGTCATGCCCCCGGACGATCGAGCGGCCCTCGGCACGATCGAAGTCGACAACTGGACGCGCTGGCTCGTTCACACGTTCGTGGACGGGAAGTTCTACTCCCTGTTCTCGCTCCTGTTCGGCGTTGGGTTCGCCCTCGTCATGCAGAGAGACAGCAGCGCCGGCGGGCGCTTCCGACGTCGGATGATCGTTCTGTTGGCGATCGGCGCCCTCCACGCGTCGCTTCTCTGGTTTGGCGACATCGTCAGCCTCTACGCGGTCACAGGTCTCCTTCTGCCCCGGTGTTGGCGCATGTCCGATCGCGCGATGCTTCGTTGTTCGATCGCACTGATGCTGGCTCCGGTCCCGATCAGCCTCGCGGTCCTCGCTCTCCGCGACCCCACCACGACCTACGGAGCTGAGCACGGACCGCAGTCCTTGATTCCTGCCTTCGCAACTGGCACCTACCCGGAACTCGTGCGAGCGAACTGGGCCTTCCTCGTCGAGCGCTGGGTCCTCGCGCTCGAATCCGGCCGCTTCTGCAAGTTGCTCGGACTCTTCCTCTTGGGAGCGTGGCTCGTCCGTCGTGGCGTCGCGACCGATCCGGGGGCACACCGCGACTTCCTGGCACGAATGTGCCGAGTCAGCCTCGTCGTCGCGATCCCATCCAACCTCGCGCTGGCCTGGTTCCTGACTAACGTCCCAGCCCACCCACCGTCGCTCCTGGGCTGCGCTCGGACCGCCACCTACGCCCTCGCAGCCCCATCGATGTGCTTCGTCTACGCGAGCACCCTATCGCTGTGCTGGCGAAAGGACTCAGCCCTGCGTCGGGCGTTCGCAGCCGCGGGCCGAATGTCTCTGACCCACTACGTCACCCAATCGATCGTCGGCGCGACGGTGTTCTACGGGGTTGGACTCGGCCTATGGGGTCGCTGGGGTGACGCCTCGGTCGCCGTGATCCTTCCGGCGTTGTTCGCGATCCAAACCGGGATCGGAGTGGTATGGCTGCACGCGGCTCGATCCGGCCCGCTCGAGAGGATGGTTCGGAGGATGAGTCCGTTGACGACGAACGGCTGCCGGCTGAAGAACGCTTCGGAAGCTCTCGAGCGCGACGACGCAACCTACAGCTCAGAGCTTTCCTGACCGCAGGCGCCGATCCTCGACAACTCGAGGTCAGAGATACTTGAGGTCGTCCTGGAGCTCGAGCCCCTGGCGCTTGGGAAGCCGGAAGTACCACCACTCGCGTTCGCTAGTCCAACCGTGTTTCGCTGCGTTCGGTTCGCCCCAAACGCACTCGGAGACCTCCTCGGTCCGCTGTCGCACACCATCGTCGAGACGGGCCAGCTCTCGCTGCTGCGATTCGCCGAGCTCGTCGCCGCGACGCTCCAGCAAGGCGCGCAGGTCCAGATCGTCGAGGTAGCTATCGAGGCCGAACGGATACTCCCCGATCAGGGAGATCGCGAAGCGCTCCCACTGGTAGAGCAGCTCGTCGATCGACTTCTGCTCCCCCGGTGCCGTACTCATCGATCCGCCTGCCTGCGGAAGTAGTTCTCGCCATCATTCGGCCGGAAGAAGGTCCGGATCGACTTGTCGGCGTGGAACGCGACAAAGGCTCCCGTTCGCCGATCGAATCGGGTCACGACTCCATCTCGTCGTCGAATCTCCAACACGTCGTCCGACAGTGGCGCATCTCGAAGTGCCTTGGCGCGCTCGAGATACTCGTCGGCGTCGATCGAACCGAACTCGGTTCCGTGCTTCTCGAAGTGCGAGCGCCACGACCGCTCGGACGTGAACCCGACCGGGCTCGTGGACGAGGGAGCCTGTGCTCCATCGCCGGATGACTCCCGGTCCTCGAGCTGAGTCCCCAATCCGCCGCCACCATTCGAATCGTCTTGGCTTCCCGGCAAATCCGAGAAGAAGAACGCCGCAATGGCCGCGAGGATCAGCCCGCCGAAAGAGAGCCCGGTCTTCTGCTTCATGACCGGAGCCTAGTGTCCGGAGGCTCCGGCGACGAGCGGCCAGATCAAGCGCCCCGAGAAGCGCTCAACGACCGATTTCGTCCGAAACCACTCGCCCGAGGGACAGCTGCCGCGAGGACCCAACCGCTGGACGACCGGCGAGCCATGAGCCGTGAGCCGTGAGGCTGCCGGTCCGATCAAGGCACGAGCTCCGTCCGGACTGTGGCTCCGAGGAAGATGTCGACGTCACCGCGACCGTCGAGACGGGCGAAGGCGCCCTGTGCCAGTAGATGAACTCCGACCAACGCCGGATCGTTCGGAATCGCGAACGCAAACGCCTCCAACTCCGCGAACTCGTCAAACGCGAACGCCTCCACTGTCAGCGGCGTCTGAAGGCTCGAGACGCCGAGCGGAGTCACGATCGGGTCGAGATCCGTCGAAACCAAGAGCGCACCGAAGCCTGAGCCGTTCGTCGACGGATCGTCGAGGAGGGTCATGGTGACTAGGTACTGGTCGCCGATCGGGAGGAACTGCGAAGCGACGACATCGGAGTTCTGGTTGATCGTCGGGATGCGACCGGTGAGCACGTCCTGGTCCCCATCCGAGTCTAGGTCGAGAATCGAGACCGCACGCAGACGAACGTCGGATCGCAGAACGACCCCGTTTGGATCGAAGACTCCGCCACCGAGGTTCTCGTGATACTTCAGCTGATTCGCGGACACCAGTAGATCGAGATCGCCATCCTGGTCGAAGTCGACGAACTCCGGACCGAGAAGGAATTGATTGTTCGACGGAATCAGCGGCGCCGGCAAGGGAGTGAACACACCGTCGCCTCGGTTCTCGAACACTTCCAGTCGGAACGGCAACGAGCCGATGTTTCGTCCGACGCGATCGAGGTCACCGTCTCCATCGACATCAACGAACCGTGAGATCTCCTCGACCGATCCGTCGCCCGAGTTCACCCCCTGACGGGGCACCATCAAGGTCTGACGGCGGAGGAAGGACCCCGTCCCATCGTTGACTCCGACAGCGATGCGAGTGATCGCGTTTCGGCCCGGCTGAAAGAACGCTGGTTCCTTCACCCGATCCAAGTCGCCATCTCCGTCGACGTCGACGAGCCCGATGTATCCTGGAACATCCGAACGGTACTCGAACGCACCGACGATCTCGGACAACGAGCCCGAACCGTCGTTCCTGAGCGCAATGTCAGGAATCTGCGGCAGCGGCCCTCCGTATTGGAACGAGATGACAAAGTCAGGATCGCCATCTGCATCGAGATCCCCCGCAGCCAAGCCGAAAGGAATCCCGGGAAGCGCGATCGATCCTTGTGTACCGAGCAGAGGAGACACCCAGTAGAGGTTCGGAGACGATTCCGGACCCGGCAACAGATCGAAGAAGACGATCTCGTCCAAGCCGTCCGAGTCCAAATCCGCAGCAACCGCGGGCTCGAGCCTCGGCAGCACCGCAAGGGTCGGACCAGCGACGTTCGTGAACTCTCGAGAAACGCCCTGGAGCGCGACGCTCCATCCCGACCCATCGAAGTAGCCAAGATCCGTGCGGGAGTCGCCGTCATAGTCACCCGCAACCACACCAGGTGCAAAGCCGGTCGTGTTCGCTCCACCTCGGAAGTAGTTGACGAACTCATTGCGGAACTGATCCGGGCCTTGGGCGGCGAGGCCCGCGTGTAGACCGGCTGCAAAAAGAGATGCTAGAACGAGCGACGAAGCCTTCGGGGTCATGAGCAGCTTTCCTCCTTGACTCGTTCAAGAACGAACCCGCCGCACATCACCGCGGCGAACGAACGACACCGAACGCGAAGCGGGCCCTCCAGCGAAACGACTGTCGTCGCCGACTCTCTCGGCCCGACACCGTCAACCTACCCCCCGATTGGGAGCGAGCAACCCCCTCCACCTCGGCCGAGTGCTGCTCACAAGCCCGGCATCGGAATCGGATCGACTGGCAAGGCCTGATCGAACTCGTAAGTCTCCGGCCCGAGGCGCGCGCTCTGCAGCGCCTGATCGCGGCTAATCACTTTCCCGGAGTAGGTCGCCATGCGCCCCATGATCGCGGTCAGTGTGCTCTCGGCCCCGTATTCGGCCTCGTTGTATTCCGTGCCGTTGCGGATCGCGGCGAACAGGTCATCGTGCTCGACCTGGTAGGGGTTGTTGTCCCCCTCGTTGAACGACCAGTTCCAGCCGTCGTAACGCTCGAAGCGGAACGGGCCGCCAAGGTCGGCTCGACCCTCGGACCCGATCAAGTGCTCCGAGACCTTCGACGGGCAACCAGCTTGCTGGCGGCACATCGAGAAGAGGGTCGTGCCGTCCGCGTAGCGGTAGTGCACCGAGTGGTGGTCAAAGATGTGACCAAAGACCGGGTCGGTCCGAACCTGACGCCCACCGGCGCCGAAGCACTCGACCGGCATCTCACCCTTCGCCCAGTTCGCGACGTCCAGGTTGTGGATGTGCTGCTCGACGATGTGGTCACCGCTGAGCCAGGCGAAGTAGAGCCAGTTGCGAAGCTGCCATTCGATGTCGGTGTGCTCCGGCTTGCGAGCGACCGACCAGAGCGCACCCATGTTCCAGTAGACGTGCATCGCGACGATACGACCGATGCCGCCCGCGGCGATCTGTTCCATGCAGGCGCGATAGCTCTTCTGGTGGTGACGCTGGAGACCGACACCGACCTTCAAGGACTTGGCCTTCGCCTCGCCCGCAGCCTTCAAGACCTGGCGGATACCGAACCCGTCGACGGCGACCGGCTTCTCCATGAACACGTGCTTGCCAGCCTTCACCGCGGCTTCGAAGTGCGCCGGACGGAAGTGCGGCGGCGTCGCTAGCAAGACGACATCGACGTCGGCCTTCTCGATCAGTTCGAGATAGGCGTTCGCACCGACATAGCGTCGCTCGACCGGGACATCGACCCGCTCCTTCAAGCGGTCCTCGTTGGAGATCGAGTTCAGCGAACCGTTCAGCCGGTCCTCGAACATGTCGGCCATCGCGACGAGGCGAATCGGCCCCTTGGTCGAGAGGGCCTGGTAGGCCGCCCCGGTGCCGCGACCGCCGCAGCCGACGAGACCGATCCGGAGTTCATCGAGACGTGGGCCAGATCGCCCGCTCGTGGCCGCGGGCAAGGCCGCCGCAGCACCGAGCGCCGCCGTCGAACCGAGGAATCCGCGACGAGAGAGGTCGCGCGAGCCGCCGGTGGAGATCCCACCGGAAGAGCTGGAGGAAGAGCGAGCCATGGCGCAATCCTAGCGTGACGACGCAGGCGATCGACGCCCGGCTCTCAGACCGTCTCAGCCTTCGACGGATTGCCCGCCGCTGCGCGTCGAAAGCTCGTCGAGGAACCACCGAGCGCGCTTGGAGCCATCGATCACGATCGTGTGAATCCGCACGAACAGAGAGGCGTTGACTCGATCGGTGATCCGGAGGATGCGATCGAGATCGACGAGGCGACCGACCGAGGGCCCGCCATCGGACAGCAGGTAGACGGCCTCCACACCCTCGAGAAGCAAAGCAGACTCGAGTCCGTCGAACAGATTCGTCCATCCCCGGGTCGTCAGCCCTTCGATCCAGCGTACCGCCTCTTCGACCTTGGCGGGACTGGCTTCGACGAGCATCTCCGAGAACCGATCGACCTCCGTACCGAAGCCGACCAACGAGAATTGCTGGTCCTCACGGAGCGAGCGCAGCACGTCGATCAACTCGGCCTTCGCCCGCTCGAGCCTGGTCACCTCCCCGGCCTTGGTCCGCATGCTGCCGGAGAGGTCGATCACGAACGCGAACTTGTTCGCGGTGATGGGGATCCCGTGGTAGGCGGTGACGGTTCGGTCCTCAGTCGACCCGCTATCATCCGAACCTGCAGGACCTTGGAAGTCGAAATTCGCCCCAACGAGGTCCCACCAGCGACTCCAGCTCTCCGCATCGGCACCGCGATCGTTGCCCGTCATCGCGACCAGTACGTTTCGCAAGTCGTCACGAGCCGTTCCGGTCTCGTCCTTCATCCGAGCGATCAAGATGGAGACGTTCTCTCGAGTCTTCTCCCGGCCAAGAGCCCGATACGCGGCCACCCGCACGGGCCGAGAGGGGTTTCGAATCCCCTCGACGAGTCTCTCGCGAAAATTCGCGTCACCGTTCGCTCCAACATCCAGAGACGCGAGACCGGCGACCAGCACTGCTGGTTTCGGGTGTTCGGCGAGAGCCAAGTAATTCACGCCCGGGTAATCGGCTCGAGCGGAGACCACGTAGGCCGCAGAGCCGGCGGCAAAGTTCTCCCCATCGGCGATCACGGCCCAAAGCGCTGCATCCAACTGCTCGGAGCTGAGACCAGTCAGAGATTCATCCACCCTGTAGTAGGGCCGGTTCCAGTAGTAGTAGCGACACCCGAGCAAGGCGGAGATCGCGCACAGGATGTCCTCGTCATCCGCGGCCGCGACCAGGACGTCTAGTCGACCAGAACCCGCGAACGCCTCGATACTCGACAACCTCACGACTGGCAGCTCGCTCCCGAGCCCGCGCTTGTGAAGGACCGAAAGCGCCGAGTCGGAACGGAACCCGTGGGCCGTATCGCCGAACGCCGTGCGGACGAACGCCTGTGCGTTGAGACCGGACGCATCCTCCAGTAGGTCGAACATCGCTTCCGCGGCATCTTCCGACTGCAGCTCGACGGCCCTCCTGAACACGCGCTGCATCGGGCTTGGTGACTCGAACTCCGTGAGACGCTTCCGCAGGGCTTTCAGGAACTGCGTCTCGGACACCGCTCCGAGCGCATCGATTCCTAGCGCTGCCTCGCCTTCGCGACTCTCGCTTCCAGGATCGGTGAAGCTCGTCACCATCGAGGCCAGGTTCTTCGATCCCGCGACCTCGTGGGGCTGCATGTCCGCCAGAGCCTCGAGAACGGCACGTCGGCTGGGATCGTTCTTCAGCAGTCGTCGCAGGGCCTTCTCAGCCGCTCGCTGCTGCTTTCCGCCTGCCGCCACAACTCGACACAGAGCACCGGTGAAGACCTTCTTCTCCGCGGGCTTAGAGGCGTTCTCGACGCGCTTCTCCAGCGCGAGGACATCGAGGGAATCGAGCGGTCTCAGCCCGACCAACCTCGAACCACGACGCGCGCGGGCGCTCCCTCCGTCAAGTTCCTGTTCGACGAAGCCACTCGCCACCTCGGACTCCGCCATGGCGACCAGGTAGCTGAGCAACCGGTCACGCTCAGGTCCGGCCCGCATGTCGGCAACATGTTGCGCGAGGAGGCCTCGATCTTGGTCGCTTCCGTTCGCCAGAGCCCGTGCGCCGAGAGATCGAGCCGCCACATCGCTCCCCGAGCGCAGGAGCTCGGTCGCCTCCGCCACGTCGGCAGCGGCCGGCCAGTCGGACCCGAGCGGCTCGAGCCGGATCCGGTCAAAGAACGCGTCACAAAACTCTCCCCTTCGGCGCTCGGCACTCACGACGACCCAGACCGAGGTCGCTTTCTTGGGCACCGCGACCGGCAGAGACAGCTCCGTCCACGACTTCTCGGTCGAGCGGACGGCACTCTGACGAAGGAGATTTCCCGAGCGGTCCACGAACCGAAGTCGAAGTTCGGCCGTGTCCTGGCCGTCCGGAACTGCGACCAAGGCGGACAGGATCAGATAGGGCGGGGCATCCCGATCCAGATCCTCGAAGTCCACGCGCTGCCGCAGTTCCCCCGCCGCGGCCTCGTCGTCCAGGCGCAAAAACCAGTCACCGTCTCTCGCCTCCCGGCCGCCGAAGCGGCCGGATTCAGCGACGAAGGCTGCGTTGCCGCGCTTCCAGCCGTCGAACGCGTTCTTCACAGGGGTTTCGCTGCCTCCGTCTCGGAGCAGGGAACGATCCGGGCCGGTGACCGGAGGCTCGGCGGGAGCCCCACCGATCACAGCCAGGAGTGCGAGAGTCTGGATCATGGTTCGTTCCTGGGTTGGTCCGAGTGCTCGGACGAGTCAGAGTCCTGGGCGTTCGCAGCATCGATTCCCGGGCAGAAGCGCATCGCTTCAGCGAGAACGGACGGATCGTCGCGAAGCTCCGGCCAGAACGGCCAGGTCCGACAACGCTCGGGTCGGACCGGATGAATGCGGCAGGTCGTGCGCAAAGAGCTTCCGTCGAGAGTCGACTCGAGGAACGTGCAGGCGCCGCCCGGTTGCGAGGTCAGCCGGGTGCCGGTCGGATCGAAGTGCCGCGCCCAGACCTCAACCTCGGTGATCCCCAGGAACTCGGCGATCTGCAGCCGTTTCTCCGGCCCGACGCGCACGACACCGCCAGGCCGAGAACAGCAGTTCCCGCTGCGCCGACACCGAAACCGGAACGGGTAGTCGTCTCTCGACTCCATCGATTGCCCTCAGCGCCGGCGCCGACGACGGTTGCCCATCGTACGCGACGCGCGACGCTCACCGAGTCGGGACAGCCCGGTCGAACCCTGCTCGTCCTCTCGTTCCCGCTCCCGCTGACTGAGGAACTTGTCGATCGCTGTCGCGAGCTCCGCGGGGTCCTGGAACCGAATCTCCCGCTCCTTCGCCATCATCTTCTCGATGAAGTAGTGAAGCTGCGGAGACAGATCGAGTTCGCGGATTCGCTCGCCACTCAAGGATTCGAGCACTTGCTTGCGAAGTACGTCGTCGCTGGTGGACCCGGAGAACGGCAGCGAACCCGTCACGAGGTGGTAGAGCGTCGCACCCAACGAGTAGATGTCGGCCCGAACATCGAGCTCGCCGTCCGCTCGAGCCTGCTCCGGCGAGATGTAGTGCACGGTCCCCGCCGTCGTCTCGGAGTCGTCGCCGACCCCCGAACTCATCGCAAACCCGAGATCGATCAGTACCGCCCGCCCAGGCCCGTCCTCGTCCGGGGCGACCCACATCACGTTCGCCGGCTTCACGTCGCGGTGAACGAGCCCACTCGCTCGGAGGTGCTCGAGAGCGAGGGCCATCTCCCGCACGATCCGGAGAGCCTGCTCTTCGTCGAGACGACCCTCACGCTCGATCGTCTCCTGGAGGCACTCGCCGTCGATCCGCTCCATCGCGCAGAAGTAGACTGGCCCCGCCGGTGTCTGCTCCTTCGCGACACGGAAGCCACGAACCACGTTCGGGTGGCCTTCCCCGTTCGACAGTTCGATCAGCTGCTTGGCCTCGTGCACGAAGGCCTTCAGCGAGCGCGGGTTCTTCGCCAGTTCCGGCTTCAGGATCTTGAGGGCAACGTCCTCGGGATCTCCGTCCGCACGCATTCGGTCCGTCGCGTGATAGACGAACGCCTGCCCGCCCTCTCCGAGTCGCTCACGGAGCTCGTAGCGCGTGAGGATCGGGCGGGTGTTGCCCTCGGTCGCGATCCAAGCCTCCAGAGCCGCACGATCGATTCCACAGACGCTGACCAGGTGCTCGAAGGGATCCTCGGCCCTGATTGCCGACTTGGCCGCCTCGGCGGAGACGAGGCCACGATGTACGAGCATCGCGAGCGTTTGAGCCGGAACTTTCTGGGTCATGGGACTACGGGCGGGCCCCGGATCGTAGCGCTCCTGGGCCCGTTGTCGCGCCTGCCGCGAGAAGCTCCGAGAGAGCTCGCTGCTGCCCTCAAGAATCCGGCGGCCTCAGGACGATGCAGGGGAAGGCACGAACCGATGGGAGCGACCACTTGACACCAGGGGACGACAACTTCGTCATCAAGTACTTCGACCTCATCGACGCGTTCTTGCGCGTCCGGTGCTGCAACGAAGAACAGCTCTCGAAACTGCTCGAAGAGCCGGTCACGGACAAGTCCAGCTACCGCAAGGGCATCGTCCAGACCTGCCTCAGCGAGTCGCATGAGGAGATCTCCCGAGCCGTGGCAGATCTCGGTGAGCACTACGATGCCTCGGTCATCGAGGAGCTGCTCTACCAGATCTGCATCGACGTGAATCCCGGCCTCGAGATTCATCAGGTCAGCCTGCCGACAGGGACCGAGCAGGAGCAGGGCGGCGAGAACCCGGCCGAGTCCGGAGTCCCCGAGGGACTCGATCTCGAACGCGCGGAGCGGATCGAGCAACAGCTTCTGCGCCAGGTCGTCGGACAAGACGATGCCGTGTGCACGCTGGCCAAGGCCGTCAAGAAGGCCGCAGTCGGTTTGAAACGACCGCACTCCCCGATCGGCACGTTCCTCTTGGTCGGGCGCACGGGCACCGGCAAGACCGAGCTCGCAAAGGCACTCGCCAACGCGATGTACGACGAACCCGGGCACCTGGTCCGCGTCGACTGCTCGGAATACGCCCTGCCTCACGAGTACGCCAAGCTGATCGGCTCGCCCCCGGGCTACATCGGTCACAACGAGGGCGGCTACCTGACCGAATCGGTGCGCAAGCAACCGAACTCCGTGGTCCTCTTCGACGAGATCGAGAAGGCCCACGAGAAGGTCCACAACCTCCTGCTGCAGGTCCTCGACGAGGGCGTGCTCAGCGACAGCAAAGGGCAGCGTGTCTCGTTCGCCGATTCTGTCGTGATCCTGACCAGCAACCTCGGCGTCGACAAGCTCGACGCGTTGCGCTCGCGGGTCGGCTTCACTCCGCAGGGCGGCCCGTCGATCGAAGATCGCGACCTCCGCGAGACCACGATCGAGGCGCTGAAGGAGAAGTTTCGCCCCGAGTTCGTCAACCGCATCGACGAAGTCGTGATGTTCAAGAACCTGGACGTCAGCGTCTGCGCGCGTATCGCGCACAAGATGCTGCGCGAAGTCCAGGATCTGCTCGCGCGCCGCGGCCTCGGCGTGACGTTCTCTCCGAGCCTGAAACACCGCCTCGCCAAGGACGGCTTCAATGAGGACTATGGCGCTCGCGAACTCCGCCGCTTGATCAAGCGCGAGATCGAAGACCCGCTCACCGACTTGATCCTGCACGAGCGCCTCGGCGCCGGCGACAAGATCAAGGTCCGCCAGCGCGGCGGTATTCCGAGCTTCACCGTCGAAGAGCGCGCCGGCGCGCCGAAGACCGTTTCGGTCGTCTGACTAACGCCCGCGAGGACGCGCCCGCTTGCCGCAGGGACATCTGCGACGGGCGGCGAGCAGGACCGGGACCTAGGCCGGAACACAGACTGAGTTCTGTCGGTTACCGCCAGCTTGCCGGAGAGTAGGGCCCCACGGATGACGCGCTCTCTCCGAGTCGGAACGATCTTAGCCCCCTGGCTCCTCTGGGGGTGCTGCGCGTGTCCTGATGAAGGCGAACAAGCCTCCGCGGGGACGACCGAGCCGGCGTGGACCGGGGCTGTCGAGGTCCGTGAGTTCGAGGCTGCAGCGGGTTTCACGACGGTCTACCAGTTCTCCGACAACCGGATCCGCGTGCTGGTGGAGAACGACTTCAGCCTGCCCACCAAGCAGCTTCTCGACAGTGCGCTCGACCCAACACTCCTAGCCCTGCTTCACCGGCGACTGCTGGACCTGCCGCGCGACCGCCTCCACGCCACTTACGAGGAACCTGGAGTTCTGGACGGCTCACGACTGATCGTCACGATCTCCGAGCCAGGAGAGGAGCCCTGGACCGTGAGCACCTGGAACAAGTTCGTCCCCGAGCTTCTCCCACTGCTCGACGCACTCGACCTCACCGTCCCCCACGCGCTCCGAACCGACTTCGGGAGCTGGGACCCGGAGGACTGGAGCAACGACTGGAACGACGATTGGGACGGCTGAGGGTCCGCGTCGCGTGAGGAAACCCACTTCAGCGCGCGAGAAGTCGGAACGCCGCAGCCTCGGCTTTCAGCGCCTCAAGGTGACACGCGCAGATCTTCGGCGCGGCACCTGACTCAAGCTGGGCCGTAGCAACACGTCGATCGAACTCGTCGAGCAAGGCATCGATCGTGCCTTGCTCCGCGCCGCGCTCGATCTCGCACTCCGCGAGGTAGAGCGGGTTCTCGGCACGTTCGGGGAACTCCTCGTAGGCCTTCCGCAAGTGGAACTCCGCTCGCCGAATCGATCCGACTCCCGTCGGCGCGCCCGGCGAGCGCAGGTACAACAGGCCGAGGACACGATCGGGACCGCCCTCGTCGAAGCTCGGATCGAGCTTCCGGGCCGTTCGTGCGTCCTCGCGAATCTTGTCCATCGCGTCCAAGCCGTAGCTCTGGTTCTCCTGCGCGAAGAGCCCGGTCGCGATCGCCCGGTAGTAGAAGCCCTCGACCCGATCGGCATCGAGCTGCACGGCCGTGTTCGCCAGAACGATGACGCGCTCCGCGCTCGAGCTTCGCAACTCCTCCTCCTCGGTGAACTGCGCGAGCCAAAGGCCGCAGACCGAAGCGAACACCAGCCCGTCGTAGCGATCCGGATGTTCGAGTCGCGCGACCGAACTCGACATCTCGAAGGCCTCACTCACCGAACCGACCGTTCGCGGAAGCTCCGCGAACCGCTCACGAGCCGCACTCAGTAGCTGCGCTCGATCTGTTTCGAGACCTGGGCCGACCGGTGCATCGGGCAAGACTTCTTCGGTAACCGTTCGACATCCGCCGGGCAGAGCGACCGCGCAAAGGACCAGCTGTTCAACGACGCGCATCGCCGCCTTCCCCGTTGCGCTCCCGAGCATCCGCCGCCTTGGACCGATCATGGCGGTCGATGGTCGCTTCCAGTCGTTCGCGATCGAGCTCGACCAGACCGTCGGCCTTCATCTGCGCGGTCAGCTCTTGGCCGTCCTCGCAATCCAGCAACGCTTGGAGTTGGAGACGCAGGTTCTCACCGACATCGTCTCGAAAGCCTTCGCCAACCGTCAGGAGCAATCCCTGCGGTACGGGCTCGGACTCCCACACGACGCGGAGCTCGGGCCACACGAAGTCATCGTCCTCGAGCAGCTTCCTGGTCTCGAGGTCGAAGAGCAGGCCATCGGGAACCTCATCGCCCCCGCCTTCGACCAGCTCGAACACCTCGTCTGAGAGGTTCTCGCAGGTGCGCACACGCAAGAACTCCGGCGCGCGCTTGCCGAGTGGCAGAACGACGTGGCGAAGCCAGTCCTGCGAGATCGTCTTCGGTGTGGCGAGCTCCAACCCCTCGAGGTCGTCGAGCGACTGCGACTCCGAGTCCTTAGCAACCGCAACGAAGTAGCGCTCGCCGCTCGCGCCGAACCGTTGCACCTCGCCGATTGGACGGGCATGCAGTCGAGCCTCCGACGGCTCGCCAGGCTCGTCGCCCTCGATCGGAGGATCCCGAAGATCAGACACAAACACCGAGGCCGGAGTGAAGACGAGGTCCGCGCCGGAAGCCCGAATGAATTCACGCAGGCCCTCGGTACGGTTCACGAGGCGGACACGAACGTCCTTCCCACGAGCCATCGGTAACTCCTCGCCCAGGAGTTTCTCGAAGGCCGCGAGAAACTCCGCCGCCCGCTCTTCGGTCGCCGCGGCATCCCCTGGACGCACCAGAAGCACCACGAGCTCGTCTCCTATCGGGTCCTTCACCCCTTCGCCGTCCTGGGCCGCAGCCTTGGGCCCGAGTCCCAGCAGGCAGAGTCCGAGGACGGCCGCAGCCTTGGGAGAGAGCAGAGTTGGTCGATTCGTCATCTCGGTGTTCGCCTTCTCGGAAATCAGGCTTCGACCCCACCACTACACACGTCGTGCCGCGGATGCGCCAGACGAAGCGCGGCCGGGAGGATCAGCAAGCTCGTCACCAGCAGCCACCCGATACCGATGCTCAGGACGACCCCGAGGCTCCGAACTCCCAGGTGATCGCTGAGTGTCAACACGAAGAAGCCGATCCAAGTCGTCAGCCCACTCAGCAGCACCGCACGACGTGCACACCGATACACCGCCGGGCTGCGCACCCAGGCTTCGGTCAAGTGGATGCCGGCATCGACCCCGACACCGATCAGCACCGACAGCGCGAAGAAGTTGCCGAAGTTCCATTCGATCGGCCAGAGCTCCATCGTCAGCAGTAGGAACCCGAACGCACTGAGCAGCGGCACGATGCTGAGCAACGCACGTTTCACGGATCGACAGCCGACCATCGTCACCAGTGCCACGGTGATCAGTGCGTAGAGGGCGCCTCGACGAGACGCATCGATCATCTGAAGCGAGTTGTGATGCAGGTTGACGATCCCGTCGAAGACCTGCGGTTCGATCTCACGAACGCCCTCGACGAAACGCTCCCGGCCCTCTCGCCCCCAGGTATCGAACGCCGGCACGATCTGCATCGAGAACCGGCCATCGTCGCTGAGGAATCGGTCCCGCAGCGCTCGTGGAATCCGGCCAGGATCGAACTCCGGAGGGTCCACCAAGACTTGCAGATTGGCGACGAGATCGGTCAACCGCGCCTCGACGGCTCGTTGCAGGGACTCCAACCGGGCGGCGACATCCACCGGTTTCGAGTCGCGCAGGCCGTTCAAGACCTCGAACAATCGATCGACCGCGTCCAGCAACGGCTGCAGCTCCTCGCGGGCCTGTCCGTTCCGTTCGGCCGTCCGACGAAGGAGCGAACGCAGCCGAAAGACCGACCGCCGGACCGAACGAAGTTCAGGCACCTCCGCGGTCGAGACGGACACTCCCCGCAGCTGTGAGGCCACTGGCTGCAATCGCCGGCGCCGCGTGGCCTCGTCCCTTGGAATCGCGGAGTAGGTCGATCGAACGAGATCGGGGCGCGACTCGAGTGACCCGCGGGCGCTCTCGAGGCTCTCGCGATCCTCGAAGACAGCACGTGCAAACTGCGTGCGATCATCGAAGCGAGCGATCGTCTTCAACCACTGAGCCGCCTCGCCGTTCGACGGCTGCATCGCCAAGAGATTCGTATCGAAGGTGGTCTGCCCCGAGGTGAACCCGAGCACCGTCATCACGACTGCGACCACGCAGACCGCGAGCGAAGTGAGAGACTTCCTCACCCGCACCGACTCAGACTCGGCTCGGACCGGTGCGGTCGACCCGGACTCTGACGCGGGCCGCCCGACGAGAGGCCGCCCGACCTTCACCCGTCGCCGATCGATCAGCAGCAGCATCGCCGGGTAGACGTAGAGCATCACCGGCAAACAGGTGAAGAGTCCGATGCCGGCGATGAGCCCGAGTTCCGAAAGCCCCGGAGCCTTGGTCATCGCCACCGCGAAGAACGCGAAGGCGGTCGTCAGGCCTCCGAGCCACAGCGCCGGACCGACCTGCCGCAGAGTCCCCTGGACGGCTTGATCCGGGCTGCGCTCCTCCTCGAGCTCGCGCTCGTAGTGAGTCGTGACATGGATCGCGAAATCGATCCCGAGCGCAACGAGGACGACCGCGAAAACTGTCGCGATCAGGTTCAGGTAGCCGATGACCAGGTAGGCGAGGAGGAAGGTGATCCCGATCGAGAGGCCGAGGCAGAGCGCCGCGAGTATCGGACGTCGTAGCGACCGGAACGCCTGAATGAACAGCAGCGAGACGAGGACCAGTGCGATCACGGCCCCACGGCCAAAGTCACGCTGCGAGATCTCGATCTCTTCGGCCTCGAGCGCAGGCAGTCCCACCAACCCGGCCTGGAACCCCCCGCCGTTCTCCGCGACGACCTCGGCGAGGACTTTGCGAGCTCTCGCGACGGCCCGCCCGTGGAGGTTCTGCGCTCCGGCATCACCGACGACCGAGATCGGCAAGACCGCGATTCGACCGGAGTCGAGGAACGTGAATCCCTCCGCGTCAGTCTCGCCGACACGGATCGCAGGCGTCAGATCCGGCAACCACTCCTCGTGCCGGGAGTCCGCCGCCGCGATGTCCTGTAGTCGCTCCGAGACGCCCTGAAGTGTTCGGGACACCAGTCGCACGCCGAGCGTGACCGCGGACTCGTAGGCGTCCTCGAGACTCGAACCGCCCCCTTCGATCTGCTCCTCGAGCGCCGCAGTGACCCGCGCGAGCACTGCATCGAGCGCCGGGTCGGCGGCGTGCTCCACCAACGACGGGACCAGTCGATCCAAGAGATCGGCGACTTGCTCAAAGTCCTCGGGCTCGGTGAAGAAGACCGCGAGCTCCCCGGACTCGACGGGCTCGGCTTCGGTCGCCGCCCGTGGGAACCACTGCTCGTTCTCCGCGAGCCGGCGAGCGACCTCGCGCAGGATCCACTTCATCTCGAGCCGCTGATCGAGCGACGGCTCCGAAGCCCCCTCGAGTTCGTCGATCGGAACCGTCGCGAGACAGAGCGCGAGCTCGTCCTGGACTCCGAAGTCGCGAACGTAGGCCTCGACGCGCTGATTGAGCGGATCCTCGGGATCACTGAGTTGCTGCCGGCTCCCGCGGATCTCGAGGAGCGTCGCGTAGGACACACCGCCCGCACAGGCGAGCAGGATCGCGAGAACGACCAGCGTGACCGGCGCACGACCGGGAAGGCTGGAGAGCCGGAATCGACCGCCGAACTCGCTCAGGATCCGCCTCCGGGGTTTCGGATTTCGTCGATCAACGAACGGAGAGAACGAACCTCCTCCCTCAGGGTACGGACCTCGTCACGCAGCGATCCAACGTCGTCGGTCGCCGCTGCGGACTGCCCGGGTCGGGGAGAAGTCGACTCGACCTCGTCCGCCTCGCCCTCGTGCTCCGCGGGCCGCGGGCCGAGCAGATGCCCGAACCGGTGATCGCGCTCTCGCGGGCGCTTCGCCAGGCGCTCGACGAGGGGCGTCGGCGCCTTGCGGGCGAGTCCCTCGAGCAGATCGAGGATCTGATCCGGGGTCTTCGCGGTTCCGAGCCGTGCGATCCGCGGCTTCAACGCACCGGGAGCCTGCGGACCACGGACCAACAACTCACAGAGAACGGAGAGTTCGTCGCGGGAGACGTTCAGACGCTCCTCGGCGCGGTGCTTGAACTTCGTTGCACGACCACCGCCTTCGACACGACTCACGAACGAAGTTTCGCGGAGCTGCGTCAGCGCTTCGCCGGTGTCGGTCTGATCGACGGCCATCTCCGGATCACGGTTGCTCTTTTGGTTGCAGCCCTGGATCAGAGCGCTCTCAGTCAGCGGGTAGCTGTCCGGGACCGTGCGCTCCTTCTCGATCAGGACGCCAAGCACACGCTGTTGGATCTCGTTGAGCATCTTCAGGACTCCGGTCGGATCGACCGCGGCCGACGACCAGCCAACATGGAGGTCAGGGTCGCCGTCCGGACGACCTCTCGAACACTGGCGTACGGCGTCAACACGTTCGCCGGCCGGTCCAGTCCGAGCAAGATCGGACCGAGGACCGCATCCGCGCCCGCGAACGACGCCACTTTGTGGGCGGCGTTTCCGGCCTCGAGGCTCGGGAAGACGAAAATGTTCGCGCGCTTGGTCAAGCGCGAGAACGGGAACAGCTCTCGCGTTTGCTCGATGTTCCAGCCGATGTCAGCGTGCATCGGCCCATCGATCTCGAGGTTCGGGCGACGCTCGCGAACGATCTCGACGGCCCTCTCGACCTTGATCGTGTGCCCATTGCGCACCGAGCCGAAGTTGCTGAACGACACCATCGCGATACGCGGACGGGTCCCGATCCCCTCGAGCAGGCGCGCGGACAAGAGCGCGGTTTCCGCGAGGTCTTCCGGCTCTGGGTCGATAGTGAGCGTGGTGTCGCCGAACACGACGAGATCCTGCCCGAGGAGGAGCAGGTGTACCCCGGCCGCGCGATGAACGTCCTCGGCCGTGCCGATGACCGACAGGAGCGTCGATAGGGCGTTCGGAAAGCCGTTGCGCATCCCCGCGAGCACGCCGTCGGAGAGCCCCTCGCGCACCATCATCGCAGCGTGACCGACTCCGTCCCGGACCTCACGTTCGGCCAGGAACCGCGTCATTCCCCGACGTTGTTTGAGCTCGTAGAGCGCGTCGCTGAATCGCTCCAACCGTTCCGGTTCGTGCACATCGATCAGATGTGCACGATCGGAGTCGAACGGGATCTCTAGACCCAGCTCCTTCAGTCGCGGCTCGATCACCACGGATCGGCCGACCAACTGTGGGATGACGCTTCCCTCGTCGACCAGCTGCGCAGCGGCGCGAAGGATCGTCGGGTGTTCTCCATCGGCGAACGCGATCCGCTGCGGACGTTGACGCGAAATGCTGACCGCCTGCCGGTAGAGCTGACGGTCCTTGCCGAGGTGGCGTTCGAGCTGCTCGCGGTAGTCCTCGATCGAATCGATTGGTTTCCGCGCGACCCCGGACTCCGAAGCAGCCTTCGCAACTGCCGGGGCGACCCGCAGGAGAACCCTTGGATCGAACGGCTTGGGAATCACGTACTCAGGGCCGAACCGAAGCGTCTCGCCGTCGTAGGCAGCGGCCACGGATTCGTCGACGTCTTCCCGGGCCAACTCGGCGATGGCCGAGACCGCCGCGTGCATCATCGCATCGTTGACCGTCCTCGCCCGCACGTCCAACGCACCGCGGAAGATGAACGGAAACCCCAGGACGTTGTTCACCTGGTTGGGGAAGTCGCTCCGGCCGGTGCCGACGATCGCGTCGGGACGAGTCGAGCGAGCCAGGTCGTAGTCGATCTCCGGATCAGGATTCGCGAGGGCGAAGACGATCGGCCGATCCGCCATCGAGGTCAGCATCTCGGGCGTCACGGCGCCCGCGACCGACACTCCGATGAACACATCCGCGCCCTCGAGAGCGTCGGACAGGGTTTCGCGTTCGGTATCGACCGCCCAGCGCTTCTTGAATGGATTGGTCTCGATGTCCGCCCGAGAACTCCGAAGCACGCCCTTCGAGTCGCAGACGAGCATGTCCTTCGCCCCCATCGACTCCATGAGTCGCGCCGTGGCCAGGGCGGCTGCGCCGGCACCGGAGAACACGAACCTCGCGTCCTCGATCATCTTGTCCTGCAGTCGAAGCGCGTTGACCAAGCCTGCCGCGATGATGATGGCGGTGCCGTGCTGATCGTCGTGGAAGACCGGGATCTCCATTTCGGCTTTCAGACGCTCCTCGATCACGAAGCACTCGGGCGCCTTGACGTCCTCGATGTTCACTCCACCGAAGGTCGGCTCCATCGCCTTCACCGCCTGACAGAAGGCATCGACGTCGGGTGCGGCGAGTTCGATGTCGAAGACGTCGATCCCCGCAAAGCGCTTGAACAAAACCGCCTTGCCCTCCATCACCGGCTTGGACGCTTCCGGACCGATGTTTCCGAGCCCGAGCACGGCGGTCCCGTTCGAGATCACTCCGACGAGGTTGCCCTTCGCCGTGTACTCGAACACCGCTTCTCGGTCCTCTGCGATCACTCGACAGGGCTCGGCGACACCCGGAGAGTAGGCCAAGGCGAGGTCGCGGGCCGTCGCCGTCGGCTTCGTCGCGCGGATCTCAAGCTTCCCGGCCGGCGCTTGAGAGTGGTACTGGAGGGCTTCGTCTCGATCGACCATGGTTTCGTCGGGGCAGCCGACGAGAGTAGCAGTCGAGTCGGAGCGATCCGGGCAGAATCAGCCGCAGACGACGTCCAACCAGCCCCCTCTTGCCGATGCCCCACGACAGCCGGGGCACGGAGCGCTACACCTTGGCTCTCCCGAGTCCAAACATGCACGCCCGCTCGAGCCTTCCCCTCGCCCTCGCCCTCACTCTGATCGGATCCGCCTCGGGTCAAGCGCCCGAGATTGCCACCTACCAGGTGGATGACGAACCGCGTGTCGTCCGTCGTGCCGACGTCGCCCGTGACGTCTCGATCCGTTACCGACGGACTGCGGAGGGTGGTGAGGCCACTCAGAACCTGATCGATACTTGGATCATTCGGACCGAGGCGCAGGACCGCGGCGTTTGGCCCGGCCGCACGATCGTCGAGAAGCGCATCGAGGATCTCCGCCAACAGTTCCAGCAGACAGGGCGAACCCTCGACGAAGAGCTGGCGAACCGCCGCATCTCACCGGCCGAGTTCTTCGACGTCTGCGCGATCACCGTCGCACACGAACGACTCTTCCGCGCCGACAATGAGGTCGACGATCGCAGCGAAGTCACACCGACTCTCCTGCAACTCTGGCTCCGCGAGGCTCGCGAGCGCCACGAGATCGAGCAAGACCAAGACAAGGTTCCCGAAGGCACGGTGGCAATCGCCGATGGTCACCCGATCACGCTCGTCGACCACGGGACGCAGATGCTGCACCTTCTGCCAGAGAAGGACCTGCAGCGATTCGCCCGTCGGATCGCCCTCCGCGAGATCGTCTCTCGCGAAGGCGCACGCCTGGGCGTCTCCGTCGAGCAGTCCGACATCCAGGCCGAAGTCGACCACCGTCGCAAGGTCATCGAGAGTGATCCGTCCTACCGCGGGGTCCCGTACGAAAACTGGCTGTTGCAGATCCGGGGTCAGACCGTCGCCGAGTACCTGCGCTCGGAAGAACTGCTGGCCACCGTCCGCCACCGGCTGATCGGCGAGACCTTGTTCTCCGCGGAGGCACTTCAGCAGGAGATCGAAACCGAACGCGAGTCGATCCTCGAACGCCACGGCGAACGCCGGCGCACTTCGATCATCGTCGTCGACGGCAACGAGACCGGACGCCCGAGAAGCATCGAGGACGCGAAGGAACGCGCCGACCAAATCTACGAACGGGTTTCGACTCGGCGTCTCAGCTTCGAGCGCGCCGTCGAACAGGGCAGTGACGATCGCAGCACGAAAGCCCGGGAAGGCGACCTCGGCCCCGTCAGCCGCGGCCAAGAGGGCCTCCCGACCGAGCTCCTGAACGTGATCTTCGAGCTCGAGCCGCTCGAGGTCTCGGAGCCGGTCCAGTTTGATCGCGGGTTCGCGATTCTCAAGTTGATGAAGATCCTCCCAGCGCCGAGCGATGAAGAGCTCGTACAGATTCTCCGCGAGGAGAAGGCCCAGGAGTGGCTCGAAGAGAAGTTCGAGGCCGCGAACTTCGAGATGCGGGGCTGAGGCCCGCTGCGACACGGGACGGCCCGCTTGAGTTAGGGTCTGGGCCGCTGTCGCGTGCCCGAACGACCGAACGAGAAGTCGGATCGCGCGACGACCGCTGACTCGCGAATCGCCATGACTCTCTCTCGAAACGGGGCGACTGCCTCTCTCGCGCTCTTGCTCGCCCTCGCGGCGCCGAGCCTTCCGGCCCAGTCCATCTCTTGTGGCGACGCTGTGCTCGCGACCAACCTCGGCACCGCGCAAGGCGCGACAGACGAAGCACTGATCGCAGGCCTCAGCCTCGGGTTCCCGTTCACCTTTCCCGACGGAACGGTGACGAGCACGATCGACGTCACGTCCAACGGCCGCATCACGCTGCCGGGCTCGTTGACAAGCTCGGACTTCACCCCCGACCGCGGCACGTTCCTGAGCGAACCGAGTGCGCTCGCTCCCTTGTGGGTCGACCTCGACTACGTCACCGGCGACGTCTTCTTCAACGCGACACCGACGGAAGCGGTCATCACCTGGCAGGACGCGGTGGTGTTCGGCGGGACCAACCCGCTGACCTTTCAAGCCATCCTGCGCTCGGACAGCAGCTTCAGCTTCATCTACGACAGCCGTATCGGGGCCGAGATCGAGGGAGCCTTCCTCGACAGCGTGATCGGTGCGACGCCGGGCAACGCAGCGACCGACCCGGGCGACACGGACTTCGACCTGTTCGTGAACGGGCCCGGCGACTCTGGAACGGAGCCGAGCGTCTACGAGTTCTTT
This sequence comes from Planctomycetota bacterium, assembly GCA_039815565.1. Classification (GTDB taxonomy): domain Bacteria; phylum Planctomycetota; class UBA1135; order UBA1135; family UBA2386; genus JBCBZB01. The sequence continues at coordinate 90,923 of JBCBZB010000009.1, forward strand.
CTCGCTGGCGGCGACGGTTTCGACCTCACTGGCTTCGCTCTCGACTTCGAGCCGAACGGCAACGGCGGATACACGGTTTCGAGCGACTGCGCCCGCGGTGCCGCGACGTCGACTTCCTGCACCCTGCAGAACGATGCGTTCCGCTTCACGCCGGATGGCACGGGAGGCTATGACGTCGCCGAAATCCCGCCGTTCTTCGAGTCGAACATCGGACCGGACCTCGGCCTCACGGACGAAGACGAGAGCGATCAGGCCATGCCGTTCTCCTTCGTGATGCCGGGCGGAGCGCTGATCAACACAATTCGAGTGACCTCGAACGGACGCTTGCTCGACCCGGCTTCCGGTTCGCTCGCTCGCTTCTTCGTCGACCCGACCTTCGGCTTTCAGGACGGTCCGGCGATCTGTGCCGGTTGGGTCGATCTCGACGCAACCAACCGCGGCTCGGTGCATTTCGACGGCAACGCAACGCGCGCCCTCGTGACTTGGCAGGACATCCCGGAATTCGACGAGGACAATTCGATCACGTTCCAGGCGCGACTGTTCCCCGACGGTTCGTTCGACCTCTCATTCGTGAGCTTCCCGCTCCTGTTCGATGCGGTGATTGGCACCTTCGGCGGTTCCGGCACGATTTCTTCCGAGACCGACCTGTCGAACGCCCCGTCCAGCGCCGGATCGCCGGACCTCTTCGAGTTCATCGACATGGTCGCCGGTGATACGTCCGACATAGCCATCCCACTGCGCACCTTCGAGGTGTCCCCTCCACAGATCGGCGGCACCTACGACTTGATGGTCGACGGCATCCCACCGACGGCTCTGACCGCGGGAATCCTGGTCGGGTTCGCCAACCTGAACGTCGACCTCGGTCCGCTCCTGCCGCTCGACCGCCCCTCCTGCATCCTGGCCACGAACGGCACGCTGAACGTTCCTCTGACGATTCTCACCGGCGGCGCCTCGTCGGTTGCTTCGATCAACGTTCCGAACCGTCCGGCCCTCGCCGGGATCGAGTTCCACGCTCAGGGCTACGTGATCGACCCGACGCAGAACCCCCTCGCCTTGGGGCTCGCCAACGGCCTCACCGGCCGAGTCGGGCTCTGAGCCACCCACCCTTCGACAAGCGGCGCTTCCGCTTTCGAGTTGTCCCAGCGATCTCTGTGGCCGACTCTCCGCCGCGATGACCGACGCCTCTCTTCTCCGGCGACTCGAATTCTCAGACGGATCCCCCCGACGGGCGACCTGCGACGGTTGCTCGTGGCTCACGGAGGTCCAGGTCCACGATGTCGACGGCACGACCGGCGAGCAGCGCTCCCCCGAGGGGGAGTCCCTCCTCGTCGTGCTGTCCGGGACCTTCGACTTGGCAGCCGGTGGCGGTGGCTGGTTGCGGCGAGGAATCCGGGCCGAGCCTTACGAAGGACGCGCCGTCGCGCTGTTCCTCCCATCGAACACTCCGTGGCAGGCTGCGGAGGGCCAGGGACGCATCGTCGTGGTCAGCTCGAAGCAACCCGAGCTGCCCGAGCCGGAGAACAAGAAGGAAGAGCTGTCCAAGAAGCCGCTCCTGCAGATGGCGGGAAGTGGAAAGGCCTTCGACCCGGCAACCGGCGATTGGAAACCGAAGGAGGCCTTCCTCTCCTCGCCGGAGGCACTCCTGCCGCGTCGCTTCGTCCGCCTCGACAGCGGCACGGCGCAAGCGGCCGAGCGACTGATCGGACTCGACTACAAGGCTCTGTCGCTTCGGGCCGACGAAGTCGGACTGCGGGACGGCGAACGCGCGGCCCTTCCCGCGCTCGAACAGCCGGTCACCGAAGAGCTCTACTTCGTGCAGACTGACGGCGAGTTCGAGCTCGGATCACAGACCACGAGACAGGGCTTCGACGCTTTCGTTGGCCCGGCTGGTCTGCCGATCGGGCACGCCAGCTCCGGCAGGGCGTATGTCCTGCGTATCGGAGCCGGCCCGAAGTTCGACTGATCGGTCACGCTCCGCACGACCGGGCCGGAGGGGCTTCCTCATTGAACCGCCTCCCTTAGCCTCACCCTCGATGAAGGATGCGACCCAAATGGACTCGGGAGCGGAATCCGCGGCGCGATCGACAGACCCTGGATCTCACGCTCCCGGATCGATCCGGCCGCAAGCCGGACCAACCCTCGCTCACGTCGGCTCGGCCGACCTCGCAAGGGCACTCCTTTCACGCCTGGCGAATCCGAGCGAGTCGCGCTCCGCCCTCCGGGAGTTCGGCCTCCTTCGGGCATTGCTGTGGCGCGCCGATGAGGGGCACGGCAACCGGTTCTCGCGAGAGAAGTGCTCGTTCGCCCTTCGCCAACTCGCGCGCCACCCACTGTGGAGTCAGGATCGGGCCCGCAACGCGACCTGTATCGAGCTCGGAACGGGCGCCCTGAATCCGTTCGGGTCGCTCATGCCCTTCCTTGCGCTCGGCGCTCGTCGAATCATCGCCCTCGACCTCGAACCCGTCGTCGACCTGGCGATGATCGGTCGATTCGCTTTCGAACAACTCGCCGACATCGCGCTCGACCCGAAGGGCTACCTCGGCCCCGCGGCCCCCGATTCGGCGGAGATTCTCCGCTCCATCGCCTGGATGGATCTGCCAGCACTTCGGCGCGGAGACACGACCTGGGCTCCCGCGGACCGCATCACACTGATCAACAGTCCGGCGGATCGCACCGACCTCGAGACCGACTCAGTCGATCTGTCGGTCTCGGTGTCGTTCTTCGAGCACGTCCCGGATGTTGAATCGGTGTTGGCCGAGCTCGCACGAGTGATGAAGCCCGGCGCGATTGCCACCCACACGATCGACGGTCGGGATCACCGCTGCTACCAAAAGGATCGGCAGCACGAGCTCGCCTTTCTGGCAGACCCCACGGCCAGCGCGCTGGTGCACGGGTGCAATCGAGTGCGGCCACTCGGATTCGGCGAGCTCTTCGAACGCCACGGGTTCCGCGTCTTCGAGACGAAGCCCGGCCGTACGATCCAGGTCAGCGACGAGCTACGCAGCTCGCTGGTCGAACCGTTCCGATCGATGCCGACGGAGCATCTCGAGACGCTCGAAGCGACCTTCCACATCGAGCGTCGCTGAGACGCTTCTGGAACGCGTCGCCTGCGAGAACATGCGGTCTGTCACCGTGCGAGCAACTGCACGGAAGCGCCGTCCGCGGCGCCGACCGCGATCGGCTCGGGTTCCTCCAGGAACGGGCCCGGCAGATACCCGAGGCCGAGCCGCCCGCGTCCGTCGGGGAGGGCGATCGCCGAGGTGACCCGGCCGAGCGGAGCGCCGTCCTCCACGGTGCAGATCGGAGTGTCCTTCTCGATCTCACCTTCACCGGCGATCAGGAGTCTCGTGAGCTTCCGGTTCACGTGGCCGTAGGTGTGGATCCGAGCGACGATCTCCTGCCCGGTGTAGCAACCCTTGGTCGTTGAGACGTGATCCTCGAGATCCGCCTCGAGGCCGAGAGTCGTCGGCTCCGAATCGATGCCGACTGTGGGGAGCCCGGACAGGATCCGGAGTCTCTCCACCCGTTCCTGGTCGGACACAGGCACGGCGGACACTCGCTCGTCGTCCGCCATCGCGCCGTAGAGACGGAGTGCTTCGACCCCATTTCGCTCCGTGCTGACCACGAGTGAATCGCCGCCGTGCCGCGCCGCACCGGGCTCGACACCCACCACGGCGCTCGCACCGGCGCCGAGAACTTCGACTCCCCGCCGCGCCGAGCCCTCGAATCCCGCCCACTTCTCGATCCGGAGATCCTCGGTGAAGTGGTAGCGATCGAGCAGCTCGTGGAGCGCCTCCGCGGTCTCGCTGGGCGTCTCGACGAACACCTTGTTGTCGGCCCGAGCGATCAGTGAAATCGCCACGAGCTTGCCTTTCGGGTCCAAGAACGCCGCCGGTGAGGCGCGCCCTGGTTCCTGTTCGAGGACCTCCTGAGAGCAGAGGCGATGCAGGAAGTCCGGCGCGTCAGGCCCTTCGACGAGGACAACCGCGTGGCGTGGTTCGGGACTCCGGCGTGGTTCACCGGCCTCGCAGCCAGCGAGGAGGGACTCTTGGTCCGTCGATTCTGAAGACATCGGGGTCGCAGGGTCGTGAAATCGCCGATCGGTCGAATCGACCCGGTTCTCAAGCTCTGGCGCGATGCGTCCGGCCGTGCCGGAGGTTCCGCCTGTCGGAAAATCCTATTCTCTGGCCGCATTGAAAGAGCACCAGTCCGGAGCTAATTTATCATCCTCGATCGGACCGATCCTGAATTGGCCGATTTCCGGCCCTTCGGGCCGACTCCACCACTCCGACTCGTTCGACCGTCATGCTCCGCATCACCCGAAAGGCCGACTACGCGATCTTTCTGCTGACGTCTCTCGCCCGCAAGGCCGAGCAAGACGGCGTCGGCGAGCTGACGACCGCCAACCAGCTGTCCGACTCGAGCACGCTCAACAAGTCGATGGTTGCGAACCTGCTGAAGGATCTGCACAAGGCGCGACTGATCGACTCGGTTCGCGGCAAGCACGGTGGTTACCGCCTGGCCCGCGACGCGAGCGACATCCACCTCGCGGAGATCCTCGAAGCAGTCGAAGGCCCGTTCGCCTTCGTCGAGTGTGCGACCGACGCACCCCAACGCACCCAAGACGCCGAAGGCAATCTGCTGCCGGGCGCCTGCGGCCTCTCCGATCTGTGCACGTCGAAGGGAGTTCTTCGCGTCCTGAACCTGCGCATTCGCGGCATGTTCGAGGAAGTGAAGCTCTCCGAGCTTGCAGACACCTCGCGCCTCAGCTGCGCGAGCTCCACCGCGACGACCTCCGCCCGAGTCGAATTCGGATCGGTGACCGCAACCACCGAGAGCGCCCTTGCCTCGACCCGTGATGGGGCCGAAGACGCGTCGGGCCGCAACGGAACCGATTGATCGCCCACTCGCACCGAGACCTCCGAACGACATGAGCACCGTCCACGAACCGCGAAGCGCCGAGTCGAACCCGAAGCCGGGCTCCGTGAAGACCCCGGTCTACATGGACAACAGCGCCACCACGCGCTGCGACCCGCGCGTGGTCGAGAAGATCCTGCCGTTCTTTGCCGAGGACTTCGGCAACGCCGCCAGCCGCAACCACCCGTTCGGCTGGGCCGCGGAATCGGCCGTCGACGAGGCGCGCGAGAACGTCGCGAAGCTGCTTGGCGCGCACCAAAAGGAGATCATCTGGACGAGCGGCTCGACCGAGTCGAACAACCTCGCGATCAAGGGTGTCGCGGAGATGTATGCCCAGAAGGGCAAGCACCTGATCTCTGCCCCGACCGAGCACAAAGCCGTCATCGATCCGCTCAAGCACCTCGAGCAACAGGGCTATGAGGTCACCTGGCTCGACGTCGACCCGAAGGGTCGTATCTCGATGGAGCAGCTCCGCGATGCGATCCGGGAGGACACGGTCCTCGTGACGCTGATGGCAGCGAACAACGAGATTGGCACCGCGCACCCGATTGCCGAGATCGGCAAGCTCTGCAAGGAGAAGGGAGTCCTCTTCCACACCGACGCCACTCAGGTCGCCGGTCGCATGCTCCTCGACGTGCAGGAGCAGCAACTCGACCTGGTGTCTCTGTCCGCACACAAGTTCTACGGCCCCAAGGGCGTCGGAGCCCTCTACGTCCGCCGCAAGAACCCCCGCGTCCGACTCGCACCGATGCTCGATGGCGGCGGTCACGAACGCGGCATGCGTTCGGGCACGCTGAACGTCACCGGCATCGTCGGCATGGGCGAAGCCGCCCGTATCGCACGTGAGGACTTCGACCAGGACCTCGCCCACGTGACGACCCTGCGCGATCGCCTCGAGAAGACGATCATGGAGGCCCTCCCAGACTCGGTCATCAACGGCGACACGGACAGCCGCCTTCCACACCTGACCAACATCTCCTTCCCCTACGTGGAAGGAGAGTCCCTGATCATGGGCATCAAGGACGTCGCGGTGTCGTCGGGCTCGGCTTGCACGAGTGCGTCGCTCGAGCCGTCCTACGTCCTGAAGAGCCTCGGCCTCGGCGACGAACTGGCACACAGCTCGATCCGCTTCTCGGTCGGGCGCTTCAACACCGAAGCCGAAGTCGACTTCGTGGCCGACCAAGTCGTGCGCGAAGTCACCCGCCTGCGTGAGATGTCTCCTCTCTGGGAGATGGTCCAAGAGGGCGTCGACCTTTCGAAGGTGAAGTGGACCGCCCACTGACCTCTCACCTACCGAACGACCAACCAGGCGTGCGCTCCTCCCCGAGCTCACGCCGCACCTGAACCGAACACACCGACATGGCCTACAGCGACAAGGTCCTCGACCACTACAGCAACCCGCGCAACGTCGGCTCACTCGACAAGGACTCCAAGAACGTCGGCACCGGCGTTGTGGGAGCCCCCGAGTGTGGTGACGTCATGAAGCTCCAAATCCAGGTCGACGACGACGGCAACATCACGGATGCCAAGTTCAAGACCTACGGATGCGGCTCGGCGATCGCCTCGTCGTCACTCGCGACCGAGTGGCTGAAGGGAACGAACGTCGAGGACGCGGAGAACATCAAGAACACGGCGATCGTCGAGGAACTCTCCCTCCCGCCGGTGAAGATCCACTGCTCGGTCCTCGCGGAAGACGCGATCAAGGCTGCGATCGAGGATTACCGATCGAAGCAGAAGGAGTCCTGACGTGAGCGAAAGCGGAACGACCGAGAAAACGGAAGCGCCGAAGCGCGGCATCGCCATCACCGAGCGTGCGGCCCAAGAGGTCCGGAGCGTGATGGAGGAGCACGGCATGCCGATCGACGAGACCTGGGTCCGCATCGGCGCGAAGGGTGGTGGCTGCTCGGGATTCAGCTACGTGCTGGACTTCGATCAAAACGGACCGACCGAGTTTGATCTCACCTTCGAGGAGCACGGGGTGAACCTCGTGATCGACAAGAAGAGCGAGTTCTTCATGGCCGGCACGGTGCTGGACTTCAACGACGGCTTGCTCGACCGAGGATTCGTCTTCAAGAACCCGTCGGCCACCGGCTCCTGCGGCTGCGGCACCTCGTTCTCGGCCTGATCAGCAGGCCCTCCTCACCGCGTGCCCGACCCCTTCGAACTGCTCGGAGTCGAACCGCGGTTCGACCTGGATCCGAAGGCGCTGGAGCGGCGCCACCTACAGCTCGCTCGCGAGCTGCATCCGGATCACCAGGACTCGCCCGAAGCGTCAGCTCGGGTCCTCCAGCAGAGCGCCGACGCCAACGATGCCTACCGGCTGCTCAAGAATCCGTGGAAGCGCGCCCGGGCGCTGATCGAACGCCTCGACGCCTCGGCAATCGAGCGCAACCAGAAGCCCGAACCGGCGTTTCTGATGGAGGTCATGGAGATCCGGGAGCGGATCGAAGATCTCGCTCAGAGTGATGAGGCTTCGGCGCGGAGCGAACTCGAAGAACGGATTGACGGCTACCTCCGCTTGCTTGGCGAAGCACTTGCGATCCCTCCCGCTTCGACCGACTTGTCGAGTTCCGCGATCGACCAGGCCGCGCGCTTGCTGCACGATGCCGGCTACTTCCGACAGGCCTTGGCCCGCCTCGACGGCGACCTCGACTGATCTCGGCACCCCGCCACCTCCCTTCACCCCAGGCAACCGCCTTTGAGCTCCGAATCCCCCTCGCCCCGACTCGTCCTCGGAATCGACCTCGGCACGACCAACAGTGTCGCGGCCGTGGTTGGCAAGAAGGGACCCCGTGTGCTTCCCGGGCCCGACGGTGATCCGCTGATCCCGTCCGTCGTGTCGTTCCGTGAGGACGGAACGATGCTCGTCGGCCGCGCGGCGAAAGATCGAGTCCTCGAGGCTCCCGAACGGACGATTCACTCGAGCAAGCGACTGCTCGGCCGGTCTGGCGCGGAACTCGACGAAGCCCGCAAGACTCTGCCCTACCCAGTCGAGGCAGGACCGCGAGGACTCGCTCGTGTTCGAATCGACGATCGCCAGATCAGCCCGGAAGAAGTCGCGGCGCAGATCCTCAAGGACGTCAAGCACAACGCATCGCAGGCTCTGGGCGCAGATGTCTCCGACGTCGTCGTCACCGTGCCGGCCTACTTCGACGATGCCCAGCGGCAGGCGACGAAGGATGCGGCCGAACTCGCCGGCCTCAACTGCCTACGAGTCGTCAATGAACCGACAGCCGCCTCGCTGGCCTACGGGATCGATGGATCGAAGGACGGCACGATTCTGGTCTACGACCTGGGCGGCGGCACCTTTGACGTCAGTATTCTCAAGATCGACGACGGTGTGTTCCGCGTACTCGCGACCGCAGGCGACACCCAGCTCGGTGGTGACGACTTCGACGAGCGACTCGCCGGCGTCCTACGAGAGAAGACCGGACTGAAACTCGAGTCCGAAGACCCGTTTGCCCGCCAGGCTATCCGTCGCTCGGCGGAAGCACTGAAGGTCCAGCTCGGGGTCGAGGACGCGGCGACACTCGAGATCGATACCGGGGCAGGTGACCCGCTTCGCGCCGCCGTGACCCGCGCGGAGTTCGAGGGCTCGATCCAGGACCTGGTGGACCGCACGATCGCTCAGTGTCGACGCGCACTGAAGGACGCCGAGATCCGCGTCGACGAACTCGATGCCGTGGTCCTCGTCGGCGGCTCGACCCGCGTCCCGCTGGTGCGCTCGGCGATCCAAGACTTCTCGAATCGCGAGCCCGAAGACGGAGTCGACCCAGATCTCGCTGTCGCTCTCGGAGCGGCCATTCAGGCGGACATCCTCGCGGGCGGACAACGCGAACTCCTCCTGCTCGACGTCGTCCCGCTGTCGCTCGGCATCGAGACCCAGGGCGGCGTGGTCTCCAAGCTCATTCTCCGCAACGCCACGATTCCCGCCTCCGTAACCGAGGAGTTCTCGACCCAGGTCGACAACCAGAGCGGCGTCCAGATCAACGTCTACCAGGGCGAACGCGAGCGCGTGGAACACTGCCGGAAGCTCGGCGCCTTCGAACTTCAGGGACTGCCACCGATGCCGGCCGGTCTCCCCCGAATCGCGGTGACGTTCCTGATCGACGCCGACGGCTTGCTACGGGTCTCGGCAAAAGAGACCCGCACCGGGAAGGAGGCGTCGATCGCGATCGTCCCGAGCTTCGGCCTCACCCGCGACGAAGTCTCCCGGATGATGAACGAGTCGCTCGAACACGCGCACTCGGACATGGTCGACCGCTCCGCGATCGAGCTCCGCAATAAGGCCAACGCGATGGTCACCGGCACCCGCAAGGCGCTCGACCTCGCCGAACTCCCACCCGACCAGACCTGGGCCGTCAACAAGGCCGTCAAGTCGGTCGAGAAGCACCTCGAATCCGGAGACCTCGCCGCCCTCGAAAAGGCCGTCGAAGACCTCTCCAGCCGCACCGCCCAGATCGCCGACGACGTCGTTTCGTCGGCGGTGAACAAGGCCCTTCGCGAAGACTCCTGACGTGAGCGAGACCCTGAAGATCCAGTTCGACGACGGACGATCCGTCGAAGCCAAGATCGGCGACACGATCCTCGACGCCGCTCATCGAGGTGGTGTCGAAATCGACCACGCCTGCGGCGGCGTCTGCGCCTGTTCGACTTGCCACATCAAGATCGAGACCGGTGCATCCTGCCTGACCGAGGCGAGCGAGGACGAAGAAGACCAGCTGGACGAAGCCCGCGACGTCAGCCTGAACTCCCGCCTGGCCTGCCAGTGCCGAATCGAGTCCATCCCGGACGACGCGAAGATCGAGGTCAAGATCCCGACCTGGAACGTCAACCTCGTCCGCGAAGGCGACGACTGACCCGCGCGCCGGCCAGCCGGACTCGATAGAGCGCCGCGACAACTGGGCTCCGAACACGGGGCACGAGGCACCGGCGAGCCGTTGTCTAAACAGCTACGTTTCCTCTGGCCTTGCCGCCGCCCCGTGCTCGAGCGTCGGACGAGCATGACCCGGGGAATTCCGGAGTCCTCGGTCGGTCGACCGACTCTCCCGCCCCCCGGCTCTGGGTTTCGCCGGGTCAGGTCACCTATGCTCCGACCGTGAGCAGTTCCACGGATTCGCCCGACGCCCCCACTGAGATCACCGGCCGCGCGCGCCGGATGTCAGTCGGTGGAAAGCTGTCGTTTCGGCGTCGTGTCCCAGAGATCGAGGCCGAGGGGCTTCCCCTTCTCGACTGCGGTGACAATCCGCCTCATCTCGACGATCTCGTCCCTCCGGGATTCGACAAAGTTGCGATCGAGGTCGGCCCCGGCAAGGGTGCCTTCCTCTGTGCCGCCGGAGAAGCTCGACCCGACACGTTCTTCGTCGGGATCGAAGCCGCTCCGAGCTACGCGACCTACACCGCATCGCAGGTGCAGGAGCAAGAGGTCGAGAACGCCCTCGTCTTGATCGACAATGCCGTGTTGTTCCTGCGCGACCGCGTCGAACCGCACAGCCTGGATCGAGTGCACGTCCTGTTCCCCGATCCTTGGCCGAAGCGCCGCCATCGCGGACGCCGGTTCTTCCACGACGGGATCGACGAAACGCTCCACCGGGTCCTCCACCCCGACGGGGCGCTTTGCGTCGCAACCGACAACCCGGGCTACGGCGGCCAGATCGCACGAGTACTCGGATGCTCCCCGCTCTTTCAACGCGACGAGCGACTGGAGAACGAGCTGATCGACAACGGACCCGGCCACGCGTTCTCGCCCACCAACTTCGAACGGAAGTACCTGATCGAGGGGCGCGTGATCCGGCGCTTCGCCTTCCGCCCACTCACGACGAACCACCATCGAGACGGAGTCGACGACTGATGAGTGCGAGCTCAGAACCGCGTGACTTCGTCCCGGTCGCCAAACTCGGAGATCTGAAGTTCCGACCCGGCGCCTCGATAATGTTCGAAGGCAAGGAAATCGCGCTCTTCCCGATCGGCGAGGACCCGGCTCAGGGCCTTCGCGGAATCGACGGATCGTGCCCCCACGCCGGCGGACCACTCGCGACCGGAGACCTCGAAGGGAACGCCGTTGCCTGTCCGTGGCACGCCTGGGCCTTCGACCTCGACGACGGAAGCTGTGAGTGGTCCGACCACCCGCTTACCTGCTACGAGGTCCGGGTCGACGGCGACGACGTCGCGATCCGCCCCCGCACCTGATGGTGCGACCCGAGCCCGTGAACTCGGACTCCGAGAACCCAGCGAAGGTCACACGCATCTGGCCGTACCCGGTCTGGATCGGCCTCGGCCTGATCGCCTTGTCAATTGGGACGCTTCACGCAGTGGAGTCTCTCGGCCGCGCCTTCGAGGTCACCTTCGGGATGCTCGCGCTCGGAAGCGCGGGACTGCTTCTCGTCGCACGGCCGATCTGGCGAGGCTCGTTCCGCCCGGGGTTCCGGGCCGCCCTCGGCCTCACCACCGCCATCCAACTCCTGGCTCTCCCGCTTGCACCTTCGCTCAGCGACGACGTGTACCGCTACGTGTGGGAAGGCCGGGTCGGGATCGCTGGTGAGAACCCCTACCTGCACGCACCGACGTCGGAACACCTCGCTTCGCTGCGGGACGACGAGATCTGGCCGAACATCAACCACCCTGACATCCGCGCGGCGTACCCGCCATTCCTGCAGGCAGCGCTACGCCTCGGCGTGCGGATCTGGAACAGCCCACTCGGTCAGAAGCTCGTGTTCGGGGCCGCCCACCTGCTGGCCTTCACCCTGTTGTGGCGACTGTTGAACCGCCACGGGCAACCACCACAGCTCGCACTGGTCCTTGGCCTCTCACCACTCGGCGCCGTCGAGTTCGCTGGCATGGGCCACAGCGACAGCCTCACCCTGGCGATGACCCTCGGCGCGCTCGCGGCACACCGGAGCCGACGCGGACTCCTGGCCGGCACCCTCCTCGCCTGCGCGACCGGGACGAAGTACCTGCCGCTCGCGCTCCTGCCGTTCTTCGTCCGACGCAACGGCCTTCGACCATTGCTCTCGTTCGTGGCCACGATGATCGCGCTGTACGCGCCCTGGGTCCCGCTCGGCAACCCTGCGGAAGCGTTTGCTGGTGCTCGGGCCTACGCGAACCTGGAGCCGACTGGAGGGAGTGCGTTCCCGCTGCTCAGCCGGGCGCTCGAGGAGCTGTGCCTCGCCGTGTGGCCGTGCTCGGGTGACGTCGTCAACCACGACCAGATCCATGACAAGGCGCTCGGAACCGCCAAGCTCTTCTTCGCGTTCGCCGGTCTCCTCTTGTTCGTTCGCGCGGTCCGGCAGCACATCTCCGCGGAACGGTTCGCTCTCTGGCTCGGGCTGTTCTTCCTCGTCGCATCGCCGACCGTTCACCCGTGGTACGTGGCGGCATACCTGTTACCACTCGCCGCCGTTCGACGATCACCGCTTCTGCTCTTGACGACCGGGAGCATCGTGGCGAGCTATCACCTGCTCCCAGGCTGGCTCGACCAGGGCGTCTGGCAGCAGTCGACGATCTGGTCGGTCGTCGCTTGGACTCCGCTATGGATCTGGCTCGTCAATCGCGCCACGAAGCGGTGGACCCCGGTCAGGAACGCTCAGACTCGAACGCCTGCCAGTCGCTGATCTCGTCGATGTCGCGAACAGGCTCGAGCAACGCGACTCTCAGGCCGAGCCGCTCGGCTCGTGTGACCGACTCCCGGCAAACCTGATCGGTGCTCCACGGCATGTCGGAGAACAGCTCAGGGACCACTCGGGCCAACCCCAGAAGGGCGTAACCACCGTCGAGAGCTGGGACGATCACGACCTCGTGATCCTCCAGCTCATCCAGAGCTCGCCGACACAGCTCTGCATCAACCGTCGGTGCATCGGTCCCAACGACCGCTGCCCGATCGACGCCCGTGCCGAAGGCTCGCTCGAAAGCCGCAACGAGCCGCCGCCCCAGATCACCCGACGCCTGCCCCTCGAAATGATCCGCCCCCCCGAGCCACTCGGCGGTCTCGTTGACCTTCGAAGCCGGCTCGACGAACAGGAACCGCTCGAGCTTCCCGGCCCGGGATTCGTGCCGCAGCCCCCGCCAGACCGTCTCCGCGAGCTCCTTGTAGATGGCTCGGGCCCGATCCTGACCGATCACGCGCGCGAGACGTGTCTTGACCGGACCCTCCGCCCAGTATCGGGCCATGACGAGAACTGCCGAACGCATCGACGCAAGATAGCCCAGCACTTGCCTTGCCGTTTCGCGCTCGATGGCGAAAGTATCGCGATGACCGAAACGGCGACCGAACTCGATCGCTTCCCCGAACTCCGGCGAGGACGAGCCACGACTCTGCAGTTCAACCTCGGCCGACTCTGCAACCAGGCTTGCCGACACTGTCACGTCGACTCGAGCCCGGCCCGTAAGGGACCCGAGGACAACGCGCAGCAGGAGACCGTCGACGCCGCGATCCGACTCCTCGAATCCGACCCGGGTCTCACGACCGTGGATCTGACCGGGGGAGCGCCGGAACTGAACCCGCACTTCCGTCGACTGGTCGCCAAGGCCCAAGAACTCGGCCGTACGGTCTTCGTCCGGCACAACCTGACGGTCCAGTTCGAGGAGAGCCAGAGCGACCTTCCGGCGTTCTTCCGCGATCACGGAGTCGTCCTTTACTGCTCACTCCCGTGCTACCTCGAAGACAACGTCGACAAGCAGCGTGGTCGTGGAGTGTTCGACAAGAGCATCGAAGCCATCCAGCGACTGAACGAGGTCGGCTACGGCAAGGACCTCGAGCTGAACCTGGTCTACAACCCGCAAGGGCCGAGCCTGCCGCCTCCACAGCAAGGCCTCGAAGAGGACTACCGTCAGGTGCTCGGTGAGACGTTCGGGATCCAGTTCTCACACCTGCTCACGATCACGAACCAGCCCATCCATCGGTTCCGAGACGACCTCGAACGGCAGGGCGCTCTCGATGATTACCACCAGCTCCTCGTCGAAGCATTCAACCCCGGCACGCTCGACGGATTGATGTGCCGGTCGACTCTCAGTCTGCGGTGGGACGGGCGCCTCTATGACTGCGACTTCAACCTCGTGCAGGATCTCCCGCTGCGCGATCTGGAGGGCAATCCGCTCACCATCGAGCAGCTGGTCCGCGATGGCAGCCGGTCCACCGAGTCTCTGCGGATCGCCGTCGACAAGCACTGCTTCGCCTGCACAGCCGGCGCCGGGTCATCCTGCGGAGGCTCACTGGCCTGACGAGCGAGCACCGAACTTTCGGTGCTTCCAGATCGTCGACAAGATCACCTTCCCGGCGATCACACTCGCTCGAAGGTTGCCGCCGATCTTGCTCTTCCCCGCGATGCGACGCTTGGCATCGACCGGAACCTCCTTGGTCCGAAGTCCGAGCCCGTAGGCCTTGGCCTGCATCTCGACAGTCCAGCCGAAGCCGCGATCGACCATCTGAATCCGGTCGAGCGCCTCGCGACTGACGCAACGGAACGGCCCCAGATCGGTCACCTCCGCACGATGGAAGATTCGAAGCAGTCGGGCGGCCAGCCAATTTCCGAACCGTTGCTGCACACTGAGAGCTCCCGGCTCTGACTCGCCCAGGACTCGGGAACCGATCACCAGATCGGCCTCACCGTCGAGCACGGGCGTCACAACGTCACGGAGCCGAGCAAGGTCGTCCGCTCCATCGGCGTCGCAGAAGAGCACGAAGCGACAGTTCTCTCGGAGAGACGCCAGACCACCCGAACAAGCCGAGCCGTAGCCCCGTACGGGAGCCGACACGACGCGAGCCCCAGCCTCTCTCGCGACGTCGGCGGACCGGTCGGTCGAACCGTTGTCCGCGACGAGAACCTCTCCGACCCCCCTGGTGAGAAGCCCCGAGACGACGACCGCAACAGAACCTTCCTCGTTGTAGGTAGGGAGAATGGCCGTAAGCTCCGTCGACCGCGGATGACTTACCGATCCGGGTATCGAACTCGATGTCGTTGAGGTCCGAACC
>JBCBZB010000023.1:0-59991 GCA_039815565.1 Planctomycetota bacterium
CAGCGCGGTTAGCAATCGCGCGTAGAGCGTAAGGGTAGAAGTGTGCCTGACTGCGAGAGATATAACTCGAGCAGATACGAAAGTAGGTCCTAGTGATCCGGCGGATTCCGAGTGGAAGGGCCGTCGCTCATCAGATAAAAGGTACTCCGGGGATAACAGGCTGATCTCCCCCAAGAGTTCATATCGACGGGGAGGTTTGGCACCTCGATGTCGGCTCATCGCATCCTGGGGCTGAAGGCGGTCCCAAGGGTTGGTCTGTTCGCCCATTAAAGCGGTACGTGAGCTGGGTTTAGACCGTCGTGAGACAGGTCGGTCCCTATCTGTTGTAGGTGTAGGATGATTGAGGAGAGTCTTTCCTAGTACGAGAGGATTGGAAAGAACGAACCTCTGGTGTTCCTGTTGTCGCGCTAGCGGCATGGCAGGGTAGCTAAGTTCGGATCGGATAACCGCTGAAAGCATCTAAGCGGGAAGCCAACTCCAAGACGAATCATCCCCGAGACACCTGGAAGACCACCAGGTTGATAGGCCGGAGGTGTAAGTGGGGCGACTCACTCAGCTGACCGGTACTAACCAGTCGATCGGCTTGACCTTATCTTTCACACGAGAAGCTTCTTGGCAGTGACCATTGGTCCTGTCCCTGGCTCTCTTCCTCACACCACTGTCTTTCTTCCAGCTCTCGAGCTGTTGGAAAGCAAGCGAATTGCCGGTGCCCATACCTGAGTGGAAACACCTGTTCCCATACCGAACACAGCAGTTAAGCACTCAGGGCCGATGATAGTGGAAACGCGAAAGTAGGTCAGTGCCGGCTTCATCTACCACCTCACACGAACTGTGAGGTCCCAAGAAGGTCGTCATCCATTTGGATGACGGCCTTTTTGCGTTTCTGGACCGTGGGGGTTCCAGGCCGAAGTCGACTGGGGCCCCCGGGCTCTCAAGGGGAGGCTTCGCCTTCTCTGCGAAGGTCCTTCCGCTCGTCGTTCCTCGGGTGCTTCGAGGACTCAGCGGGACGGTCGAGCCTGTATCCGAAGCCGCGTGCTGTTTCGCCGCAGCTTCGCTGGATCATCTCGAGCTCCTGCGTGGTCAGTTGATGCCGATGACGACCGATCGAACTCCTTCGTGTCGGGCTCGTCGCGTGTTGTTCGAACCGCTGGGAAACCGACGTTGTTAGCTCCGCTTCTGACCCGGTCCATTCCGGAAGATTCAGGAACTCGAGCATGGCAGCGAGAGTCAATCTGTCGTCGATGTCCTCGTAGCGAATTAGCAGCTGCCGATCAGTGCCTCCCAGTTGCGACAACTCAGAGTTCAATTCGTTCCAGTGGTTCGCGAGCTCGAGCGGGGATTTAGCCCGCTCCAGCTGACCTGCCTCGACCTGCCGTTTCTGCCAGGCCATGACGGAAGCGATACAGTCGCGGGGGTCTCGGACGACGAGCAGAAGCCTCAAGCCTGGGAACACCGCGCGAAGGTCCTCGATCGCGTGGAATCCGAACGTGACCTTGTCGCCCCAGACCTGGAACGGTTTGGATGCGAAAGTCTCCCCGTAGAACGACTTGAGCATCTTGAGCACTCCGTCCAGATGGATCGCGGCGAACTGCTCGATCATCCGAGGGTTCACCAACCCCATCACCGTGCTTGGTCCCTCCCGGAAGATCCCGTTGGTCGGGACTCCGGCTAAGCATTGGGTCATCCGCACGAACCAGGGGATGTAGCTCTCGTTCGTGATGGCCGTGTGCGGGCTGAGGTCGAGCAGGTCGCGGACGAGAGTGGTGCCGGATCGGGGATGGCCGACCACGAAAACAGGCTCGTCCCACCGACACGCCGTCATGGCCGCCACCCTAGGGCGGTCGTCGGAGCTGGAAAGTGGCCCACCCCGGTCTCGATCACACGCGACCAGTACGCTTGGCGTCTACTTGGACCAATCGACTCGTAGCCTGCGGATCGGCGTGGAGAGATCCGTTTCGGCACGGCGTCCGAGGGGCCCTGGCCCAGGGTTCTTCGAGCCTTCAGTCAGGGTGGAGTTCGGCAGCGGCACGGTAGGTCGAGTCGCCCGAGCTGCGCGGCTGCCTTGGCCGAGTTACCTCGCTTGCAGGATCTCGACGTCGTAGCCGTCGGGGTCCTTCACAAAGATGTAGCGGCTGTTGCTGGTGGGTTTGCTCTGCCGGAACCACCATCCTTTGGACTCGACCTCTGCGATGACCTGGTCGAGGTCCTGGGTGTAGAGCGCGACGTGCCCGAACTGCGACCCGAGTTCGTAGTCTCGACCGTCGTGGTTGTAGGTGAGCTCGAGGTGGTAGTTCTCGTCATCGTCCGCGAGGAAGACCAGCGTCGCCTCATCTCCGATCGGAGAGCGGCGCACTTCCCTGAGGCCGAGGAAGCCGGTGTAGAAGTCGAGCGACTTCTCGAGGTCGCGGACGCGCAGCATCGTGTGGGCGAGCTTCATGAGCGGGGAGGATCGGCCGATCCATGGCTCAGGGCAAGCGCCGGTCTCTTGTGCCGCTCGGCGGGGGCGAACCGGGACGATTCACCCTAGCGATAGTCGATGTTCACGGTCACGTAGCCGACCGCATCCTCGTTCGGTTCGATCACCAGGCGCCCGCGACGCGTTCGGACGTCGTGCAGCTCGAGTTGGCCGCTGTGGTGGTCGCTCGAGGTATGGAAGAGCGCGTCTGGCTCGGTGCTGCGCTCGTCCTTGAACACCAGCACGGTGACTTCGCCGTAGGAAACATCCACGTCGACCTCGATCGCGAGTGTCCCCGGATTCGTGTCGCTGAGCGTCTCCGGACCCTCGAGCGGCCATTCGGTCCGTCCTTTCTTCAGATTGACGCGGATGCCAATGA
Source organism: Planctomycetota bacterium (assembly GCA_039815565.1). Classification (GTDB taxonomy): domain Bacteria; phylum Planctomycetota; class UBA1135; order UBA1135; family UBA2386; genus JBCBZB01. The sequence continues at coordinate 2,835 of JBCBZB010000023.1, forward strand.
AATGGTCGGACCAGGCGCAGCCGGTCAACAGCAGGAGGAGAGACGTGACGACGGCGAATCGCATACCAGAACGGCAGCGTCTCGCCGCCCGATCGTCAAGGTCCGAGGTCCGGTCTGGCGAGCAAGGTGAGCAGCTCGCGAAAAGCTGCGGCTTGTTCAGGACTGCAGGCGCAGCACGACGCCGGCCAGCAGTCCGACACCGGCTCCCGTGCCGCGATCGTTTCGCCAGGCCGGGCCAGCGATGTCGAAGTGGCACCAGCGCGCGTCCGTCTCTTCGATCTGTGCGCCGATGAAGTCGCCCGCGCAGCTTGACTGCGCGTTGCCGCGGTCCTTGACCGAGTTGCGCAGGTCGGCGATCGGGCTCTCGAACTCCTTTCGGTGCAGCTCCGGAGCGTAGGGAAGTGGGTGCATCGGGTCCCCGGTCTCGCGACCGACGTCGAGAGACAGACTCTCCAGCTCCTCGTCCGGGGTGACGATCGCGCCGAACACCTTGCCGGTGGCGACCAGTTGTGCGCCGGTCAGCGTGGCGATGTCGAACACGATATCTGCCTTCAGCTCACGGGCTGCGAAGCTGACCGCATCCGCTAGAAGCAGACGGCCTTCGGCGTCGGTGTTGTTGATCTCCACCGTCTGTCCCGAGTGCAGCGTCAGGATGTCGTCGGGCTTGAACGCATCCGAGCCGATCGCGTTCTCGGCCAGCGGGATCACCGCGTGGACTGGACCATCGTGCCCTCCGCGCACCAGCGCGTGGAAGGCCCCGAGCACGGCGGCTGCACCTCCCATGTCGCCTTTCATACCCTCCATGCCGCCCCGCGGCTTCAGGTGCAGACCGCCGGTGTCATAGGTCACACCCTTGCCGCAGAGTGCGATCGTCGGCGCTGATGTCGTTCCGCTGGCGTTCGAGCTCGCGATCAGGAGGCGAGGCGGGGACTTGGCGCAGCGACCAACGCCGTGGATTCCGCCGCAGCCGGCGGACAGCAGCTCGTCGCCCTTGATCTCTCGAATCTCGACTCCGAGGTTACCGAGCATCTCATGTGCGATCTCGGCGAAGCGGCCGGGGTTCAGTTCGGTCGGCGGCTCGTCGACGAGGCGCGCAGCGACGCGAGTGTCTTCGGCGATCGCGATGTCCAGGTCGCTCATCACGATCTCCTGGCCGCGACTGTCGACGACCACGACGCGCACGTCTTCGGGCAGAGGCGAGGGCGTGCGGCGATCGATCATCGGGAATCGCCGGGCCACCGCACGCGCCAGCGGCATCGCTTCGTCCTCCGACGCCGCGATGACCACACAGGCGACGCATTTCTGCTCGGGCATCGACGTGAGGTTCGCGGCGAAGTCCGCACCTGACGGCGACAGGCCGCGTGCAGGGGACTCCGGCAGCACCGCCCACTCGAGATCCGGTTCGTCGACGCTGAGCCGCACCAGCCGGCCGCGTGGTCCGCACTTGGCCATCTCAGCTCGCTTCGAGAACAGCGCCTTCAGGCCTGGGAGGGATCCCGCGGGCAGCGCGTCGCGGCTCGAGGCCTTGGCGTAGACGCGGATGAGCTCGACACCCTCGAGCGCTTCTTCGAGGTTGGCAGAGAAGGTGACCCGGTTCATGCGCGCCAGTATGCGGGCTCGTCACGAGCGGACGCAGTAGCTTTCCGTGCTTCGGCGCCTCGCTCGGCGCGAGTCCGGATTCGTCCTGGGCGGGGCCTTGGGTGAGGCTCCGTCAGTCGCGCCGTCGCAGCCCGCGCGGCTTGTTGCGCGCACCCTTGCGGTGCGGTCGATAGCCAACCGAGCGTTCTGTTCCGGCTTCTTCTGAGTGAACGTAGCTCTCGCCCGCGAGCCGTGCCTCGGCGCGGCGTGCCGACAGAGCCTCCTTTGGCGGCTTCGCGGGAATCAGGCACATCTCGCCCGAACCGATCAGTTCCTTGCGGCCGGCGTCGAGAAGAGCCTTCCGGACGACGAACCAATTCTCCGGCTTGAAGAACTGCATCAGCGCGCGCTGCACCTTGCGGTCCTTGAGTTTCTTGGGCGTGTCGACTTCCTGCATCGTCATCGGGTCGAGCCCGGTGAAGTACATGCAGGTTGCGATGTCCATCGGTGCGGGGATGAAGTCCTGCACCTGCCGCGGTTTGTAGCCACGTTGCTTGAGGAAGACCGCCAGCTCGATCATGTCCTCAACACCGGAGCCCGGGTGGCTCGCGATGAAGTATGGAACCAGGTACTGGTCCTTACCGATACGGTTCGAGGCCGCCCGGAAGTTCTGGTCGAACTCCTCGAAGGAGCCCTTCGAAGGCTTCTTCATCAGGTTCAGGACCCGATCGCTGGCATGCTCCGGCGCGACCTTCAGGAATCCGCCGACGTGATGCTCGGCAAGCTCCTCGAGGTATTCGGGGTCGTCTGCGGCCAGATCCATGCGGATACCGGACGCGACGCGCACGGTCTTGACGCCGTCGATCGCGCGGGCTTCACGCATCAGCTCCTTCAGCGGTCCATGGTCGGTACCGAGTAGCTTGCACTTGGTCGGGTGGACGCAGGACAGGCGGCGACAGATCTTCTCGACCTCGGGTTTGGTGCACCGCAGCTGATACATGTTCGCCGTTGGCCCACCGATGTCTGAGACGTGCCCCTTGAAGTCCGGGTCCTCGGTCATCGTCTTCAGCTCACGCAGGATCGAGTCTTTGCTACGCGACTGGATCGCTCGACCCTGGTGCATCGTGATCGAGCAGAAGGTGCAGCCCCCGAAGCACCCGCGCATGATCGTGACCGAGTCTTTGATCATCGTGTGTGCGGGGATCGGCTCGTTGCGGTAACGCGGATGCGGGCGGCGGGTGTAGGGAAGATCGTAGAGACGATCCATCCCGGTCTCGTCGAGCCCGAGCGCCGGCGGGTTGATGACCACGCGGCGGTTGCCGTGAGTCTGCACGAGTCGCCTCCCGTTCAGAGGGTTGGTCTCGTGGTGCAGGAGCCGCGTCATGTCCGCGAATGCGTACTTGTCCTCCTTGACCAGCTCGTGCGAGGGGAGCTCGATGGTCGAGCCGTCGTTCGACGCTTCGTCGAAGAGGTGTTCAGCAAGCTCTTCCTTGGCGCCGAGCAGGTAGGCGATACCGCGCATGTCGCGGAGATCTTTGACCGACTCGCCAGCGGCAAGACGGTTGGTGATCTCGAGGATGATGCGCTCGCCCATGCCGAAGGCAACGAGGTCGGCCTTCGAGGTGACGAGGATGCTCGGCCGGACGGTGTCCGACCAATAGTCGTAGTGCGCGATGCGTCGCAGAGATGCCTCGACGCCGCCGGCGATCACCGGCACGCCCGGGAACGCCTCCCGGCATCGCTGCGTGTAGACGTTCGTCGGTCGGTCCGGTCGCAGACCCGTTCGTCCACCCGGCGAGTAGGCGTCGTCGTTGCGACGCTTCCTGTTCGCCGTGTAGTGATTGATCATCGAGTCCATGTTTCCCGCACTGACCGCGCAGAAGAGGCGCGGGGTGGGGAACTCACGGAAGGCGTCGGCGCTGTTCCAGTCCGGCTGCGACAAGATCGCCACGCGATAGCCCTCGGCTTCGAGCACCCGACCCAGGATCGCCATCGCGAAGGAGGGGTGGTCGATGTAGGCGTCGCCACTGACGAACAGCACGTCGATGCCGTCCCAGCCGCGGGCGGCGATCTCCTTCGCGCTCGTCGGTAGGAAGGACTTCGGGTCGTCGAATTGCGGGCCGCAGGACATGAGATTCGGGGCCGGCAATCCGCTCAGCGGTCGCCGGCTCTCGGTCGTCCAAGGATAGAGCTACTTCAAGCCCTGGCGCAGTTCGACTGGCATCGTTTCCAGCATCAGGTCGCCGTCCTGTCGCAGAGAGCGAGTGCGATGGTTGAACAGGAGCTCCGGCGCGTTGCCGTCGGGCGCTCGATCCTGAAGGGCTGACCTCAGGGCTGCCTCGGCCAGGTCGATGCGACGGGTCCAGTCGCCGTCCGGGACGCGGACGGACAGTGCGGAACCGGCCTCACGGCTCGATTGACGCTCGTTCTCATCGAGTTTGAGCTTTCCCTCTCCGGTCGGATCCAGAAACGCGATCTGGAGGAACTGCTGGCCGTTGCGAGTGACGAGGGCCGCGTCTTCGCCGGCGGGTGCGAATCCGCCGGCGCCGAGGCGAGCCCCTGCCTCGTTCAGAGCTTCAAAGCGCCCTTGCCAGGTGCCCGGGTCGGGGATCCACAGCAGCTGTGCTTCCACACGTTCGATTCTTCGGACCGACGCCTGACGGATCGGTTCGATCAGTCGTCGGACGACGTCCTCGCGATCGTCTGGCGGTTCGAAGCTCGAGGCGCCGAAGAGCAGGTCGTGCGCGAGGATCCGAAAGCCGATCTGCCCGAGCGCGTCGTTCTCAAGAAGCACCGGGATCTGGCCTCGGCCAGCACGCGCAAACTCGAGGAATCGGAGGTCGTCGATCTTCGAGACCCGATCCTCAGTGACTTCGACACGCAGACCGCGCACCCGGTAGGTGTCCTTCAGATCGCCGGGGAACGGTTCGCACGCCTCGGGCTCCAAGTCCTCGAGCGGACGCATCAGTGCGAGCTCGCAGAGTCGAAGCAGGTCCTGAAACTGGGCGGACTGCTCCTCGCTCGTGTCGGCCAGCTCCTGATCGGCAGACCAGGTGTGCAGACTGCCATCGCGACGACGGAGGACCGTTCGACCTCCGGTCTCGAAGTTCGCGCGGACACGACCCGGTTCCTCGTCCTCGAGGTCGGTGGTGGCGCCTTCGAACATGATGATCGTGCGACCGAGTCCTGCCGCGGAGACCTCGACCACGATTCGGTCGGGAACCGGATACTCGCCGTAGCTGAAGGTCCGTGCGGCGACGACTCGCTCGAAGGCGGTGCGTGTCGGCTCCGGGTCGCCATCCTGCGTTCCCTCGGACGCATCGACCTGGCCGGCGGGTTCTTCTTCCGGCGTCGGATCACAACCCGTCGACAAGAAGGCGAGCGGGCCAAGGCTGAAGATCACTCCGAGCCACCGACTGCTCGAGGCAGTCCTCTGGCGGGTGTTCTCGGGCGCTGTGCGGAGGGGGGCTGGCACCCTCCAAGTGTCCGCGCTGGCCTCACCAGCGCAACTGCCTCAACCGCCGCGCTGGAAGTAGCGGCGCCACTCGGCGAGGTCTTCGCCGAAGTCCACGCCCCGCCCAGCCATCTCCTGCAGAGCCTTGCGGATCGTCAGGCGCACGTTCGGTTCGGTGCTCGCACGCTCCAACATCGACAAGAGCGTCGGGATCGATTCTTGGTCTCGCATCCGGCCGATCGCGATCGCGGTCGCCATCCGGATGAGTGGGGTCGGGTGGTCGGCGAACTGTTCGATCACCTCGCGGTGCTTCGGGTCACGCGTCTGACCGAGGCCGCGGATCGCCTGCACGACCACCGTTTCCGGAGTGTCGGTGCCTTGGAGCTGTTTCTCCCAGAACGGAATCAACTCGGATGGATCGCGCAGCGCGGTTTGCAGCTGGTAGAGGGTCCAAGCGGCACTGGCTCGACGTGACTCGTCCTCCTCGGCGCTCTCGACGATGCGCATCAGAGGCTTCAGCGGAGTCTTGGGGTCGCGGCGGACGGCGAGCCCGAACACCGCGTTCGCCCGCACGGCCGGATCCTCGTCGAGCAAGGCCTGCAGCAGGACGCCGAGTGCCTCGGGCCGCTCCGAGAAGCCGAGCGTGCCGACCGCGTACTCACGTAGGAACAGGTGCTCGGTGTCCTGGGCGATGCGGACGAGCAGGTCGTACCGGTTCTCGCTGACCTCGACGAGGTAGTCGCGAAGTCGGTCTTCCTCGGACTCGTTGCGGTGCGAGCTCGGACTGTTCACGAGGCTCGTGTAGTTCTGCAGCGTGTCGCGCAGTCCTTGGAGGATCACGCGCTCGTCATCCTGTCGATCTTTGGTCTCCTGGTCCTTCCGCTCGCGGTCGGTCCAGTCATCTTCCTCCGCCTGCTTCTCAGACTCGGTCCGTTCGGGTTGCGTGGCACAGGCCCCGAACCCGAAGGCGACGAAGCAGAGGAGCAGCGGGCGGAAGGGCAGGTTCGTGATCAGCACGGGTCGAGGTCGTTCGCGGGAAACGGCGGAGGCCAGGACGGCCCGGTTCGGCTCGGTCAGACGATTCTCGGCGGCGAGTCTTCCCGCGGCCACCCGCCAGTGTCGACGAATCCGCTCCGGTTCGCTTGAATCCCGCTCTCGGGGCGGAATTGGGCCGGTTTCCGGCTCGTACCGGATAGCCTGCGGTCATGCGCAACGCAGTTCTCGACGGACGGGAATTCGAGCAGATCCAGATCCTCCGAGACCGGCCCTCTGAGGCGGTCGCGGTCGTCGTCGTGCACGACACGCGTCTCGGTCCGGCCTTCGGCGGCATTCGCCGCCACGCCTACCGGACCTTCGACGAGGGGCTCGAAGACGCCCTTCGACTGGCCGAGGCGATGAGCTGGAAGTGCGCGCTCGCGGGCGTGAAGGGCGGCGGCGCCAAGACCGTGATCTTCGACTCCGAAGAACTCGATCGCGTGCGCGCCTACGAGCTGATCGGCGCCTATGTCGAGGAGATGGGAGGGCGCTACTACACCGGCCCGGACGTCGGCACCGAGGAAGCCGACCTCGAGTCCGTCGCGCGGAAGACGCAGTACGTCGCGCGCGCGGTCGAGGAGGGCCCCGGTCCGCTCGGCGAGCCGACCGCACGGGGTGTTCTCGCCGGCGTGCGGGCGGTTGCGAAGCGTCTCGACTTCTCCGAGCTCGAGGGCCTCGACGTCGTCGTTCAGGGCCTCGGAGCCGTCGGGGCGCGCCTCGTTCGGGATCTCGTCGCCGAAGGCGCCAAGGTCCGGGTGACCGATGTCGCCCAGGACCGCGTCAAGAAGGCCGTCGAAGAGCACGGCGTCGAGTCGATCGAGCCCGGCGAGGCGGCGCAGGCCAAGTGCGACGTCTTCTGCCCCTGCGCGTTCGGCGGCATCGTCCACGACATCAGTCTGAGCTCGCTCGGAGCCCGTGCGATCGTCGGCTCCGCCAACAACGTCCTCGCGAGTCCTGAGCACGGCGACGTGCTCTACAGCCGCGGGATCCTCTACGCGCCGGACTTCGTCGTGAACGCCGGGGCGCTGATTCACGGCGCGACTTTCCACCTGGAAGGGAAGGCGCCGGCGCCCGAACGCATCGACCAGATCGGTGACGTGGTCGGCGACCTGCTGGATGAGGCTCATGCGACGGGGATCCCTCCCGAGCGCCTCGCCGTGCAGCGTGCCCGACGCATGATCGAGACCTCACAATCTGAGCCGTTTCTCCCGCGGAAGGGGACCGACGCCAATTGAGCGAGAACGTCTCGGGAGCTCCGGTCGAGCACCGGATCCGCGTGCGATACTGCGAGACCGACCGCATGGGAGTCGCGCACCACATGAACCACGTCGCGTGGTTCGAGGAGGCGCGCACCGAATGGCTGCGGGCTCAGGGTCGCAGCTACCGCGATCTGGAGGACGACGGCTACCTGCTGCAGATCGTCGAGCTCCAATGCCGATACCACGCACCGCTCGACTATGACGACGTCGTGGTGATCGAGACCTCACTGATCCGTCGGCGTCGGGTAGGGATCACGCTCGGCTATCGGTTGACGCGCGAGACCGACGGCGTGCTGGCGGCGACCGGGGAGACCTCGCTCGCCTGCGTCAGCCCGGAAGGCAAGCTCCGTGCTCTTCCCGAGGACCTGTTCGAAGGCGGCAAACTGGCCTGAGAGGCCGGATCTGGTCCGCCGCCGGTCGCGAAAGACGGACCGAGAAGAATACTCGGCAGGTCTCAGCGTCAGACCGGTGCCTAGTCGAGGCGCGGACATTTCGGAGTTTCCGGGGTTCGGGCCTCGTTCTCTCAACTCCGCCGAACCGCCTCGGACCATGTCTCGCTTCTCACTTCGATCTCCGGGTCATCCCGTGTCCCGTGGCCAGGTGCTAGACTGTTCCGCGGCGCGTCCCTCCGCTGCCGTCGCTTGCTCCGAATCTCGCTCCGTGAACGCGAAGAGTGTCGACCCGAAACCGGTCGGCGTCGGTAGCGGTCGTGTCGGCAGTGGTCGTAGGTTGGCCGCGCGAACGATGTCCCTCAGTCCCGAAATCGCGTTCGAACGCTACCGCGAACGCCTGATGTCCGTGGTCTACCTGCGGATGGGGCCGGATCTGCGTGCACGCTTGGATCCCGAGGACGTCCTCCAGGAGGTTGCGATCGAGGCGATCAATTCGTGGCACACGCTTGAGGATCCGGCCAACGCCGGCGCCTGGCTGGTGACTCTCGCCCGCCGCAAGGTCGCTCGTATCCTCCGGGACCAGGTCGGCGTCGCCGCTCGCGACCCGAAGCGCGAGCGGGGGATTCCGACCGATCTCCCGGTCGCCGATCGACGAAGCGGCCCAGCGACCCTCGCCGATCGCAATGACCGACTCGTGCTGCTCGAGCAGGCGCTCGAACAGCTGACCGATGATCACCGGGAAGTCGTCGTGCTCGCGCGAATCGAAGGCTTGTCCGCGCGTGAGATCGGTGACCGGATGGGCCGTTCGGAAAACGCCGTCCACCTGCTGCTCGGCCGGGCGTTGAAACGCCTGGCCAAGGAACTCCAGGATCTGTCGGGGGAGAGCCGGTTGTGACCGGAGCCGGCCACGGCGCGGTCGACGACGAACCGGGGCGTCCCGCAGACGGGGACGAACCGCTGGCCGAGGTCTTCCGGGAGTTCGGCCATCTGCGTGCCGACCAACTTCGCGACCACCTCCAGGCGCAACCCGACGAGGTCAGCGACGACCTGCTCGATTGCGTGTCCGCCATGGACTTCCTCGACTCGGTGGTCGGGGAGTCGACCGGGGCGCTGCCGGAGAAGCTCGGTGATTATCGGATCCTCGGCGTGCTCGGCCGTGGCGGGATGGGCACGGTGTTCGAGGCCTTCCAGGAGAGTCTCGAACGGACGGTTGCTCTCAAGGTCCTCAGCCCGCAGCTGACCAACGATCCGCGGATGCGGCGTCGGTTCCGCACCGAGGCTCGTGCGAACGCGACACTTCACCACCAGCACATCGTGCCGGTGTTCGGCTTCGGGGAAGCCCAGGGCTACCTCTACTTCGCCATGGAGCGGGTCGATGGCATCAGCCTCGACAAGCACATCGCAGCCCGGAAGCATCGCGACGAACCGGTCTACGAATCTCGCGAGGCCGCGCGTCGATTCGCGGGGGTCGCCGACGCGCTGCACCACGCGCACCGTCGTGGTGTGCTGCACCGCGACGTCAAGCCAGGCAACGTCCTCGTGCACCCGGACGGCTCGCTCGCGCTCGCGGACTTCGGCTTGTCGAAGATCGTCGGCGAGCACAGCGCCAGTGTGTCCCGCAGTGGGGGTTTCCTCGGCACCTTGCAGTACGCGGCACCCGAACAAGCGCTGGGTCGGGAGCAGTCCGAGGTCAGCGACCTCTACTCCCTCGGCATCACGATGTTCGAGTGCTTGACCGGTCGCCGACCGATCGAGGCCGAAAGCACCGAGGCCGTGCTGCATGCGCTGACGCGTGGCGAGTGTCCTCCGCTGCGTCGTCACCTGCCACGCGCGCCGAAGGACCTCGAAGCGGTCCTCGGTCGTCTACTCTCGCGCGAGCCGCGTGATCGTTACCCGAACGGCGAAGCACTTGCGCGCGACCTCCAACGCGTCGCCGATGACGAGCCGGTGCAGGTCCGGCGTCAGTCGATCTTCATCCGGCTCTGGCGGCGGATCCGGCGTGCACCCGGTCTGTCGGCTGCGATCGCGGTCGCGATCATCCTGCTGTTCTTCAGCCTCGATCTGCTCTCGCAGGTCCGCACAGACTCAGACGAGCAGCGCTACCAAGCCGAGCTCACGTCGATTGCCAGCGAGATCGCGGCCGGGCCCGGCGAGGCCTATGGGCCAAGCGGACTGCTCGGCTTGCTGAGCGGAAACTTCCGCGTCGGAGAACGGTCCGACGGTCCGACTCGCGACGTCCTGCAGCGACTGCAGGCGGTCGAAGACGATCGTCGCGACGACCCGCGCCCGGCTCTCTGGTGGGCCGCGTTGTGGCCCGAAGTGAGCCAACCTGCGTCGCTTCTCGAAGGATTGGCCGAGAGTGGTGCTGTCGCGGTTCTCTCAGCGATCGATGTGGAGATCGACCAGCTGCAGCCGAACCTGGCGCAGCTGAATCAGAAGGCGGCCTTCGAGCTCTACCAGCTCTACTTCGCGCGCGCCGTCCTGAGCCTGACTGAGGCGATCGGGGACGTGCAGGCCGCGGAGAAAGACCTGTTGCGGGCGCAGTTCCTGCGACCCGGTGCGGTCGCACCTCAGGTCCTCCAAGCGTTGATCGACTGGGATCGCAGCTCTGCGCTCGAACTCACCAAGGCGGTCGAGACGATCGTCAGTCGGGCCGGCGCCGTCGGTTCCGAAGTCGCGGGCCAGCTGCTCGGTTGCCTCGTCGGAGTCGGCCGCCCACCCGCGGCGATGTTGATGAACTTCGAACTCGATGTGCCAGTCGCGATGGATCTGAGCGAACGCCTCGATCGCTTCGGTGTGCTGGGCACTCGCGCCGTCGGCGACGTGCGCGGACCGTTGTGGCGCGACCTCGAGTCCCGCGCGGAGAGTCTCGCGCAGAGTGCGAGTTCCGATACCTCGGTTCGCGAGCAGAACCGCGCGGCTGGTCTGAAGATCCTCCGGGAGCAGGTCGGCTCGCGGTCGATCCTGCGTGCCTTCGAGCTGGTGTTCGAATGGCTCGGCGCCGCGGACCTCGGACCGGGTCGGACCGGTCCGGTCGTCGCTGGACTCTCGCCGCGTCAGGAGCTGCGCGGATACGAGTTGCTCGCGACCCTTCTTCGCGGGCGGAGCGACGCGCTCTCGGACTTGGAGTCTTGGATCAACAAGGCCTGGATCCCGCGCGTTGGCGAACTCGACACCCTGCGGATCGCTCGTCTGCGCGCTCGGCTCAGCACGGAGATCGCTCTGGCGGTCGACCTGCGCCCGGGCCGTGGACAGAACCGGGGCGGATCCTTCCGTTCGCGTCGTTCGGTCGCGGTCGGCCATCTCGACCGCTGGGAAGAACTCGAACCGGAGAGCGCGGAGATCCCGTTCCGTCGGACCCTCCTCGCCCTTCGTAGTTCGGCTGCGAACGGCAGCGTGGATGACCTCGAGGCCGCCGGCGTCTCCGCCTACACGGCGCTCCAAGGAGCCGCCGATCCCTCGAGCATGAAGCGCCAGATCCTCGATGCGATCGATGAGGCCGAGCAAGCCGCTTCGAGGATTCCTTCGGTTCGAGACCGCTTCCGACGCCGCAGTCGCCAGATCCGTTCTTACATCGAATCCGGCTTCTGAGTCCGGCTCTCGACCGACAGTCCGCCGACGATACCGGCCACCAGCCTCCTCGATGAAATCCCCTCTCCTGACCGTCGTCTTGCTCGCCGTTGCCGGCGCTGGCGCCTTCTTCGGCGGCCAACGACTCGGGTGGTTCGGCGAGACAGAAGAGAGCCGGGATGCTCCCACGCTTCGTACCCAGGTCGAGGAGGCACGGTTTTCCACGGAACCGGACGGAGGTGCTCTCGCGCGCATCGAGCAGGGGGATCGCCGGGCCAGCGAGACCGAGGCGGAGGGACGTCCGGTCGCCGAGTCGTCTCGTCTGCTCCAGGTGAAGGTGCTCGACGAGAACGGGGAGCCCGTGCGCGGGATCCAGCTGAAGCTGCATCGCATCCTCTCGCCCTGGCCAAACCGCAGGACGGTCTCGCTGGCGGTGGCCTACTCCGACAACGAGGGCAACTGCCGATTCAAGGCGCCGACGGGCGAGGACGCGTTGGTCGAGGTCGCGAACGACCGCTTCGCTCACGAGTCGATCCTGGTCCCTCTCGGGCTGAACCGTCGCACGCTGAGGTTGCAACGCGGGTTCGAGATCGAAGGCGTCGTCTACTGGCGTCAGCAGCCTGCGAGCGGTGTCGAGGTCGTCCTCGAGCCGATCGGACTGGAGCCGCGCGAGGCGCGGGTCACTCGAACGGACCGACAGGGCAAGTTCCGATTCACCGGCGTTCGCGGTGGCGGTGCTGGTGCGGTCCGCATCACGGCGCGCGACGATCTGCATCGCCCGGTCTCGCGTACGAACATCCCGGTCGGAACGACGCAGCGAGTGCGTCTCGACTTTCGTGTCGGTGGCGAGACCCTCCTCGGGAAGGTCGTCGACGAACAAGGCGACCCGATTCGTGGGGCGTCGATCTCGCTGTATCCGTCGACCGCTTGGAACGCGACGCTCTACTACCCGTTCTCCGACGCGACCGATGCGGACGGAGTCTTCGCCCTGACCGGCCTCGGTCCTGGTGACGCGCGGATGATCATTCGGCACCCGATGTATTCGGTCTACGACCGCGCCGTCACGGTGCAGCGGGCGCTGTCCGAGGTCGAGGTCACTCTGCGCCCGAGTAGTCGTGTCCTCGGTCGCCTCGTGGGCGAGTTGCCCGAGTCGGTGCGTCTGAAGATCCGATCTTCGAGCGATGACGTCCAATGGGCCGACGTCGAGCCGGATGGGAGTTTCGAGTTCGCGCAGACCGTTTCGACCGGAACGGCGGACCTCGAGGTCGTGGACGGCGTCGTTGCGTTCAAGGAGACCGGGAATCGCCTGTTGTCGATCGACCTCGAGCCGGGTCTGCAGGACCTGTCGCTCGCTGTCGAAGAGTCCGATGTCGTCGTCGGTCAGGTCGTCGACCAGACCGGCGCTCCGGTGCGCGGCGCCGACGTCTCCGTTCGCGCGAACTGGTGGCTGACGGACTACGACCGCGTGCGGTTCTGGACGACGACTGGCGAGACCGGAGAGTTCGAGTTCCGCGGTCTGCCGGGCGGAACCCTCGGAAGTTGGGTCTCTCGCTACGCCCGTTCGGCTCGACCAGGACGGGTCGAGCACTCGGACTTCGGCCAGGCCAGTTTCCCCCTCAGATCCGATGGCGAGAGGACCGATCTCGGTGAGATCCAACTCGATCCGCCGGCGCGGATCCGCGGCCAGGTGCTGAGTGGTGGCCGACCGCTCGCGGGTGTGACCGTCTTCGCGGCGGACCAGGAGACGAACTCGGCGATCACCGACCGGCAGGGGCGCTACGAGATCGATCAGCTCGAGCCAGGGACCTACCGTGTCTTTGCGCGCTACTCGACCTTGCCGATCCAATTTGCGGGCGAGCCGGTCGAAGTGAAGTCCGGTGAGGTGATCGAGGAGCTGCAACTCGAGTTTCCGCCCTCCGAGCGCGTCAAGCTGCGAATCGTCGGCGAGAACGCGGAGCCGGTGCCCGAAGCGACCGTCTACCTGCTTGGTGTCGACTCGCCGCCTGTGCTGACTGATTCGGACGGGATCGTCGAGGTCGATGTTCCCGAGGCGGCGACCGACTTCGAGGTCGTCTCCCCGACCGGCGACCTGCGGGCCATCTTCCCGCGTGATGAGAGGGAGCTGAAGCTCCTCTGGCTGTCGCGTTTCCGCGTCACCGGAGCGATTGTCGATCTCGGGGTCGACGCGCCGTCCGCTGCGGTTCTCCGCGCGACGCCGCTCGATGAGGTCAGCGAGGAACAGCATCTCCGGCAGAGGGAGATCGAAGGCCGATTGATCGACCTCGATCGCGGTCAGTTCGAGGTGTTCCTGCCCGCCGGCCCGTCACGGGTGACGATCGACGTTCCGGGCTATCTCCCGTACGTGACCGAGATCGATCCGTCGAATCCGGAAGAAGCAGAGCTCGGTGCCATTCGCTTGCAGCGGGGCGCGAAGATTCGCGGCCGCATCTTCGATCCGGAAGGCAACCCGCTGGCTGGAGGTCTGGTCCGACAAGGTCCGATCGAGGACTTGCTGCTGCGGTCGGTGCGGGGTGATGCGTTCACCAACGGGCTCTTCGTCGTCACCGACGAGGACGGACGATTCGAACTCTCCGGCCTGTCCACCGAGGCCGCGATGCTCTGTGCCGTCGCTCCGGGCTGCGCGGCGACCGCGACGCGGTTGACGATGCCGGACGACCTGTTCGAGGGCGTGGAGATCCGTCTACGCGAAGTGCACCAGATCGACCTGATCGCGCCCGAGCAGTCGGACGGTTCCGGTGGGGTCATCAGCATCTACCGCGGCGATGTGCTCCTCGACACGCGGGCTCCGGATTCCACGGGCCAGATCCAGCTGCTCGTCCAGGTGCCGGGTACCTATCGCTTCGAGATCAGTGGCTCGGGCCGTCCGCCGGTCAAGGTGAAGATCGGTGACCGGCCGCTCAACTCGCGCGGCGAAGCGTTGTTGATCGACCTGCGCTGACCCGAGCGTCAGTCGAAGACCGCGACGACTGGCACGTGATCGCTCGGTGACTTCAGTCCACGTTCGTCGCGGTGGACCTCGACGGCCGTGCAGGTCTCGAGCGCGGATTCGGTCACGAGGAAGTGATCGATGCGCAGGCCGTTGTTCTTCGGCCAGGCACCACCGCGCATGTCCCACCAGGTGTAGACCGCCTCATTCTCGTCGTGCTTGCGCAGTGCGTCGTGGAGGCCGTACTCCATCACGTGCGCGAGCGCTTCTCGCTCCGGCGTCGAACAGTGGATCTTCTCGCGCCAGCCGTCCGGGTCGTAGACGTCGCGGTCTTCGAACGTGATGTTGAAGTCTCCGGTCAACACCAGCTTCTCGTCGGATGGAGAGAACTCGTCGAGGAAGCTCCGCAGCTTCTTCATCCACTCCATCTTGTAGGCGAACTTCTCGGAGCCGACCTCCGAGCCGTTCGGCAGGTAGATGTTCACGACCAGGAAGTCGTCGACCTGGCCTGCGATCAGCCGCTTCTGCTCGTCTTCGGAGTCGCCGGGGAAGCCGCGCTGGAGCACTTCGAACTCCCGATTCGCCGCGATCGCGACGCCGTTGTAGGACTTCTGCCCGAAGGTCTGGACGACGTAGCCGAGGTCCTCGAACGGTTCGTGTGGGAATTGTTCGTCGACGACTTTGGTCTCCTGCAGGCAGAGGACGTCCGGTTGGTGCTGCTCGATCCAGGGAGTGATCCGCGGCAGGCGCGCGCGGACGGAGTTGACGTTCCAGGTCGCGATTCTCACGACCGCATGTTGGCGAGTCTGCGGAGCGGTTCAACGCCGAGGCGGCGATCGCACTTGAGCGCAGCCCCCGGAGGGCCGATCCTCTCGGCCAATGCTCCGCACGACGTCCCTGCTGGGCCTCGCGTTCCTGACCGCGTGTGCCTCCTCGAATCAGTTCTCGACCGTTCCGGAAACGCCTCCCGAGACCGTCACTGAGCCGATCTCGCTGCCGATCGAGGCCTTGGCCGATCGTCTCGCGACGGCGGACGTCGTGTTCCTCGCCGAGCAGCACAACCACGACACACTCCACGACCAGTACCTGCGGTTGCTTCGGGCGCTGCACGTGCGCCGTCCGGAGCTCGCGCTCTCGATGGAGATGTTCGATCGCGACGACCAGAGCGTCATCGACGCCTATCTGCAGTCGGCGTTGAGCGAGGAGTCGTTCCGCGAAGAGGCCAAGCTGTGGCGTGGCTACGACGAGCACTACCGACCGATGGTCGAGTACTGCAAGGAGAACGGCTTGCCCGTGATCGCTGCCAACCTTCCGGCTGAGCTCGCGCGGCGCATGGTTCGAGAAGGCGTCGACGCGCTCGCGGACGAGAAGTTCATGCCGGAGTCGATGGACCTCGACGACGAACGCGAGTTCGAGCTCTTCCAGAAAGCGGTTGGCGACATGTCCGGGCACGGCGGAGCCGGCTTGTTGCTTCAGATGTTCCCGGCCCAGGTCGGCCGCGACGAGGCCATGGCGCAGTCGATCGACGAGTTCCTCCAGTCGGTGCGCGGTGAGCGCCCGCTGGTTGTGCACGTCGTCGGTCAGTTTCACGTGAAGGAACGGCTCGGCACCTACAAGCGCCTCGCGGACCGGCGCCCAGGTCTCGATCTCCGCATCGTCGGGACCCACGTCGTCGACACGATTGCGATCGGTGGTCCGGATGGTGAGGACTATCGCTTTGTCGTGGCCGTGCAGCCGCCGGCCGATCGAACGCAGGGAGCAATCGGCCGGTCGGATTCGGACGAGGATTCGGACGAGCCGGAAGACCCGCACGCGGAGGATCCCGATCTCGGCGGGCGCCCGGCGCTGGGGTTCACGCCCGGCTACGACCCAGCCGTGTCCGGCGCCATGATCGATGACGTCCGACCTGACGGGCCAGCCGAGCGAGCCGGTCTGCAAGGGGGTGACGTCATCGTCGAGATGGAGGGCAACCCGATCGGCGAGTTCCAGGACTACAACGATCTGCTCAACGAGCTGTCACCGGGTGACAAGGTCCAGGTGCGGGTCAAGCGCGGCAACGAGTTGCTGGACTTCGAAGTGACGGTCGGCAGCCGCTGATCGGGCTGCGACCCGGCCTGGGGGAGCGCCCCTAGATCGGCACCAGGCCACTGGTTGCGGGGTTTCCCGCGGTCCAGGTTTCGAATCTCTCAACGCCTTCGGCCGATCCGGTCGATAGCACCGGGGAGAGAGCGAGATTGAGCATGGAGCCATCGACATCGTCCGTGACCGAAGCGCTGGGAGAACTCTCGGCGTTCCTCCGCTCGCACCCCTGCATCGCTGAGGCGAAGCTCACGGTCGAGTCCGAGTATTTCGACGAGCCTCGCATTGCCGCCTGGGTCGTGCCGGAGCCGGCGATGTTTCGCGTGCCCGCGACCGGCAGGGTGCAGCTGATCGGGATCGACGGGACCGAGTGGGCGGCGGCGATGTGTGACGCGTCGTTCGACGGACTACGGGTTCGTTTGCTCGACGGTCAGGCGGCTCCCGAAGTCGGCACGAACCTTCAGATCCACGTCGAGAGTTCAGCGATCGGCGGGATGGTCGGTTGGATGGGGCAGGTCTCCTGGCAGGCGGGGATGGAGCTTGGGATTGGATTCAGTCCCGACAGCGACCAAGAGCAGCTGCGCCGATTCGTCGAGGCATTCACCTGCGAAGCGTCCGGCGCGATCTCCAGCGAGACCGAGATCGGCTTCCGTACTCGAGTGGCTCTCGACGTTCCCGTGCGCGTGCAGTTCGGCTCCTCCGAACCACGTAGCCTCCGTAGCTACGACTTGTCGCCGACCGGCGTCGGCCTCTCGGACTACGAGGGCCCCGATCCGACCGGCAACCCGGTCCGTCTGTCGCTCGGAATTCCGGGCTTGGTCGAACAGAAGATCCACGGAATCGCCGTGCGCCGTGACGGCGATCGCGTCGGCATCGCTCTCGTTCCCGACGAGGCGCAGCAGAGCCGTATTCGTGACCTGGTCGAGGCCGCGATTCGCATGCGAGTCGTGACCGCGCCGATCCTGAGCCGCTGGATGCGAGAGATGCAGCCGGATCTGCCTCAGCCGGACGCCTGGTTCGTCGTCGATGCGCTCCCGGAAGACTGAACGGTCTTCGCCGGTGTAGAAGCTCGGTCCTCGCCCTTCTCCGGGGCGTATGGGATTTCTGACTCGACCCAAGGACCTCGGCGCTACTGTGCCCCTTCGATCGTCCGTGAAGAGTCCCCATGTCGACGGACAGCACTTACAAGATCCGCGCACTCGGCGACGTCCATGGTCAATGGGGCGACGACGACGCTCGGTTGCTCGAGTCGGGCGATCAGGACTTCACCGTCTTTGTCGGCGACCTCGGTGATGAGAACGCGGAGATCGTCGAGGATGTCGCTTCGGTCGATTGCGAACTCGCCGTCATCCTCGGAAACCACGACGCCTGGCGGTCGTTCCGGGAGAACGGTGCGACACCCGCGCTGCGTCGTTCGCTCGACGCGCTGGGTGAAGATCATCTCGCCTACGACGTTCGTGACCTACCGGACGCAGGACTGAGCCTGATCGGCGCTCGGCCGTTCTCCTGGGGCGGGCGCGACCTGCGGAGCCCGGACCTCTACTCGGATCTCTACGGCATCCGCACGCCGGAAGAGTCCGCGGCGAAGATCGTCGAGGCCGCGGAACGGGCGAAGTTCGAAGACCTCGTGATTCTCGCGCACAACGGGCCGAAGGGCCTCGGCAAGAAGCCAGCGGACATCTGGGGGAAGGACTTCGGCAAGTCGCCTGGCGGAGACTGGGGTGACCAAGACCTCGCGGATGCGCTCTCAGCTCTGCGGGAGCGCGGGTTCCGCGTGCGAGCGGTCATCGCGGGTCACATGCACGATCGGCTGATGACCCCCCGGGGAGCTCCGAGGGATCGCTTCGTTCGACGGGGCGGGACCAGCTTCCTCAACGTCGCCGTGGTTCCGCGGATCCGGAAGGCCAAGGACGGCCGCTCTCTGCATCACTTCGTCGATACGGAGTGGCGCAATACCACGCTCATCCGAGTCCGTGAGCTTTGGCTCGATGCGGAAGGTTCGGTGGTAAGGCGAGTCGAGCCCGAGTTCCTCTGAGCGGATCGCGACGCGTACGCGCTCCAATCGCCCGAGCTGCCGACCGGTCGCGTCGACTGCTGATCGGCGGTCCCGACCCTGGACCGGCCCTAGGGGTGTTCCGTCTCCGCGCCGGATCTGGCGGGCTACTCTGAGTTGTCCGCGATCGCGGATGACCCCTCGTCATGACCCCTCCGCCTCGACGAATCGTTTCTCTCGTTCCGAGCCTCACCGAGACCGTCGCCGACCTCGGCGTCGCGAAGAGCCTGGTCGCCTGCACGCAGTACTGCTCGGAGCCGCGCAGTCGCGTGCGTCATCTGCCGCGAGTCGGCGGAACCAAGAGTCTCGACCGCGAGCGGATCGCTCGCCTAGCGCCCGATCTCGTCCTCTGCAACGAAGAGGAGAACCGCGAGGATGACATCGTCTGGTTCGAGGAGCGCTTTCGCGTTCATCGCTCGCTACCGACGACCGTGAAGGCTGCGAGCGAGGTGATTCGTACGCTCGGAGAGCAGCTCCAACGTCCTCATGAGGCCGAGTCGCTTCTACTCGAAGTCGAGGCCCAGCTGCTTCGTTCTGAAGTCGAAGCCCTGCGCGGTCGCGCGCCGCGGGTCTTCTACCCGATCTGGCGGCAGCCCTGGATCGGCATCAATCAGGACACCTATGTGCACGATCTGCTCGTGCGCGCTGGGGCGGTCAATGTTTGCGCAAACCGCGAGTCGCGCTACCCCGTCTTGTCGACCGAGGACCTGAAGGAACTCCGTCCCGACCTCGTGCTCCTGCCGTCCGAGCCGTTCGCGTTCTCAGAGGAACACCGTCGTGAACTGCTGCGAGACAACGTCTTCGGTCGTCGCGTCCCGATCCTGATGGTCGACGGTCGTGACTTCTGCTGGCACGGCTCGCGTTCCGGTCGCGGCCTCGGTCGTGCGTTGAACGTGCTGCAGCCGTTCCGCCGCGCCGGCTGATCGACGCAGAATCCGAAGATTCAGGGAACGGAACGGCCGTTCGTTCCTGGGAGCGTCTGCGATGACTCCCTCACGAATCCCCTTCGCGAGCCTGGTGCTCGGATCCAGCCTCCTCTTCCCGACCGTCGCGAGTGCGCAAGCGCTCACCGTCGACACCCAGGCGATTGCGATCGGCTCGGGGCAGCAGACCATGCGGATCAACGCCGGTCTCGGCGCGAACGGTCAGCAGTATCTGATCCTCGGTTCGCTGAGCGGCACGGCCTCGAGCACGCAGCTCGGCCCACTGACGGTTCCGCTCGCCTTCGACGGCTATCTGCTGTTCACGGCGACCAACCCGAACAACACGATCATTCCCGACGGATTCGGCACTCTGCTGTTCGGTCTCGGTGAAGCGAACTTCGTCGCACCCGACATCCCGGCGCTCGCAGGACTGCGCTTCGATCACAGCTACATCACGTTCGCGGGCGCGATGCCGACGCTGGTGAGTGCGAACACCGTTCCGCTGACGCTCGTGATCAACCCGGTCCAGGCCGACGGTCTCGGCGACGGCGCGACCGTGAACGGGCCGATCTTGAACCTGGCCGGTGATGTCGGAGACTTCCTCTCGGGAACCCCGGGTGTCGCGGTCACGGTCAACGGCCAGCCCGCGACGATCGACGCGAGCGGTTTCCGCTGGGAGCTGCCGGGCTTCGCTGTCGGCACCGGCTCGGTCGATCTGACGATCCGCGCGACCAACGCAGCGGGTGAATTCGAAGAGAACACCGTCACGGTGAGTAGCACTTCGACGACTTCGAACAACGTCGTCACGGACGGCAACGGCCGCGCATTCCTTGCACGCGGTGGCGCTGGCTTCGGCGTGCTCGACCTACAGAGCGGGACCACGCAGACCTTCCCGTCGCCGGCCGGCACCGGCTCGGTCGACGACATCGCCTACGACAACGGATTTCTGTTCCTGATGGACGGTGCCGGGGCGGGCAACTTGACCGTCGTGTCCGCTGCCGACCCGAGTGTCGTGGTCTCCGGTCCGGTCGGCGTCCCGGTCGGTCCCTTCAGCGGCGTGAGCGCTCAGGGCGGCCGCGTGGTCGTGTCCGGTGGCACGAGCCTGCTGACGACCCGCACCGTGTCGCCGACTGGCGTGCTTGGCCCGAGTGCCGGCACGATCGATCTCGGAATTGGCCAGCCGGACGCGATCCTGACCGCCGGCGGAACACGCGCGATCGTCTCGGTCGACTTCGCTGGATCGGTCAACGGCTTCGGATTCGGCGTAACCTCGATCGCGGTCAACACGCCCCCGGGATCGCCGAGCCTGCAGTTCTCACGTGGTCTCTCGGGCGCTGGCTTCTCGGCTGGCTCGCAGGGCCCCGCGAACTTCCCGATCGTCGCCACCGAGGTGCCGGGTCCGCTCTTCGCGGTTGCCCACGGCGGGGGGCTGAGCTTCGTCAACGACTCGAACGGGGCGTTGTCGACGACTCTGCCGACCGGCTCGCTGAACCACGCGACGAGTGTTGGGTCGACGGTCTTCGCGGTCGGCACCAACTCTCTGGTCGAAGTCGACGTCTCGAGCGGCACGCCGGTCGTTGTCTCGACCCAGACCTTCCCTGGGATCGGCGGCACCTTCACCAGCGTCGCAGCCGACGCCAACTTCGTCGTGATCTCGGCGAATGGCGGCGGAACGCTGGTCCTGCCGCGCTGATTGTCAGCAGCGGTCCGATCTTGGATGATCGGATCGCATGGCCCACCGGATGGCGGATGAGGCTCCGAGGGCCGTCGACTCGGGTGACGGCGTGCCTGGCGAAGAATGCGAACGGCGAACGGTCCGAGTTTCGCTTCGGCCGTTCCCCAGGCCGTTCTTCATCCTCGGTCCCCTCGCGTTCATCGCGGGCGGCGTGTTCCTGATGGAGCAGGGGGAGGGCGGGCGCTTCCCGGTCGCACTCACCTGGCCAGTCGGGCTGGTTGGGATCGCGTTCTTTGGAGTCTGCCTTCTTCACGCACTCTGGAATCTCGGAGCGCGGAAGAGGCATCTGGAGGTCGACGACGAGGAGCTTCGTTTTTGCCTCGGCCCGATCAAGTCCGGGCGCTGTGTCTGGTCGGACATCGAGTCTGTCTCTGCGAACCGGCAGGCGATCTATCTGAAGCTCTCGGACTCCGCACTTCGTTCGCTGATCGCGGACCATGGATTCAGACCTGGGGTCGGTCGTTCGGCGCCTGACGAACCGGAACCTCGTGATCGAAGTTTCTGAACAGAACCAGGACGAGCTCGTCCGCGCTCTCCGGCGAGGGCCAAAGCGGCTTTCCCCGTTCGAGCCTGGGAAAGGCTCCTGAGTCCAAGACCAGATCTGGCACTTCGTCCGCTCTCCGTCTGTGATGCGCGGGTCCGGACCATGGCAGATCCAACAGCAGAGGCCCCGGCCTTCGACCAGTGCGAAGCCTTCGGGAATCTTCAGACCCACTTCGAGTCGATCCGTGATCGGCATCTCCGCGAGTTGTTCGCGGACGATCCGAGCCGAGCGGAGTCGATGACGGTCGAGGCCTGCGGGCTTCGGTTGGACTACTCGAAGAACCGGATCACCAAAGACACGGTCGGGCTGCTGGCGAAGCTCGCCGCCGAGCGTGGGCTCCG
This sequence comes from Planctomycetota bacterium, assembly GCA_039815565.1. Taxonomy (GTDB): domain Bacteria; phylum Planctomycetota; class UBA1135; order UBA1135; family UBA2386; genus JBCBZB01. The sequence continues at coordinate 24,745 of JBCBZB010000023.1, forward strand.
CTCGCAGATCGAAGCGATGTTCTCGGGCGCGAAGATCAACTCGACCGAGGGACGGGCCGTCCTTCACTCGGCCCTGCGCGCGCCGAGTGATGCGGACATCCGGGTTGAGGGCACCGACCACAACGTCGTGCCCGACGTGCACGACGTGCTCGACAGGTGCTCCAACTTCGCCGATCAGATCCGCAGCGGCACGTTCCGGGGATCGACCGGCAAGCGCATCCGCTCGGTGGTCAACATCGGCATCGGTGGTTCGGACCTCGGGCCTGCGATGGCGGCCCAGGCACTCGCCCCGGATCTCGATCGGGCTCTCGAGCTGCACTTCGTCTCCAACGTCGACGGTGCGCACCTGTTCGAAGTGCTGCGTCAGTGCGATCCGGAGACGACGCTCTTCATCATCTGCTCGAAGACCTTCACGACTCTCGAGACCCTGACCAACGCTCGTTCGGCCCGCGATTGGCTCGTCGGCCGACTGGGGCAGAGCCGGCCGGGGGAGGGGGACTCGGTCGTCGCCTACCACTTTGTCGCGGTTTCGACCGCGGCCGAGCACGTCGCAGACTTCGGCATCGATGCCGAGAAGAACATGTTCGGCTTCTGGGACTGGGTCGGTGGCCGCTACTCGATGGATTCGGCGGTTGGCCTCGCGCTGATGATCGGTATCGGTCCGGTGCAGTTCCGGCGCCTGCTCGATGGCTTCCGCGCGATGGACGAGCACTTCAGGACCGCGCCGTTCGAACAGAACCTGCCCGTCCTCTGTGGTCTGCTCGGCATCTGGTATCGCAACTTCTTCGACTGCGAGAGCCACGCCGTCCTGCCCTACGAGCAGAACATGCAGCGCTTTGCGGCCTACCTGCAGCAGCTCGACATGGAGAGCAACGGCAAGCGCGTGACCGTCGGTGGTGACGAGGCGCGCTGGGAGACCGGCCCGATCGTCTGGGGTGAGCCGGGCACGAATGGTCAGCACGCGTTCTTCCAGCTGCTGCACCAGGGCACGTCGCTGATCCCGGCGGACTTCCTGGCCTTCAGTCATCCCCGGAGCCGGGTGGAGGGGCACCACGAGCACCTGCTCGGCAACTTCCTCGCGCAGACCCGCGCCCTTGCGTTCGGCAAGACTGCCGACGAGCTACGTGCCGAAGGCTGTGACGAGCGCCTGATCATGCACCGGACCTTCCCGGGCAACCGGCCGACCAACGCGATCCTCGCAAACCGCCTCGATGCGTTCACGCTCGGGGCACTCGTCGCGCTCTACGAGCACAAGGTGTTCACGCAGGGCGTGATCTGGGGCGTCAACTCGTTCGATCAGTGGGGTGTGGAGCTCGGCAAGGTGATGGCGAAGTCGATCACTCCGGCGCTGACCGATGACTCGGTTGCCCTCGACGAATTCGATTCCTCGACGCAGTCGATGATCCGCTACCTGCGCGCCGCGCAAGCCGAGGGAGGTGACGCGTGAGCGATAAGACTCCGGTTCTTGGACTGGTCGGCCTGGGCCGCATGGGCGCGAACATGGTTCGGCGTCTCGAGCGGCAGGGTGTTCCGGTCGCGTGCTTCGATGTCTCCGCCGAAGCACGGGATGCCGTACGAGGCGAAGCAACGTTGGTCTGCGACTCGCTCGAGGCTGTCGTCGGAGCGTTGACTGGTCCTCGCGCGCTCTGGCTGATGTTGCCGGTGCAGTTCGTCGAGTCGGTCATCGAGGAGCTGCTGCCGAATCTGTCGAAAGGTGACAGCCTGATCGACGGTGGCAACAGCCACTACGTGCACGACCTTCGCCGCGCTGACGAGCTCGGTCAGAAGGGCATCGACTACCTCGATGTCGGCGTCTCCGGCGGTGTGTTCGGCCTCGAACGCGGCTACTGCCTGATGATCGGTGGGCCCGACGCGGCCGTCGCGCGCCTGAACCCGGTGTTCGAGGCGCTGGCGCCCGGCGTTGAGGCGGCTCCGCGCACGCCCGGCCGCGATGGCGACCCCACGCCCGAAGAGCGGGGTTACCTCCACTGTGGGCCGGCCGGGGCTGGGCACTTCGTCAAGATGGTTCACAACGGCATCGAGTACGGCGCGATGGCGGCGTTCGCCGAAGGCCTGAACCTGATGCGTCACGCGAACGACGGCGCACGTGAGCGCGCGCAGGATGCCGAGACCGCGCCGCTCGAGCACCCCGAGCGCTTCCGTTTCGACCTCGACCTCGAAGCGATCACCGAGGTTTGGCGCCGCGGCTCGGTCGTCTCGAGTTGGCTGCTCGATCTGACGGCGCAGGCACTGCACCTGGACCCGAACCTCGCGGAGTTCAAAGGCCAGGTTTCCGACTCGGGTGAGGGTCGCTGGACCGTCCAGGCTGCGATCGAAGCCGGCGTGCCGGCCCACGTGTTGTCGGCGGCGCTCTTCGATCGCTTCGAGTCTCGCGGTCAGGCGGACTTCGCCAACAAGGTGCTCAGCGCGATGCGCAAGGGCTTCGGCGGGCACTTGGAGAAGTGAGCGTGCTGCGGGCTTGATCGCGTTCGGGTCTAGCGATACTCGAGCTCGAGTTGGCTGATCTCGCGCTCCAGGCGTTCACAACGCTCGACCGTCGCTTCATACCGCGTTTTGGTCTCGCTCGGCAGGTCATTGCCCAGGACCAGTTGGCCTCCGCGCAACAGCCAGTCGTCGGGATGCTCGACGAGGATCGCCATGCACTCGGTGTAGCCGAGAATGAGGTCCTGTGTTCGCTCCAGGACTCGACGCGTCACGGCGCGGTTGGGGTCGTTGCGGTTCGCCTGCCAGAGTTCGGTCTGCTGCTCCTCCGAGAGATCCGCGGCCATGGCTGCGTCGCGGAATCGCTCGCCTGTGTCGAGTTCCTCGAGAAGTGACTCGGCGGACCGTCCTGCGTTGGCCAGCAGAGCGAGCGACGAGCGCAGTCGATCGAGGTCGTATGTCTCGGGCCGTTGTGGATCGTGTGCGGTCGAGAATTCGGACAGCTGCCGTCCCAGATCCTCGATGTCCTGGTCGATGATCGCCGCGTAGCCTCGCTCCGCTTGATTGTACTTCCCGCGATTGGCGAGATTCCCGACTCCTGACAGGGCGATGAGGATCGCGATCGTCATCGGGGCCGCGTAGCGCTTCTTTGAGATCAAGCCGACCACGAGTCCGACGAGTCCGATGGCGAGCGGGCCCCCGATCGCATAACCGATCGCGAATCCGAGAGAATCGCCGTCGAGTCGCAGCTTGGCGAAGAACAGCAGCAGGAGGAGGCCAGCCGAGATCAGCAAGGGAGCCTTCGCTGAGCGCGTGGTGGCCTCCGGTAGATCGGGCGGGGTCGCTTGCTCCTTCATCTCGGGGCGCAGCGGACACTTGGTCTTGCGCTCTGTCAACCGATCCTCGGGTCCCTAGCCCGGTCAGCGCGCAGCCACACGGCGAAACTCCGTCCGGGCCGATCACTTGGTAGGTGCCGAGCTCGAGAGGTGCTCAGCGACCAGGCCGGCCCTGCACCCGACGGGCGACGCCCTGCAATCGGCGCGCGTCCTCGCGGACCGTCTCGGCGAGCTGATTGAACTCGTTGACCTGGCGCTTCGTGACGAAGGAGTCGAACCAGACGTCGTTGTCGTCGCCGGTTTCCCAGTGGCCGTGAAGGTCGAGCAGCATGCCGCGGTGCTCGGCCGTCGAGCGAAGGACACGCAGCGATCCGCTCAGTAGAGCCAACATGTCCCTGGTGACCGGATCGCTCCGGAACTCGCTCGCGATCTGCTCTGCGGACCCCGAGTCGAAGTTTGCCCTCGCCAATCGTTGCCGGAGTGGGCCGCCGTTCTGGATCTCTTGGATCACGGACACGCAGCGTCGATCCAGTTCCTCGCCGCGGCTCAGTGCGCCGCGGAGCGCGACCTCATCTTCGAACGTCTCGGTCGAGGCGTAGTCGAGAGCGAAGGTCTCGAGGTCGGTGAGCAGTCGCGAACATCGACCTCCGAGATGGGTCGCGTAGGCGCTGGCCTCGGATCGAGCCCGTTCCTCCCGCTGCTTCTCCGGCACGCCCATGACCGCGAACGACACGATCGGCGCGAGGACCAGGGCGGCGAGTGTCGACTGGCGAGAGGACTTGCGCTTCCTCGTTCGGTTTCCAGGAAGCGGGAGTGGTGGCGGATCGAACTCGGGTGGCAGGTCGGTGTTCATCGGTCGGCTCGGATTGGTCTTTCCGATCGATCGACGTCGTGTGGCGTGCCACTGAATCCTCGAATCAGCTCGGCCCGCTGGAGTTCCATTCCGAGCCTCGCGATGATCGCTGCATGCGGCTTTCACGCCTTCTCCCAGCGTCCCTCGTCTTCGTCCTTGTCCATTCCGTCCCAGCTCTGCTGATCGCGCAGGACGACGACCGGGGCGATCCTCGGGATCCGTTCGAGGACCTGTGGACGAACCTCGAATGGCGAGAAGTCGGTCCGTTCCGCGGTGGCCGCTCCTGCGCCGTCGCCGGAGTTCCGCAGGATCGCGACACCTACTACTTCGGTGCGGCTGGTGGGGGAGTCTGGAAGACCGACGATGCCGGTGATCACTGGAGCAACGTCAGCGACGGGTTTTTCGGAGGCTCGATCGGTTCGGTCGCCGTGTCCGAGTGGGATCCGAACGTGATTTACGTCGGCACCGGCGAGAAGACCGTGCGTGGCAACGTCAGCCACGGCGACGGCATGTGGAAGTCCGTCGACGCGGGCAAGACCTGGTCGCACATCGGCCTCGAAGACTCGCGGCACGTCTGCCGCGTACGCGTCCACCCCCGAAATCCCGACCTCGTCTACGCGGCCGCTCTCGGTCATCTCTTCGGGCCGAACGAGCAGCGTGGGGTCTATCGTTCGACCGACGGTGGTGAGAACTGGCAGCAGGTCCACTTCGTCGACGAGAACGCTGGCTGCGTCGATCTCGTGATGGACCCGAGCAACCCGCGCGTGCTCTACGCGACGTTCTGGCGAGTGCGCCGGACGCCTTGGGCGCTCGAGAGTGGCGGGGAGGGTTCGTCGATCTGGAAGTCAGCCGACGGGGGCGACTCCTGGGTCGAACTCACGCACAACGAAGGCCTGCCCGAAGGCACGATCGGCATCAGCGGTGTCTCGGTGTCGAAGGCCGACCCCGACAACGTCTACCTGATCCTCGAGTCCGAGAACGGCGGGCTCTTCCGTTCCCGTGATGGCGGCGAGACCTGGTCCAAGGTCAACAGCGAGCGCAAGCTTCGGCAACGCGCCTGGTACTACAGCCGCTGCTACGCGGATCCGGTCGACCCCGAGACCGTCTACGTCCTCAACGTGCGGTTCTGGCGTTCGCGCGACGGCGGCAAGACCTTCGAGTCGATCTCGGTTCCGCATGGCGACAACCACGACCTCTGGATCGATCCCGCGGATCCGTTGCGGATGATCCAGTCGAACGACGGTGGTGCCAACGTCTCGGACGATGGTGGGCAGTCCTGGACCGACCAAGAGGGACAACCGACCGCACAGATGTATCGCGTGTCGCTGGACGACGACTTCCCATACCGCCTTCTGGGTGGCCAGCAGGACAACTCGGCGATCCGTCTCCAGTCACGCAATATCGACGGTTTCTCGATCACACGCGATCATTGGGAGTCGACGGCCGGTGGCGAGTCGGGGCATATCGTCGCCGCGCCGGGCCGACCGGACCTCGTGTTCGGCGGGAGCTATGGCGGCTTCCTGACCTGGGTCGATCACGCTTCGGGGCTGCGGCGAAGCGTGCATGCGTGGCCAGACTCGGTCATGGGGCACGGTGCCGCGGAGCTTCGCTACCGCTTCCAATGGAACTTCCCGATCGCGTTCTCACCGCACGAGCCGAACGTGATCTACATCACCGCGCAGTCGGTGTTTCGGTCCGCGGACTACGGCCAGACTTGGGAAGTGATCTCGGGCGATCTGACCCGTAACGACAAGAGTAAGCAGCAGAAGTCCGGCGGTCCGATCACGAAGGACGACACCTCGGTCGAGTATTACTGCACGATCTTCGCGTTCGCGGAGTCACCGGTTGCGAAGGGTGAACTCTGGGCTGGTTCCGACGACGGGCTTGTGCACGTCAGCCGGGATGGAGGCGAGACCTGGACGGATGTCACGCCGCCCGATCTGCCGGAGTGGTCGCAGATCAACGGCCTGGATCTGCATCCGACCAAGGCCGGCACCGCGGTGATCGCGGCGACCCGCTACAAACTCGATGACTTCCAGCCGCTGATCTTCATGACTGAGGATCACGGTCAGACCTGGCAGAACCTCGTCACCGACGAGATTCCGGCCGATCACTTCACGCGTGCTGCCAGATTCGATCCTGAAGTCCCCGAGCTGATCTACGCCGGAACCGAGCGTGGGGTCTATCTCTACAACGCGTTCACTGGGCACTGGGGGGCGCTGCAGAACAACCTTCCGATTGTTCCGATCACCGATCTCCAGGTGCGGGACGACGAGGTCGTCGTAGCGACGCAGGGTCGGGGGTTCTGGATTCTGAACGGCCTCGACACGCTGCGCACGCTCGTGCGTAGTGGGAACGACGGCTCGATCGAAGACGATCCGGTGTTGATCGCGCGCAAGCTCAACTACCGCGTGTCGATGGGGCGCGCCGAGGACCCGAACGAGGCGGGGACCAACCCGCACGGCGGTGTCGCGTTCGACTACTGGCTTCCGGAGGAACCGGGCGAAGACGTCGAGGTCCAGCTGACGATCTCCGACGCGGACGGCAATGTCCTTCGGGTGTTTGAACCCGACCCGGAGCGGAAGGGCGATCCGGAGTTGCCGATCGAGGCCGGCGCCAATCGCTTTGCCTGGAACCTGCGCACGCACTCGGCGCGCGACTTCGATGGCTTGGTCATGTGGAACCGCTCTCTCCGCGGACCGCAGATCGTTCCGGGCGCTTACACCGCGACGTTGCGCGTTGGCGACGACGAATCTTCGGACAGCTTCCGAGTGCTTCACGATCTGCGGGTCGCCTACGAGGAGGCGGCCTTGCAGGCGCAGTTCGAGTTCCTGAGCTCGGTGAGGGACAAGCTCGACGAGACGCACGAAGTGCTCGGACGTTCGATGGAGCTGCGTGACGACTTGGGTGGGCTCAAGAGTGAGTTCGAGGGCAACGAGGCGTTCGAGGCCTTGGTTCCGCGGATCGACGCGCTCGATGACGCGATTCGCGAGCACGTCGAGGTGCTCTACCAGACCCAGAGCAAGTCGCGGCAGGACCCGCTGAACTTCCCGATCCGACTCAACGACAAGCTGGGAGGCCTCAATCGCGCCTCGGGCAGCTTCGCGCCGACCGCCGCCGAGATTGCCGTTCGCGACATGCTGTTCAGCCAGATCGACCAGGAACTGGATGCGCTGCGCTCGCTCTTCGACAACGATGTGCCGGCGCTCGAGGTCGAGCTGCGCCAGGCCGAGCTCCCACGACTCGGAGGAAAGAAATGACGAAGGACATCAACCGCAGGCAGTTCACGCTCGGGTCCGCTTCGCTCGTCGGAGCAGGCGCCCTGGGTGCGACGAACGCATCGTCTTCCGAGTCGGAACCGCAGAGGCAGGACGGCCCGTTCTCGCTGCGCTACGCGCCGCCGCTCGGGATGTTCTCGGCTCACGCGCCGGATCCGGTCGAGCAGGTCCACTGGATCGCCGACCAGGGATTCACGGCGATCGAGGACAACGGCATGCCGGGTCGGCCCAAGCAGGTGCAAGAGGCGATCCGCAAGGCGCTCGATCAACACGACATGCAGATGGGCGTCTTCGTCGCGCACTCGGAGTGGGGCGGGCCGAGCTTCAACGCGAAGGACTTCGGTTCGACGGATCGCTTCAAGAGCGACATGCAGAATGCCATCGAGACCGCGAAGCGGGTCGGTGCGAAGTGGATGACCGTCGTTCCTGGCAAACACGACCAGCGCGTGCACCCGGAGTTCCAGCTGGCTTACTGCGTCGACAACTTGCGTCGTGCGGCCGAAATGCTCGAGCCACACGGACTCGTGATGGTGCTCGAACCGTTGAACTGGCTCGTGAACCACCCGGGCATGTATCTCGAACGTACGCCACAGGCGTATGCGATCTGTCGCGGCGTCAACTCGCCGTCCTGCAAGATTCTCTACGACATCTATCACCAGCAGATCTCCGAGGGAGATCTGATCCACAACATCGATCGGGCCTGGGACGAGATCGGATACTTCCAGATCGGTGACAACCCGGGGCGCAACGAGCCGGGCACGGGCGAGATCAACTACCGGAAGATCTTCGAGCACCTGAAGAAGCGTGGCTTCGAAGGCATCCTCGGCATGGAGCACGGCAAGGCCGGTGGCTCCGGAGTCGAGAGCGAGCTCGCCGTCGTGCGTGCCTACCGCGAGCACGATCCCGACTGATCGATCTACGGATCGATCGTCCCCTGTGGCCCTGCTCGCCCGGGCTGGAGGGAGCATCGGGTAAGTCCTCATTCAGGATCGTCGGTCACCGGGCCGACATCTGGGGGAATGGAGGAGCCCCGCACCTCAGGGTCGATCGCCGAGCTGATCGACGCGCTCCCGGAGATGGTGCATTCCATCGACGGCAAGGGTGCGCTGGTTGGAGTCAGCGATGTTTGGCTCCAGACCCTCGGCTACGAGCGCGACGAGGTGCTTGGCCGCAAGTCGGTCGAGTTCCTGACGGAGCGTTCTCGCGCCTACGCGGAACAGGTCGTTCTGCCACGGTTTCGAGCTGACGGACGCATTCGCGACATCCCGTATCAGTTCGTCCACAAGAACGGCGCGGCGGTCGATGTCCTCCTGTCCGCCGTTGGTCGTTTCGATGACGCCGGCGACCTGGCCGAGACCTTCGCGATCTCGACTCTCGTCGGGGATGTGACCCGGTCGCCGGTGGCCGCCGCGCTCGTCCGTGCGGCCGTTGCGCACGAGACCGTCCGGAACTTCGTCAGCGATGGGCTGAAACTCCTCTCCGATCACGACGGTCTGTGTGCCGGAATGTTCGTCGATCTGCGTGACTCTGGTCCCTGTGCTCGCGGATCGTTCGGTTTCGAAGACGAGTCGGTGCCTCAGCTGCGCGACTTGTTGCCCTGGGTTCTCGAGTCGCAGCGCCTCGATCGTCTGCTGGTCAGCGAGGACGGTCTTCGAGCGGATGGTGAAGTCAGCCTGTGTCCCGAGTTACCCGACGGCTGGCGGATCGGGGTCGGTGTCCCGGTGCACACACCCGACTCGGGGGCGGCTGTCGTTGGGATCCTGGTTCTCATGTTCGGTGGTTCGCGGCCGTTCCATCGGCAGCTGCGCGAAGCGTCGAGGACCTTCGCGAGCCTGATCGGGTTGCTCGAACAGAGGCAGCGGGTCAGTGAGATGCGGCAGCGTGAGTCCGACGTGGCGCGCATCACACTCGAGTCGATCGCCGATGGTGTCGTCAGTGTCGATCATCGCGGTCGGATCGCTTTCGTGAATCCGGCCGCCGAGAGGCTGGCGGGTCTGGACAGCGGGCGGATGGTCGGAAGCTCGGCCAAGCAGGCTCTGCACATGGAGAGGCTCGACGACGGATCGCGCATCGTCGATCCGGTGTCGTATGCCCGCCTCGTGGAAGTCGGATCCGGTCACGATCGACTCGTGCGATGGATCTCTGCAACCGGGGAGCACTCCGAGGTCGAGATCTACGCTCACGAAGTGCCGGGCACGGGGGTCTCTCAGCGGTCCTTTGTGTTGACTCTCAGTGATGTCACACGAGCGCGTCAGCTCTCTCGCGAACTCGACCGCCGAGCGACGGAGGACCCGTTGTCGGGGCTGATCAACCGCACCGAGTTCGAACGCCGCTTGCGCGAGTCCGTCCGAACGACGTCCCACGCGCCCGCCACTTCGCTCGGCTTCATCGACCTCGACCAGTTCAAGGTCGTCAACGACACCTGTGGACACGCCGCCGGCGACATTCTGCTTCGGCAGGTCGCCGGGATCCTACGTGCGGCTCTGCGTCGAGGGGATGTGATCGGTCGGCTCGGCGGGGACGAGTTCGGACTCCTGCTGCCGGACTGCGATGCAGAGGCGGCGGTGCGAGTCGGGGAGCAGTTGCTCGCACAGCTTCGCGACTTCCGCTTCTGTCACGACGACAAGATCTTCCAGATCGGCGCGAGCATCGGCATCGTCGAGATCCGTTCCGACGCGACGCTCGCCGATCTGATGAGCGGCGCCGACCGGGCGTGCTACCGCGCCAAGGAACTCGGTCGAAACCGGGTCGAGATCGGCAGCCTGGACGGCAATGACGATCAAGCTCGAGAGCTCATGTGGGTCCCGCGGATCCAGCGGGCCCTGCTCGAGAATCGCATGGAGCTCCATGGCCAGAAGGTCTACCGCGTGAACGCGCGGGAGGTCGTGGCCGCCGGGCTTGAAGTGCTCGTCCGCAAGCGCACGCTGGCCGGAGAGCTGATTCCGCCTTCGGCGTTCCTACCCGCGGTCGAGCGCTACAACCTCGCCAATCAGCTCGATCGCTGGGTCATTCGGCACACGCTCGAGTTGCTCGCTGAGCACTCGGAGGAAGTCGACAGGCTCGAGTTCGTCACGATCAATCTCTCCGGTCAAACGATCGGGGACGAGCACTTCTGCGACACCGTGCTCGAGGACCTCGCTCAGAGTGGGGTCGATGCGTCGAAGATCGGATTCGAGATCACCGAGACCTCGGCGATCGCCAATCTGTCGGCGGCGCGGCGGTTCATCGACCTGGTCGGTCAGGCCGGGGCGCGTTTCCTGCTCGATGACTTCGGCTCCGGGCTGTCTTCGTTCGCCTACCTGAAGGAGCTGCCGGTGGATCAGGTGAAAGTCGACGGGCGGTTCGTCGCGAACATGACCGAGGACCCGGCCGACTTCGCAGTCGTCCGCTCGATCGACGAGATCGCCAAGCTGACCGGCAAAACGACGATTGCCGAGCACGTGGAGTCGACAGGCTCCCTCGAGTTGCTCCGGGCACTCGGCGTCGACTTCGCCCAGGGCTACGCTCTGCATGAGCCGGAGCCGCTCGCGTCCGCGATCGCTGAGTGGTCGAGCGGTAAATACGCTCCGGCGTAAGCAGTCCAATCCCGGGGAATCCGGGGATCGCCGGGCCCGGACGAGCCTTGACCGGCAGGGGGGAGATCCGCAAACTTCTGCGCCCTTTCTTCCGCCCTCCGACCCAATGCCCCGCCCGCTCGCCGTCATCGTCCTCGCTGCAGGCAAGGGGACCAGGACCAAGGTAAGCCTTCCGAAGGTGCTCTTGCCGATCTGCGGCAAAACCTTGCTGGATACGGTCTTGGACACGGTCTCGGCGCTGAAGCCGAAGCACACCGTGGCGGTCCTGCACCACCAGATGGACCGGGTGCAGAAGACGATCGAAGGGCGCGACGGCCTGCTCGTCGTCGACCAGGGCGAGCCGCGCGGCACCGGCCATGCGGTGCAGGTCGCGATGAAGGCACTCGACGAGGCCGCTGGCGGAGAATTCGACGGCGAAGTCCTCGTCTGCTACGGCGACATGCCGCTGGTTCGCGCCGAGACCTTCGCGATGCTGCGCGCGTCGAAGGGCGCTTGCGGCGGTGCGGTTCTCACGGCCTACATGGAGGACCCGACTGGACTCGGTCGGGCGATTCGCGACGAACGCGGCGAGCTGATCGGAATCCGTGAGGAGAAGGACTGCTCCGACGACGAGCGCCTGATCGACGAGATCAACGTCGGGATCACCTGCTACGACGCCTCAGCGCTGCGCCCCGCACTCGCACAGTTGAGTGACGACAACGCGCAGGGCGAGCTCTACCTGACCGACACTGTCGAGCACCTGCTTCAGGCCGGTCAGGTCGTCGAGACCGCGACGGTTGAGGACGAAGAGGAAGCGCTCGGGGTCAACTCGCTGACGCAGCTCGCACAGGCGCGGGACGCGATGCAGCTGCGCATCCTCGAGCACCACCTCGCGCAGGGGGTGATCATCGAGGACCCGGCCACGACGGTGATCGACCACGGGGTCACGATCGGCAAGGACACCAGAATCCTGCCCTACACGGTCATTCGATCGAGTGTCCGCGTCGGTGAAGGCTGCGAGGTCGGCCCGTTCACGCACCTGCGCGTCGACACGGTTCTCGAGAACGGCGCCGAGGTCGGCAACTTCGTCGAGGCGAAGAAGACGACGATCGGTGAGGGCTCGAAGGCCAAGCACCTGACCTACCTCGGCAACACCGAGATCGGCAAGAAGTCGAACATCGGTGCTGGCACGATCACCGCCAACTACGACGGCAAGGACAAGCACCAGACCGTGATCGGCGATGGCTCGTTCATCGGTTCGGGCACGGTGATCGTCGCTCCTTCCACGATCGGTGACGGTGCCACGATCGGTGCCGGTGCGATCGTGACGAAGAAAGAGGTGCCTCCCGGCGAGATCTGGGTCGGTCTTCCCGCTCGTCGACATGGCCAGAAAGAGGGTGTGAACTCATGACCACGCCCCACGTCGCCGCTCGTGGCAGCATCCTTTCGGATCGCGGCAAGGAGCTGATCCTCTTCTCCGGTCGTGCCCACCCGAAGCTCGCGCGAGACATCTGCGCGCACCTCGGTCTGCCGCTCGGGGAGGTCCTGATCGAGGACTTCCCGGACAAGGAGATCAACCTCAAGGTCGAGTGCGACGTCCGCGGCGCGGATGTGTTCGTCATCCAGCCGACCTGCCCGCCGGTGCACGACAACCTGTTCGAGCTGCTGGCGTTCATCGACTGTCTGCGTCGTGCCTCGGCCGAACAGATCACCGCGGTGATCCCGTACTTCGGCTACGCGCGGAAAGATCGGAAGGACGAGGGGCGCGTTCCGATCAACGCGAAGCTCGTCGCGAACCTGATCACGATGGCCGGCGCCCACCGCGTCGTCGCCGTCGACCTGCACGCGGCGCAGATTCAGGGCTTCTTCGACATCCCGGTGGACCACCTCTTCGCGCGTCCGGCGCTGATGGAGAAGGTCAAGGAGCTCGGGGCGACCGACCCGGTCATCGTGTCCCCGGACGTCGGTGGCACGAAGCTCGCCCGCGCGTATGCGAAGGAGCTCAAAGCCGAGATCGCGATCGTCGACAAGCGGCGCGTCTCCGGCGACAAGACCGTTGTCGAGAACATCGTCGGTGCGGTCGAGGGCCGTGACGTCGTGCTCGTCGACGACATGGTTTCGACCGGTGGTTCGATCTCGGACGCGGCCCGCATCGTGAAGGAGCGGGGGGCGGATCGGGTGTTCCTGGTCGCGACTCATGCCGTCCTCTGCGGCAACGCGGTCCAGCGACTCGACGATTGCCCGGCCGAGAAGATCCTGTTCTCCGACACGCTCCCGCTGAAGGACCCGGCCCCTGAGCGCCAGGTCACCGCATCGGTGGCTCCGCTGATCGCTCGCGCGATCGATCGCATTCACCGTCGCGAGAGCGTCAGCAAGCTCTTCGAGCCGCCGACACGAGATTCCGAGGGCCGCTGAGGCCCGTGTCCCACGAGTCATTCGGTCTCGTGGGGCTCACGACACACCTTCCTCCTTTCAGAGACCATTCCCCTGAGCACTTCGATGGCAGACGTTTCGACCATCCCGACTCAATCCCGCACGGCGCTGGGCAAGCGCAAGATCCAGAGTTTGCGGGACGAAGGCTACGTTCCGGTCGTCGTGTACGGCCGTGACGGAGGCTCCGAGAACCTCCAGATGGCGATGCCGGACCTGGAGCGCGAGCTCCGCGCGCACAACCGCGTGTTCGTCCTCGACGTCGGTGGCAAGCAGCAGCCGGTCTTCCTCCAGGACATCCAGTACGACGTCCTCGGCGACTTCCCGCTGCACGCGGACCTGCTCCGCATCGACCTCAACGAGCCGATCGCGGTCTACGTCGAGCTGAGCTTCCTCGGCATCCCGAAGGGCAACGCCCGCGGCGGCACCTTGGTGAAGGACACCGGCAAGCTTGCGGTCAAGAGTATGCCGTCCCTGATCCCGGACGAGATCGAGGTCCGGGTCGCGGATGTCGACCTCGGCGACGAGATCCTCGCCAAGGACCTGGCGCTCCCGGAAGGCACCGTGCTGAACTGCCCGGAGAACTTCCGCGTCTGCCGGATGCCGCTCTGATCGGCGGATCGTCAGACGAGGCCCGCAGGGGTTCTTGCACGACAGTCCTCAATCGCTAACCTTCCTCGCCCCCTTCGCGGATCGAAGGCATGGACTACCAGCGCGTCGTCCTCGGCATCGGCAACCCCGGCGCCGACTACGACCAGACCCGACACAACGCCGGGTTCGAGGTTCTCGATGCCTTGGCAGCCAAGGAGGGGCTGGCTTTCCGCCGACTGGAACGTCGCAAGTCCGAATGGTTCGGACCCGACGGCACCAAGTTCGGAGGCAAGGTCAAAACCCATGCTGCACTCTGGACGCATCCGGTCGGACCACGACCGGAATCGAGTTCCGAGGACAGTGAGCAGGCCAGTGGTGAGCCACGCGTCGAGACGACGCTCTTGGTGAAGCCGCTGACCTACGTGAACCTCTCCGGTGATGTTGCCGGGCCGCTTCTCAAGGCGGCGGGCCTCGGCCCGGAGTCGCTCTTTGTCATCGTCGACGACCTGAACCTACCGCTGGGCCGGACTCGAATCCGGCCGTCGGGGAGCGCAGGTGGACACAACGGCCTCAAGTCGATTGAGGCTGCGTTGGGTTCGAATGCGTATCCCCGTCTCCGTCTCGGTGTCGGGTCGCCTGGAGAAAACGGCTCGGTGTTGCCACCTACTGCGGTGGCGGCGTCGCAAGTCGACTTCGTCCTGGCGCGCTTTCTTCCTTCGGAAAGGGAGGTTCTCCAAGCGGTCGTCGAGCGTTCCTGCACCGCCATCTCTGAATGGGTTCGCGGTGCTCCGCTCGAAGATCTGATGGCCCGTTTCAACTCGGCCGGCTGACCCACGTTGTTCAGCCGGATCGTGCGAAGCGCCTCGGATCCAACCCTCGAACCTTCCCGGCGCAGCTCCTCGAGCTCGTCTACAAACTCGTCGTCACCTTCCGTGGCGGCCACTTCCGAACCGTTAGCTGTGACGCACAGGACTTACGAAACGATGGTCCTCCTGGATAACCAGGAGGTGAAGCGCGACTGGCAAAGCCTCAAAGACGAGGTCTGTAGCCTGTTCACGAAGCATGGCTCTCAGATCAAGAGCGCCAAGGTCTGGGAAGAGCGACGCCTCGCCTACCCGATCAAGCACCACCTGCGTGCGACCTACTTCCTCGTCTACCACGATGGGGATACGGACGTGCAGACGGCGATTGGTCGTGACCTGACCTACGCCGAGCCGGTGCTGCGCCACCTGTCGGTGGTCTGCGAAGAGATCCCGGCCGACGCGATGGACGGAGCCGATGACTTCGATCCGGATCAGGTTCGCTTCGAGTCTTCGTTCCAGGAGCCGGATGCCCCGGTCGTGGAGGAAGAACCTGCCGCGGAAGCCGCCGATGCCGAGTCCGCCGAAGGCGGAGAGAGCGAGGCCTCCGAGGGCGAAGCCGCGAAGACCGAGGGCGAAGCCGAGAAGACCGAGGGCGAGCCGGCTGGTGACGCCGAGGCGAGCACCCAGGAAGAAACCACCGAGGAAGAAACCAAGGACAAGGGAGACGCCTGATGAGCGAGCAACCAAGTACCGCGACCGAGTCGGGTTCGACCACGACCTCGCAAGACGACGGCGCCCGGCGTCCGCGCAAGCCGAAGTTCCAGAAGTTCGGTCAGAAGCGCAAGGAAGTCGAGCCGGACGAGCCGCTCGACTACAAGAACTGGCAGTACCTGCAGCGCTTCATCGGCCCGACCGGAAAGATCGTGTCGCGTCGGCGCAGCAACTTCTCGGGTCAGAACCAGCGCAAGCTCGCCACGGCGATCAAGCGTGCGCGGATCGTTGGCCTTCTTCCGTTCGTCGGCAAGGGCTGAGCCCGAGAGGAGAACGCACCGATGGAACTACTTCTCAAGCGTGATATCTCTTCGCTCGGCAAGGTCGGCGAAGTGGTAACCGTCAAGCCGGGCTACGCCCGCAACTACTTGCTTCCGATGGGCTTCGCGATCCCGGTCACGAAGGCGAACCTCGCCGAGATCGAGGCCGCCCGTGCCGTCGCGTTCGCCGCGGAGCAAGAGCGTGTCGCTGAGCTCAAGCAGCAAGCGGAAGCACTCGCCGAAGCCTCGGTCACGATCGAGGGTCGCGCGAACGACGATGGCCACCTCTTCGGTTCGGTTGCTGCGGCGGACATCGCCTCGGCGCTGAAGGAAAAGGGCCTGAACGTCGACCCGAAGGCCGTTCGCCTCGAGAACCCGCTCAAGGAGATCGGCGTCTACGACGTGCTGATTCACCTGCACGCGGACGTCGAGGTCGAGATGAAGGTCTGGGTCGTGCAGGCGAAACCGGAGTGACTTGCGCGGCTGAGCTTCGCTCAGCCGAGCAGCCAGTCTTTCAGTTGTTCTGACCGCTGCGCGGTCTGAACCTGTTTCGTCTGATGTTTATTGGTTCGGATCGGCAAGCGATCCGAATGGCTGAGCCCTGGCGCTGCCTGGGTCTTCCTTGTGCCCGACCTTCGGTTGGGCCAGACGAGCACACTCGCCGATCGCTGCGCAGAATTCATGCCTCAGATCGGCAAGCGATCTGAGCGGTATGAACGAAGGACTCCGCGTCTCTCTGGTGAGTCTGGGTTGCGCGCGCAACCTGGTCGATTCCGAGGTCTTGCTGGGACACTGTGCCGGCGAGGGGCTCGCGATTGCGCGGAATCCGGAAGACGCCGACGTCGTCGTCGTGAACACCTGTGGCTTCATCGATGAGGCCAAGCAGGAGTCGATCGACGCGCTGCTCGAGGCGTGTCAGCTGAAGGCGGATGGACGCATCAAGGGTGTGGTCGCGGTCGGCTGTCTGGCCGAGCGATACACCGACGATCTCCGCAAGGAGCTGCCCGAGGTCGACTCCATTCAGGGGATCTCGGACTACAGCGGCGTGCCGCAGATCGTCCGTGAGATCGTCAACGGCACGCCAGATCGAATGGTGTCGACGGTCGATGGTGGCAAGCCCAAGACCGCGCGCAATGACCTCGGTCGCGTGTTGCTGACTCCGCAGAGCTACGCCTACCTGCGGATCAGCGAGGGCTGCAACCACACCTGCGCGTTCTGTGCGATCCCGTCGATGCGGGGGCGCAACGTCAGCAAGCCGATCGACGTGCTCGTCGAGGAAGCGAAGCAGATTGCGGCGCAGGGCGTGCGAGAGATCGTTCTCGTCGCTGAAGACTCGACGGCCTACGGGCTCGACGTCGACAAGAAGCGTCGTATCCACGAGCTCGTGCAGGCGATCGCCGACGTTCCGGAGCTGCACTGGGTGCGCCTGATGTACGCCTACCCTCACACGGTGTTGCCGGCGTTGACCGATGTGCTCCGCGAGCACTCGAAGGTCGTTCCCTACCTCGACATTCCGATTCAGCACATCAGCTCGAACATGTTGAAGGCGATGCGCCGTGGGGTCTCGGGTGATCAGGTTCGGGGGATTCTCGAGCGCCTGCGCGGTGAGGTGCCCGGCATCGCGCTGCGAACGACATTCATCGTTGGGTTCCCAGGTGAAACCGAGCAGGACTTCCAGGAGCTCGAGGACTTCGTGAAGGACTTCCGCTTCGAGCGGATGGGAGCCTTCACCTACAGCCACGAGGAAGGCACGCGCGCGTTCGATCTCGCGGACGACGTGCCGACCGAAGTCGCTGACGAACGCCGGGATCGACTGATGCTCGCGCAGCAGGCGATCCACATCGAACGCAATCAGTCGCTCATCGGGCAGAGCCTCGAGGTGCTGGTCGACGGACTCGACGAGGACAACCAGACCGTGCTCGCGCGGACGACCGCCGACGCACCGGAGGTCGACTCGGTCGTGCGTCTGCCCGCCGGATCCGGCAAGGCCGGGGAACTGCTGGCGATCGAGGTCACCGAGGCGGACGACTACGATCTGCGGGGGCGTGTCCTCGGAGTCGTGACCGACTGAGCCCGCGCGCGTCCGCGATGTCCGACACCCTCTGGAACCTGCCGAACAAGATCACGCTCGCGCGGCTGATCCTGTCCGGAGTCGTGCTCGCGCTGCTGGCGCTGTGCCCGTCAGCGGAGCCGCAGGGCGCACTTGCTCTGAGCGCGTTCGTCCTGTTCGTCGTCGCGGCGTCGACCGACTTTCTGGACGGCTACTACGCCCGCAAGCTGAATCAGGTGACGGCACTCGGTCGCATCCTCGACCCGTTCGTCGACAAGGTGCTCGTCACGGGCACGTTGATCGTGCTGATGCGATTCCCGCTCGCGCAGAGCTACCTGCCAGCCTGGGGCGTCGCCGTCATCGTCGCCCGCGAGTTCTTCGTAACCGCTCTGCGTGGCCACGCGGAGGCGTCTGGCGTCCCGTTCCCTGCCGATCGCCTCGGCAAGTGGAAGATGGTCGCGCAGACCGGCGCTGCGGCTGGCCTGGTTCTTCGGCTCAGCCAGGAGAACCTGCTGGGCTTCTTGGACACCGTGGTCCTGGTGCTCGTTTGGACAGCCGTTGCTCTGACCGCGATCTCCGGCGCGAACTACGCATGGAAGGCACGACCGATCCTGCAGGCTTGAACCAGTCGAAGCTCACACCGCTCGAACGGCTACGGGTCTTCGTGTTGGTCGGATTCGGTTCGGGTTGGGCACCGGTGGCTCCAGGGACCTTCGGCACCCTGCCGGCGATCGTCTTGTCGATCCCGATGCTGGTAGCGTTCGACGGGCTCGGTCTCGTGCTCGCGTTCGCCGTGGCGGCTCTGGTCAGCACGCTGTTCGGCCTGATGCAAACCGGATTGATCCGAAAGGCCTTCGGATCCGAGGATCCGGGTTCGGTGGTCCTCGATGAGATCGCCGGCATGTTCACGACGCTCGCGGTCTCGGCGGCACTCGCCGGCCGCCCGAGCCACCTCGCCCTCGCGGTCGGGTTCGGATTCTTCCGCCTGTTCGACATTCTCAAGCCCGGTCCGGTCCGGCGCTTCGAACGCCTTCCCGGTGCACGGGGCGTCATGGCAGACGACGTCGTGGCGGGGGTCTTTGCGGGTCTCCTCCTGGCGCTTTGCCAGCGGACTCTCGAGGTCTGAACGGCCGAGCTGCCGCGTCGGACGGAAGCGTGCGTCCGCTCCGGGCGCTCGGCTATCCTCCGGCGCGTGATTGACGCTCGACCCCGCGTTTCGGCCTCCCTTCGGGCAGGCCTTCTTGGAGGCTGCCGATGAGTCGCTCGGGATCGGGCGGGCAGAAGCTCGCTCTGAAGCTCGGCATGGTGGCCGGGATCGCGACTTTTGGATTCGTCGTGGGGGCGGTCGCCCTGAGCAAGCCCGCGGACTCGCAGGCCTGGCTCGGCGGACTCGCCCTGGCTCTGGTCGGTGGCGCCGTTGGGTTCTTCGTCGTGCAAAGCCAGGCTGGCCAGGTCGCGGGTCGGGTGACCGACCTTCGCCTGGCGGTCAGCAAGCTCGGTCGCGGCCAAGCGGAGGTGCGCGTCCGGGTGCAGGGGCAGGACGAAGTCGGCCAGCTCGGCCGGTCGATCCAGCACCTCGCGTCGGATCTCACGGCGCTGTTCCACGAAATGGATCAGGGTCGTGGTGCCGCCGCGACGACCGATCCGCTCGTCCGCGAGATGCGTGACAAGACCCTCGAGGCCCAGGTGCCTGAGCCCAATGGCTACGAGGCGGACTTCGCGATCGCTGCGGGCACCCGCGGGGGCGTGGATTTCGTCGGGGGGGCGGGCAACACCGTGTTCGTCATGTCCGCCGAAGGAGGCCACGCGATGTCGGTCGTCGCAGTTCGCCTCGCCTACGACGAGATGATCCGCGCTCTCGAGTCTGGCGCTTCGGCCCGCAAGGCCCTGAGCCACACGAATCGCGTGCTCCACAAGAAGCTCGCCGAGTCTGTCTGCGCCAAGGCCTCTGTCATCGAGATGAACGACGGCGAAGCCAAGCTCTACCAGGCCGGCTATCGCGCGCCGCTGTGGATCTTGCAAGCCGGCGAAGCGCTCGAGATCGAAGGCGAAGGTCTCGCACTCGGCCTCGACGAGGGGCCGGTGTTCGAGAAGGGCCTCCGCCCGCAGCCGATCCCGATGAGCCCGGGCGTTCGGCTGGTGCAGAGCAACGAAGCCGGAGTTCGTAGTCAGGAGCTGCTCGACCTCGTCACGCAGCACAGTCCCAAGCACACGATGCCGTTCATGAACCTCGTGCTCGGCCAGCTCGATGCGGAGTCCGAGGACGGGCTCCGCGAAGACACGGTGCTGCTGACTGTGAAAGGCACGTCGTGAAGCGACCCGCGGATCTCCGCGGCAACGAAGCCCCGTCCGAGCTCGACTTCCAGTCGCTGATCGAGCGGATCTACTTCGAGCGCGACAACGCTCGCGGCACGCAAGGTACGCTCCTCTGGTTCGTCGAGGAGGTCGGTGAGCTCGTCCGTGCCATCCGGCGCCAGGAGCGTGACAACCTCGAAGAGGAGTTCGCCGACGTCTACGCCTGGCTCGCGACCCTCGCGTCGATCCACGGAATCGACCTCGAAGAGATCGGTCGCAAGAAGTACGGCGAGGGCTGCCCGAAGTGCAGCGCCGTGCCCTGTGACTGCTGAGCACGCCCACTCCACACCCGTCTCCCTCTCCTCTCATGCAGCGCGACTCCTTCCTCTCGGACGACTGCCCGCCGATGGGCATCTACGAGACTCTCTACGCCTTCCGTGACAGCTTCGGCCAGTTCATGGGGACCGAGGGCACGCACCCCTGGTCCCAGGGCTTCCCTCTGACCACGCAGCTCGAGGGTGGCCCGCCGCTACCTGACAGCGTCGAGGTCTCCTGGGAGGACCGCTTCTACCCGAAGGCCTGGGGGCACCCCGAGCTGCGGGATGCGATCGCCGCGCACTACAACGACTTCTACGGTTCGAAGATCACGCCCGAGAACGTCATGGTCTTCGCCGGGGGGCGGCCGGGCATCTACGCCGTGCTCGCCTTCCTCAAGCGGCACGTCGAGGTGCGCATCGGCAACATCGAGTGGCCGGCCTACCTCGACATCATGACGCAGACGGAGACGAACTGGCGCGTCGTCCCGTTCACCGAGGAGAACGGCTTCCGTCCGTCGAACGCCGAGTACTTCGACCGCACCGGCCTCAACGACCGGACGCAGGTCCTCCCGATCATCTCGAACCCGGGGAACCCGACCGGCCACACGCGTGCTGGCGCCGAACTCGAGGAACTGATCGCGATGGCCGAGCAGCCGAAGTCCGGCATCCTGCTCGACGAGGCCTATGAGATGTTCCACCCGAGCAAGGGCGTGAGCGGCATCCGCTACGTCAAAGACCTCGACAACAGCAACGTCTTCCTCGCCGGTGCCTGCACGAAGGGTCTCCAGTGCCCGGGCATCCGCATCGGCTGGATCATCGCGAGCAAGACGAACATCGAGACGCTCTCGAACTTCTCGAGCTTCGGCATGGGTGGCGTCAGTCACCCGTCCCAGCTCTACGCGGCGAAGCTCCTCGAGCCTTCACGCGTCGAGCAGGCACGCGAAGCCGTCGACAAGCACTACGGCATGCAGCGAGCGCGCTACGGCGAGGCCTTCGAGAAGATGGGCCTCCAGGTCCACACCGGCGAAGGCGGTTTCTACCACTGGATGCGTCTTCCCGAAGGCCTGAACGCCAGCGAACTCAACCGCCGCTTGTTCAAGCACGGGGCCGCGATCCTCGAAGGCATCGACTGCGACATGGCGCGCCCGCACCAGAAGGATCCGAGCTACGTCTCGCCCTACGACGACTGGTTCCGGTTCTCGTTCGGTCCGCTGCTGCCCGAGACTTTCGAAGGCGACATCGCGATCATGAGCAAGGTGCTCGACGAGTACCGGGCGGATGTTGCTACGGGGCGCTGAGCGGAGGGCGCCGGCGTCAGCGACGGATCTCCTCGGCGAGCTCCACACTCACCGCCACGTCGAAGGTGCCGTTCGGCATCAGGCGGACGAACAGCGCCTGATGGAAGAACTCCGCGCCGATCAGTGTCGGGTTGTTCGGCAGTCTCATCGTGACTGTGCCCTCTCCGGTTGGTGTCGGTAGAACGACTGGCGGGAGCACGATTGGGTTCGGGATCCGGAATCCCGCGAGATTACCGGTCAGCGGTTGAGGCTGCTGGGCCATCCCGATGGCGATGAAGCCGAAGCTTGGCAGTTGGCTGGATCCAGGCTGAAGCGCGAGTTCGAAGCGGAAGTCCTGACCCAATCGGGCAAGCCACGGTGCGCGCAGATCAATCGCGCGGTTGAGGTCGCCCACGAATTCCGGATCGCCATCGCCGTCGAAGTCGGCCAGGGGGCGGAAGACTAGCAGGCCCGGGGTCAACCCGTCGGTCCGATCCGAGCGCAGCTCGAAGGTGCCGTCGCCGAGGTTGAAGAAGAACCTGGGATTGAACGGAACGGCGTTGCCCGCAGCAAAGGCGTCCAGGTCTCCGTCAGCATCGAGGTCGACAAGGAGGAGCTGCCCGCGGTTCGGGTCCGAGGAGAGTTCGGGGATGAGGGGCGTGGGCTGGAAGGAGCCGGTGCCGTCGTTGACCAACAGCTCTCCGACGGAGGTCAGGATGTCCTGCGTTTCGTCTCCGTCCACGTCTCCAACCGCGATGCCGGAAGATCCGTTGAGCGGCAGCAGCTGGGTCGGGCTGAACATCCCGGTTCCGTCGTTGAGGAAGATCTCCAGTTCGAACGGTGGCTGCGCGAGTCGAGCGACGAGGTCCGGTGCGCCGTCTTGGTTCAGGTCGGTGCAAGCCTCGAAGTTCAGGTCGCGATCGGGGAACGCGCCCGGAACGAACGTGAAGCCTCCACCGAGATCGCCGAGCGCTACCGAGATCTGGTTCCGACCTTCGTCGATGAGGAGGTCTGCGCGCCCGTCGACGTTCAGGTCGGCCGCGAGGAACTGCCGCGGAACCATCCCCGAGAACAGCGGTGTGGCAACCGCGGTTCCGTCCGGAGCGAGTTCCACGATCTGCAGCGAGTCGGGCACCGGAAACTCCGAGTTGACGACCGCCTCGTCGAGACCGTCACCATCGAAGTCACCACTCGCGAAGAGCGGCGAGGCTCCGGTCGCTGCCGCTGCGGGCACGTCGACCGAGTCGACCCGTCCGGCGCTGGTCGCCAGCAGAATCCTGTTCGGCGTCGGGAACTGCGAAGACGTTCTGGGACTGAGCGCGTCCGCACGGCCATCGTTGTTGAAGTCGGCGCTGAACCGGCGAAAGTCGGGGAAAGCTCTGCGGAAGTAGAACTCTTGCGTGTTCATCAGCGTCTCGTCCCGCGATCCGAGCAGCAGGCTGGGTGCGTCGAACGCCAGGAACGCGAGGTCTGAAGCGCCGTCCTGATCGACATCCAGGACCACCGATTCACCGTTCGGCGCTCCCCTGGTCACTTCGAACGCGATCGGTTCGTCGAACGCAAACCCGCCAAGGCCTCGCCTCGTGAACGCTTCTCCGGATTCTCCGGGGGCCGCGAGCAGGTCCATTTCGCCATCTGCGTCGAAGTCTCCGATCTGCAGTTCGGAAACGAACCCGGTCGGACCGAGAGGGAGTCGGACGCCGTTGTCGACGAAGGTCCCGGCGTCGTTGCGGAAGAATCCGACCGATCCACCGGAGAACAGCACCACACGATCGAGGTCACCATCCCGATCGAGGTCCGCTGCGCGGATACCGCCGTCTGAACCGAGCGGGACGGTGATCCGAGGCTGGAGCGTCGCGAAGCCGTCGTTCAGCCATGTCTGCAGGTTCGGACCCGCGCCAGCCACGATGTCGAAGTCGCCGTCGCCCTCGACGTCGTCGAGTCGCATGTCTCGAAGGTCCAAGCTCAATTCGCCGGTCGTGATCAGTCCAGTGATCGGACGGAACGATCCTCCGCCGAGTCCTTCGATCCATCGGATGTCGCCGATGTTGCGACCGAGCACGATGTCGGTATGGCCGTCACCGTTCATATCGCCGATCTCCATCTCCGACGGCAGTCCGATCGTGGTACCGAGCGGGACTTCGGGTGAAAGACCAGAGCCGCTGCGAAGCGCGACGAAGACGGCGAACCCGTCGTATCGGATCAGGTCTGGCTGACCGTCCCCGTCCACATCATCGAACTCCGCTTCGACGGAGAATGGAACGTCGGGAAAATCGATGCGTTCGAAGAAGTGCCCGTCTCCGTCGTTGAGCAGGATCGTCATCCCACTGGACGGCGCGAACACCGGGGAGACCTCGAACAACGCGAGGTCCAGAGATCCGTCGGCGTTCCAGTCGACGGAGCGGATGAGGGAGGCCGCCGGGACACGGTCCGGAAACGGAGTCTTGAGGATCGGCAAGCGGAACTCATCCTGAGCGGCGAGGCTGCCGGTCAGCAGCGAGAGCGCGGTCGTCAAGAGGACGAGGCCGTGTCGGTTGGTCCGTTCGAGGGGCATGGCGTTGGATCGAGCAGGCGCAACCGAGCGTTTCGTTCGGTCGCTGATTGCGTGAAAATCGCGACGGACGGGTGATCGCACGGTGGAGCGTTCGTGGTAGTCGCGAAAAGGAGGCCACCCGGCAATTGGCGTACCGGCTCCGTCATCGGTACGGGCGCGATTCAAATCAGGTCGAGTGTTCGCCTCTGCTCTCGTGTCCGGCTCTCGCCCTTGCTCGGTTCGTTGCGGACGTGATCCATGCGTGCGTTCCGAGAGCGAAACGACAGCCGCGTGGTTCCCGCTAACTTCGGAGTCTCTCGGCGAGGACCGAGGTGACCGCGCAGTCGAAGGTCCCGCCCGGCATCAGGCGTAGAAAGATCGTCTGGTGGAGGAACTCCAGGCCGATCAGTGCCGGGTTGTGACCGATCAGCACGGATGTCGAACCCTCGCCGAACGGGGCCGAGAGAGCGACCGGCGGCAGAATGGTGGGGTTCTCGATCTGGAAGCCGGGGATCCCGACGGTCAGCGGCTGAGGCAGCTGGCTGAACCCGATTGCGACGAAGCCGAGGGCCGGCGTCGTGCTCAAGCCTGGCTGTGACGCGACTTGGATCCGGAACGGCCTGCCAAGACGGGCGAGCCACGGAGCTCTCGCGTCGAGGGCGCGGTTGAGGGCTGTGGGGCTCACCAGGTCGGGGTCGCCGTCCTGGTCGAGATCGACGGAGCCCCGGAAGATCTGGCTGGTGATCGGACTATCTGCGAGCTGGTCGGGTCTCCGCTCGAAGCTGCCGTTCCCCAGGTTGAAGTAGAACTCGGTGTCCACCGGGAATCCGGACGCATAGACGTCGAGGTCTCCGTCGGTGTCGACGTCGGCCAGGGTCAGAGAGCTCACGCTGTGCGCCGAGGCCAACTCAGGTATCCCAGGCATGGCCTGAAGCGAACCCGTGCCGTCGTTTCTAAGGAGCGAGCCGCTTGCCGTCAGAACGTCGGGCACTCTGTCCGCGTCGAGATCGCCGACCGCGATGACGAAGCTGGAGATCGGCGTCGTGGAGTGGGAGGTGAAGAGCCCCGACCCGTCGTTGAGGAACACTTCGACATCGCGCGGCGGCTGCGCCCCGACCGTGACGAGGTCCGGCGCTCCATCCTGATTCATGTCGACGAGCTCCGGGGAACTGAACACCACATCGGCGGCCGGGAACGCTCCCTGAAGGAGCGTGAACCCTCCTGCGTTGTCGCTCAACGCGACCAGGATGCGATTCTGATCACTGTCGATGATGAGGTCGCTGCGCCCGTCGAGATTGACGTCGGCTGCGATCAGTTGCTCAACCGTGACGTTCGGCAGCACCGGAGTGACAGTCGTCGTTCCGTCCGGAGCCAGATCGATCAACTGAAGCGATCCGGCTGTCGCTGGCGCTGTGACTGCCACCTCCTCCCGGCCATCGTTGTCGTAGTCACCGCTCGCGAACTGGGGGGCCTGCCCGATGCTCGTTGCGTTCGGCACCTCGATGGGTTCGAAAACTCCGGCGCTGCTCTGCAACAGAACCCTCGCAGGTCGTGTATCCAACGCAGAGTTGCGGCCTTCGAACGTGTCGAGCCGGCCGTCGCCGTCGAAGTCACCTCGGAAGACGTGGAAGAACTGTGGGGCACCCTGATCGACGTCCAGGAAGTAGTTCGCCCGTGTGTCCATCAAGACTTCGTCGCTCGATCCGAGAAGCAGTCGAGGTTGTTCGGTCGCCAGGAACAGCAAGTCAGCCGTGCCGCTCTGGTCGGCGTCGAAGCTGAGCGATCGTTCCGCAGCTGATGGGAGTGCGATCGGATGTTCGCTTGGGGTTCCGAACGTGAAGGCGGTGGCTCCCTGGCTGACGAAAGCGACTCCGCCTTGGGCCATCGCCAGAAGGTCAGCTTGTCCGTCGCCGTTGGAGTCTGCTACCTGTAGCTCGAACGTGAGCCCCGCGGGAACGAGGGGATGCCGAAGGCCCGTATCGATGAACGATCCTGAGTCGTTGCGGAAGAACCCCACCGTGTTGTCGGTGAACCCGACTGCCCGATCGAGATCACCATCGAGGTCGAAGTCCGCTGCTCTCACGGTTCCACGCGAACCGAGCGGCGTTGTGACTCGCGGGGGAAACGTTGCGGTTCCGTCGTTCAGCCACGTATGCAGGTTCGGACCAGCAGCCGCGACGATGTCCAGGTCGCCATCGCCTTCGACGTCCTCGAGCCGCAGACTGCGTAGGTTGAGGCTCAGGGTTCCGGTTGTGACCAATCCGCGGATCGGAAAGAACGAACCGCCGCCGGCGCCTTCGATCCATCGGATGTCACCGATGGTGCGACCGAGCACGATGTCGGTCAGGCCGTCACCGTTCAGGTCGCCGATCTCCAGCTCGGAAGGGAGTCCGATGGTCATGCCGAGCGGAACCTCTGCGAGGAACCCAGATCCGCTGCGCAGGGCGACGAAGGTCGTGACTCCGTCGTAGCGGATGAGGTCGGGTTGCCCGTTCCCGTCCAGATCGTCGAACGCAGCGTCTGCCGCGACCGGCATGGATGGGAACTCGACCTTGGTCGGGAAGCGCCCGTCTCCGTCGTTGAGCAGGGCGGTCATTCCGAGGCTCGTTCCGAAAAGCGCAAGGTCCGGGGCGCCGTCGGAGTTCCAGTCCACCACCCGTGCGAAGGCCGCGAGCGGGAGGTTGTCCGGGAACGGAGTCTTCAGAAGGCCGTCGCGATATCTCTCCTGAGCTGCGAGGCCGCCGAAAAAGAGCGAGCAAGCGATCGTGATCCGAGACAGATCACGCCCAAGGGCAAGCTTCGTGG
This sequence comes from Planctomycetota bacterium, assembly GCA_039815565.1. GTDB lineage: Bacteria > Planctomycetota > UBA1135 > UBA1135 > UBA2386 > JBCBZB01. Next base: position 51,840 of record JBCBZB010000023.1, read on the forward strand.
GCATCGGGTCGGATAGTGCGGCTAGGACCGAGCGTCACGGTCCATTCTCGCCGTGTGATCGCTGAGAGGTCGCCGGCAGTCGTGGTTCGGGAGAGCACTTGGACGCCCCCTCCGACCCGCGTTGGATTCTGACTCGGGTCCGCTGGCCGATGGTCGTGCCCATCCGCGATGATCCGGAGATGAGCTCCCGTTGTCTGAACTCCCTCGCGTCGCCATCGGCTGTCCCGGCCTTGCTGTTCGTGCTGTCCGCGAACCTGTGTGCGCAGGCGGACAGCGAACCCACCTCCGAGCCGATCACGATCGGCGTGAGGGAGACTCTCCACTCCGACATCCTCGACGAAGATCGTGAGATCTGGCTGCACGTCCCCTCGGGCGCGCGCGAGGAGGGGGCGAATCGCGAGGGGCACAAGCGCTACCCGGTGCTCGTGTTGCTCGACGGGCCAGCGCACTTCCACCACACGACCGGCACGATCGATTTCCTGGTCGGCAACAACATGATGCCGGAAGTGATTGTCGCCGCGGTCGCCAACACGGATCGGACGCGCGATTTGACTCCGTTCGCCGACGACCAGATGACGGGTGCGATGCTCGGTGGAGGGGCCGAAGACTTCTTGTCGTTCCTCTGTGACGAGTTGATCCCGTCGATCGACGCGCGATACCCGACGGCGCCGATGCGCCTGCTGATCGGGCACTCGTTCGGCGGTCTGTTTGCGATGCATGCGCTGTCCGCGCGGCCTGGGTTCTTCCAGGGCATCGTCGCGATCAGCCCGAGCATGCAGTGGGGCGACCAGCAGATGGTCGAGCAGGTCGACCGGTGGCTGCAGGATCCGGCGACGCGCGAACTCTCGCCGACTTCGATCTACATGACGGTTGGGAACGAAGGCATCGGACTGCTCGGTGGGACGATGAAGGCCTCGGGCTTGTTCGCCGAGCAGGGCCCGCCGTCGTTGCGCTGGAAGTTCACCCACCACCCCGACGAGTCCCACGGTTCGGTCGTCTACCCGAGCACCGTTGGTGGACTGCGTTGGATCTTCGAAGGCTGGAGGCTGTCCGACGCGACCGGTGTCTGGGAGCGCGGCGGAGTGGCGGCGATCGAGGCGCACTACGGCAGGTTGGAGGAGCGGTTGGGCCTCGAGGTCGGAGTCCCCGAGACGCTGTTCGGCGACATGATCTTCAAGCTCGCGAGTGCGAACCGCGCCAAGGACTGCCTCGCGCTGATCGACGACCTCGGTCCCGAGCGGGTGCCCTTCCCGCCCGACGTGTTCGCGATCCTCGCGAACGTCGTCTTCCCGAAGAGCGATCTCGAATCTCGCCGGCGCGCGCTGTCGATCGGCCTGGAGCGGGCGCCAGGGGATCCGACGCTACGACAAGCAGCCGAGAACCTTGGGATGGAGCTACCACCCATGCCAGCGGAGTCTGAGAACGGCGGCGAGGAGCAGGCAGGCGGCGGGGGCTAAACAGCCGCTCGTCACTCCGATTTTGCGGACTTTCCGCGGTACGCTCGGCAGCGGATCCAGCTAACCGGGCGATGCAGACGCACAGCACACCGACTCGAAGGCTCTGGGAGCAGGCCCGCGGGGGCGACCGAGCGGCCTACGACCAGCTCTTTGCCCTCCACCGCGACCGAGCGCGGCTCTTTGTTCGCAGCCGTCTTGGCGAGAAGCTTCGTCAGAGCGTCGACAGCCAGGATGTGATGCAGGACGCCTACCTGGCGGCCCACGAGGACTTCGATCAATTCGAGTGGCGCGACGAGGGGTCGTTCTTCCGCTGGCTCTGCCGGATCCTCGAGAACCGCATCCGCGGACTCGGCGCCCACTACGGTGCGCAGAAGCGTCAGGCGGTCCCGTTGCCTCAGCTCGATCCGACTGGGCCGCTGAGCCGGCTCGATCGCTCCGAGCACCGCGAGCGTGTTGCCCGCGCTCTCGACCAGCTGAACGAGGAGCATCGCGCGGTCCTTCTGTGTCGGTTCTTCGAAGGCTTGAGCGCTGCCGAGACCGGCGAGCGGATGGAGCGTTCGGAGGGAGCGGTCGGCAACCTGACCGCACGTGCGCTCGTCGCGTTGGGGAGGGTGCTGTGAGTCTCGACGAATGGATCGAAGGTCGGCTTCGTGGTGAACGGGACTCCTACGTCGCGCCCAACGAGACCGAGGCGGAGGACCAAGAGGCCGCGCGTGCCGCGCTCGACGCGCTGGAGCTCGCGATCTGCGAGCAGGTCTATGACGCCGGGGTGCCGGGCGACCGACCGCCGCCGCAGTTGCCCGACGACTACGAGCTGATGGCCGAGATCGGTCGCGGCGGCATGGGCATCGTCTACCGGGCCTGGCAGAAGTCCCTGCAGAGAGAAGTCGCGATCAAGGTGCTGCGTCCAGGCGAGGCGCAGCTCTCCTCTTGGCTCGAGCGCTTCCACGAAGAGGCACGCCACCTGGCGCGATTGCGGCACCCGCACATCGTCAGCGTGCACGAGATCGGTCAGGCCGAGAGCGAGCCGTACTTCGCGATGGACTACGTCGCAGGCGAGTCGCTCGATGCGCGGCTGAAGCGCGGTGCGGTGACGACTTCGCAGGCGATCGAATGGGCGCTGCAGATAGGGGAGGCGCTGCAGTTCGCGCACGAGAAGGGGGTCGTCCACCTCGACCTCAAGCCGGCGAACATCCTGCTCGACGAGAGCGATGGGGCCTTCGTTACGGACTTCGGCCTCGCGCGCGAGATGAGCGACGAGTCGAGCGAGACGAAGTTCGGTGAGGTCCTCGGCACACCCTCCTACATGGCACGCGAGCAGGCGCTGGGAGACTCGAGTCGCATTGGCGAGGCGACCGACGTGCATGGGCTTGGCGTCGTCCTCTACGAAATGCTGTCGGGGGCGTCGCCCTACGGTCAGGGCGCTCCAGCTGGCGTGTTGTCGCGTGTCGTGGCTGGTGACTACACCGGACTGCGGCGCCTCGAAGCTCGCGTGCCCCGTGAGCTGGAGACTGTCGTGCACAAGGCGATGGATCCTCAGCTCGAGCAGCGATACTCGACGATGCGGGCGTTCCTCGAAGACCTGCGGCGAGCAAGGGATGGTGTGCCCGTGATGGCTCGGAGACCGGGGACCTGGCGTCGAACCGTCTCGTTTGCGCGCCGCGAGCGACAGACGATCGGAATTGCGGCCGGCGTGGCGATTCTTACAGCAGGTGTGGTGTGGTGGACAATTCCGGAGGAGAGCCCGCTCGTTCGTACAGAAGCTCACGTCACCGCGGGCGAGCATCGAGAAGCTGTGCGTGTTTGGTCGAGTGCGGTCACCAGCGGAGCGGCCTTGGCGACACCGGACTTGATCGCGGACATGAAGTCTTCGTGTCTCGCCATCCCGGATCTGCGAGATGCGGTCGAGGCATGTCTACTCACGATCGAACTCGACCGTGACCTGAGCTTCGGCCGTCTGGACATCGAGGTCGCGATCACTCTCGCCGAGCGCGTGCGCGCCGCAGAGATCCAGGACCGACCTGTAGACGACGGGCTTCGCGACCTGGCCCGAGAGCGAATCGGGATTGCGTTGGCGGATCCAGAGCTATCGACCATGCAGCGTGCGACCGCGATGTTGCAAGCCGAACTGCTCGCGATGCCGAGCGAGGCAGAACTACGTGCTCCGGACCGGATGATCGAGATGCCGGAGCCGCTACGACCTGACGGTTGGTCGGAGGATGCCTCGATCGACGGGCTTCTGACAGTCTCGGCGGACACCGATTGCAGCCTCTGGGACCGTGCCCGCTCAGCCTTCGCAGCCGGGTGGCAGCTCGAAGGAGAGCGCCGCGAGTCCGAGGCGCGTGTCGCCTACGAGCGGACGCTCGGGCTCATGCGCCAGCTCATGCCTATCCACGACAGCACGAGGCACCAGGGAGCGGTGATGTTGCAGCAGGTTGCGTTTCCGTTGGGAGCCCGCATGAACATGCGCGTCGACCCCAGGCGTTGGATGGTGCTACGAGCGAGCCTCGCCATGCAGCGGGTTGGGGGCGACGCAGCGGGCCTCCTTCGACCTCGCCTGCACTTGCCGTTCGTCGTCGCCGAGTCGATCGCACCCGACCTGCCGCCCGACTTCGGACTCGATATCGACCTCTACCTGATCCCCGTCGAGGGCGATGGTTCGCCGAGTGAGGACGCGGAGCGTCGGACAGCAACGATCCGTTGCGGAACGGATCGAGAGGGCGTGGCGACCCTCGGAGTGCTCCCGGGCCGCTACGCCATCGTGATTCGGCAGGTGGCCGCGGCGGCGGTGGAGGCGGGCGCCGCACACTTTCTGGAGTTCGACCACTCGATCCTGCCGGAGTTTGTCGAGCTCGGTCCCTCGCCGGTCACGCTACCGCCGATCCGGGTCTGGTGTCGGACCGAGATCGAGTTGATCGAGCCGGGCGCCTACGCGGAGATCGACGCCGAGACTGTGCTGCGCTGGAGCGCTGTCCCGGGAGCGGTTCACTACGAAGTGGTCTTCGACAAGACACTGACAAGCATCCGGATCGGAAGTCTCGAGGTCCGCCACCGACTCGAAGCGGTGGAGCTGCACATGGCGAGTCATCCCGGGCTGATGGAAAAGTTGCGTCGCAACGAGGTGGACTACTGGACCGTCCAGGCCTTCGACGCACGCGGCGAGCTGATCGGTCTCACTGTCGAGGTCGACGAGACACGCCCGCTGCGAATCCCTGAACAGCGATAGGGTCTCAGTCCCCGTCGCGTGTTTCGAACGTTGTTGCAGTGTGACTCGACCGCTCTTCAATGTCCGCATGATCCTCGGTCGCATGAGGCATGCGTTGTTCTTGTTCGCCACGCTCGGATCGCTGAGTGTCGGTGTCGGTTCGCTGGATACGGATACAGTGGAGCGCAGTCCGGATGGCGAGCAACGGGACGAGATCCAAGGCGGGACCCGCAACGCCTTCACCGAAGCCGAGACCTGCGCGCTCTGTCACAGCGCGTCGGAGAACGCCAACGCGCTGTGGAGCCCGACTGGTGACGACGTGTCTCCGCACGGCACCTGGCAGGCGACGATGATGGCGAACTCGTTCCGCGATCCGTACTGGCGGGCGCAGGTTCGAAAGGAAGTGCTCGCTGCCCCGACCGAAGAGAAGGCCGAGGAGATCGAAGCGCTGTGCATCACCTGCCACGGCCCGGCCGCGCATCACACAGCGCTCTTGGCGGGGAAGGAGTCGCTCGGGGTGTTCGGTAGCGCCAAGGACTCGCTGGCGCTCGATGGGGTGACCTGCACGGTCTGCCACCAGGCCACGCCAGACGGGCTCGGCGAGGAGTCGAGCTTCAGCGGCGGCCTCGTCATTCGGGACGAGCGGAAGATCTACGGTCCGTACGAGGATCCGTCCGGGCGTCCGATGCTGATGCACACCGGCTATGAGGCGACGCATGGTGGGCATATGAGTGAGTCGGCACTCTGCGGGAGCTGTCACACGCTCTACACGCACCACATTCAGGACGGTCCGCGATTCCCCGAGCAGACGCCGTACCTGGAGTGGCGGAACAGTGACTTCTCGACGGAGGCGTCGGTCGCAGATGCGGCGGAGAACGAGGGGCTCCGGCCGACCAACTGTCAGGAATGCCACATGCCCGACCAGGGGCCGATGCGGATCGCGCGCAACCCGGCTGGGCGGGACTTCAATATCCCGATCCGCAACCCGTTCCGTTCGCATGGATTCGTCGGTGGCAACGCCTATATGCTCGACATCCTGCGCGAGAACCGGGAGGAGCTGGGTGTGAAGGCTACGCCGGAAGCACTCGCTCGCAGCGCCCGCGCCACGCGCCGCAACCTCGCCCACAACGCGGCGGATCTCGAGGTCATCGATCTTGCGGTCGGCGAGGACGGGAAAGCGACGTTCGATGTCGTGGTGACCAACAAGACCGGTCACAAGCTGCCGACTGGCTACCCGGCGCGCCGGGCGTGGCTGCGTGTGCAGGTCCGGTCGGGCCGCACGCAGCTCTTCGAGTCGGGAGGGTTCGATGAGCGGGGGGAGCTCGAAGCTGCGCGGGGTCGCGATGCGTTCGACCAACCTCATCACGACCGGATCACAGATTCCTCGCAGGTGCAGATCTACGAGATGGTGGCTGACGACGACTCTGGTGAGCCGACGAGCTACCTCACTCGAATGGCGAGCCGCCGCAAGGACAACCGCTTGCTACCTGCCGGGTGGAGTGTGGATGGCCCCCACGCAGGCGATACGGCGCCGGTGGGTGTGGGTGATGACCGGGACTTCGTCGGTGGTCAGGATCGCGTGCGGTTCGAGGTCGACCTCCCCGAGGGCACGAGCCCGCAGGACGTTGTCGTCGTGGCCTGGCTGCTCTACCAGCCGGTGCCGCCGCATTGGATCGAACCGCTCCGGGGGCTCGAAGCTCCGGAGCCGGAACGGTTCGTGCGGATGGCCGACGCGGCGCAGGCGCGGCCGGAGACCTTGGCGGTCACGGTCGGGCTGATCCGTTGAGCAGACGCCTCCTCGACGGCATCTCGATCCGGAGGACTCGGGACAATGAATCGAGTCCGGATCGTCAGCGCGCCAAGGGGCTCCACGCTCCGCTGACGCGCTCGTCGTTCGCAAGTGTTCGCGGACAGTAGGGTCCGATCGGAGAGTCAGCGGTTAGCCTCGCGTCAGCGGTTCGCGGCACTCCTTGTGCGAACCGGCGCCCGCCCGATGACAGACACTCACAGCTCCGCTGGTCCCGAGCGATCCGGCTCGCTCCTCGAACGACTCGACAGTGAGTTCTCGGACATCGAATTGAGGCCCCTCGAGGGCCAGCGGTTCCTCGAGTCCCACGCTGTCTTCGAGGCGCGGTCGAACCAGCGTCGGCGGATCCTCGCGTGGTTCCGCGATCGAATCCCGTCGCTTGTCGCTCGACGATCCTCGTTCGGCGCGCTGAGCGTCGGTTGTGGTGCCGGCCCGCTGGATATCCCGATTGCGAAGTGGATCGCGGAGTGCACCGATAAGCTCGTCTATGCCGGCGTCAACCCGAACGGGGTCGAGTGCGAGGAGTTCGCAAAGGCTTTCGCCAACCAGAGGATTGGCGATGCGGAGCTCGAGATCACCGCGACGACCTTCGAAGAGTTCGACGCGACGCGTTCGTTCGAGCTCGTGCACTTCGTCCACAGTCTCTACTACATGGACGATGCTGCCGAGGCGCTCGAACGGGCCCGGCGAATGGTCGCCCCGGGTGGGCATCTGGTGGTGATCCATGCGCCGGAGGAAGAGCTCAACGACCTCGCCTCGCGGTTCTACGCCCGGCTCTACGGTCGGCAGAGTCTGTTCGCGGCCGATGTCCGCGACACCCTCGATCGATCTGGTTGCAAGTACGAGCAGGCGCGAATCGAGGCCGAGATCGACGTGACCGCGTTCTTCAATGGTGACGCGGAGATCGGACTCGCGCTGCGCGACTTCATCCTGCAGGTCGAGAGCGATGAGCTCCCGCGGCAGGTCCAGGAGGTCGTCGAACGACACTTGAGAAGCATCGCGAGCGAGCGGGATGGGCGCTGGGCGATCCCGCATCCGGTCGAGGTGTTCGTCGTCGAAGGGTGAGTCGAAGGGCTGCTCTCGACTCGTGAGCGGCGGCCCGACTTGATCGTTGGACGGCGGATCGAGTCGCGGCCGAGATCGGGTCTGCCACAGCCGACTCCCGGGGCTGCGGTTGATCTAGGATGGCCCGGGTGTTCATCCTCGAGGAGCCTTACGTGTCTCCGCAGCTGGGCGACGCAGCGACCCGCCTTGGCGCACCGGTGCTGTCGACCGGCCGTGCTCGGCGTGTCCTGCCTGAAGCGTCCCTTGCGAGCGACTTCGAGTTCGCGGCTGCGTGGCGTGGGGCGCCCGATGCTCGGCTCTACACCAACTCCGAGAACGCGCTCGATTGGATTTGCGAGCATCTGTCGGACACCGCCCTACCGGGCCAGATCGAGGCGATGAAGGACAAGGTCCGGTTCCGCGAACTGAGCGCGGCGGACGACCCGGGTTATCAGTTCCGCGAAGTCGCCCTCGAAGACCTTGTGACCTTCGACCCGTCCGTCTTCGCCGGGCCGTTCGTCGCCAAGCCGGCGGTGGGGTTCTTCAGTCTCGGAGTCGAGTTCGTCGAATCGCCGGACGGATGGCCGGCGGCTGCGAGTCGCGTGGGCGCCGCGGCGCGGCGGTTTGGGGGGGGGTTGG
>JBCBZB010000056.1:0-32364 GCA_039815565.1 Planctomycetota bacterium
CCCCGAGAGAACTTCTGAAGCTGCGTCCGTTCGTCGTCGGACAAGCTGATCGCCACGGCTACTCGCATCGTGCAGGCTAGTACGATAGCCCCGCCGCAGCCGGTCAGAATAGTTGCGCCTATTTCTGCTGCACTACACTAGTTTCACTCCCGGACCTTCGACACGAGAGCTCTACTCGCTTGAACATCAACCTGCAGCCTCCACCTGACCGCCACAGACTACGGCCAAGACGGAGAGACGGATTCACCGACTCAGCTGTCACCGAACGTGAAATCGATCGAGTTGGTGAGCAACACGAAGAACGGGTTGCCCGCCGTCGGATCCAAGATCGCGGCCTGGGTGTCCAACGACTGGCCGAGGAAGCCCGACAGGAACGGGACAGCCAGCGTGTAGCCAGCGCCCGGAGCCATCGAAATCGTGGCGAGAACGCCATTGGTCTCAAGCGAGCACGGGATGCCGATCTCACCAACGCCGTGCGCGGCCGGTTCCACACAGCTGCGATCCTCCAGCAACGACGGCTCCCTCGGCCAGACCCGATTCCGAGTCGACAACCTGACGACTCGGACGAGTGAGCCAATCGACCAAACAAGGGTGTCTCTAGACCCCCAGCCCCAGTCCGAACGGTATCCTCAGCCTCACATGCTCGGCTCCTGGCTCAAGCGACGTCGTCGCCGCAAGCACCTCAGCGCAGGATTCCCTGCCGCTTGGCTCCCGACAATCGAGCGGCTGAGCTTCTACGGCACGCTCGGTCCCGACGGACAGCAACGACTTCGCCAGACCACGCAGGTCTTGGTCGTCGAGAAGGAGTATGAAGGCTGTCAGGGTGTCGTCGTCGACGACGACATGCGGGTCACGATCGCAGCCCAGGCTGCGCTCTTGCTCCTCGGCCTCGAACACGACTACTACCGCAACGTCCAGACGATCTTGATCTACCCGTCGAGCTACGTCACGGCTCCTCGGACCGACGCAGCCGGAGTCGTTCGTGCAGGTCACGCGAACCTCGGCGAGGCCTGGTCGAATGGCCCAGTCATTCTCAGCTGGGACTCCGTGAAACGCGGCGCCCAGAATGGCGAAGACGGCCGCAACCTCGTCTTCCACGAGTTCGCCCACAAGCTCGACATGCTGGACGGCCTGGCCGACGGCACGCCCCCGCTCGACTCTCGCCGGGACCTGAGTCATTGGGTCGCGACGATGTCGAAGGAATTCGACCGGCTGCGGGACGCGGAGGAACATCGCCGAGCGACACTGCTCGACAAATACGGCGCAACCAACCCGGCGGAGTTCTTCGCCGTGGCCACCGAGTGCTTCTTCGAACGCGGTGATGACCTGCGTGAGCGCCACCCCGAGCTGTTCGCGGCGATGGCGGGCTATTTCGGCACAGGTTCGTAGATCGAAGTCAGCCTCGCGACGGGACCGCCGTCAGCGAGAAGTTCGTCCCCTGATCGTCCTCGACCGCAGCGATCGGACCGAAAGGCGTCTCGTAGGGCCCGAAGTGCACCTTGCCACCAGCCGCCTTGATCGTCTCGACGCTCTGGTGAACGTCGGCCACTGAGAAATACATCTTCCAGTGCGGCGGGACCTCGGCCGGCAAGTCCTCGTTCATCTGCATCATCCCGCCGACGTCGTTGCCGCCGACACCGATTCGCCGATACGGCATCGGCGACTCGGACTGCTCGGTGAGCTTCCAACCGAAGAGCTCGGAGTAGAACGACTCGACCGACGCCAGGTCACGGGTCGCGAGCTCCGGCCAGCACATCGTCCCGTCCTCACCTGACGGAGCCGCGCCACCCTCACCGAAGTTCTGCCACAGCGCGAGCACCGCCCCGGCCGGATCGGCGAAGAACGCGAGGCGACCCTGCCCACCGGCATCCATCGCCGGAACGATCGTCGTCGCACCGAGCGACTCGGCCTTCGCGAGCGTCGCGTCGACATCGTTCGAGTAGACGTAGACGTTCCACACGGACGGGATGCCCTGACCGATCATCTCGGGCGTCATCTGCCCGAGTCCAGCAACCTGGCGGCCCCCCTTCTCGAACATCCAATACGGCAGTCCACCATCGGGTGCCTTCACGGCGTCCCAGCCGAACAGGGTCTTGTAGAAGGCCTGCGCGCGCTCGGCGTCGTGGGCGGCGATGTCGACCCAGCAGAAGGTGCCGGGAGCGGGATTCGGGGCGTCAGTCATCAGAGGAACTCTCGAGAAGATGAGGTCTGGGGGATCGTAGCGCCGAGGGTCTCCCCCGTTCAGCGATCCCCGCTCGAGAGAGCCTCCGATCGGGAGTGGCGCCGCCGGGGGCTCGATGCTCGACTGCGCGGCCGCCCGAGCCATCGAGGCGGCCCGTGCCATGATCTCGGTCACCAACCTCAACAAGCGCCACGGTCACCAGGCGCTCTTCGTCGAAGCGTCGATGCAGCTCAACGCCGGTGAGAAGGTCGGCCTCGTCGGCCCCAACGGCGCCGGCAAATCCACGCTCTTCAAGGTGATCACCGGCGAGGACCCCGCCGATATGGGCGAGGTCACCGTGCCCAAGCGCACGACGATCGGCTACTTCCGCCAGGAGATGGAAGAACTCGGCGGATCCTCCGTGCTCGACATCACGATCGCCGGCTGCGGTCAGGTCGGCGAGCTGCACCACGAACTCGAGCAGCTCACGAAGGACATGGCCGATCCGGACAAGGCGGACGAGTTCGACCGGATCCTCGAACGGTTCGGCGAAGTGCAGACGCTCTACCAGGACATGGGCGGCTACGAGCTCGAAGCCAAGGCCAAGGAGATCCTGCACGGCCTCGGCTTCGACGACTCGCAGATCGACGGCGATGCCGGCGCACTCTCCGGCGGCTGGAAGATGCGGGTCGGGATCGCGCGCGTGCTGCTCGGCGACTTCGACGTCCTGCTGATGGACGAACCGACGAACCACCTCGACATCGAGTCGATCCTGTGGCTCGAGACGTTCCTTCGCACGACCAGAGCCGCCGTGCTGATGACCTGCCACGACAAGGACTTCATGAACCGGGTGGTCTCCCGGATCATCGACGTCGATCAGGGCGAGCTCATCTCATACACCGGCAACTACGAGTTCATGGAGCAGCAGCAAGCGCAACGAGCTGCTCAACAGGAATCCGCCTTCGAACGCCAACAAGCGACCATCGCCCGAATGCAGCGGTTCATCGACCGCTTCGGCATGTATGCGGCCAAGGCCTCGCAGGCTCGTAGTCGCGCCCGTGCCATCGACAAGATCGAACGTCTCGACCCTCCCCGCAAACGCGAGATCGTGCCGTTCAAGTTCAAGAATCCGCCGCGCGTCGGCGAGGACGTCGTCAAGATCAAGGGCGTGTCCAAGGCGTATGGCGACCATGTGGTGTACCAGGGCCTCAACTTCGAGCTCAATCGCGGCCAACGCTGGTGCGTGATGGGGCAGAACGGAGCCGGCAAGACGACGCTCCTCAAGATGGTCGCGGGCGAACTCGCTCCGGACGGCGGCACGGTTCAGATCGGACCGAGCGTGAAGATGGGCTACTTCGCACAGCAGGCCCTCGATCTCCTCGAGCCAACGCGCACGATCATCGAGCACGTCGACTACACGTTCCCGCTCGCGTCTCACGGCGCAAAGCGCAACCTCCTCGGCGCGTTCCAGTTCTCGGGCCACGACATCGACAAGCGCATCGAAGTCCTGAGCGGCGGCGAACGGTCGCGACTGGTCCTCGCAATCATGCTGTTCGACCCGCCGAACTTCCTGGTGCTCGACGAACCGACCAACCACCTCGACGTCGACTCGAAGAAGATGCTGGTCGACGCGCTGAAGGACTTCGAAGGCGCGATGTTGTTCGTCTCCCACGACCGGACCTTCCTACGCGGCCTCGCGAACAATGTGTTGGACGTGAGCGGTTGCAAAGACGGAGACCCGCCGTTCGCCTACCCCGGCAGCTACAGCGATTGGGTCGAGAAGACCGGGATGGAAGCGCCGGGCGTGCACGCCTGAGTCGCCAATTTCGGACCCAGCACGGGAACTCTCCCCACCGCCTCATCGCAGCGAGCGCCTCGGTTCCCACGTTCGTCGGCGCAGGCCTGAGCCTGAGGTCCGTCGGATCCGATGAGAGTCCAATCGGAGATCCCGTCGGGCGACATCCCTGCCTCCGAGACCGGTGAGTTCGAGCGGCGCCGTGAGGCGGAGGAGGGCGGCGAGGCGACCTTGCTCGACCAGAACGGCGCGACGGACCCGACTCCCGGTCAGAGAATCGTGCTCGTGACCACCTGAGAGAACCGCGGCCCCGACGGGGACGAGGTGCTGATCGTCAACGCCTGAACCGAAGTGCTCACGCCACTCAGGCTGGGAATCGCCGGGATCGGAACCACGAATTGGGCCTCGGGATCGACTCCGGTGTTGCCCACCGGACTCTGTCCGAGAGTCACGATGCCGGCGTTGGGGTCCAGTCCGAGCACACCGAGCCCAGGGATCGGAATCGACGCAGTGCCGGTGGAGAAGAGGAAAGCGACGAGATCGTTCGGCAGCGAAGCCGCGGACAACGTCCAAGGCGACCCCACAACGGGAGTCGAGGCTTCAAGATCAGGCAGCGTGAGCTCCAGCGGCGTCGGCAGCACCACGCCGCCGGGTCGGATCGTCACCGGCGAACCGTAGGCATCGAGGCGCACGTATCCGTCGCCGGAGTTGGGCAACCCGGTCCCGAGCGAGGCGGCGGACACGCGGCCACCGACGGTGAGGGCTCCGCCAGACCTCACCAGCACCGAGCCGCCAGCTCCGCAACCATCGCAGAAGATCAGCAGCTGGGTCCCGGGACCATCTGCGGTCAATTCGCCGTCGATCGTGACATCGCCATCGGCGAGCAGAACGACGACCCCACCACCGCCAGCTCCGCCGCTCAAACCGGACGTGCCAGCGAAGACCGTGAAGGAACCGCCGCCGCCACTCCCGCCTCGCATGTCGAAGGGTCGAGCCGAGCCGTAGGGCGATCCGAGAGAGAACAACCCGGTGAACTGGTGTCCTCCGGCTCCTGGTCGCACGACGCCGCCGGTCGTGAAACTTCCACCTTGACCGGGGTTCGGTCCGAACCCCGGTGCTCCGGCGAATCCACCGTCGAAGCCTCCAGGACCTCCGGCACCACCGGTGGTCGTGTCGCCCAACTGTCCATCCGCACGGAGCGCCCCATCGATCTGGATCGTCGTCTGACTTCGAAGGATCGCCGGATTGGACCCGACCAGCGTCACGGTGACGCCGTTGGGGATATCGATCACCGAGTAGTCCCAACCGTTCGGACGGGTGTCGGTGTTCAGAGTGAGGTCCGAGGCCGGGCTGAAAACACCGTCGACGCCGGTACCCCCGAACTGGGCGGAGACAGAGGGTGTCGCGACCGCGACAGCCAACGAGACGAGAAAAGCTCTTCGCATGATCATCTAGAGGGGTGCGTTCGGGAGGGCGACCTTGATCCACAGTCTAGGGAACCCGTCGTGCCCCACAATCGGCCCGCGCGCGGCCCTTCCCCGAGGATCGGTCCTGATTCAAGCGACGACGCCGCAGGAAGCTCCTGCAGCGTGGCTTCCTCGAAGCGTGGCTCCCCGTGCTCGAGCGGATCCCATTTCGCCGCACGCTCGATCCCGAACAGCATCGCCGACTACGCGAGGGGCAGAGTCGTGACGTGAACCAGACCCGGTTCCGGGTGACCGATGACGACACGATCGAAACCGATGCGTGGTCGCTCGGCCGCGGCATGGGGATCGATCACCAATCGGAACGACTCTGCACGGCTCCAGCCGACGGCCTGGCCGATGGCGCACTGCAACACCGCGAGCTGATCCGGGTCGAGCGGCGGACCACCGACGCGCACGACCTTTCCGGTCGACGAAGTCCCCGGTTGGGAAGCTGGGACATTTTCCCGAGAATCCGCGTTATGCGTCCGCTCGGAAGATCTCCCCGAGGGGACGCTCCCCGATCCCCGAGCCGAGCTCCCCACCTGTCGATGAACCCAAGCGACGACGAACGGATCGAGAGACTCCTTCGCCGCTACTACGCCCTGATCGAGGAGGGCGAGTCGCCCTCGGTCTCGGAGATCTGCCAGGACGATCCAGACCTGGAAGATCGGCTGGCGCGACTCGTGACCAACCAGTCCGACGCGATCGACGCCGTGCTCGAGTTGAACCGGGAAGCTGCGGCAGCACTTCTGCCGCCGGAGAACGTCGGGCGATACCGGATCGGTGATCGGCTCGGTTCGGGGGGCATGGGAGTCGTCTACCAAGCGACGACCGAAGACGGACAGGAAGTCGCGCTCAAGCTCCTGCGACCGGAGTTCGCCGTCGACTCGTCTCGACGCTTGCGGTTTCGACGCGAAGCGCGGATCACCGCCGCCCTCGAGCATCCGAATATCGTCCCGGTCGTCGACACCGACGTGGTCGACGGTCACTGCTTCCTGGCGATGCGGCTCCTTCGAGGCAAGCCGCTCGACCAACTGGGCCGTACGTTGGAGGAACGCGAGGCCGCCCGCATCGGTGCCAAGGTTGCCTACGCGCTGCAGTCAGCGCACGAAGTCGGCGTCGTGCACCGAGACGTGAAGCCCGGCAACATCTTCCTGGAGGACGATGAGCCGTTCCTGCTTGACTTCGGCCTCGCGCGGAACCGGCTGGATTGGTCACTGACCAACGACAGCCACATTCCAGGGACTCTCGCCTACATGGCCCCCGAGCAACTCCGCGGCCGGAGCGAGCAGGTTGGTCCGCGCGCGGATGTCTACGCTCTGAGCGCCACCCTCCACCGATTGGTCGTCGGCGCAGCTCCGTTCGACGACAGCACACCGGAAGCTTCGATGCGTAGCCTCGTCATCGACCGACCAAGACTCGGCCGTGGACCTGGTCGAAGCCGGTCCTTCGCTCGGATCATCGAGAAGGCACTGGAGAAGGACCCTAACGACCGATTCCAGTCCGCCGAGGAATTCGGCGAGGAGCTCCAGCGCTTCGCGGACGGCAACTCGATCTTGACCAGAGCCCGACCGCTCCGACTCCGACTCCAGCGTCGGATCCGACGCCACCCGCAGGTCTTCGGTCTGGCGGCGATCGCCGTCCTGACGATTGTCTGGCTCGGTGGCCAGTGGCAGCTCGATCGCGCTCGCCGCGCGAGGGACTACGCGGAACGCATCCGCACGATCGAACTCGACGTGGACGAGGGTCGGCACCTTCAGGCGCTGCTCCGGCTGAAGGACCTCGATCCGGACGACCCTGTCCTCGACCGCGAGCGGATCGCCGAACTTCGCAGCGAGGCCAGTGGACTGCGGGTTCTCGATCAGATCTGGGACCTCCTCCTCGCTGAGCGGAACAGCCGGAACCTCGAGCCCCTGGACCGGCTCGCAACGCGGCTCGACATCGAGTCCCCGACGGTGTCGGCCCAGCCAGAGGCGGCACTCGCCAAAGCGTTCATCGAGATCGTGCGCAGAGACGAAGACGAGCGTTCCGAGCTCCGTTCCCGATTCGACGACGCGCGACTCGCTCAGGTGTTCCCCAGAACGACGTCCCTCGCGATCAGCCTGCTCATGAGCGAGCCGCAGCCGGACGAGGTCCCCGGACGCGCCTGCGAAGACTACGTCTTCGCTGCGCTGCTCCGTCAGCTCCTGGCTGCGCCAGCAGGCAGTGTCCGCGCCGAACTCTCGCACGCGCAGGACCTGTCCCCGACGGACCGGCGGGCGAATCTCCTGAGCGCCCACCTCATGCACCGTGAGGGGAATCTCGCAGGCGCTCGCAACGCCCTCCGAGCGCTGCTGCGACCGGAGGACCCGAGGCCAGAGATCGAACTCTGGATCGCCTACGTCGCGATGCGTCAATACGACCACGCTGCGGCAGATCGGTGGATCGATCGCGCGGCGGAGCAGATTCGCGAACTCGGAGACCCCATCCCGCTCCGGCTGGAACTCGCCCGAATCCGCAACAGGCTGAAGCAAGGTGACGCGGAGGCTGCTGAGACCATGATCGTCGAGGCGGAAGAGCGATACGGGCACTCGGAGTGGATGGACCTCTATCGAGCGCAGATCCTCGCAAGCCGAAACCAGTTCGACGAGGCTCGCACCCTCCTCCAGGAGCTCTCGACCTCGAGCGAGCTCCGCCTCCTGCGCCTCCAGTCCGCGGTCCGCCTCCTCGTCCTTGACTCGCAGATCTGGGAACAGGGAACGCGCGACGACCAGAACTCCTTGCAAGAGCAGGTCCGACGGGCGACGAAGCTCGCGGAGAAGTTGACCGCAGACGATGACCGGAGGCTCCTCAGTGAAGTCGCTCGCGTCCGAGCATTCGCCCATTTTGAACGCGGAGAGCACGAACAGGCAGTCCTTCACCGAGCTCTCGCTCGAGAGAACGATCCCCTTCACCCGCAACCGGTCCGACTCTTCCTCGCCGACGCGACCCAGTACCGGACGGAAATCGATACTGGCGTGTCGGCAGCCAAGGAGACCGACCGCTGGTTCGACGATCTCGAGAAAGCCTACGGTCGAGAGTTTCGACCACCAGCCGACGCGTTCGGCTTCGCCATCGCGGCCGCTCAACTCGCAGCGAAAGGCGGTCGATGGGACCTAAGCCGGTCGCTGCTCGACCGCAGCGATCAGGTGCGGGACCGCGGGGCCGATGCACCCGAGAGAGTGCGCCTGATCGGGGAGAAGATCCGGGAATACGTGACTCGACAGAGCCGCTGAGTAGGGCCGTTGGAGACTCGAGATCCGACGTTCGTCCGCGACCTCTAGCGAGCGTCGGCGCCCTACTGGATCACGCCCTCGATCAGCTTCCCGTGTACGTCGGTCAGCCGCATGTCGCGGCTGTCGTGGCGCACGGTGAGCTTCGTGTGGTCGATGCCCATCAGGTGAAGCATCGTCGCGTGCAGGTCGTGGATCTCGTAGGGATCTTCGATCCGCGTGCAGGCCGTAGTCGTCGGTCGCGCCGACGATGGTGCCGCCGGCGACGCCTGCTCCGGCCATCCAGAGGGAGAAGCCGTGCGGGTCGTGGTCCGTGAGCAGGCCGACGATCAGCTGTTCAACCGCCCGGGCGTTGTCGCAGCGGCCGGATTCGAGGTTCTGGTTCTGGTCCCAGCGGTCGTGTCCGAGGCTCGGGTAGGTCAGCTGGACGAATCGCACGCCTCGCACGACCAGAAACCCGACCTGCTCGGCGCGTCCCAATTCTCGGAGCCGACATCGACAAGCGCATCGAAGTCCTGAGCGACGGTGAACGGTCGCGACTCGTCCTCGCGATCATGCTGTTCGACCCGCCGAACTTCCTGGTGCTCGACGAACCGACCAACCACCTCGACGTCGACCCGAAGAAGATGCTGGTCGACGCGCTGAGGGACTTCGAGGGCGCGATGTTGTTCGTCTCTCACGACCGAACCCTCCTGCGCGGTCTCGCGAACAACGTGCTCGATGTGAGTGGCTGCAAGGACGGCGATCCCCCGTTCGCCTACCCCGGCAGCTACAGCGACTGGGTCGAGAAGACCGGGATGGAAGCGCCGGGCGTGCACGCCTAGGGGGTTTGCCGCCCCCCTTTCGGGGTCTCGCCGCCGCGCCTAGACTGCGAATCGGTTGGAAGAAGTCGACCGGCTGAGGACCTGGCAGGATCGCTCGCGACGAACCGAGCGAATTCCTGCTTCGAGCGCGGTCGCTTTCGCCTGTCAGGCCGACCCGCCGGCCGTCCCTCTCTCGCTTTCGATCATGGCCAAGACTCCGCCCGTCTCGACGACCGTCCTCGCCGCCGCCACCGCCGCCCTCTTCGCATGCGCCGGCCTGAACGCCCAAGACGTCATTACCCTCGCAGAACCCAAGAACCCGATCGTTGGCTATGTGCCTCCGCTGCGCTCGGTCAAAGTCGCCGACTACAACAACGACGGATTCGATGACCTGATGTTGCTCTCGGGCGCGCGTCAGGAGATCGCGTTCAACGACGGTTTCGGACGGTTCGTCAGCCGAGTTGTGGTCGGCAACGACACCCAGAACGACGAGGTGGCGGTTGATCTGGATGGAGACGGCATCCTCGATCGCTTCCGAACTGGTGCCCTGACCGACTTCTTCCGGGGTATCGACGGCGTGAACTTCGAGCCGCCGATCCTGTTGAACGGGCTCGGGTCCGAGAGCTTCTCCTCACGCGTCGCGCCGGTCTTTCTCGACTACGACGACGATGGTGACCTGGACGTGATCATGACCGGTCGCCCGGCGACCCTCTACGCGAATGACGGGTCGATGAACTTCTCCATGGTCGGAGACTTCATCGCCACCGGAGTGACGATCTACGAGTTCAAACAAGCGGACCTCGACAGTGACGGAGACCAGGACCTGGTGAGCGTCACGAGCGGCGGAATAGCGGGCCTACCGGCCGGCATCGTCTGGTTCGAGAACCTGGGCGCAGGAAACATCGACTTCGCAGGCGTGCAGATCTGGCTCTTCGGAGAGCAGTTCGACATCAACGATTTCGATCTGGACGGCGATCCGGACATCGTGATCGAGGACCGCATCCTGGAGAACACCGGCGCAGCGGTCTGGCCTCAGATCGGTCTCGGGTTCAACGATCAGCTCGCCGCCGTGTCTCTCGACTTCGACGGCGACGGGCTCAAGGATGTCGCGACCTGCGACAACCAAGCCGTGACGCTGCACCGGAAGCTCCCGACCGGCGGATTCGCACCGCCGGTTCGAATCCCCGACTCAGGTCTGAGTGTGCTCTCGGGGGGAGCTCGCGAGCCAAGGATGTTCGCCGGCCGATTCGACGGCTCGAATCGAGAGGGCTTCGTGACACTCGGAACGGGCCGACAACCGGAGCTCTTCATCCCGACGGCTGACGGCGAGATGCTCCAGACTCGCTTGACCTTCGGTCAAACACTGAGTCCGGACATCACTCGCAACGGCATCGTGGCGACCGCCGATCTGAACGGCGATGGATTCGCGGACTTCCTGTTCGAACGCGAGGTCCCCGGATCGAACGCCCCCACGCTCGCGGTCGCGTTTGGCCGCGGAGGGGGAGACTACGACTCGGTCGACCTCAGCGTCGTGCCGCTCCCAGACGGGTTCCGCCGGATCGAGACAGGAGACCTGGACGGCGACGGAGATGAAGAACTGGTCGCCTCAGTCGATTCGATCGGACCGGCGTCGACGTTCCGACTCCTGGTCATCGACGGCGACTCACCGAGCAATGTCTCGGTCCAGACGTTGTCGTTCACTGACCCGGTTCGCGAGTTCCAAGTCACGGACTTCAACTCGGATGGGCTCGATGACTTCCTGGTCGTCGGCTTCTCGAGCTTTGTCCTGTTCCGTGGGGACCCGGCGACGCTGTTCCAAACGCCGGGATCCTCAACGACTTCGCTGTTGGGATCGCCCGTAATCCTCGACGTAGACGCGGACGGCGATTCGGACATCCTGAACCCGTTCCCACCGGGCTTCTACTTCTCCAACGACGGAAACGGGAACTTCACCAGTGTCCCCGCGACGTTGACCGTCAACGCAACCGTCATCCCCGGCGATCTAGACGGAGACGGCGATGAGGATCTCGTCGTGTCGGACGGCACCACGCGAATCAATGAGTCCGGTGGAGTGTTTTCGGTCGGTCCGCCGATCCTGGGGTACCCGAGCTCGCTCGTCTCAATCCCATTTCCCGAGCGCGTGTTCTTGGACGTCGACTCCGACGGCGACCTCGACCTCCTCGTCCGTGAACCGAGAGCCGTCGGCGGAATCGGAATCCTCTGCCTCAATGACGGGACGGGGCAACTCACGGTCACCAGCCTGCCCGGGCTGGTTGGGCTCGGCATCACCGAGATCGCCGAGGCGAGGGCACGAGACTTCGACCTCGACGGAGATCCCGATTTGGTGATCGAGACCGGATTCGAATCTCGGGATGCGTTCTCGAACTCAGTGGTTTCACGAGCACAACGAGTGGTGCTCTCCCGCAGTCGCTCGATTCGCGCTCCGTTCCTCGCGCGTCTCGGTCAGCCCTACCGAATCGAAGTCGCTTCGGAACCATCCCTGGGAACCGGACCGACCCTGGCGTTCGTCGGGATCTCGGCCAGCCTACTCGCCGCTCCGCTCGGTTCTCCGGTGCCTGGTTATCTCCTCGACAGCCCCGTCCTGCTTCCGACACTCGTCGTGTTGCCGCCTCTCGGCGAGGCTGCGATGACGCTCGGAATCCCAACGTCCCCCTCACTCGAAGGCGCGTCGTTCTACGTGCAGGCGGCGCTACTGCGCCTCAGCCCCGTCGGAACCTTCGACTTCGCCGTCACCCCTGCACTGCGAGACACGATCGCGAACTGAGAGAGAATCGCAGCACTAGGCGATCACGCCCTCGATCAGCTTCTCGTGCACGTCCGTCAGCCGCATGTCTCGGCTGTCGTGACGCACGGTGAGCTTCCTGTGGTCGATGCCCATCAGGTGACGTATCGTCGCGTGCAGGTCGTGGATCTCGTAGGGATCTTCGATCCGCGTGCAGGCCGTAGTCGTCGGTCGCGCCGACGATGGTGCCGCCGGCGACGCCTGCTCCGGCGCGTCCCGATTCTCGCAGCACGACATCGACAAGCGCAGCGAAGGCGTGCGCCCGTGAGTCACGCCCTCTCCGAGCCGATCGATCAGCGACCGGCAATCTGCCGAACAAGCGCTCGACGCTGACTCAAGAGCTGTTTGAGCTCGTCATGTCGCGCAGCCAGGTCCGGCGCGTTTGAGCGATCGAGAAGGAACGCGTAGCCACCGCCAAGTTCCGGGCTCGATACGACCACACGACTGAGAGCGCCGGCCGGTCGCTCCGGTGGCGTGGTGCTGGTCATCGGAATCGCCTGCCCTCGGGTCCACACCTCTCGAATCGAACGCCAAATGGACCGATCGCGTTCGACGCCTGCCTGAGCGATCAACGGCGCGTAGCCGACGATCGCGTCTTTCACGGCGTCGAACTTCGTCGGATCCAACTCGGAGAGAGGGAAGCCGAAGCAGCCTCGAAATTGAGTCCGATCCTCCCAGACGTGCTGTCGCTCCGCTCGCCGAGTCATCGCTTCGTCCGAGACATCAACGGCTGCAAGCTTGTCGTCGAACCACTCGAGCTCACGCCCGTCGATGTCGTCGTCGCTCGCCCGACTCGTAGCGCCGGACGAAGACCCCAAGTCCGAGTCCACACTCTCCACTCGGGGAGAAGCCACAACTCGAACCGGCTCCTCGCTCGAGCCATCAGGCTCGCGCTCCGCGACCGATCGGCGAGGCTTCAACGCCGGCTCGTGATCCGGCCAGACCAGGAATGCCACGGCGAGACTCAGAGCTCCTACCAAGACCGCTCCAGCCACGAAGCTCGCCTTGGCGTCCCACTGCCGATTTTCCACCGATCGTCCGCTCGAACGACTCATGCGATCACACCCTCGATCAGCTTCCCGTGCACGTCGGTCAGCCGCATGTCGCGGCTGTCGTGGCGCACGGTGAGCTTGGTGTGGTCGATGCCCATCAGATGAAGCATCGTCGCGTGCAGGTCGTGGATCTCGTAGGGATCCTCGACGGCGTGTAGACCGTAGTCATCGGTCGCGCCGACGATCGTGCCGCCTCGCACACCGGCTCCGGCCATCCAGAGGGAGAAGCCGTGCGGGTCGTGGTCGCGGCCGTTGCGGCCTTGGGCGACCGGCGTGCGGCCGAACTCGCCCGTGAAGACGACGAGCGTCTCGTCGAGTAGGCCGCGACTCTCGAGGTCCTTGAGCAGACCCGCGATCGGCTGGTCGACCGCGCGGGCGTTATCGCCGTGGCCGGATTCGAGGTTCTGGTGCTGGTCCCAGCGATCGTGACCGAGACTCGCGCAGGTGAGCTGGACGAAACGCACGCCCCGCTCGATCAACCGACGTGCGAGCAGACACTGACGGCCGTAGCTGCGCGTCGGGCCGTACTCGGCATCGAGTCCGTAGAGACGTTTCGTCGCATCGGTCTCGGAGCTGAGGTCCCCGACCGCCGGGACCTCGCTCTGCATGAGGAACGCCGTCTCCTGGTTCTGGATCGCCGCCTCGACCTCGGGATGCAACCGGAGCGGCCCGCTGTCGAGTTCGCGCAACAGGTCGAGCTTGCGACGCTGACGTTCGTCGGATTCGCGCGGTTTGAGGTTCGGCAACAGGTCCGCCCGCTCGGGACGCAACACCGAGGCCTGGAACTCGGCGGGAATGAAGCCAGATCCGAAGCAGTCGAGCCCGCCCGGAGGAATGAGCCCACCGTCGAGGACGATGTAGCCGGGCAGGTTCTCGTTCTCGCTGCCGAGGCCGTAGACCCACCAGGCGCCCATGCTCGGCCGACCTTGGAAGCCCGAGCCCGTGTGCAGGAAGTAGTTCGCGAAGGTGTGCTCCGAGAAGTTGCTCGTCATCGAGCGCACGACCGCGAGCTTGTCGGCCTGGTCGCGGATGTGCGGGAACAGGTCACTGACCGGCGTTCCGCACTCGCCCCCCGGCTTGAACTTCCAGGGGCTCTTCAGCACCGTGCCGACGTCGTCGAACTGCGTCGCGGGCATCTCGATGCCCATCGGCTTGCCGTCCTCCTTGTCGAGCAAGGGCTTCGGGTCGAAGGAATCGACCTGCGACACACCCCCGTCCATGTAGAGGAAGATCACGTGCTTCGCGATCTTGCGCGGCCGCGTCGGGCCGAGGACGCGGGAGGCGGCCTTCAGCGGATCGAGGCCGGTCATCGCGAACGCGCCGAAGCCGAGCGCGGTGCGCTGCAGCATCTCTCGGCGTGACCACGGACGGCCCGCACCCTTGTTGTGATCACCGGACATAGAAGAACTCCTTCCGCTGTAGCAACACGTGCGCGAGGTCCGGCCAGTTCGAGTCCTCACCCTCCAGGAAAGCCTCGCACACCTCGACTTCTCGCTCGGTCGGAGCACGACCAAAGGCCACCCAGTAGGCGAATTCGACCCGCTCCTTCGTCGACTCCCGCTCCGCCCGGATCCACACCGAGAAACGCCGCGCCATCTCGATCACGAACGGATCGTTCATCATCGCGAGAGACTGAGCGGGAACGTTGGAAACTGATCGCGATCCGACGGCGGTCCCCGGCTGTGGGAAGTCCCAGACCAGCAGGAACGGCGAGAGGAAGTTGCGGCGCACGGACAGGTAGAGCGTGCGACGGTTGGCGCCGTCGAGCGGCCCGCTTTGACCAGGCCGTCCCCGACCCTTCATGAAGTCGGTCAAGTGCACCGGCACGCTCGGACCACCCACGGTGCGATCGAGCTGACCAGTCACGGCGACCAGCGAATCGCGCAGGCTCTCGGCGTCGAGCCGCCGAATCGGTGATCGCACCGGCATCGAACGCATCGTCACGCTCGCGTCCGCCGGCAGTGCACCGGCATAGGTCTGCGACAGCACCATTCGACGGAGTAGCGGCTTCAGGCGGTAGCCACCGTCTCGCAGGATCGCGGCGAGATGATCCAGAAGTCCCACATCGCGGGGATAGGCGGCCAGCGTGCCGAAGTTGTCGGTCGTCGCGACGAGCGGCTCGCCGAACATCTGCTTCCAGAGACGGTTCGCGACCACGCGCGTGACCAGCGGACCAGCCTTCTCGAGCAGACTCTCCGCCAACTGCAGGCGACCGCTGGTCTGCGCAGGCGACCACAGAAAGCGCCTGTTCGGAGCCTCTCTGGCACGATCACCTCCGAACCGGGTCAGGAACGATCGCTCCGCCACCTCGCCCCGCGCATGCGGATCACCTCGGACGGCAACCCATTCGTCGCTCGCGTTTCCGTCGAGCAAGGCCGGTGCTGTGCGGGAACGTATCGAGCGCTTCGCGATCACCTCCGCGCGCAGGGCGTAGAAGTCTCGATCCTCGTCGGTCACGTCGAAGGCGGGCCCGTACAGATCGGGTCGCGCGAGCACGCGATCGAGCTGCGTGCTCCGCGGAGGCGGGAACGGCGGTTCGTCGGCCTGCAACACGGCCGCGATCGCGACGTAAGAACGGCGCCGATCGACCAGGCGATCGACTCCTTCGCTCGCCTCGCGACCGTCATCGCGATGCGGGCTGAACTCGATGTGCGCTCGCTTCCCCGCGTAGCGCTCGAGTCCGCCGTGGCGCACCCATCGCCACTCGCCGTGCGTGTCGAACTCTTTCGCCATCGCCATGTGCAACGGCGGCGCGAGGATGCGGTGGTGCTCGACCGAGGCGAATGCGATGCCTCGTCCGCGGATCAGATACCAGATCGGTCGATCGTCGAGCGTGACGGTCGGAGTCCGGAACATGCGTCCCGAGCTCTCCCACCAGACCCGCGTCGTCTCGGGCTCGGTGCGCGGATCGCGTTCGAAGCCCCGCCAGTCCGGATCCTGCACGACCGCATCGATCGGCAGGACCGCATGCACCGGATACTCGGAATCGGTGGAGAACAACGCGTCGCCAGCTCGCCGAGGCCAGAACGCGAATCCGTCTTGGCGGAACCAAGAGCCGACGTCGGTCGTCGCTCGAAAGTGAACGAGGGCGTCCCCGAACTCCAACTCGGTGGATCGTCGCGGCGCGGTGCTGGCCTCACGCCACACCGCGTCTCCGCCGACTGCGGACCATCGATCGGCCGCATCTCGCAACCGAGGATCCACTTGTTGAGCGAACAGCACCCAGTCTGCGGCCGAGGTGTCCTGAGTTCTGTCCGCAACCAGCCCAGCACGAACAGCCCGCTCCTTCTCCGTGAGCACGGCCGCTCCGATATCGGCGAGGAGCTCGCCTCGCTCCCTCTGCTCGAGAAGCTGACGATCCACCTGATCGTTTCCGATCTCCGACCGAATCAAGTCCGAGTCGATCAACGCAGAACGAAGCTCCGCCTCCGACTCCATCACCTCGAACGGCACCTGCCGGTAGCTCGCGCTCTGGATGTAGCCAGCAAGTGCGTAGTAGTCGCGCGTCGGGATCGGATCGAACTTGTGGTCGTGGCAGCGAGCGCAGGAGATCGTCAGCCCTAGGAAGGCCTTGCCGAAGACCTCGAGCTTGTTCGCCGTCGCATCCGCGAGGTCTTTCTCGAGATCGACCGGCGAGTGCGCACCCTCGTTGAAGTGCCAGTGCCCGGTCCCGATCACGCTCTCGTTGAAGCCGTGCTCGGGATTCAGTCGCGGCTCGGGCAACAGGTCGCCAGCGATGTGCTCGCGCACGAGCTGGTCCCAGCCAACGTCTTGGTTGAACGCCCGGATCAGATACTCGCGATACTCCCAGGCATTCGGGATGTTGAAGTCGAACTCGTGCCCCCGCGACTCCGCGAATCGCACCAGATCGAGCATCCCGCGCGCCATCCGCTCGCCGTAGTGCGGTGAGTCCAGCAGACGATCGGCTGCAATTACACGCCGACGATCCTCGGGGTCGGCGAGGAACGCATCGATCTCTTCGACCGTCGGCGGCAACCCGGTCAGGTCGTAGGTCGCCCGCCGCAACCAGGCGAGATCGCCGACGTCTTCGGGGAGGTCGAGAGACTCCGCATCCAAGCGAGCAGCGACGAACGAGTCGATCGGATCCACGCGCCAACGCTTCGGCAGGCCCTCGACACCCGGAGCCTCGACAGCCTCGAGCGACGCGAAGGCCCAGTGCTCCTGCCACGGCGCACCCTGATCGATCCAACGCCCGAGCGTTTCGATCTGCTCGTCGGTCAGCTTGTCCGCGTGCTCGACCGGCGGCATCCGATCGGAATCGTCCGCGTCAAGGTTGATGCGATACCAGAGCTCACTGGCTTCACGGTCACCCGGCACGACCGCCGCGTACTCGCCGAGGTCTTGAGTGGCCGCCTCGCGAGAGTCCAACCGCAAACCTGCTTCCTGCTCGTCGGGCCCGTGGCAGAGCATGCACTTCTCCGCCAGGATCGGCCGCACGTCGCGGAGGAAGTCAACTTCCTCGTCCGAATCGAACGCCAACCGATCGACCGAATGGCTCGCGGGCCGCATCCGCCCCGCCTCGGTGAGCGATCCCGCCGAGACACCGGCGAATGCGATGGTTCCGGCGACGAGTCCTGAGCGAAGGCGGGTCACCCCTCAATTGAGGAGCGCCGAACCGAATGAATCAAGTCGCTCGTCTCTGAACAGTCTCACGACGACCGCTAGGCCCGATCCGCACCAGAGACGTCGATTCGGTCCTCGATCCGTGAGACGGCGGAACGACGAATGGCGAGCCACGACCGCGTCACCGCCACGAGCGACTCGAGGTCCAGGTCCTCAAGGCCCACCGAGGATGGACCAAGGAGCGCCTCGAATGCAGCCCGAGTCACTTCGTTCTCCAGTGAGGATTCGATACGTCGGAGGTGCGCTGCGGGGAAGAATTGGGCTCGCACGTGGGCCAAGTGCACGAGATCACGAAACAGCCGGTCGCATTCGAGCTCGAACGGCGTCAGGAGATCGGCATGCCGACCAAAAACGGACTCTGCGATTCGATGGACTCGGCAACGCTCGCGAGACTCCGCTGCATCGACAGGATCTTGAAGATCGAGGGCTAGCCACGGGTCGTCAGCGGACCGAGCGTCCCGCAAGTCGATCTGAGTCTGCAGTGAAGGTAGATGCAGTGGAGGCCCCTTCTCTGCTGGGTCGTAGCCAGCCTCGTCTATCGCGAATTCCAAGACCCGCCGGATGACCCGAGGAGTCACGACGATCGGATCTCGCACACTGAGCGAGCCTCCACGGGTCTGAACGCTGATCTCAAGCGAGTCCAAGATCCCGCCCAGCTCCCGGCCAGACCGATCGATCGGCCGAACGGTGAGCGAAAAGTATCGGCCGAAGACGCCGGGTTCACATCGAACCCAGTAGTGATAGCGGACGTCCCGGACCGTGATGTTTCGCCGCTCTATCCTCTTCGCCATCGCTTCGATTCCTACGAGCTGCACGGAGTCCGCGTTGCCGCGAGGCCGTCTATTCTAGCTGCGCGCTGGCCCCTCGGTCTCGCAACGGCGACCGGACACGGGATGAACGAACGATTCCGAATGCGATGCACCAATGAGTGGCGAACCCTCGTTCTTGATTCCCGGATGCAGTGCCGGAGCACACGCCTCGAAGAATCGGTGCGTGATGCGATTCTCGAGGCGTACGAAGCCCCCCGCCGCCACTACCACACGGTCGAACACCTCGCCGAGGTGCTGGCGGCGCTCGAACACTCTCGCGCGGAGCAAGAAGACCCCACCGCCCTCACCCTCGCCGCGTTCTTCCGCGACGTCGTCTACGAGGGACGTGTGGGCGACGACGAGAAGGCGAGTGCTACACGAGCAAGAGCGGACCTCGAACGCCTCGGCACGGACCAACCACTGATCGCACGCGTCGAAGCGTTGGTTCTCGCAACCGCGGGCCACCAGGCCTCGGAGGAAGACCGCGACCTGGCGCTCTTACTCGACGCCGACCTATCGATCCTGGGCGCGAGCCCCGACCGCTACGCCCGCTACGCGAACGACATCCGCAAGGAATACGGATGGGTCGAGGACGCGGCCTATCGCGAGGGTCGGCGCCGCGTGCTCGAGAGTTTTCTGAGCCGCGGACAGGTGTTCTCGCACCCACACCTCATGACTGAGGGTGCGGAGGAACGAGCACAGCGGAACCGGACGACCGAGATCGAATCCCTCGGCCGCCCGCTCGACGCCTGATTCAGCTCAACGCAGCCAGACCCGGCAGAGTCTTGCCTTCGAGCAGCTCGAGGCTGGCGCCACCACCAGTCGACACGTGATCGCACTTGTCGGCCAGGCCGAGCAGCTCGATCGCAGCGACCGAGTCGCCACCACCGATAACCGTGAAGCCATCGGAACCGGCGATCGCGTGAGCGACGGCCTCGGTGCCCTTGCGGAACACCTCCATCTCGAACACACCCATCGGGCCGTTCCACACCACGGTCTTGGCACCGGCGAGAACTTCGGCATAGCGCTTCTGGGTGTCGGGGCCGATGTCGAGGGCCATCAGGCCGTCGGGGATCTCGGGACCGTGGACTGAAGCTTCGGCGTCGGCGCTGAACTCGGCGGCGCAGACGTGGTCGGTCGGAAGCAGTAGGGCGACGCCCTTCTGCTCACAGGCTTCACGGATCTCCTTGGCTGCTCCGAGCAGGTCGTCCTCGCACATCGACTTCCCGATGCCGAGACCTGCCTGCTTCTGGAACGTGTAGGCCATCGCGCCGCCGACGATCATCGCATCGACCTTGTCGATCAGGTTGCGCATCACTGGCAGCTTGTCGCTGACTTTGGCGCCGCCGAGGACCGCGACCAGTGGACGCTCGGGTTGATCGAGCACCTTCTGGAACGCATCGATCTCGGCTTCCAGCAACTTGCCCGCCGCGGCCGGCAGGTGCTTGGCGACGCCGGAGACGCTGGCGTGCGCGCGGTGCGCGGTGCCGAAGGCGTCGTTGACGTAGACATCGCCGTTCTTCGCCAGTTCCTGCGCGAAGGCCTCGTCGCCGTCGGTCTCTTCCTTGTGGAAGCGAAGGTTTTCGAGCACGAGGACTTCGCCCGGCGGCAGGTCCTGCGTCGCCTTCACGACCGCTTCGCCGGTGCACTCGGAGGCCGTGTGCACGGTGCAGCCGAGTAGCTCGGAAAGGCGCTCGGCGGCCGGACGCAAGCGCATCGACTCGACGACCTGGCCCTTCGGACGCCCCATATGGGACATCAGGACCGGGCGGGCACCGCCCTCGAGCAGCGCCTTCAGCGTCGGGAGCGCAGCGCGGATGCGCGCATCGCTGGTGACGTTCCCGCCCTCGTCGAGCGGGACGTTGAAATCGACGCGCACGAGGGCGCGACTACCTTGGAGATCGAGATCCGAAAGGCGCTTCGCCATCGTGCTGTCCTGGGAGGTCTATCTGTTCCGCACGGGGCTCAGGAGCCGAGCTCGTGAGCCTTCTTCAGCAGGTCGACGACGCGGTTCGAGTAGCCCCACTCGTTGTCGTACCAGCTGACGACCTTGACCATGTCGCCGCTGACCATCGTGCTGAGGCCGTCGATCACCGAGCTGTGCGAGTCGTGGATGATGTCCGACGACACGATCGGGTCCTCGGTGTAGCAGAGGATGCCCTTCATCGGGCCCTCGGCCGCAGCCTTGAGCGCCGCGTTGATCTCTTCCTTGGTCGCGGACTTGGTCAGGTTCGCGGTCAGGTCGACCACCGAGCCGTCCGGGACCGGAACGCGCATCGCGAAACCGTCGAGTTTGCCGTTGAGGTCCGGGATGACCTTGCCGACCGCGCGAGCCGCACCGGTCGTCGTCGGGATGATGTTCGCGGCCGCGGCGCGCGCACGACGCATGTCCTTGTGGATCATGTCCGCGGTGCGCTGGTCGTTCGTGTAGGCGTGAACGGTCGTCATCAGACCCTTCTCGATGCCGAAGCTGTCGTTCAGCACCTTGGCGAGCGGCGCCAGGCAGTTCGTGGTGCACGAGGCGTTCGAGACGACCTTGTGCTCCGGCTTGAGCATCTCGTCGTTCACACCGAGGACGATCATCGCGTCGACGTCGCCCTTCGGCGGAACGGTCAGCACGACCTTCTTGGCGCCCGCTTCGACGTGCTTCATGCACTGCTCGAGCGACGTGAAGATTCCGGTCGACTCGACGACGACGTCGATGTTGTGCTCGCCCCAGGGCAGGCTCGCCGGGTCGCGCTCGGCGCAGACCTTGATCGACTGGCCGTCGACGGTCATCGATCCTTCACCACCCTCGACGGTGCCCGGGTAGCGCCCGTGCACGGTGTCGTACTTCAGCATGTGCGCGAGGGCACCTGCATCGGCGAGGTCGTTGATCGCGACGACTTCGAAGCCGTCACGCTCTTGGAGGACACGGAAGACGAGGCGGCCGATGCGGCCGAAACCGTTGATGGCGACGCGGATTGCCATGGGTCTGGAAGGGTCGGAAGGGAGTGGTTGGAAGGGAGGATGGATCGCCGGCCGAGGGATCGCGGAGCCATTGTCCGAGGGGCGCACGCGGCGCCCGCTGGTCCGGCTCGATCCTTCGCGCCGCGCGGGGCAGCAGAGACTAAGGTCAGGGCCCCGGACTTCCATGCTCAACCCTCCCGAGTCCCCGGCCCTGGTCCCGATCCAGGAGGCGATCGAAGCCTTCCTCGGACGGGGTGAAATCCGGGGCCCGGTCTGGGTGGCCTGCTCGGGCGGAGTGGACTCGACGGCTCTCCTGGCTGCGGCTGCAGGGACGAGGCTCCGAGCTGCGCCTCTCGGAGTCGTCCACGTCGACCACGGAGTCCACGCGCGGCGGCACGAAGCTCGCGATCAGGTCGGTCAACTGGCTCAGTCCCTCGGCCTTCGATTCCAGTCCTTCGAGGTCGCACCCGGCCACGCCCGGGAAACCGAGCTCCGCGCCGCCCGCTACGCGCTCCTCCGTCGACTCGGCGATCAGGACCGGGCACACGCCGTCCTTCTCGGCCACCACCTCGAAGATCAGCTCGAAACCGTGCTGTTCCGGCTTCGCCGCGGAGCGGGCACTCGCGGTCTGGCCGGAATCCCGGCTCGGCGCCCACTCACGAATCGCTGCGAGCTCTGGCGTCCACTGCTCTCGATCCGCCGCGCGACGCTCGAGCGAGCCTGCCGCGAGCTCGATCTGCCGATCGTGGAGGACCCGACCAATCGGGACCTCGGGCCATCCCGCAATCGCCTTCGCCACGTCGAGATTCCGGCCCTCAGGCAGCGCCACCACAGCTTCGACGAACGCCTGCTGTCGATCCGGGAGCGAGCGAATGCGCGCAATGAGCGTCTCGAGGCTCAGGCTCGGACCTTCCTCGAAGAAGAATCCCTCCGCAGCAGCACGGGCACTCGATCGATTCCGCTCGCCTCACTCCGGAGCGTCGACGAGGCGACGAGTCTCGAGATCTGCCGCCAACTCTGCGCGGGGATCTGTGGCTCGGCGGTGTCGACGGACCTACTGCGGCGCCTCCATCAACTCGGTCGACAGGGCCAAAGAGGCCAGCGGATCGAAGCCCACCCCCGTCTCTCGGTCCGACACGACGGACAGATGCTGATCTTCGCCCCACGAACCCAGATCGAAGTCCATCGCTGAGGGGCGCGGCCGCACTCTGGCCACTCCGCCCCGACGCGCCCATACTTGCCGCTCCGGCGATGCGATCGCACGCGCGTCCCGGCCTGACCCGCAATGTTCGAACTGAGCATCATCGACGGCCCGCAGAAGGGCCACAGCCTGGTCCTCCGCGACGGCGCGTCCTTCGTCGTCGGATCGGCCCAGAACGCCGACCTCCGTATCGGTGGCGACGCAGCCCCCGAGCACGCGGCGATCAAGCCGCTGCGTAACGGCGGATTCGGCATCAAGGCGCTCGATTCGTCGGTCGTCGTGAACGGCGAGCCGGTCTCCGCCTCCCCGCTCAAGCACGGCGATCAGATCGAGATCGGTGACGCCCGGATGCGGTTCGAGCAGCGCGCCGACAAGCAGGCCTTCCCGGAAAGGCTCGGCGGCTTCGAGATCAAGGGCATGCTCGGCAAGGGCGGGATGGGTCTCGTCTACCGCGCCCGCCAGGTCAGCCTCGATCGCGAGGTTGCGCTGAAGGTCCTCGCAGACAAGCACACCAAGGACCCGGAGTTCGTCACGCGCTTCCAGGCCGAGGCCAAGCACGCCGCCCGACTCCACCACCCGAACGTCGTTCAGGTCTTCGACGTCGATCACGACGGCGACACCTACTTCTATTCGATGGAGCTCATGCACGCGGGCTCAGTCGAAGGACGCCTCAAGAAGGCCGGCCGACTCACACTCGAAGACGCGCTGTCGATCACCCTCGATGCCGCGCGGGGACTCGCATTCGCCAAGGAAACCGGACTCGTCCACCGCGACATCAAGCCGGACAACCTGATGGTTGACCGGCACGGCAACGTGAAGCTCGCCGACCTCGGACTCGCTCGCGCGGAGGACGAAGAAGAGGGCAAGGTCGTCGGCACGCCACACTTCATGCCGCCCGAGCAGATCCAGCGTAAGCCGCTCGATCACCGCTCCGACCTTTACGCCCTCGGCTGCACGCTCTTCCGGATGCTGACCGGACGGACGCCGTTCCAGGGCGCAAACGTCAAGGCGATCCTCCGCGGCCATCTGCGCGAGACGCCGCCGCGCGCGGACGAGGTCCAAGACGATGTGCCGAGCGACGTCGCGGACATCATCGAGCGAATGCTCGAGAAGGACCCCACCGACCGGTATCAGAGCGCGCACGAGCTGATCGAAGACATCGAGGCGCTGCAGAGCCCGGAGAGCTCGGGGCCCCCGACGATGATCCTCGCGATCGCCGGCGTCGTCGTGCTCGGCATCGTCGGCTTCCTCGTGTTCAGCGGCGGCGACAACCCGAACGACAACGGACCAAACGTCGTAATTCAGTCGGATCCGAACGCGGAGTCCCGGGAACGCGAGCTTCGCGAAGCCAACGCAGACCGCGAGCGGTTGCGGCTGGTCGCCCAGCTCGATGGCGAAGAGCTGGCGACCGCACTCGAGCGCTTTGCCGCCGCCGAGGAGTATTCCGGAACCGAGGCTGCGGGGGTTGCCGCAGCCAGGGCTGGGGACATCCGCGACGAGCTCGCAGCCCAGCTCGCGGCCGAGGAGGAACTCGCTGGCACGATCCAGGAATCGATCCAGGCCTTCGAATCCGCGGTGCAGGCCTCACTCGGATCGATCGGGACCAACGCCGATGGACCGATTGTCGACGCGGGGCGGCTGGTCGCTGCACTCACGGTGTGCTCCGACCCCGGATCCGTCGAAGGCGTCGACGCCTCGGTCGTCGACACCCTCACCTTCACCACAGCCGTCGACGAGTCCCGCACTTCGATCGCCCGCACGATGGCAGAAGCCATCACGGCGAAGGTCGGCAACTTCGAGTCCGCGCTCGCAGACCAGAGCGTGCCGGAGGCCGACCGCCAACTCGGCCTCCTCGACGGACTCCTGGCCGCGGAGGCCGGCTTTCCGGTCGACCTCTACCGCGAACGCAGCCTGCTCCTCATCGAACAGCAACAGCGTCGCCAGCAGCTCGCTGCGCTCAAGTCCGCAACCGCGAACGAACGAGAGGCCTCGTCCTGGACCGCACTCGAGAACGCCCTGACCGGCGGAGTCGACGCGGCGGTTCCAGCCATCCTTCGCGGAGACTTCGCTGCCGCGGTCGAACGGCTGAACGCTGCTGGTGCGGAGATCACCGCGGACAAGACACGGGCCGCGCAGCAAGCGCTGGTCCAGGCCTGCACCGAAGCCGGTCGCTACCTGACAACGCTCCGCGGCACGCTCGAACAACACACGTTCGACGACGCCGACGGCCCGCGAGGCTACCGGTCGATTGACGCTGGCCCGACGCTGAACATCGTGCTCGGCCCGGTCGGCGGCGCGACCGGCGAAGATCGCCGGATCGGGGCCGCACAGTTCCCGTCCTTCGCCTGGCCGTCGCTCCCTGCTCAGGATCGCGACCGCGAGATGTTCCTCGCGATGATCGGCTATGCGGAAGCCCAGTCCTATGGCCCGCGTATCGTGACGACGCTCGGCGCAGGCTCGACGAACCTTTCGGACGAGGATCGGGAGTGGCTGTTCGGCAACCCGCCCTACGCCACTCTCAGCACGCTCGACGATGGTTCGCAGAACGCGACCGATCAATTGCTCGCGCGTGAATTCCGCGCCTCACGTCTCCTCCACGCGGCTCTTCGTGCCCTGGCCGCTGGCCGGAGCGAAGCGGGCCGCGCTCGACTCGAACGCCTCCTCCAGGATCGTGGCACACTCTTGGTGCGCCGATTCCGCTGACCTCCCGTTCCGCCGACCTCCCTGCCCCACGATGTCGATCGCCTCTGACCAACCGCTTCCCAGTCGCGCGCGCGATGCAGCCTCGATGCTGCTCGACGCACTCGGCGAACGCCCGCGCGTCGCGATGCTCCTGGGCACCGGCCAAGCCTCGATCATCGGACGGATGACGCAGAAGGCGACCTTGTCGCAGTCCGAGCTCCCCAAGGAGATGGTCCTCGGGCACGACTCAAGTCTGACGGGAGGATTTCTCGAGGGCACCCCAGTTGTCGTCGGCGACCCGCCGCTCGCGTCCTACGACGGCCCGCGCGCCGAGGACGTGACGTTCCCGATCCGCGTCTTCCGTGCGATGGGAGTCGAGCTACTGGTTCTCACCGCCGGCGCGACAAGCCTCTCGCGGCAACTCGAGCCGGGCAACCTGTCCGTCGTCGAAGACCATCTGAACTTCTCCGAACTCCACCCTCTGCACGGACCAGGTGGTGCGGACTTCGGCCCGCGGTTCCCGGACATGTCGGAACCCTACGCCCGGCGGTGGATGCAACGCGCTCGCGACATCGCGACCGACGCCAACGTCTCACTGCTGCCGTCGGTCTTCGCGGCCGTCCCTGGTCCGAGTCTCCCCACGCGCGCCGAGTATCGGTTCCTTCGCCGAGCCGGAGCGGACCTCGTCGGCATGTCGATCGTGCCGGAGGTTCTGGCCGCCGTGCACGCCGGCCTCGACGTGCTCGCGCTCTGCGGCATCACGCAGCGCGTCCGCCTCGAGTCCGATCGATCGAACGACATCGAACAGATGCTCGACGCAGCCGACCTCGCGGCACCGCGGATGGCGTCGGTGTTGACCGGCCTCGTCTCGTCGTTGTCGTGAGTCGTCCGCTGCGCGTCGCCATCCTCCTCTCGGGCTCGGGCCGCACTCTCGAGAATCTCTGCGCCCAGCTCGCTTCCGGCGAACTCTCCGGACTCGAGATCGTGAACGTCGGCTCCAACAAGCCGGACGTCTATGGCCTGGTTCGAGCCCAGAACCACGAGATTCCGACCTTCGTCGAACCCGATCCGAGTGTCGCACTCGCGCACATCGAGTCGCTCGACGTCGATCTGATCTGCTTGTGCGGCTACCTGAAGCTCCTGCCGATTCCGCCCCGCTGGGAAGGCAAGGTGCTGAACATCCACCCGAGCCTGCTCCCGAAGTTCGGTGGTCCGGGCTTCTACGGTCACCACGTACACGAGGCCGTACTCGCCGCCGGCGAAACGGAGTCCGGGTGCACGGTGCACTGGTGCAGCGGTGAGTACGACCGAGGCCCGATCGTGCACCAGGAACGAGTCCCCGTGCTGCCGGACGACACGCCCGACACTCTCGCGGTTCGCGTGTTCGAAGCTGAGTGTCGCGCCTACCCGGCCGCGCTTCGCATCGTGATGGGTCGGTGAGCATGATCGCTCAGCCGATCAGATCCCTGAGTCAGCCCAAGCGCTTGCTCGTCGCGACGACCATGCTGCTCCTCGTCGGGTCTGCGCTGTTCGTCGTTTCGGTCATGGAGATCATCGACGCCGACACGAGTGCCGATCCGAAGCCTGGCTGGGCTGAGCCGGTGAACGACGTCGGAGTCACGCTCTTCGTCGCCTCACTTCTGGGCTGCGCCGGCCTGATCTGGCAACAAGGCGTGCGGTCGCGGCGAGGGAGCCGATCGATCAAGAATCCGCGCGCAAGCGAGTTCTGAACACTCGTTCTGCCTGACGCACGGCAGGCCTCGACCGAGATCGTCAGACTCAGTCGATCCGACGGCTGGGGAAATGTGGCCTCGAGCGCAATTGGCGCCCCCGGCGACGTTCCCCTTGTTGAGACGAAGTCGCAACAAGGCTAGCCTCGCGACCATCGAAGCCGAGAGACCTCGTCCCGTGGACGAACCCAATGAACCTCAAGCCCATCGCGCTCATGGCCTTCGCCGGACTGATGTCCGCCACGGCCTTCGCCCAAGAGACCCCAACGCTGACCGTCGAACGGATGCCGATGATGCCTCGTGGCCTCTCGAGCTTCGGAGCGGCAACTCCCGGTGACGGTTGGGTCTACGTGTTCGGCGGTCACTACGGTGGCGCCCACGAACACAGCGTGGACAACACCACCGGAGCGTTCATGCGATTCAACATGGCCGACCGGTCGACCTGGGAATCTCTCCCAGACGGCCCGCCGGTGCAGGGTACGGCGCTCGTGGCACACGACGGGATGCTCTACCGAGTCGGCGGAATGTTCGCGAAGAACGAAGCGCACGAGCCGTCGGACATGGAATCGGTTGCCACGGTCTCCCGATTTGATCCCCTCGAGGGCATGTGGCGGCCTGTCACCCCGCTACCGTCCGGCCGCTCGTCCCACGACGCGTTCGTGATCGGAGACATGCTCTATGTCGTCGGCGGATGGACCCTCGCTGGCGCTGGAAACGACTCGAGCTGGCAGACTACGGCTCTGCGCGCTGACCTGACGCAAGAGCCGATCGTCTGGGAGGAGATCGCCGAACCACCGTTCGAGCGCCGCGCACTCTCGATCGCTGAACATCGGGGCCAACTCGTCGTGCTCGGTGGGCTCACACCGGACCGGCAGTTCCCGAACACGTGCATGGTCTACGACCCGGCAACGGATTCCTGGTCCGAGGGCCCGGAACTGCCCGTGCGCGGGTTCGGTATCGCCGCTCACACGATGGAGGGCCGCCTCTACGCCTCGGGCAACGACGGACGGCTGCTCACGATCAATGACGATCAGACGGCCTTCGAGTCGGTCGCTGAGTTCGCTTTTGGGCGCTTCTTCCACCGCATGGTTCCCGTCGATGGTGAGTTCGTCTCGGTCGGCGGAGTCGCCGGCGCCCACGCGCGCCTCGTCGAGTTCTGCCGCCCGAACTCGGGTTCGCAGCCGATCTATCATCTGAGTCGTCCGATGGTCGGCATGCCTCAGCTGGACCGCGTTCTCGCCGAGTTCCGCGGCTCGCTCTACGTCGGCGCGGCCGAGGCAGGAAACGGCCAGGTGTTCCGGGTTTCCCTCGCGGACATGTCGGTGAAGTCGATCACTCCGCTGCCGGTCCCCATCTCCGATTACGCGGCGGGACGCACAACACGTCAGGCGTTCGTCGTCGGCGGCCAAAATCAAGACGGGACGCCCAGCGACCGGATCTATGAGTACGCGGTTCGCGCGGACGACTGGTTCGAGCTAGAGGGCTGCCTGCCTCAGGGCCGCATCAATCCCAACGTCGTCGTCACCGGAGACGATCTCTGGGTCTTCGGCGGAACCGATCAGAACGGCGATTGCGTAACCGAGGTCGTCAAGCTCTCCCCGACCGCGGAAGACGTCGACGTGGAGTCGGCGGTCACGACCTTGCCTCGGGCCCGGGTCGGATTCGCGACGGCGATTCTGGCGGGCAAGGTTCACCTCATCGGAGGAGTGGACCAAGTCGGCCAGGCCGTCCGCGCCGTCGATGTGTTCGATCCGACCTCGGGCGAGTGGTCCCAAGGCGCGGCTCTGCCGAAGGGCATCACCGAGTGCAGCGTCGTCGAATCCGACGGCCAGCTGCTTCTGTTCGGCGGCCGCTGTGAAGGAGACAACGGCACCTGGACCGCCTCGCGCGCCGTCTACCGACTGGACGCGAACGACGGTTGGAGCGCGGCGGTCGAACAGCTTCCGTTCGACACCACAGCCGCGTTCTTCACGGCGATCGGCGAGACGATCGTGAGCCTCCAGAGCACCTCCGGTGCAAGCGCACGACTCGACGCACACGTGATGCGCGCGCCCTCCCCGATGAAGGGGACCGACGGGCCGACGCGCTACTCGCGCTGAGGGCACGAGTCCTCGCTCAGGAGCTCGCCGGAGTCGAACGCGAGAGTTCGACTCCTGGCTGACGCCCGGCCGCCCCTCCCCCTCGAAACATGCGTCGAAGGGGAGCGTCTCGCCGCAGACAGAGTGCCGCGATCAAGAACTGCAGCCCGAGCACCACGGCGATCATTCCGGCAGAGGATGTGTCGGACACTCGATCGCCGAGCTCCTGCCCCAGAGTCAGCTGAGCCATCGGCCTCGGCAGCACAACAGCCAGGACGTGGCCCACTGCCGACCCGGAGATGCCGAGGAATACGGCGAGCGCCAAAACGACCGGAAGACGCGTCGCGAGCAACACAGCGGTCGCTCCGGGGATCACCATGAGCGCAACGACCAGGATGCTCCCGACGGCCTCGAAGGCGGCGACCGTCGTGATCGCGGTTAGCCCCATCAGTCCCTGGTGCATCCACTCCGGACGCAAGCCCTGTAGACGGGCGTGGTCGGGATCGAACACGCTGGCGACGAGCGGCCGCCAGAACACGAGCATCGCGATCGCGTTCATCGCGACCACGGCGATGAGGAGCCAGGACACCGTCGGCAGTCGAAGCCCGGCGAAACGCACTGTGTCGGTGGCCGCGAGAGTCATCCTCCCCTCGATGACGCAATCCGCGTGGAGATGAATCCCCTCTGCGAGCATCCGAAGCAGCAAGAGTCCGAGCGCGAGCATCGCGGTGAACACGACCCCGATCGCAGCGTTGCCCTCGACCTTCGCGAACGAGGAAAGCTTCTGGATCAGCGACGATGTCAAGACGCCGACAACCATCGCGCCGAGCATCAGGACTCCGAGGTTGAGCGATCCGGACAAGAAGAACGCGAGCACGAGTCCGGGGAGTACTGCGTGCGCTATCGCATGCGTCAGCATGCTCATGCGCTTCAACACCAGGAAGGTCCCGGGCAAGGCGCATGCGATCGACACGAGGACCGCGATAGAAACGATGCGGGTGTCCAGATCGGTCCAGGTCATCCGGACACCACCTCCGATCCGTCGACCCCCGGGACGCGTTCCACGCGCCGACGCCTGCGGGTCGTGCCGAAGATCAAAGACAGCGCGAAGACCGCGCTCGCCGTCAGGACGATGAGCGGCCCAGTCGGCAACCCGGCTCGCTGAGCAGAGATCCAAGCACCCATCAGCCCCGACAATCCACCGATCAGCGCGCTCAGCGCGGCCACGACCGGCAGTCGGTTGGACCAGAACCGGGCCGCCGCCGGCGGAATCACCAGCAACGCGATGATCAGGATTAGCCCGACGGCCCGAAGGCCGGCGACCGTCACAACGACCGTCAAGACCAGTTGCACGAACTCGAGGAACCGGATCGGCAGACCCTGAAGCCGTGCCTGCTCGGCGTCGAAGGCCAACAGCGCGAGTTCCTTGAACAACAAGATCGTGACGAGGACCGCCCCCAGAGACAGCCACGCGATCATCTCAGCATCGCCGGCCCGGAGAGACGCGACATTCCCGTCGATCAACGCGTCCAGTCCGGCGACCTGACCGGTCTCGAGCTGTTGAAGCACCCCGAGCAGTGCGATTCCCAATCCGAAGAACGCGCCTAGGACGATCGCTAGCGCCGCATCCTCTCGAATCTTCGGTAACCGTGCGACCGCCGAAACCGCCCAGGCCGCGAGCCCGGCACTCAAAGTTCCACCGGCCAACAACAGCGGGAGGTTGCGCGCCGACCCGAGAAACAAGGTCATCAACAGGAACGCGATGCACACGCCCGGGAGCGTGCTGTGACCCAGCGTGTCGGCGATCAACGCCCGACGACGCAGGACCAAGAACGTCCCGACGAATCCCGCGGCCGCTCCGAGACTGCCGGCACCCAGGAGAGCAACCCGCGTGTTGAACTCCAGCACCGGAAGAAGCGACGCCAGAGTGACCGACGCAGTCTCGAGAGACGGGCCGATCATCATGAGGGCGAGTCGGTGTCCTTGCCCCGAGCTCGATCCATCTCGATCAATGCGATCGGAACGATGCCCCCGTACGCCGAGGCGACGTGTTCCGCGGTCAAGACCTCGCCGACGGACCCGGTCGCCCAGACCTGGCGATTCAACAAGACACAGTCGTCGAACGAACGCCTCACCGCCGCCAGATCGTGATGCACGACCAACACCGTCGATCCCGCATCGCGCAACGCCGCGAGCTCCCGCGCGATGATGGACTCGCTCACCGCATCCACGCCGGCGAACGGTTCGTCCATAAGGAACAGGTCCGCGCCCTGGACCAGAGTCCGCGCGAGGAACACCCGTTTCTGTTGACCTCCGGAGAGCTCGCCAATCTGACGGCCTGCGAACTCCTGCATGCCCACCCGCTCGAGCGCGTCCATCGCAGCTGCGCGGTGACTCGATCGCACTCGGCGCAACAAGCCGAGCTGGCCGTAGAGCCCCATGAGCACCACGTCCGAGACGCTCGCCGGAAACTCCCAGTCGACGGATTCTCGCTGCGGCATGTAGGCGACACGGCGACGCACTTCGGCGAGTGGACGACCGAAGAACGTCACGTTCGCCCCCGTTTGCGCGGGTGTGAATCCTAGCGCGGCACGGAGGAACGAACTCTTGCCCGCACCATTGGGGCCGACGACCGCGATCAGTCGGCCGCTCGGAAGACCAAGATCAATCCCATCCAACACGGGACCCGATCCGTAGTCGACGCTCAGACCGCGGACGCGCAGCGGCGCCTCCGGGTTAGAGGACCAATCCGAGGAGTTCGAGTCGGGAGGCACAGGATCCTCGGAGGTTCGTGAGACGCAAGCGGGCGCGCCGCCGCGAGAGATCACGGGGTGAGGTCTCCGTGCAATCCGCCTTCCGGTGCCTCGCCACCGAGAGCCCGCGTGATCAGCGTCACGTTGTGGTCGACCATGCCGACGAAGGTCCCGCGGTAGGTACCCG
>JBCBZB010000089.1:0-19134 GCA_039815565.1 Planctomycetota bacterium
GATCTCGATGTCGACCCCGGTGATCGTGGAGCCGGCGGGAACCGAGCCGCTGACGTCGAAGCCGAGGATCGTGCGGCGATTCACCGCGCCGACCGTGCGGCCGACGAAGATGCGGGTGCCGCCACCGTTGGTGACTTCGCCTCCGAGCGTTTCGTAGAGCGAGTTGTCGCGCGACGGGGCGATCGTGATCGTCGACGGCATCGCGTAGCTCACCGTCAGTTGTGGCGGCGCGCCCGACTCGCGAGAACCGAACGCGGACACGGCTCCGCCCATCAGCTCATCGCTCTTGAGGATCCAACCGAAGTTCGAGGCGGCGTTGTCGAGCCAGCCTTGGACGTCGGCCACGAGACCTGTGCCGGAGATCGACTGGGTCGTCATGCCGTCGAGTGCCCAGGTCGCCGAAGCGCTGGCGGCCGGGTTGAAGTCGCCGCCCGAGGTGGTCCAGCTGACCGAGCCGAACATGGCTGAGTCCCAGGTCACGTCGCCGGTGCCCGGGGCCTGGCCTCCGCCTTGGCCGCCCGAAGCGACCGCCACACCTTCGCCCCAATCCTGGGAGACGGCGTGGAGGCTGTAGAGCGCGCTGCCGCCGAACTGGTTCATGACCTCGGTGGCCTCGAACGTGACGCCGGTGATGACTGCGCCCGCCGGGACCGAGCCGGCGATGTCGAAGCTGAGGATCGCGCGGCGGTTCAGCCCGCCGACGGTCTGGCCGGCGAAGATGCGGGAGCCCGCACCGTTCGAAAGCTCGCCGCCGAACGACTCGTAGAGCGAGTTGTCGCGGTCCGGTGCGATGGTGACAGATTGAGCGGCGACGGATGGGCCGAGGCAACCGAGGATGGCTGCGCCGAGAAGGAATCGGTTCATCGAGAGGATCGACAATGGAGGGTTGGGGGCGAGGTGCCCCTTCCAGTCTACGCGATCCCCCAAAGGCCGGTAGGGAGGGGGCGGCGACTCAATGCCCGGCGTCGATTCGCCGTGCCGCAGCGACGCCGCCCAGTCCGAGCGAGCCCAGGGCCAGGATCAGGAACCACGGCAGGCCTGATTCCGGCTTGCGGCGGCTGTCGCCGTCGATCGAGGTCCGGATCAGACAGGGCGTCTGCCGGTCCTGCATGGGTAGAAGCGGCACGGTCTCTCGATCGG
This sequence comes from Planctomycetota bacterium, assembly GCA_039815565.1. GTDB lineage: Bacteria > Planctomycetota > UBA1135 > UBA1135 > UBA2386 > JBCBZB01. Next base: position 1,141 of record JBCBZB010000089.1, read on the forward strand.
AGGGGGTGTTCGTGCCATCGAGCGCGTCTCGCTCGATCGTGAGCCGGGCCTCCGATCGCTCGGCGCGGACCTCGAGAACCCGGTTGGTCTTGCGGAGGATCTGCGCGTCCAGAGTCGAAATTCGTCGGCCTCCCGGGGTCAGGATCGAGCCCTCTCGCGGCCATTCCAGCCGGTCGCGATTCGAGACGATTGCGAGCGTTCCTTCCCAGGGGTCTCCGGAGTGCTCCAGGACCCGTCGAACCCGGTTTCCGAGTCGGGCCTCGAAGAACTCCGGAGCGTCGGTGAGCAGATACACGGCCGCATCGCTGCGGAGCAGGTCGAGGGATGCCTCGCGGTGGATGACCAGCCGATCGCGGTTCGGTCCCTCGGGATCGGGAACGATCTCCAGCGAGCCGACCATCGGCGAAAAGCGATCGAGTGCGACGAGCGCCAGGTCCGGCGCGCCGGCTCCGACGAACAGGGGGAAGTCGCGGCCCAGTCGGGATTCGATCGTGTCGGTGATCTCTCGAACCGCTTCCGCCTTCCGAAGGTCTCGGCTGTTGTCGAATACGTTCAGGTAGAGGGCGGCCAGGGCGGCAGCGCCGAGCGTGATCCCGAGCGTGATTCGGCCGGCGTGGTGGTGCCAGAGACGAGGAAGGCGTTGATCCAGGTAGCGCGCGGCGAGGATCGCGGCGGGAGGCAGCGCCGGGAGCAGGTGGATGAACCGCTTGTTGCCGACGACGGTCAGGAGCACGAGGACGCCGAGGATCCAGCAGGTCAAGAATCGCTCGAGTCGTCGCCGATCCGGGTCGGCCTGCGGTCGACGGATGAGAGCGAGGATCGCGAGGAGAGCCACCGGGCCCATCGGGGCCGCCCGGGTGAGGAACCAACCCCAAGGGTGGAGCGGTCGCTCGAATGGTGTTCGGTCGCCCTTGCCCGCAGCGTGACCGATGAGTTCGTCGTCGATCAGCTTCGACCAAGCGGCTCCGCCCGAACTCCAGTTCGCGAGCAGGAACCACAGCACCGGGACGGCGAGCGGCAGGACGATCGCAAGCGTCGTCCGCAGAGGCGGGAACCTGTGCCGGAGGTCCGAGTCACCGATCGATCCGCGGGGGTTCTGTCGGTGGTCCCATATCACGGCGGCGAGGCCTGCGAGACCGAAGGCGAACGCGTGCGGGCCCTTGGCGAGGACCGCAGCGGTCATCGACAGCGCGAACACGAGGTGTCCCTTGCCCTCGGTCCACCAGCGGAACACCGCCATGGCTCCGAAGAACACTCCGCACTGGAACAGCGGGTCACTTCGCACCAGGTAGATCTGGCGCAGTCCGAGCTGGCTGAACAGGAACAGTGGGACGGCGAGTAGGGCTGCTCGTCGACCGGCGAACCAGGACGTGGCGACGGCTATGCCCAAACAGGTGAGCGCAGTCGCGAACCAGGACGGAAACCCGAGCCAGATCCGCTCGACACGACCGGCGGCGAGGCTAGCTGTGGCCGCGAGCCAGTTGGTCAGCGGTGGCTTGCTCGCGACGTTCCCGCGGAAGTCGTGTTGCAGCAGCCATCGCTGGTTCTCAGTGATGTCGAGGACGTAGGCGGCCACGCGTTCTTGGTCACGCGTCGTCAGGTCTTCGGGACCGGTCGCTCGGACTGCCAAGGTCAAGCCGAAGGCGAGGAGCACCAAGGCGATGATCCGTCGGCCTGTCAGCGCGCTTGTGTCGTTGGGCTTCACACCTCGGTCGAGCATCGGTAGTCGAGGACTTCTCTCAGCGGCCGGGATCCGTCGGCGCGGAGTCACCGTCGTCGACGGTCTCCATCGCCTCCCTTTCGGCTTGTCGTCGGATGCCCTCGGGGTCGAATGCCGTCACCCAGTCACCTTTGCTGGTGCCCTTGCGGAGGGCGAAGATCGATGCGATGGGGCCGAGGAGTCGCATCGTGTCGGAGACCCGTGCCGTTCCCTCGAGTGCGCGTTCGTTGTCCCAGCCCAGGTGCGCCATCCGGTAGGCCGCGGCCATCAGGACCGAGCGGGCGACGCCTTGTTCGCAGTGAATCAGCGTTGGACGATTCTCGGCCTGACCGCTGACCTCGAGAAACTCCAGCACCGAGGTTGCTGTCGGGATGTGATGCATCGGGATGTGGATCAGGCGCACACCGACGGCTTCCAGGGCGACGCGTTCTGCGTCGGTCTTCTCCTGCGTGTGGTTGCGCAGATCGATGACCGTGCGGAGCCCGAGTTCCTTCGCCTTCTCCGCCATTTCCTCCGGCGGATACTCGGCAGACTGCCAGACGTCCTCCGCAGTGCGGACGAGGCGATGGCGGGAGTAGTCCCAATGGACGTATTCGACGCTGCCGACGATCAGTAGCAGCAAGAGCACCCATCCGATTCGCCGGAGGGTCTTGCTCGGCTTCTTCGCGATCTCGGTTGCCTGATTCGTCTGTTCGGGTTCCGCCACGCACTCAGTCGATCAACCGCCGCGCTCAGGCTCAACCTCGAAGCAGACGAATCGGTGCCGAATGCGATCCGGATTGCGGTCGAGGAGCGCTTCCTTCCAGTCCGGCCACTTCAGTCCCTTGCGCATGAAGCGCAGCCAGACTTTTCGGGAGTAGAACTGGTGGAAGCGCATCACGACCCGCGGCTGGACTCCGGCGGACTTGCAAAACGCGTCGAAGGCCTCGAGCTGGGGGTGCTGCACGAACACGTAGCCGTCGAAGGCTCGGAGCTGCTTCTCCTCGCCGGGGTCGAGCTGCGTGATGCTCTGCCGCCGCTGCATCGACAGGTAGGCGGGTTGTGCGCGCAGGAACGTCGCGATGTCCCGCGACTGGAAGTCGCTCGGGAGGTCGGTGACGAACGGATTGATGCCGATCTGCGTGTAGACCGGGCCGAAGAGGACCGCGAGGAACACACCGATCTGCAGGGCGGTGCGACGCGGGCGGCCGATCTTGAATGCGTCCCGGATCGTCCAGGCGCAGAGCGCCGCCAGCAGAAGCGGCCAGACCAGGCCGAGCTTGAACCAGAGCACGAAGACGACGAACACCAGGACAAGGATCGAGACCACGCTGGTCGCGATTCCCAAGTGCCGTCGGAGAGCCTTCTCCGACAGACGCTCGCATTGCCTGGCCGCGAGCATCGCCATCGGGACGACGAGCGGGATCAGGTAGCGCTCGAAGGACTTCAGGAACAAGAACGGCACGGCCGCGCAGAGGATCCAGGCGGCGAGGAACCGGTCCTTGCTCGTTCCTTCAGCTCGTAGTCGCCACAGCGCGTGGAGGACGAGGAGGCACCAAGGGGCCGCGAGGCCCAGGCCGCCGAACACGACCGCGGAGATCGACTTCGGCGTGAATCCGAGCTCTCGGTTCGACGATTGCTCGGCGAGTACTTCGGCAAACTGCGGGTGCAGCGCCTGCATCGAGAGTGGCCAGGGCAGCGCGAGCGCGAAGAAGGCGACGAGCGTTGCTCCGAGGGCCGCCGGGCCGGGTCGCTTGTCCGCCGGGCCGAGAGGTTTCGTCCACTTGGCTGCGAGGAACGCGGCGACGAGGAAGAGCATCGGGACTGGGCCCTTGGTCAGCGTTGCGCCCGCCGCGGTGGCGGCCATCGGCAGCGCGCGAAGCACCGTGGGGCGTTCGCGGAACCGCAGCGCGAGCCAGACCGTCGAGAGGACGAAGAACGCCATCGGCAGGTCGTGCATCGCACGCCGTGACTCGACCATCACGCCGATGGCCGTCGCGGTGAACAGCCCGGGTAGCAGACCCGAACCGTCGAACATCCGTCGCCAGATCTTCACAGCCATGACCGCGAAACCGGCTCCGAACAGAACACCCCAGAGCCGTGCCGCGAACAGGTTGATCCCGAACAGCTCGTAGCCCGATCGGATCAGCCAGTAGAGCATCGGCGGCTTCTTCAGCCGCGGCTCACCTTCCCAGATCGGCGTCCACCAGGAGTCTTCCGCCTGCATCTCGAGCGGCGTGCGGAGGCTCAGCCAATACTCGTCCTGTCCGCTGACTGAGCCCGGCGACCAGATGCAGGGCGTCAGGCCCAGGAGGGCGAAGAGGAAGACGAAGAGGCTCGGGTCTCTTCGAGAATCTTGCGAGTTGCTCACTTGCCCTTCAGCGCGGAGTCGAGGAACGCTCGGACGATCGGCCGCTCGGTCGGAATGGTCCCGAGAAGCTCTGTCATCAACAGGGAGAAATTGCCGCGGCTCTGTTCCTGTGACTCGATCCGACGCAGCATTCGTGCCGCGATCTGGATGACGACCGCGTCGTCGAACTGTTCGATCTTCTCCTCGAGATCACCAGGCGAAGACGTCGCGTTGGCCGCGATCTCGGCAGGAGACGAGTAGGTCCGGTTGAGATCGCGATCGATCATCACCGGGTTCGTGCAGGCGAAGGTCATCGGGCGCATCAGCGGCCAGAACGGTTCGTCGATCCCTGGGCCGAAGACGGCGCAGACCACCCAGCAGTCGTGAGCCGGGAGCCCGAGTTCGAACTCCTGTGTGAAGTCGGTCGGTTCGCCCGACACGTTGGGCACCGGAATCGCGCCGCTCTCGAGGCCGTTCACGTAGACGACGATCCGCTCGGGGTTCACCCAGGACGGTGCCTGGACGCGGAAGCGCATCTTGATCGTTCCGTCCGCGCAGGGGACGAGGTCCCCCTGACCGTAGGCGTCGTCCACCTGAACGTCGCAGAACATGCCCATCGAGACGCTGGCCTCGCCCCGGTGGATGTTGCGGATGACCTCGTCGACGTCGATCGCGGCCGGGTCGTCAGTCGACGAGCGAACGTAGGTGCGGGACTGCCCGACGACGTCCGCGACCGTATGGGAGTCGGAGGTGCCGAAGGCGAGCAGGCCGTGCCCCGAGTTGCGGAGCGCGAACCAATCGCTGAGCAACGGAAGGATTCCGTTCTCGAGCGTCGTCGAGTTGACGAGTTCGATGCCGTCGAACGGAAGAGCCTCGAGTGTGCGCCTGCGGTCGTCGCTCTCCGGGTCGAGCGGCCAGTCGCCAGAGAATGCTCGCAGCTTGAACACACCGAACGGGCCCGTGTTCATCGCTGGCCAGCGTGGGTGATTCAGGATCGCGACCTTCGCGCCGCGCTCCCGGATGCCCTCAACGATCTGAACGAAGTCCCGCAAGTCGTAAGGCGGCAGGTCCGTGTCCGCTTGGAACGGAAATGCGTTGATGTGCCCGATCGGTGTCGTGACCTCGTTCCCGATCACCGGTGTGAACCAGTCGGTCAGGCCAGCCTGTTCTTGGAACGGACCGTAGTCGGTTTGGTGGTTGTGGTCGGTGGCGATCGCGAGGTCCACTTCCTCTCCGGCCAGCGTCACGACGCGTTCCATCGCCGAAGCGTCACCGTGACCGCTGAACTGCAGTGTGTGCAGGTGCGCGTCGCACGAGATCCAGCCGCTCGTGTCGACCTCGCGACGCAGCTCGATCGGGCCGAGGTCGATCATCCAGTCGATCTGGTCGTCGCGGAGCGAGAACGGCTTCCGCGCCCGACTCCACTCCGGTCCGTGGCTCGCCCACAGGATGTAGCGCCCCGCAGGAAGTCTTGCTTCGAGTCGGCCATCGCCGGTGTAGACGATGCCGGTGCGGACGGCGCGGTTGTCCGCTTGCGCGTCGTAGATCTCGACCAACCGGGACTGCGGGTCGGTGATCGTGATGCGGCAGGGCAGCGGGTTTCCGTTCTCGTCGGTGATCACCGTCCGAAAGCCGCGGAGTCGTAGCACCTCCGCGAGCGGGGCGAGGATCAGGCGCGCCTCGCCGACGATCACGTCGTCAGTGGTGCGGGAAGGCACGAGCGACAGCTGGTTCTCGCCCTCCTTCAAGACGTCGGCTGGAACGATGTAGCGTTCGAGCGAGTCCGCCTTCGACTTCCTCAGCTCGAACAGTCGGGTCCCGTTCAGGTCGACGAACCAGGCGTTGTCGAAGTCGCGCTGGCGCAGTTCGAGAACGGTCGTGCCGGAGTAGGCCGGTGCGGTGAAGGTCCAGTCGATTCGCGTGCCTTCCGGTTCGGCCGGGACGCCGACTTCCGCGAAGGTCTCGAGCACCGAGTCTCCGAGGTGGTGGAGGCTCGGGTCGATCGAGACCGAGGGAAGGGGGCTTGGGTTCTGGGCAGCGAGCGGTCCCGTCAGGATCCACAGGAGCAGTGGAGCGAGGACACCGGCCTTGTGGTGGCGCCGCGGTTGCGGGGACGGGTCACGGTGGGCGAGACGCAGGGAGCTTGGCATCGAATCCTCGGTGAGAGCGGCTCCTGGAGGAGAACGGGCCTCCGCGGCAGGCGCAACGGCTGATCGGATTCTCGCGGATTCGGGCTTCGGTCGGGGTTTGCGGGGCCGCTCGTCGGTGTGGCACGGGGTTCGCGTCCCCGTCCTGAAGAATCCACTCGAGGACCCACCGATGAAGCTCAGCCCCAACCGTTCCCGTCTCGCGATCCTGCTGCTCGCCTTCCTGCCGTTCCTCGGCAGCTGCGTCGGGCCCTACTCTCGTGGGCGCTCCGCCTTGTTCGGTGCCGGCCTCGGTGCGGTCGCGGGTCACGCGCTCAGCGGTGGAGATGCCGATGCGACGATCCTCGGAACTGCGATCGGAGCGGGTGCTGGATACGCGGTCGGGTCGCGACGCGGCTCGTACTACGCCCCACGCCCGTCCTATGGCTACTCGGGAGGCTATTCCGGTGGCTACTACGGCGGCAACAACTGCCGGCCGCGCCGTGGATGGCGCTGAGCCAGGTTTCGTTCCGCCCGGTGATCAGAGAGCGCGGCGGAACAACAGCGAGTGCAAGCTCTCTTCGACGTACCCGAGGTGGAGCCAGCGGTGCACACCGCGCCGCCAGAGACAGCGACCAACTTGGCCGGGCAGTCGCTTGAGGACCTTCCAACGGCCGTAGTGCCGCACTTCGAAAGAGCACAGGCCACGTCCCTGCCAGCGGATGCGTCGGCGGAACCAGCGGCGGTGGAGGCGTTCGGTACGGACGAGGTGGCGAACGTCGGCGCCGGGCACGTAGCGGAGGCGATATCCGTTGCGCTCGATCCGGAGGGCGACGTCGATTTCGTCGAGACTCGCCAGGTTCTTGCCCGTGCGGCCCATGCGGTCGTCGAACCGTCCGGCCTCGTCGAGGGCGGACTTGCGGAACGCGATGTTGCAGCCTCTCGGGGCCTCGAGGGCTGGCACGTCGACCGGATCATCGCCGTGGTCGAAGGCGCTCAAGTAGGGAGTCAGTCGTCGATCGATGAAGTCCGGGCGTGGACCGCCTTCGAAGCTCAGGACGACGCGTCCGCCAGCGATCGCGATCTTCGGATCTTCCTCGAACGCTTCCACCAGCATCCTCAGCCAGGAGCGTGCGGCCAGGGCGTCGTCGTCGAGAAAGGTGACGTAGGGAGATTGGGACTCTTCGATGCCGCGGTTGCGAGCCGTGCAGAGTCCCGGTGTCGGTTCTCGAACCACTCGCACGACATCCGGGGCCAGCGCCGCGCAGTCGTCGAGGATCGCTGCGTTCTCCGGACTCGACGCGTTGTCGATGATCAAGACCTCGTATCGCTGGCGAGGTAGGTCCTGTGCGAGCAGTGAGTCGATGGTCCGACGCACTTCGGGCCCGCGGTTGTAGGTGCACAGGATCGCGGTGATGTCGGGGCGATTCGGCATGCGGGCGCCGAGAAGACTACCGCGGAACCCTGCCTCGCGGAGTGTCGACTCAAGTCTGTATTCGTGCGGCCGGAGCGGCCTGATACGGTTCACCTACCCGCATGCGCATCGCCCACTGCAGCCTCGAAGTTCAAGGAGTCCGCGGTGGGGGTATCGGCACGTATGTCGGAGAGGCCGGGCGCGCGCTACGGGCCGCCGGTCACGAGGTCTGGCTCTTCACGATGCGGCCCGACGCCGAGCTCGAGAGCCGGTTCCGCGCTGTCTGCGACGAGGCGTTCGACCGGGTCGTGTTCGTCGACGAGGACCTCGACGATCCGCTGAGGTATCGGTTCGGATTCGCTCGCCGGCCGTATCGCGAGTCGCAGATGGTGCACGATGCGATCCGGCGCGCGGGCGTGGAGTTCGACTGGATCGAGTTCCCCGACTACGAGGCTTGGGGCTACGTGGCGGTGCAGGAGCAGGATCTGTTCCGCACCCACGGTGATGCGGTTGTGGCGGTTCATCTTCACTCTCCGACCAGGGAGTGCTGGGACTACAACCTTCAGCGTCACAACCTCGGTCCCAAGGAGCGAGAGGTCTGCGCGCTCGAAGAGGACGCGATCCGACGCACGCCGTTGTTGCTGGCACCATCGCGACGACTGCGTGAGATGGTCGCGGATCGACTCGGCCTCGCTCCAACGCGACTCGGTGACGGCGAAGCTGTGGCTGAGATCTTGCGTTATCCGATGCGTCTCTCGCCCGAGCTGCCGGCTTCGCCGGCCAACGGGCGTCGACTCGAGGATCTGCGCATCGTCTATTTCGGGCGGATGGAGCCCCGGAAGGGTGTCCACCACCTGGTCGAGGCCTTCCGTCAGCTGCCTGAGGTTCGGCTCGAGTTGTTCGGCGAGGACCGACCGAGTTCGCCGCAAGGCGGTTCCCTGATCGAATGGCTCTCGCGCGATCTGCCGCCGAACGTGACGTTCCGGCCGGCTCTGCCGCGTGAACGGTTGCTCGCCGAGCTGTCATCGTTCGACGTCTGCATCTTCCCCTCGTTGTGGGAGAACTGGCCGAACGTCTGCCTCGAGGCGATGGCGGCTGGTCGCGTCGTGCTCGGAGCGAAGAACGGTGGGATGTCCGAGATGATCGAGGCCGGGGCGAGTGGCTTTCTCGTCGACGGTACGGACCCCGACGACATCGCGCGGGTCATTCGTGACGAGCTGGGTCAGGCTCTCGATCGCCTGGACGAGATCGGGTCTGCAGCAGCCGCACGCGCACGAGAACTCTGCGATCCGGCGAAGTACGCGAGCCGTGTCGAAGAGCTGCACGGTCAAGCGGTCCGCAAGCGTCAGCCCGTGAGTCCGGCGGGAGATCTGCCCCTCGTCACGGTGCTCGTGCCGTACTACCGGGAGGACTTGGAGGTCGTTCGCGCGGCCGTCGATTCCGCGCTCGCCCAGACTCATCAGAAGCTGGAGGTCCTGGTCATCGAGGACGGCTCCCCGCGCGCCGACAAAGACGCGATTCTCGATGCCCTGCGATCACGGGACGAACGGGTCCGGGTGGTGTCGCGGACCAACGGCGGTCTCGCTCGCGCGCGGAATCAGGGAGTGCTCGAGGCGCGGGGGGAGTTCGTGCTCTGCCTCGACGCCGACAACTTGCTGCGGAACGACTACGTCGAGCTTGGCCTCATGGCGTTCCGCGCGGATTCGAGTGCCGAAGCGATCGTGCCGCAGTTTCGGATCTTCGACGACTCGACGAACGAAACTGTCGCGGTCGTCGGCCCGCTGCCCTTCGAGCCCTCACTCGCTTACTTCCGCAACGAGTTCGGCGACGCAGGCGCGATGTTCCGTCGCCGGGTCTTCAGCGAGCATGACCTTCGCTACGACCCGGAAGTCGACACGTATTCGGACTGGGCGCTGTGGATCGACATGGCGCGCCATCGATTGCCGGTCCGTCAGGTGCCGCGGATCCTCTTCGACTACCGCAAGCACGGTGAGTCGATGATGGCGACGACCGCTTGGGATCGTCACCTCGCGATGGTTGGCCTGCTGATGGATCGCCATTGGCTCAGCCTCGGCGATGACGGCGACCGCGAGCGAGCGGTCGCGATGCTGCACGGCTTCGGTGTCGGCTCGCTGTTGGCGAACCTCGGTGGTCGCGCCGAGTTTTGGGAGGAGCCTGGGCGGGCGACGCGCCGTTGGTTCCAGAACCCGGAGCGTTTCGAGATCGCGCACGGGATCGTAGAGCTCCTCGCGCGCGTTCCGGTGCTCGGTTCTCTGACGATCGGAACGGCGCTGCGCCTCCGGCGCTGGCACGGCAAGCGCAAGGATCGTCGCGCCCGATAGTCCGCGACTCAGACGCGCTTGGTTCGGTAGACCGGCTGCAGGCCGCCGAGCCGATCGATCATCCAGTTGCGCACCGCATCGAGCGCGTGGTCGATCTCATCTGTGCCGCCGACTGGCACTTCGTCGATGACGACCGATGCGCGGAATCTCGGCGATCGACTCCCCGGGTTGGACCACAGCTCGATCCGAGCCTTCGCCGTGTCGCCGAGGCCGAGCGGCAGCGACAAGGTCTGGGCGCCGAGGAACTCGCCGACATCGGGATCGAAGTGCAGGTGTTCGTCCGCGGCTGATTCTTCCGAGGCCGGCTCGGACTCTTCTTCTGACATCGGTGTCGGCGCCTCGAAGATGGGATACTCCTGGTTGGTCGGAGCGCCCCACAGTCCGAGTCCGGTGTCGGCGCTCGGCTGGTCCCCGGTGGAGGACGCGACGTTCGACGTTTCCGTTGCCGACTCGGTCGTCTCTTCGTGCGCGACTTCGATCGGCTCCTGCGAAGGCGGAAGTGCTTCAGCGATCGGCGCGTCGGTTTCCGGGCTTACCTCGGCCGTCGATTCGATGGTGGCACGCACGCTCGCGAGCGCTCGCGAAGCCAAGGATTCAGCGGTCGGGAGGGCGTCCAGCGGGTTGCCCAGGTCCGTGCCCTCGGTCACGAGGTCGTCACCGTGGTCGTCGAAGGTCGGCGCTGGAAACGGATCCGCAGACGGGGACGTGGTCGGCTGGACCAGAGTCTCGCTCGGCCCGCCTCCGGCGTTCCAGGGCAGGTAGACGATCGCCCACTTCGAGGGATCGCCGGGCGGGGGCGGCGGTGCGCTCGGTTGCGCGGCTTGAGCCGGTTTGGCCTGCAGCTGTTCTGTGGGCAGAGCCGTGGTTGGGTGCGCCGTCGAGCGGACCGATTCGGAGTCGGCGTTCGTCGCCTCCCGAATCGCTGCTTCGGTCTGCGCGAGCACCTGCGATGGCTCCATCTTCGAGAGGAGATCGAGTTCGTCGTGCGTCAGCCAGGGACCGACCCCCGACGCATTCTTCGCGTTGCTGGTCATCTGGGAGCCGTTCTCCGCCCTTCCCCCAGGGCTGGAAGTGAGCGACGCCTCGCCAGCCGAGCCGAGACTGGAAGTCTCGGATCCCGAACGTGGTAGAGAGACGGAGTGTCCGGGATCACGGAAGCTCCGCTGGCGAGGCGTGCCGGTGTTCGTTCAAAAGGTCGGGTTGCCCCGACACAGACCCTTTCGGCACGAGTGGCCAGCAACTTGGGGGAAAACCCTCAACCAATCGGGGAATCCAGCGGGGTGGTCATCTAGGGACATTCCCTTAACCCGAGCTTCGGTCACCGTTTGAATGCGGACGATTCAGGCCGCAGATGGATTGGTTGACCCTCTACGGCCGATTGGGCCTCGTCGTCGTCGCCGTGCTCCTGCATCGGATCGCCTCGTCGTCGAGCGGGGGGTCGGACCACAGGGGTGGTTGGGCTGCGGCGTTCTTGGTCGTTCTTTCGGCCGTTGGGACGGTTCTGGGGGCGCTCTGGGATTGGTCGCCGGCGGTGCAGCTGCTTTGCCTGGGGATCACGATGCTCGCGCTTGCCCAGATCTGGGCCGGAGTCCCGACCCGAACGCCAGCCTGCGTCGTCCTCGCCGAGCCCCTCCCGAACAGCTCACAGTGGCTCCGCCACGGTCGGGAGGCCGGCTGGGAGCTTCTCGAGGAAGGCGGCCGGCTCGGGGCCGGGTTCAGGGAATACGCTGAGGAAACTGTGGATTCCGGCCGACCGATCTTCAGGGATAACCCTGATTCAGCCGAAACAGCTGGGGAGTTCCGGCGGTCCACTGATCGGCTCGTTACGCCCATCCCACCTGGCTGACAGTGGGGTGTCGGAACCTCCACCACGCACCGAAAACCGGCTCGGTCTCCCCCCGGAGGCCGAGTCGGTTTTTTTTTGCCCGGAACGGCTCGAACACCCCGGTATCGGTTCTGAGGAGCGACGCGTGCTCCTCAGCACAGGAGTCCAAGGGTGTCCGACTCATCGAATAGCCGCAGCGGGCCTCTCGCCTTAGCTGCTCTGATCCGCCTCTACGAAGACAGCCTCCAGAAGAAGGAGTTGCGTGTCTCGACCCTACGTACCTATCGGTCGCAGTGGGTCGCGCTCACGGACTACTTCGGGCCCGATTATCGGGTCGATCGGGTCGATGCGTCTGGTCTCGAGGAGTTCCTACGCAAGCGAATCGACTCGGGCCAGACGGCCCGAACGACCGCTCGCCATGATTGCGAGGCGATGATCCGCCTGCTGCGCCATGCCTCGGAGAAGGGGTTGATGGCGGGCGAGGTGCCGGACTTCGACGTCCGGGCGTTCGTCGCCGGCTACGGGGATGACTCGTTCCCGAGCGTAGGCGAGCTCGGTGAGGCTCTCGCGACCGTTCGCAAGCCACGAGACCGCGATCGTGTCGTGTCGGTCTACGTGTTCATGGCGACCGTCCGCGAGCTCGGCCGGATCCAGCCAGGCGACTGGGACGACAGCTGGTTGACGCTGCGTGACGGCCAGGGTCGTGAGCGTCGGGTTCCCCTTCTGGAGGAGACGCGAGCCTTGCTCGATCGGATGAACGCCAGTTCTCCGTCACGACCGTTTCCGGTCGCATCGATCGAAGGGACGATTCGACGCTTCCGCGAACGCCGAGGTCGCAAGTTCGGGGCTACGCGTCTGATGAAGAGCCTCGGGCGGGATCTACTCGACGAGGGTGTCCCGAAAGGACAACTGCTCTACGTCCGGCGTGGGGCTCATGCCCGCGGCGCGGTCGAGCCAAAGGATCCGTCAACGATTCGATCCGCGATGCGCCGTATCCTACGACGTTCGGGGATCATCGAGCCGCTCTCTATTCATCGGCAGGGGCAGCTCGGGCCTGCAACGCCCGTGGTCCGGCCTGATCTCGGAGTCGTCCGCGACGTGAACATCGCGGCTTCGAGGGCCTCAGAGTAAGTCGCGTGCCCGGGGCTCAGGCCCAGGGCAGTTGATCGAGCACGGCGCGGAGATCTTCGAACGTCTCCTGCGCGGCGATCGCGACGTCACCGCGGTGTCGCTGGAGTTCGGAGTTCGAGTCGACGCACTCCGCAAACTCGTCGGTCGGTCGGACCTCGAATTGACTGCCACCGATCGCCAGGTCGGTGCCCGTGCTGAGAGCGAGCGTTCGTCCGAGTCCCGAGGCACGTCGGCGGAACATCTTGTGCGTCCGTTCGACGGCGAAGAATCGACCGAGCGTGAACGGGAGGTGGTCCCGGTCGACGGTCACCACGTCCGCGAGTTGGCGAGCGGCGGGGACCGGGCGCAGGTCCGGGACCTCCTGCAGCAGCAAGGCGAGCTCCGCGTGGAGTGCTTTGTGGCAACTGCGGGCGCGTGCCGTCACACACTCGAGACCGGGGACCGGGAATGGTCCGCTATCGAGTGCGTCGAGCAGCGATCCGCCGATCGGCAGGAGTGCGGCGACCAACCGGCCGTAGCCTTCGCGGCTCAGCTTCGCGTGCTGAACGGCGACGACGAGCGGGTGGTCGAAGAGAGACGACTCCAAGTCGGCCGTGCGCTGCCGCAGCATGCGATAGAGCGACGAGGACTCGAAGGTCGAGCGAGATTCGAGAGCGGGGGCGGTCACACGAAGGTCCTTCCGAAGACGGTTTCGGCGTGCGTCCGAGCCGGCGGAACCGGCGGTTTCCGTAGAGAAAGCGGACGAGGTAGCTTGCCGAGTTCCGTGGCGGCTGTCGAGCAGGTGCCGGGTCGGGAGGCGTGCGAATCAGCCCCTTGCAGGCGAGCCACTCCGTCAGGACCCGCCGGGCAACGTCTCACGTCGGCAATTCGGTCTATCGGAAGACCGAGGGTCGCAACTTGAGAGATGCCGGTGGTTTGCACTAGGGAGAGGCGTGGCCGTCCCCCGTGCGCGGTCAGGCGTAGACCCAAGCCCGGCCTTCACGCATTCTCCCGAGCCGATGAGTAGCCAGAAAGACCGAGTCCTGCGAGCGATGCTGAACGACGGCTCGTTCCGGGTGATGACCGTTCGTGCGACCGACATGGTCGCCGGCATCGTCGAGGCTCAGCAGGCTTCAGACGAGACGGCTGGTGTCTTCGGCGAGTTGCTCTGCGGGTCGGTCCTGATCCGCGAGACGATGTCGCCCAACAACCGCGTCCAGGTGCTCCTGCACGGCGGCGACGGCGCCTACCTGGTCGCCGACGCCTGGCCGGAGGGCAACACGCGAGGCTTGATCCAGATCCCTGACGGGCTCGAGCAGTTTCGGCTCGGAGCGGAACCGCGGCTCCAGGTCAGTCGAGCGATGTGGAGCGGCGAGCAGCAACAGGGCATCGTGGCCTTCGATCCCGAGGCCGGCGTCGTCGGCGGGATGATGCGCTACTTCCAGGAGTCCGAGCAGATCACCACGATGGTCGCCCTGGGCTGCGTTGTCCGGGATGGGAAGGTCGTCACGGCGGGCGGGCTGGTCGTGCAACTTCTGCCCGAAGTTACGCAGGCTCCTCTCGCCATCATGACGGCTCGCCTCGAGGACTTCGTCAAGCTCGGTCCGCTGCTCGAGGAGCACGATGCCGACCCGCAATGGCTGATGGACGAGGTGACCTACGGGTTCGAATCCACCCTGCTGTCGGAGTCTGAGATCCGCTTCGCCTGCCCCTGTAGCCGGGAGCGTGCGCTGGCGGCGGTGGCCTCGCTGCCGACCGCTGACTTGGACGAGGCGATCGCCGACCAGGAGACGCTGAAGACCGACTGCGATTACTGCCGGGAGCGCTATGAGATCACTCCGGCGGATCTCGCTGAGATCCGGTCGCAGCAAGAGACGGACTGAACGGTCGGGGAGGCCGAGGATCCCAAATCGATCCCGCCTAGAGGCCGCTCAGGGATTGTCGAAGATCGTACGATCCTTCAATCTCCACTTGTGGCTTCGATCCGACTCATCTCTCGGTCGGCCGTCGTTGGCTGTGCATTACTGATCGCGACTCCAGCGACAGCGCAGCTCGGCGCGCCTGCTCCCAACCCGGTCTACCCCGGTGGTGGTGCGACCTTCGACCTGACCACGGCCGTGCTGAATGGCACCGGCTCGACGTTCGAGGGCATCCTCGGCGTTGCGCGGGTCAGTGACGGTCGGACCTTCGTCAGCGCCCGGCGATTCGATCGGACCTTCCCGCACCAACTCTTCGAGTTCGATTCGTCGATGAACTTCGTCGCCTCGCACAACGTCCCACCGCTCGCGGACGATTGCCTGTGGGGACTTCGCGACCTCGCCTACGACGGCGGCCAGATCATCTACGGTGGATGCGACGCCGGAGTGATCTTCGCCTTCGACACCGTGACCGGCGTCTTCGACGCCACGCAGGCGATCCCGGTGCCCGCCAACCTCAGCTTCGGAACGATGCGCGCAATGGCGTTCGACCCGAACGGCGATGGCGGCAACGGTTCGCTCTGGGTTGCGAGCTGGAGCAGTGATCTGATCGAGTTGAGCCGAACCGGCAACCTGCTCCGGACGCTGCCCGGTGTTCAGTCCGAGACCTTTGCGGCTGCGTACGACGCGAGTCGCGGAACGGTCTGGTGGTTTGGGCAGGCTGGCAGCGGTCACCCGAACGATCTCGCATTCGTCGGCACGGAGATGAGTACCAGCGACGGTTCGCTGACCGGGCTGCAGGTGCTCGGCGAGCAGTCGATTTCTGGTCTTCGCCCCGGTGGCTATGTCGGCGGAGTCGAGTGGATCGATGACGGTGGTTCGCCGCGGTTCCTCTGCGTCGCGCAGGGCGATGACGACTTCCTCCTCGAGCTCGATGCGACCTGGGAATACGGCGCGACGACGGCCGGGTCGATCTCCTTCGAGGGCGGAGCCCCCTTCGTCGGCAACACCGGCTGGCGCCTGCGACTCGACTCCACGGTAAGTGGCAGCGGCGCCTTGGTCGTCGGCGTGAGCCCGCTTGTCATTCCGCTACCGCCACCGCTCTTCACTCCGGGGAGTGAGTTGCTGATCGATGCGACCAACCTCCTCACCGGCTCGCCGATGCTCCCGGTCGCGAATGGCGGTTCGACCGTCACCGGTCTCGCGATCCCCAACTTCCCATCGCTGGCCGGAACCGATGTGTTCTTCCAGTGGATCGTCTTCCCGCAGTCCCCGATGGGCTCACTGAGTTCGTCCACCGGTGGCCAAGTCCAGATCGTCCGCTGAGCAATTCTCCGATGAAGTCCCTTTCCAAGGTATTCAGCAAGCGCTTCGCGGTCCTGCTCGGTGTTCCGACGGCTGCGACCCTCGCCGGCTCCCTTTCCCTGCTCGGTTCGGCCGTCGAGACGGCAACCAGGTCGGATGAGCTCGCTGAGTTCGTCCATCCGCCGCTCACCGCCGATTCGCCCTATCTGCACTCGCGTGAGTGTGAGGTCTGTCACTCGAACTCGACGACCGCGACCGCGCTCCGCGATGCTGCCGGTCGTGAGATCTCGCCGTTCGACCTCTGGCAGTCGACGATGATGGCCAACTCGGCGCGCGATCCGCTCTGGCGAGCGATGGTCGCAGCCGAGCGCGACGTGACGCCCTCGCGATCGAGCGAGATCGCCGCCGCCTGTACGCGTTGTCACTCGCCGATGGGCTCGGCCGTTCGAGAGGAGAGCCCGACCGAGTATCTGATGACTCCCGAGAAGCTCGACGGCAACGACGAGATCGCAGACCTCGGTCGGGATGGCGTGTCGTGCACGGTCTGTCACCAGATCGAGGACGTGAACCTCGGAACCGACGAGACCTACTCCGGATTCTTCCCGCTCAACGACGACGACGAGATCTACGGCCCGCACGACAACCTGATCGCGAACCAGATGGTCTCGCGCACCGGGAAGCGCCCGGTCACGTCGACGCACATCCGGGATAAGTCCGGCCTGTGCGCGACCTGTCACACGTTGTTCACCAACGCCGTGCGTGCCGATGGCACGGCGACGGGCGCGGTGCACGCGGAGCAGACGCCCTACCTCGAGTGGCGAAACTCCGTGTTCCAGGACGAAGTCGCGCCGCTCGCTCCCGAGGCTGCGAGCCGTCAGGATTGTCACGTCCCTCAGCTCGATGTCGACGGCAACGTGATCTCGACCCGTGTCGCGCGAAACCCGGCGGGCTTTGACTGGAGCTTCCTGCAGGATCGCTCGCCCTACGGTCGCCACATCTTCGTCGGCGGCAACACGCTGATCCCGGAGATCTTGCGCGACAACGCGGCCGCCCTGAACGTCACGGCTCCGGCTGCCGCGTTCGACGCGACGATCGCCGCCGCCCGTGACCAACTACAGAACCGCACGGCGGTGGTTGACGTGACCTCCGCTGTCCGCAGCGGCAGCCAGCTCGACGTCAACGTTCAGGTCACGAACCTCGCTGGGCACAAGCTGCCGAGCGGCATCCCGACGCGACGCGTCTGGGTTCGTCTGACGGTTCGTGACTCGGGTGGCAACGTCGTCTGGGACTGCGGTGCACACGATGCCGAGGGTCGTTTGGTCGATGGCTTCGGCACACCGCTCTCGAGCGAGTCGGTCGGTGGCCCGATCCTTCCGCACCTCAACGTCGTCAGCTCTGAGGCCACGCCGGTCGTCTACGAGGACATCCTTGAGGACGAGAACGGGAACCCGGTCTGGCGCCTTCTGCGCGCGGACACGAACTTCAAGGACAACCGCCTGCTGCCGCAGGGCTGGGTGCCGACGCACCCCGATGCTCCCGAGACCGCTCCGAAGGCGATCAACGGCGACCCGAACTTCGTCGGGGGCGGGGACCAGATCTCCTTCCAGATCCCGGTCGGCGCGACGAGCGGTCCGCTGACCGTCGAGGCGACGATCTACTTCCAGCTGCTCGGCTACCGATTCGCGCAGGAGCTGTTTGCGTTCAACCACCTGCCCGACGTTGCCGTGTTCGAAGGCTACTGGCAGAACGCGACGCGGACGCCGGAGACGATGGACACCGACTCGGTCATCGTCACCGGAGCAGGGCGGCGCGGGGGCGCGCCGCGTGCGCCCCCCCCCGCCCCACAAACCACCATCATCTGCCACCACACCGGCACTCACCGCCAAGCCGACAGCCACGACCGCACC
>JBCBZB010000119.1:0-8197 GCA_039815565.1 Planctomycetota bacterium
CGGGTATTCGACCCCGGAACGCGTGGAATGTCGCGAGTCCGGTCGATGTTTCGCGGGGTTTCAGGACCTCTTGCGGCCGGCCGAATTCCGGGGCGTGTGACTCCCCAACCCCCGATCCCTCCCTCCGCGCAGCTTGAGGAAGCTCGAGATCGACTCGTCCTGGCGATCGCCCTCGGCCTGGGGTCGCTGGATGTCGCCCGCGCCGATTCCCTGCTCGGCGCCGTAGCCGCGGATCCGATCGCGGACTGCTTCGAGGACGATGTCGAAGGTCGTGTCGGCACCGGCCTTCTTGATCTCCTTGATCAGGAAGTAGGTGAACAGACTGGCTCGCGACTCGATGTCCCGCCAGGTGTGACGCGGCGAGAGGGCAGTCTGGTCGGGAGCGGCTGCGGCGAGAAGGACGTGGTTGAGCGGGCGGGTCGGGTTGTCGACCGCGCTCGCGTTCGTGCCCGCGAGATCCACCAGCGCTTCGGTCGGTGCCGGGTAGGTCGCCGCGGCACCGTCGACGAGTACGAGTCGCTTATCGAGGGCGTCCAGATCGACCGGACCGCCTCGCGAGCCGGTGCCGGAGTGGCAGGTGTCGAGGATCGCGAGCAGGTTGTCGGTCGGCAGGTCGCTGAGCATCGCGCCGAGTTCGTCATCGATGATCACGGCTCCGCTGCGTCCGTCGGCGTCCCACATCGCGAGGGCCTCGTCACTGCCGTCGGCTTCCGGGTCACGGTCGCCGCTGATCAGAGCGTTGAACCCGAGCTGAAGGCCGTGGCCGGAGAAGTAGAAGACCGCGACGCCGTCCTTGCCCGCCTGGGCGAGGTGGTTGGCGACCGCGCCCGCGATGCGATCGCGCGTCGCCGCCTCGTCGAGAATCGTGACGACGTTTTCCTCCTCGAAGCCCCAGCTCCCGACGAGGAGCTGCTTCATCAGTCCGACGTCTTCGGTGCAGGTCACCAGGTCGTTGTCGTTGCCCGGGTAGTCGTTGATCCCGACCAAGACTGCGTAGCGACCGTTGGGGTCGCCACCGCCCGGATAGATCTGCGCGAAGTCGACCGCTGGGTCTCCGGCCTCGTCGATCGACAGCGTGTAGCTGCCTCGGCCCAACGGGTTGTAGGTCGTGACGAGAACCGTGTAGCTCCGGCTCTCGAGCAGGGTGACGCTGAGTCGGCTGTTCGAGGTGGAGCCGCTCATCACGTCGTCGTTCTGTGCGATCAGCTGGAACTCACCGTCCGCGTCCCGCGTGCCGAGCGCGAGGAAGGCGTCGAAGGCGGACGACTCGAGGTTTACCTCCAGTCGGGTGCCTTCGGTCGCCTCGAAGTCGATCGTGTGGAACGGAGAGTTGTCCGGGAGGCGCGGGTCGCCGTCGGCGAGTCGGTTCGTGACGCGTTGGCCAATGCCCGACACCGCGGTCGTGCCTTCGACGACCGGCGCTCGGTCGTCCTCCTCCCGGGCGCCTTCGGAGGCTTCGACGTCGAGCGCGTAGCGCCCGTACTCGCCCGCGCCGGCACTGGTCGCGACGACCAGGTAGTCGCCGGTCTCGGGAACCACCATCTCGATGCGAGCCGAGAGCCCGCGGCCCGAGTCGTCATCCCGAGCGAGAATCTCGACGTCCTCTCCGTTCTGTCGCCCGATGAGGAGGAATGAATCGACGTAGGTGCTCCTCATGGAGGCGGTGAGCCGCTGGCCCTTGGCGAGGGTCAACGGATGCAGCTCGTAGGACGACCCGTCATTGAGGACCGGCAGCTCCGGAGTCAACGAGGAGAAGATCTCGCGGCGTCCGACGAAGTGGCCGAGCGCAGCCTTGGCATCGCCCGACTTGTCGGCGACGGATTGGAAGGTTCCAGCTCCGAAACTACGGGGGGTGTCCTGGCCCTTCTGGAACGGCTGCGAGCTACCGCAGCCGGTGGCCAGCAGGGAGAGTAGGAGAGCGGTCGGGACGGAGAGGCGGCAGAGAGTCGTTCGGTGCATGGCGTTCTCGGGCTACCGCCTTTGGTTGGGAGCGGTGGATTGCGAGGCGACCGTTCGATTGGATCGCGTGCTCTGGCTTGGTGTGGAGGAGAAACCCGGGATTCGGCTCCAGATTCGTGGCGAATTCCAAGGAGCCTGGTGCACACGTCCCTCAGGACACGGGGACGCGATGTTCCGCCCGAGGTCGTGGGACGACGTTCTTCCCACACGATCGTTGGCTCGTCTGCGGTCCGTGGCGGGCACAATCGGGTAATCGTCGACCTGCCCGGGAATCGGTGGACCACCGCGTTCTCCTTCGAGTTGCGGGTTCACCCGGCGACGACCTCGTCACCATGAACGTTCGACCTGCGATTGTCTTCCTGCTTGCCGCCCTGCTCGCGGCCTGCGGGGGCGAGTCAGAACCGGAGGTCGATCCCGGTGCGCCGAAGTCGTTCGAGCGCCTCGAGTCCGGTAGTGGTCGGGACCGCCGGGCCTTGCTGGTCGGGGTGGGTCGCTACGCGGGTGGCGGCCTACCGAACCTGAACGGGGCGAGGAACGACGTGCAGCTCGTCGCTCGCTTGCTCCGCGAGCGTTTCGG
The DNA here is from genome assembly GCA_039815565.1 of Planctomycetota bacterium. GTDB lineage: Bacteria > Planctomycetota > UBA1135 > UBA1135 > UBA2386 > JBCBZB01. The sequence goes on from JBCBZB010000119.1 coordinate 2,537, forward strand.
GTTCGCCGAGGATGAGATCCGTATCCTGGTGGACGAAGAGGCCGATCGCGAAGGCGTCGTCTCGGCGATCCAGGAGCACCTGGTCGATGGGGTCGACCAGGACACCGATGTGTTGTTCTGGTTCAGCGGCCATGGTTCGCGGCGGCCCGACCCATCGGGTGCCGAGCCCTCGGGCCACGACACGACCCTGGTTCTGCACGACAGTCGCGTCGAAGGCGGATCGGACTTCGACGACGATGCGTTCCACTCACTGTTGCTCCAGTCTCTGAGCGACCGGATCGTCGTGGTCACCGACGCCTGTCACTCGGCGTTCCTCCTGAGAGGTGCCGACGACGACACCGAAGGACTCGTCGCACGCATCGCCGATCCCGGAGGGGACGAGGCGGTCGACTGGGAGTCGGAGCCGTATTGGCCGCGTGGCATTCGCGTGATCGACGATCAGCTTCGCGACTCGGAGGACGGGTCCGAGTCCTGGATCCAGATCTCCGCCTGCGCCTCACACGAGAAGGCCTACGAATTCGAGCTGACAGCACCCTCTCCGTATCTGCCGGGGAGCCGGTGCTTCGGACTGTTCACGCATGCAGTCGTCGAGGCCCTGTCGACGATGCCAGCCGGGAGTGCTTGGGATGCGATCGCGGAACAGGCCCGCGCCTTCGTGAAGGCGCGGTGTCCGTCACAGACGGTGCAGGTCGCGGGCCCGGTCGACTCGCGCATCTTCGAGCCCGGCGTAGTCGCGCCGATCGAGGGCATCTCCGCGCGTTTCCTCGGTGGACCTGGGGGTGTCGTCGAACGATCCACGGAATCGGTCCGACGAGTGCGGGTCGCTCTCGGTGCCCTGCAGGGACTGCGCGTGGGATCCGAGGGCGAGCTCGTCGATCTCTACACGCGGCAACGCGTCGGTCGTGTGCGCATCGCGCGCGTCGAGGCGGGGCATTCGTTCGGCGAGCTGGTCGGTTCCGTACGGGCCGCATCGGAAGCACGCGTCGAAGCCCTGGCTTTCGTCGTCGATCCGGAGACCACGGTGTTCTGGAGTCTCCCGGTCGACCAACGCTTCGATTGGCCGACCGAGCGGTTGGTCGTCACAGCGGAGTCTCCTGCCGCGGAGTCGCTGTATCGCGTGGTCTCTGACGCCGAGGGCGAGCCGCGCCTCGTCGCGCCGGATGGATTCCAGGTCTGGCCTCCCGCGAGTGAACGCAGCTGGGCGCAGGCGCCCGAATCGATCGACGACGCGATCGAACGAGAGGCGAGGTTCGCGTTCTTGTTCGGGCTCGCGGACTACCGCGGCTCAGACCCCGATGGATTCTCCCTGGTTGCGGAACCGCGTGGTGACGACTCCTCGGTGTTCGACCGCGTGGCCGACGATCCAAAGGAGTGGGTCTTCGATGCAAGAAGGCTTCGGGCGACGAGCGGGCGCCCTCGACTCGCCGTCGAGGCACGGTCTTCGATGCCCGCCTACGTCGTTCTCCTGGCGCTGGATCAAGACACGCGCACGATCGTCTCCCTGCGTCGGGACGGCGCTCGCGCGACCACGAGGCAGGAGATCATCCGGGCGGCGGGGAGCATCGTCCCCGAGCCCGTGCGTTCGGGCTCACGTGGTCGGGTGTTGGCGATCCGGGGAATCGAGCCACTCGACTTCAGTGCCTACCTGACGGCAGGAACCACGAGGGGTGGGCTGGAGGCGAGCTCTGCGGTGCTCGACCTCGATCCGCGCACCTACGAGATCGACTCTCTCGATATCGTCGAACGCTGATTGTCCTCGGCGAGAATCTCTCTGCGCGCCGAATCCGAATCCCGGCACGCGCACAGACTCTCGCTCTCCCCGCGTCGACCACCACAGCCATGCACGCTCTGGCACGACTTGCTCTCACGCCGTTTCTCCTACTCGCCCAGCCCGCCTGGGCGCAGGAAGAGCCAGCGCCCTCCCGGACACTCGACGATGAGGCTCCGGTCCGCGCGCTCCTGGTCGGAGTGAACGAATACCCCAGCCTGCGGGCGCACTACGAGTCGATCGATCGACTCGCGGTCTACAACTCGCGGATTCGATTGCAGGGGCCGGTCAACGACGCCGGGCGCACCGCCGAAGTCCTGCGCACCGTCCTGGAGTTCCCCGGCGAGTCGATCCAAACGATGACGTCGGGTTCCGCCGTCCCGCCGACCCGAACCAACATCCTGGCGGGCCTCGATCGTCTCGTCGAAGACGCTCGGTCCGGAGAGCTCGTCGTGATCTTCCTGGCCGGTCACGGGGACCAGGTGCCAGATATCAGCGGAGACGAATCCGACGGCAAGGACGAGGTGTTCCTGCCCGAGGACACCAGCCGTTGGAACTCCAAGGAAGGCCGCATTCCCGGCTCGATCCGTGACGACGTCCTGAACGAGAAGTTCGCGGCGATCGCTGCGACCGGCGCTCGCGTCTGGCTGATCGTCGATGCGTGCCACTCCGGAACCCTCTTCCGCGGCGGCGTGGGCGACGTCCGCTACCGGACCCTGGACAGCGAACTGCTCGGTATCCCGAGCGATGCGACCGCGGCCAGCGTCGCACCCGGTTCGGTTCCGCGGCGGGACGAAGCGTCGGTCGACGCGGACTTCCCCGGCGACGTGATCGCGATGTACGCAGCGGAACCGACTCAGCGTGCGCAGGAACAGGGCTACGCATCCGGCGACGCGTCGGTGCGGCACGGATCCTTCACCTGGCACCTGACTCAGCAACTGAGTCGCCTCGGTGGTCAACGGAGCTTCCAGGAGTTGATCAGCCGGGTGCAGGGCGCGTTCCGGAGTCAAGCGATCTACAACCAGACACCGGTCGGTCATGGCGATCTGTCAGCGGCGATCGACGGTTCGGTCGGTGATGACCTGAGCTCGATGCAGCTCGGCGTGTCCGGCCAGGACATGGTCGTGAACGCCGGATCGATTCGCGGGCTCTCGAACGGCGACGTCCTCGACGTGTTCGCTCCATTCCATCGTGGCGAGCGAGAGCACCTGATCGGACAGGTCCGGATCGACGAGGTTCGACCATCGAGCGCGTTCGTCGTGCCGACGGACGAAGGCGGTGTCGAGTTCGATCAGGTCCGCACCGCCGACGCGAGCCGCCTCCCGGTCGAGATCAGTTCGGCGTCGCTTGACGTGAAGCGGATCCGGATCGCCTTCCGTAACCGCAGCGGCCAAGAGATCGCCGCGAGCGATCTGCCGGAGGAGTTCCGGGCGGCGTTTGATACCGAGCGGATGCAGCGACTCACGGCCTTCTCGTCGATCTCCGAGGCCGATGCGATCCTCGAACTCGAGGACCCGACCGATCCCGACACCGCGGGTCGGTTCCTGTGGTCGCGTGCCGATCTGGCGCCCGTGAAGTTCGAATCAGGGAAGGCGCACCAGGTTGCAGGCCGTTCGTACCGAGCACGCAACCTGCGGCAGCTCGCGAGTCATTCGGTGGTGGGCAACCTACCGGCAGATGTCGTCGTTCGACTCGAGGAGGAGATCGACGGCAAGTGGGTTCCGCTGCCGGAGTTCGCCCGGCTGGTCCCGGGCAGTCGGTTCCGGGTCTTCGCGAAGAACGCCAGCGAGACGCCGGTGCAGGTCTGGGTCTTCCTCTTCCTGCCCGACCTCCAGATCTTCCGTGCGCTGCCGACGGGTCCTCAGCTTCGCGAGGGTGCCGTTCTGAGGCCCGGCGCCGAGTGGGAGCGGAAGCTCCGAGCCGACGACGCACCGCTCGGGCCCGGAGCCCTCGTCGCGATGGTGCTTTCCGAGGATGCGGTCGGCATCGACGGGCTGGCGGCGGAGCCTTACGACGGCACGCGCACGCGCGGTGCCGGGATGAACGAGTTGCTGGGTGACCTCGCCTTCGGACATGCGGAGGGAGTGCGCACTCGTGGAATCGGAGTCGATGACGAAGGGTCGTTGGAGGGCGTCGGTCTGCTGAACTACGACGTGCAGTACGACTTCGGAGCGACCGAGCGACCGTTCTCCCTGCTGCCGGCGGAGGGTGAGTCTTTCCTCGGGTCTCCGGACCTGCTCGTCCGGCCGACGATCAGCGACAGCGCGTTCGCGCGCACGTTGACAGAAGCCCGCTTGGAGGCGCGCGAGCGCGGTCTGTCGGAGGTCTACGAACGACTCGCGCCCGCCGTCTTCGTCGTCCGAACCCGTTCGAGTCACGGAACCGGGTTCCTGATCGACAACGAGCAGGGGCTGCTGCTGACGAACCACCACGTCGTCTCGACCGGTTGGCAGTACTCGAAGAACGGACGTTGGCTTGTTGATCTCACCCGCGGTCAGATCGATCCCCAGACCGGATTCATGTCCGCCGAGGATCAGGAGCTGAAGGCGGAGGTCGTGCACCTCGACGAACGTCGTGATCTCGCGATGCTGCGCATCGTCGGCGACCACCCCTGGCTCGAAGGCCATCCGGTCCTCGAGGTCGGTGCTTCTGGCGCTGCCGATCCTCTGGTGGCTTCTGCGCGCGATCCCGCCCAGCCCCAAGGTCGAGGCCTTTGCGGGCGTTCGGCTTCTTCTCGGGCTCGACGACAAGGAGCGCGAGGCGGACAAGACGCCGTGGTGGCTTCTGCTTCTGCGGATGCTGGTCATCGCCGCGCTGCTGATCGGTTTCGCGGGGCCGGTCCTCAATCCCTCGGCCCGGCTGGCCGGATCGGGCGGGCCGGTGCTGATCGTGATGGATCAGGGATGGGCCTCGGCCCCGGACTGGGAGGCGCGCAAGGCCGCCGCAGCCGCCCTGATGGACGAAGCCGGAGAGTCCGGTCGCGATGTTCTGTTCTGGCCGCTCGCAAGCGGGGATCCGCCGGTCCCGGTCGCGGCCGCCGCCGCGCGCGGGATGCTCGAGGCGACCGAACCCGCGCCCTGGGCCCCGCCCAGAGACGCGTTCTATGATGCCATCGCCGGGCTGACAGCCTCGGAGACGGTCTGGTTCCATGACGGGCTCTCCCATTCCGACCGTGACACCGAAGGGCTCGATGCCCTGTCGGATCTTGGCCCGATGACCCTGATCGGACCCGAAGAGATCGCCCATGGCCTGACACCGCCGCGCCTCGATCAGGGGCAGATGGCGGCAGATGTGCTGCGCGCCGGCGGCGATGACGACACGCGCCTTGTCTATGCCTATGCCCGCAGCGAGGCCGGCGGAGAGCGGCGCATCGCGGTCGCGCCTGCCACGTTCGGCGCGCGCGATCCGGTGGCGACCGCGACCTTCGATCTGCCGCCCGAGTTGATCTCTACTGTGACGCGCCTTGTCCTTGCGACCGGGCCAAGCGCGGGCGGTGCGGTGATGGCCGACGGCTCGCTCAGCCGCCTGCCGACCGGCCTGGTTGTCCCGGTCACGGACGATGCCATCGTGTCGCTGACCTCGGCGAGCCACTATCTGCGCGAGGCGCTGGAGCCCTGGTCGATCATTCGCGAGGGCACGCTGCCCGAGATCATGCAGGCGCCCCCGGCGGTTCTTGTGATGGCCGATCACGGGGCCTTCACGGATGAGGATCAGGAGCGGCTGGGCGCCTGGATCGAAGAGGGCGGGCTGATGATCCGGTTCGCGGGTCCGCGCCTCGCGGCCTCGATCGGCGAGCGCTTCGGAGCCGCCGAGGCCGACCCGCTTCTGCCCGTCAGGTTGCGCCGTGGCGGGCGGGTTCTGGGCGGCGCGCTGGCATGGAGCAAGCCGCGCAC
>JBCBZB010000024.1:0-56145 GCA_039815565.1 Planctomycetota bacterium
CGACTCCTACATCGAACAGCACAACCTCGAGCCGACCCCGTTCATCTGGACAGCCTCTGCGAAGGACATCCTCGCCAAGGTCACCAGGGCTCGATCAGCGCTCCGGGATAATGGCGCATCTGTTTGATGCACTACACTAGGTCCGGGTTCGCCGACGCTTCGCGATCTCCCTGGCATTCAACGTTCCCGACGCCTCAGGACTCTTCGACGTGATCACATTGACACGACTCGCTCTAGCGGCCGTTCTTTGCCTTCCGACGGCCTCAATGGCTCAAACGGACCTCACATTCTGTATCGACTTCGAGTCGGAGGTTGTCGGTCAGGCGCCTGGAACAAGCAGCGGTCCAGCGCCGAACCCGCAGATCAGCTTCCTCCGATTCGGTGATCCGACAGTCGTTGCGAACGCCGGTCCTCTGGCTACGCAAGCGCTGCAGTTCGGCAATGGAACGGGCGGCTTCGACCAGGTCGGCATCCAGGTCGACGACTACCGCTTCGGAGACAGGTTTCCGTTCCTCTCTTACGACCGTTTCCAGCTCGAGATGGATCTCGTGCTGACCGACGTGTCGTCGCGGTTCTCGATCTTCTTCGACGGACTGACCTCGGTCTTGACCTTCGAGCCGAACGGCGAGATCCGAGAGGGCTTCAACCCGCAAACGCTCGTGGGCAACTATCAGTTCGGAGAGTCGCTCCGAATCCGGGTCGATATCGACCTCCACACCTCTTCGGAGACTCTGCAGTTGACGGTGAACGGGACGTCTTCGGCCCCGGTCGGTGTTCCGAGCGGTGGCCAGCAGGGAACACCGGTCCTGCGTTCGATTCGTTGGAGCCTCGATGGGCACCAGGCGACCTCCGATCCTGCGGCGCTGACCGAGTCGGTTGCGCTCGACAACATCAAGCTCCTCAGCTCGGCCGCCAGCCCCGCCGTAGACTTGGGGTTCCGGAGCCTCGGTGGTCCGAGCCTGCACGCCGACTCCACCAGCGTGGTGTTCGTCGACGTTCACCTCGCCGAGCCGCTCGCTCCGATCGCGTTGATCTTCAGTCCGCAGTCACTGCCGATTCCGTTGTTCGGTGGGACCCTGGTTCCGGGACTCGGTTCCGCAATCAGCGTTGGGGGTACAGCGGATGCGCTTGGACGACTCTCGATCGAGCTGCCGATTCTGGCCCCCCTCGACACCGTGTTCGCGCAGGTCGCGTCGTTCGATGGATCAGGGACCGCGATCGTGTTCTCGAATGCGGTGCAGTTCGGGTTGTGACTCGAGTGTTCCGATCGGGTCCTCGGATCAACGCCCGAGCGGAAGCGCGATCGTTCGCTCCGATCGATCCCAAATGCTGCGGATCGTGATCGACTCGGTCGAGCGCTCGACGATCAGAGGCTTTGCAGTCACCGGGTCCAAGATCGGTCGCTCCAATGCCTCGTCGACTCCGCGCTGATGCACAGCGACCGCGAGTCGGAGGACGCGAAGGTGCGCGTTCACCGCGACGAAGCTGCTCTCGATCGGTTTCAGACTCGGGCAACAGTCGTTCAGGAACGAGTTTCCAGATGAGAGTGCCTCACTCGCCAGGTCTTCGAGTTCCTCCGAGTGGGTGGGCCATGCGTTGCCTTGGCTGGTCTGCGTTCGGTCGACCATGGTCGAGAGATCGCAGACCGCTTCGGCCAACATGAACTGCTTGGACCATCCGTACGCGAGGAGGTCGCTCGCTGAGCCCGGATCCAGAGACTCGAGACTCTCGAGTTGATGATCGAGATGCGCGGCCAGGAGCAAGACCTCGGCTTCCAGTCGGGCCCCGGCCGGCATCATCGAGTCCAGGCGTTCGAGTCCGACCGCGAGTTCCTCGAGCGATCGAGGGTCGAGTTGCCGGAGCCGTTCTTCGGGCCAGGCTTCCATCGCCACGATTCCAACGAGTGCGACTCCGACCATCTGGTCCACCAAGAGCGGGGAGCGAAGGAGGTCGAGGCTGAAGGTCATCGCATCGAGTGAGATCCGCGCAGCCTCCAGTGGACTGCCTTGTTCGAGAGTCTCCCGAGACTGCACGACAGCCATGTTGACCAGATCTCGTGCTGTCAGAAGAGAGGTTGCCGAGCCTTCGAGGTTCGTCGCATCGAATGGCTTTCGGCTGTCGGTTCGGCGAGCTCCCTGGCGCATCGCTGCGATGGCCGGCCACCACTTCCGGCGCATCCTCTCGGCCTTCTCCGGTGGGAAGTCCGGATCCCTGCGGAATGCCCAGAGATCACCGCCTTCGTAGCGGCCAGCGCCAGCCAGGCTCAATGCGTACTCGTAGCGCTCAAAGGCCGAGCCCGCTTCGGGTTCACCCCACAGCACCTGCCGTGATGCCAGCTGTTCGGACCTTCGTTCCAAGGTCGCCTCGATCGCTGCCACGTGCTGTCTAGCCTCGGTTGTTCGGGCCTCTCCGCGGTGTTGCCCCCACATCACGAGGCCCGCGAGCGCGACTCCGGCTGTCGCAGCCACCACTGCGGCTCCCTTCGCGATCCACAGGAGGTTCAACCGAAGCTTCCTCTTGCACTCCATGATCTCCTCTTCGGCATCGACGCGGTCCCATTCTTCGGCGTCGCGACGTGGTTGGGGTCGGAGGGTGTCGGCGTGGGGCTGATCGCGCGACGGCACCGGCGACTCCGTGGAGCCTTCCGATCTCGACGGTCGTGCTCTCCTTCTGAGAACCCGCGTCGACTGACCGCCTGGCTGCGCCCTGGCCATGGCCGCCATCAACCGCTAGGACCAGGGCAGTGATGGCGTCATCCCAAGAGCCGAACCCTCCGATCCTCGCACCGAGTCTGCTCTCCGCGGACTTCGCGAACCTCGAGTCGGAGATCGAGCGGGTGACGCATGCTGGAGCCGATTGGCTGCACTGCGACATCATGGATGGGCACTTCGTCCCCAACCTGACCTTCGGCCCGCCGGTCGTGCGCTCACTGCGCAAGGTCACCGAGCTTCCGCTCGACTGTCACCTGATGATCGAAGACCCGTGGAAGTACGCGCCGGCCTTCGTCGACGCGGGGGCCAACGGGGTCACGATCCATCTCGAAGTCGCCGAGCGTCGGCCGGACGACGCGAAGGCGCTGCTCGACAGCTTGAAGGAGCGGGGGGTCCGGCCGGGGATCGCACTCAATCCGGATCGTGAGGTCGAGGATCTCACACCGTTCCTGCCGCACGTCGATCTCGTGCTGCGCATGTCGGTGTTCCCCGGATTCGGCGGGCAGAAGTTCATCCCCGAGGTGCTGCCGGGCGTGCGTCGGCTGCGTCAGGACCTGGGGTTCGAAGGTCACGTCCAGATGGACGGCGGGATGGATCTCGACACCGTTCCGGCCGCGAGCGCGGCTGGGGTTGACGTATTCGTCGCAGGTACTGCGGTGTTCGGCGCTCCGGACATTCGTCAGCGCCTCTTCGAGCTCCGTCAGGCAGCGCGAGCGAACTGACTCACGCCCGCTTTGGACTTCAATCTCGGAGGTCGATCGGCTCGTCCGCTTCCCCGAGGCGTTCGACCGGGACCCCGGCAGCGCGCGCCATCGCGAGGTGGATGCCAGCCAGGTCGGTCGGGCGGCGATGACGGAGCATGCGCCCTGGGTTTGCGGCGCCGCCCCCTCGGCCCGCGAGAAGGATTGGCAGGTTCTGTTCCTCGTGCTCATGGCCATCCGCGATGCTCGATCCGTAGAGGATCAGGCTCTGGTCGAGCAGCGAACCATCGCCGTCTTGTGTCGCGCGCAGCTCGGTGAGGAACTTCGCCAGTCGCTCGTGATGGAAGCGCGTCACGGAGTTGTACATGTCGCGCTTCTCCCGTCGTGAGGACCAGCTGGTCTTCCCATCGTCATCCTCGGTCTGGCCGCTGGCGTCCCGCCAGTGGGAGAGTGCATGCCAGGTGCCACGCACGTCGTCGAGGAACTCGCAGTAGCGGTTGCTCTGACCGTGATCGAGCATCAGCGTCACGGTTCTGGTCGCGTCGGTCTTGAATGCCAGGGCAATCAGCTCGAACCAAACGTCGATCTGCTCGCTGTAGGTCAGTGACAGGCTTGCGTCGGGGGCGGAACGCGAGCTGCCCATCCCGTCCGGCTCCAGCGGTTTCGCGGAGCGCTCTTCTGCGAACTTCAGTCGCCGTTCGATCCCTCGAATTGACTCCAGATACTCGTCCAGCTTGTCCCTGTCGATCGCTCCGAGTTGTCGACGGAGGTCTCTTGCGTCTTCCAGGACGACATCGAGGATCTCCCGGTCGCGATTCGACTGAGAGCCAGCCCGGAACATGCGGTCGAAGACCGCGCGCGGGTTGCGGTCCCGGAACGCTGGACGGTCGGATCGCTCCCAGGAGAGCGAGTTCCTGGGCAGGTCCTTGGCGAAGTATCCCTCGCCTCGGGTGGACAGCTGCAGCGAGGGAAGCAGCGTCTGGCTCCCGATCGACGCGGCGATCGTCTGGTCGATCGATCGGTCTCCGGTTCGCACCTCGAGGTCGTCGTAGCCGGAGCCGGTGAGCCAGGTCGCCGTGCCGGCGCCGTGGCCGTTGCCGTCGGGGGTCCACATCTCGGTCGGGATGAGGATCTCGGACCGGTGTGGTTCGAGTGGACTCATCCACTCGTTCAGCTTCTGGATCGTGCCGCGCCGGCGCTTGGTCTCCGGCTCCCAAGCGCCTTCCGCCACGCCGTTGGGAAAGTAGATCCACGCGGTGCGGACCGGGCGATCCGCGAATCGAGAGAGACGTGACGCGGCCGCTAGAGGTTCGAGGAACGGCAGCAGGATCGTGGCGCCAGCGCCGCGGAGCACTTGTCGTCGATCGAGTCGGAATCGTCGGAATGGATCCTTCGTCATCTGCGGGTCCTTCGGGGCTCAGCGATCACGGGCGGGCTCCGCATCACGGTACTTCTTGTAGCGGAACGGAAGCGATTCGGTGATCGCTCGGATCAGAACGCGGAAGTTGCGGCCCTCTGTTCGCATGCGCGCTGCGAGTTCGTCGATGGCAGGCCGGTCTCCGAACACGAGGGAGCGACCAAGCGCATAGGACAGGAGTTTGCTGGCCACCTGGCGCTCGTAGTCGTCTCGGTACTCGGTGGCGATCGCTGCCTGAAGGTCTCGCAGCCCAGTCAGCTCGGTCCCGCTGGGAAGGCGTCCTCCGAGGTCCTCGATCTCTCGCCGTCGACCGTGATGATCAAAGCCCTCGAGTGCGAGTCCGAGTGGGTCAATGTCGTCGTGGCAGACCGAGCACGACTTCTTTCGTCGGTGGAGTTCGAGCAATTCGCGAAAGCTCAGGTCCTCGTCTTCCGCGAGGTCTTCATCCAGTTCGCCAGCGTCGGGTGGCGGTGGGGCCGGTGGGCGCCCCAGGAGCTCGGTCAGGATGAAGGTGCCGCGGCGAATCGGGTTCGTTCGCCAGGGGTTGGAGGTAACCAACAGGACCGAAGCGTGTCCGAGGATTCCCCCTCGGCCGGACTCTCCCACGTGGACTGCCCGAAGCGAAGTGCCCTTGACTCCCTCGATCTCGTAGTGCGCCGCCGTCTCTTCGTTCAGGTAGCTCGTATCCGAGAGTAGCAGGTCGGTCAGCGGCCGTCCCTGGGTGATCGTGTGGTGCACGAAGGCCGCGGTCTCTTGCCGCATCGCCCGCAGTCTGGGCTCCCTGAGTTCTGGATTGTCGATCGGGTCGGGGCGGATCCGTGTGCCCAGCGCGTCGAAGCCGAGCCACTCCGCGGCGAACAGATCTCCGAGGCTTTCCGAGCGCGGGTCCTGAAGCATCCGATCGACTTCGGCTTCGAGCGTGGTCGCATCGAGAAGAGAGCCGTCCTCGGCGAGATCGAAGAGTCGGTCGTCGGGCATTGAGGCCCAGAGGAAGAACGACAATCGGTTCGCCAGGTCGAAAGCGTCGACTGCGAAGGTGTCCTTCGAGTCGTTGGGCGCCTCGAGCTTCATCAGAAAGCGGGGGGAAGCGAGGGCAGCCCGCAACGCGAGGGTGAGTGCGACCACAGGTTCGTCGCCGCGTTCGAGCGCACGGGTGTGGAGGCTGCCCAGGCGCTCCAGCGAGATGTCGTTCGGGGTGCGTCGCCAGGCTCGGCGGAGGAAGCTCCTGAGGAACCGGCGGATCTCGGCAGGGGTACGTTGATCGAGCGACTTGTTCCCAACGAGTTGCTCGGCGACCAGCCGTCGGACGGTGTCCTCGGTCAGGACAAACTCGGACACCTTCAGGTAGGGCTCGATCAGGCTCTCCTGCAGGAACAACGAGTTGGCGCTGTTCGTGAATCCACCGTTCGACGCGAGATCCTCGGGAAGCAGGTCCATCCAGGGCCCGATGTCCACCGAGCAGAGGTCGCGGAGGACGTTCCGCGTCTCGGCCCTGGTGAGTCGTCGCGCAGGCTCGAAGCCCGGGTCGGCTTGGTCCGCGGGGATCGGCCCCTGAAGCGAAGTCTCGATCCAGTCGGTCAGGATCTCGCGCTCTGATCGACTCGGCTGCTTCTCGTCCTCCGGCGGCATCTCACCGGCGCGGATCAACGCCAAAGCGTCACGCCACAGCTGCTCGTTGCGGACGAGGGGTTGCTCCGAGAGCGCCGTCTTCAGATCCAGGTCCGCGCGTGTGCGTTCGCCGCCGTGGCAGCGCACGCAGTACTCAGCGATCAGTGCCTCACCGTCAGGTTGTTTGGCCGGGTCCTGTTTTTGGGTGGTGTCCGAGGGGGTGGTCTTGTCTCTCTCCAGAGACAGGAAGGAGGGGAGGAAGGCGAAGGCCAGCACGCCCAGGGTTGGAGTCCAGATCCGTCGAAGCGTTGTCGGTATCACGGCTTCAGGCATTCACGAGGCTTCGCGGGGTGCGACTGAGAGAGTAGGGGTTCGAGCCGTCCGCGGGTTTCGGCTCACAAGGCTGGGTCAAGCCGATCGGAGCTCGCTCGAAGAACGGTTTCGTGCAGCGATTTTCGGTCCGAGCGGTGGCGACAGACCACTTAGTTCGCCTGGTTGCGGAACTTCTTCCGCCCTCGTGGGAGTGTTTCGAGACCTGTTGAATTCGGCTAGATCAGGGCCGAAACCGCGGCCCCACCGGTCGATTCGCGTCGCGCGAGTCCTTGCCCGAATTCGCTCTCGGGGCCCTGAAAGGGCTCGCACGCCTGCCTGTCGACCGTATGCTGCTCTGATCGCCTGACGGAGGGGGCCTGCGTAGTCCGTGCGCCCGCCGTTGTGGATAACCCCCAACCAAGACCGAACGAACGACCGATGGCCTGGACTCGCTTCACGAAGAAGAAGGACATGCCCGGCGGGCTTTGGATCAAGTGCGAGAACTGCGGAACGATGCTGTTCCGCAAGGAGTTCGAAGCGCGTGACCGAGTCTGCGGATCCTGCAGCTACCACTTCACGCTGCCAGGAAGGGATCGGGTCCGTCTGACCGTTGACGAAGGCTCCTTCGTGGAGTTTGGCCAGAACCTCGTCGCCGAGGACCGGCTGAAGTTCAACGACAAGATGCCCTACGGGGAGAAGCTCAAGAAGACCCGCGAGAAGACCGGCGAGACTGATGCCGCGATCTGCGGTGATGCGGCGATCCTCGGTCAGCCTTGTGTGATCGCCGTGATGAACTTCGCGTTCCTCGGTGGCTCGATGGGCATGGTCGTTGGCGAGAAGATCGCGATGGCGATCGCTCGCGCGCGCGAACGGAAGGTGCCGGTCGTGATCTTTGCTTGCTCGGGCGGCGCTCGAATGCACGAGGGGGCGATCTCGCTGATGCAGATGGCGAAGACCTGCGCCGAGTTGTCCAAGCTCAACGACGAAGGCGGGTTCTCGATCTCGGTCATGACGCACCCGACGACGGGTGGCGTGACCGCGAGCTTCGCCTCGGTGTGTGACCTCTTGATCGGTGAACCGGGTGCCCTGATTGGCTTCGCCGGTCCGCGCGTCATCGCGACGACGATCAAGAAAGAGCTGCCGAAGGGCTTCCAGCGTTCGGAGTTCCTGCTCGAGAAGGGGCAGATTGATCGCATCGTCAAGCGTGACGAGATGCGCGCCGAGCTGGCCAAGATGATCTGCTACGCGACCGGCGCGGAGTTCGTTGCGCAGCCGGCGCCGGCTGACACCGAGGAAGAGTCGGAAGCAGCGCCGGAGACGAGCACGAAGGCCTCGGCGAGTGCCAAGAAGAAGCCGGCGAAGCCGGCCGCCAAGCCGAAGCGCACCTCGCGCCGCGCATCGAAGAAGTCGAAGACCGCGACCAGCGACGACACGCCGCGTTCGTGACTCTTCGCCCGATGCGGCCGCTGCGGACCCCGGGATTGCCCGGGGCTCCGATCGAAGCGCAGACGCGGGTCGAGCCTGAGGACTTCCTCGTCGAGGAGGTCCCGCTCTCCGCGCCCTCGGGTAAGGGGCCGCACCTGTGGCTTCAGGTCCGCAAGCGCGCACTCTCGACCTTCGAGGTTCTCGAGCGGCTGGCCCGAGCTGTGGAGACCGAGCCTCGGCACTGCGGTCATGCTGGCCTGAAGGACAAGCACGCGATCACGACGCAGTGGTTGTCCGTGCCGAGCCCTCGAGGTCCTCGGCCGGACTGGGCGCAGTTCGAGTTCGAGCGGGATGGATTCGAGGTGCTCGCATCGGAGCCGCACCACTCGCGACTGAAGATGGGGCAGCTGCGGGGGAACCGGTTCCGCATCCGTCTCCGCGACGCGGACCTCGCGGCGAGCGGGGCCCTTGAACAGAACCTGTCGTTCTTCGAGCGACACGGCGTCCCGAACTGGTTCGGCGAACAGCGGTTCGGCTCGGGCGGGCGTAACCTCGAGAAGGGGCTTCGCATCCTGCACGACCCGCAGGCGCGCGGCATCCGCCGAATGCGCAAGCAGCTGGTCAAGCTCTTGCTGTCGTCGGTGCAGTCCGAGGTGTTCCACCACGTCCTCACGGAGCGTCTCGAAGACACGAGTGCTCTCGAGCACGGCGACATCGCTTGGCTGCACCACAACGGGGCCTGCTTCCTGGTCGAGGATCCGCGGGAGGAGCAGATCCGGGCGGAGCGATTCGAGATCTCGCCGACCGGGCCGTTGCCGGGTCCGAAGATGCTGCGAGCCAAGAGTGAGCCCGGTGAGCTCGAGCAGGCCGTCTTCGACGCGCTGGGGCTCCAGCCCGAGGACTTCGGCAAACTGCCGTTTCAGGCGGCTCCTGGAGCGCGACGTCCGTTGCGGGTGCGACTCAGCGAGACGCGGGTCGAGGTCCGAGAGCCGGCGGAATCCGAGCCCGGGCAACTCTGGATCGAATTCACGCTTGAGCGAGGGGCCTTCGCGACGACGGTTCTGCGAGATCTGCTTGCCGATTCGCCCTGGTTCGACGACGAGCCGAACGATTCGATGGACCGCGCCTGAACGAGGTGCATCCCGGCTCGGCCGGGCATCGAAGGCGCGCTCGGTACAGACCGATGACTCATCCGACCCGATTGCTGTTTGCCCTTCTCGTGCTCTCCCTGTGCTCCTGCGACAGCGGCGCGCAGGCCATCGAGCCGGAGCAGGGTGGTTCTGCCCCGATCGCCAACTCCGAGAGCGATCCGACCGACCCCGTAACTGCTGACCAGCCCATGACCTCCGACTCCTTCCACTCGCTGTCGACCCGTTCCCTCGAGGGCGAGGAAGTCGCTCTCTCGCGCTACGCCGGCAAGGCGCTGCTCGTTGTCAACGTCGCGAGCGAGTGCGGCCTCACGCCGCAGTACGAGGGGTTGCAGGCGCTGCACGAGGAGATCGGGGGTGACGACTTTGCGATCGTCGCGTTCCCGAGCAACGACTTCGGTGCTCAGGAGCCCGGCTCGGCTGCGCAGATCCGCTCGTTCTGCACCGACAACTACAACGTCTCTTTCGACATGATGGAGAAGGTGTCGACGAAGTCCGGAGAGGTCTACGACTGGCTGAACGACAAGACCGGTGAGCGCCCGTCCTGGAACTTCTCCAAGTTCCTCGTCTCGAAGGACGGCACCGAGGTGCAGTTCTTCGATCCTCGCACGACTCCCGAAGACTCCGACCTGCGGGCGGCGATCGATCGACTGCGTGCGCAGTGACCTGACCCTCTCCTCGCTTTCTGCGATGCAAAAGCTCAAGGGCGTCCTCCTCGTCAATCTCGGGACTCCGGACTCACCTTCGACGAAGGACGTCCGGGTCTACCTGGCGGAGTTCCTGAACGACCCGTTGGTCATCGGGATCCCGCCGGCGCTGCGCCGGCTGCTCGTGCACGGGATCATCTTGCGCACGCGCCCCGCGAAGTCCGCGAAGGCCTACCAGGAGATCTGGACCGACCGGGGCTCGCCGCTGTTGTTCCACGGCGTCGATCTCGCGGAGCGGGTGAAGGGCGAACTCGGCGACGAGGTCGCGGCGGTCGAGTTGGCGATGCGCTACCGCAACCCGTCGGTGCAGAGCAAGCTGGAGGAGATGCAGGCGAGGGGGGTCGATGACTTGATCGTCGTCCCGCTGTTCCCGCAGTATTCCCAGGCGGCCTGGGCCTCGGCGGTGAAAGAGGTGTTCGACGCGGCTGCGCGGATGGCGAACATGCCGAATCTGCAGGTGGTCGAGCCTTACTACGAGGCGCCGCATTTCCTCGATGCGACGGTCGAGGTCGCTCGGCCGGTGCTCGATGAGTTCCAGCCAGACCACGTTCTGCTGAGCTTTCACGGCGTGCCGGACAACCACTGCACGGATCGGGACACGAGCGGCTCCCACTGCCAGAAGTCTGACAACTGCTGCGATCAGATCGTCGCGCAGAATCGGTTCTGCTACCGCGCACAGTGCTTCGCGACGGCGCGTGGGCTGCAGAGCCGGCTCGGACTCGACGCATCGAACTCGGAGGTCGCCTTCCAGTCCCGCCTCACGAAGGACTGGATCCGGCCGTTCACAGACGAGCGCGTCGTCGCGCTGGCCAAGCAGGGCGTCAAGAGACTTGCCGTCCTGTGCCCCTCGTTCGTCGCCGATTGCCTCGAGACGATCGAGGAGATCGGGATGCGGGCGGCCGAGGATTTCGTCGAAGCAGGGGGTGAGGCGCTGCAGTTGGTGCCATGCGTGAATGCCGAAGTCCCTTGGGCTAAGGGGCTTGCGGCGATGGTTCGAGAAAATCTCTAGATCGTCTCGGCCGTTCTGAATCCATCGGTCTTTCTTGGGCGAAACCTCGGCCAACCCATCGCTCAAGAAAGGTCTCGATGCAAAACTCGCGTTCTTCCACAGCCGATCTCCTCAAAGTCCTGGCGGATGAGACCCGCCTCCATGTTGTCCGCGAATTGATGCGGGGACCCCAGCGGGTCTACGAACTGAACGCCGGGCTCGGCATCGACCAGAGCCTCTTGTCGCACCACCTGCGCGTCCTGCGCGAGGCTGGTCTCGCGACCTGTCGACGGGACGGCAAGGCGATGCTCTACCGCCTCTCCGATGAGGTCCTAGCCGATCAAAACTCTGGCTGGCTCGATGTTGGCGTGTGCCGCATCCAGTTCGGGGCCGACGGAGAGCTGACCGCGAAGCCCGAAGCCGAGGCGGCCCATGTCGATGGTCGTCCGCACCGAATCGGAGAGCCCGCCGCCGAGCCGCAGCTCGCTGCGGAGCTCGACAGCCAGCGCACGGCTTGAGCGGCGAGCCGTCGGGTGCGTCGCTACCTGACCGTGGCGGATTCGACTGGTTCGAGCCTCTCGAGGCGCCCGAGGATCTGTGCGTCCTCGGTGACTCCCGACAGCGTTCGAATGTCGATCGTCTGGGCTGCGTCGGTGTAGCTCGACGCGGGATCGGTGTGCGCTTCGATCAGCAGCCCGTGCGCGCCCGCGGCGAGAGCCGCGCGGGCCATGGCGCGGACTCTGTCTCGGGCTCCGCAACCGTGTGACGGATCGACGATCACTGGCAGGTGAGAGCGTTCCCGCACGAGTGGCACCACGTTTAGATCGAGCGTGTTGCGAGAGTGGCGAACGAAGGTTCTCACTCCGCGCTCGCACAGGATGACGTTCGGGTTGCCGCCCATCAGCAGATACTCGGCCGCCATCATCCATTCTTCGAAGCTCGCCGACAGCCCGCGCTTCAAGAGAACCGGGCGGGTGCTCTTCGCGAGCCGCCGGAGCAGGGCGAAGTTCTGCATGTTCCGGGTCCCCACCTGGAGGAGGTCGACGACCTCTTCCATTCGCGAGACGGCCTCGGCATCGAGGACCTCCGAGACGATCGGAAGTCCGGTCTCCTCGCGAACCCGCGCCAGCGTGACCAAGGCTTCGTTCCCGAGCCCTTGGAAGGCGTAGGGACTGCTCCTCGGCTTGAACGCTCCGGCGCGGAACATTCGTGCGCCTGCACGCTGGGCCGCTTGCGCGATGGCGAGCGTGCGCGCCTCGGTTTCCACGCTGCAGGGGCCAGCGATCAGGGCCGGCTCATGTCGCCCGCCGATCGCGACGTTCCCGACGCGCACGACCGTGTCCTCGGGGTGGACCTCGCGGCTCACGAGTTTGTACGGCTTGGTGACCGCGATGCAGTCGAGAACGCCCGGTAGGTCGCTGAACGGGCCGGGATCCACGGGGCCAGTGTTTCCGGTGACGCAGATCGCGATGCGGTTCTCACCGGGGACTGGCAGGGGCTCGAATCCTTGGCGGCGAACCAGGGCTTCGACGTTGGAGCACTCTTCGATCGTGCTCCCGCTCTTCATCAAGATCAGCATGTCGGTGGCTTGGAAGGGGTGTCGTTGGAGATGTCGTTTGTCGATGGCACGAGAGCGGTCGTGGCTCTCTGAAAGCGGTCGATCAACGCGGAGTCCGAGGCTTGGTCTCGGACTCCTTGCTCGATCGTTCGGATCAGTTCGCTGCCGACGACCGCGAGGTGCGCGCCGGCGTCGTGCACGCACTGGATGTCCTCGCGGGTGCGTAGGCCGAAGCCGACGCAGATCGGGTTCGAGGCGATTCGTGCTGCGTCAGCGATCGCTCGTCGGCGATCGGTCGGTTCGGATTGCAGTCGCGATCCGGTCACGCCCTGGACAGCGACGAGGTAGACGAACCCGTCGGTCTCGTCGTCGATCCGACGGAGGCGGTCGTGCGGTGTGCTGGGCGTGATCATCTGCACGGTCGCGAGGCCGACTGCACGGCAAGCCGCTCGAAGTCCGGAGCCTTCTTCCAGCGGGATGTCCGGAACGAGCAGGCTCGAGGCTCCGGCGTCCACCGACTCCGTTGCGAATCGGTCGAACCCACAGGCGTGGACCAGGTTGCCGTAGACCAGGAGATTCAGCGGTGTGTCGGGGCAGCGCGCTCGGATCGCTCGCAGGATCTCGAGTGCACGAGCCCGCCCTACGCCTTGTGCCAATGCACGCCGAGAGGCGTTCTCGACTGACGGTCCATCCGCGCAGGGGTCTGAGTACGGCAGCCCGAGTTCGAGCATCGTCGCGCCGGCCTTGACGGCGGCGACCGCGAGTTCGACGGACAGGTCTGGAGAAGGGTCTCCGAGGACGAGGAACGGACTGAAGTGCTGCGGACGTCCGGCGAAGGCGTCGTGCAGGAGAGAGCCGGGCGATGGATGTGTCGAGGTGGGATTCATGGGGCTGCACTCCCGAGTCGTCGGTCGCTTGCCGCGTGGGTGGTCAAGGCCTGGAGGTCCTTGTCTCCACGGCCTGAGAGGTTGAGGACGACTCGGGATCCGGCCGGGAGCAGTCCGCGGTCCACGGCTTGGAGCGCGAGTGCGATCGCGTGGGCGCTTTCGAGCGCGGGGAGGATCCCTTCACGACGGCAGGTCTCGCGCACCGCGTCGAGTGCCTCCTCGTCGCAGATCGGGTGATACTCCGCCCGTCCGGTGTCGCGCAGGTGGGCGTGCTCAGGACCGACCCCGGGGTAGTCGAGGCCGGCGGCGATGCTTCGGGAGGGGCGGATCAGCCCATCGTGGTCCTGAAGGACCAGCGTTCGCGCACCGTGAAGTAGTCCTGGTGTGCCTTCGGTCAGGACCGCGCCGTGTTCGTTCGAGGCATCCCTCGGTCCGCCGGGTTCCGCGCCGAGAAGGCGGACGTCTTCGTCGAGGAAGGCTCGGAAGACGCCGATCGCGTTGCTCCCGCCTCCGACGCAGGCCAGAACTGCGTCGGGGAGTTCGCCGTATCGTTCGAGGTGTTGCGTGCGGGCTTCGTCTCCGATGCAGCGATGCAGACCGCCGACGAGGCGGGGGAACGGGTCAGGTCCGCAGACCGTGCCGAGGACGTAGTGGGTCGAGTCCACCGATGCGGCCCAATCCCGCAGGGCCTCGTTGATCGCATCTTTCAGAGTTGCCGAGCCGTTGGATACGGGCACGACCCTTGCTCCGCAGAGGCGCATGCGTTCGACATTGAGGTGTTGTCTCTCAACATCTCTTTGGCCCATGTAGACCAACACCTCCAGCCCAAGGCGCGCGCCGATCATCGCCGTCGCCACGCCGTGTTGGCCGGCGCCGGTCTCGGCGATCAGACGTCGCTTGCCCATCGCTTGGGCGAGGAGTGCTTGGCCGACGACGTTGTTCGTCTTGTGGGCTCCGCCGTGGAGCAGGTCCTCCCGCTTCAGTGAGATGCGAAGATTCGCACGAGCGCTGAGATTCTCGGCTTCGGTGAGCGGAGTCGGTCGGCCGGCCCAGTGCGTGAGCTCGCTTTCGAGTCGTGTTCGGAAGGTCTCGCTCGGCAGGACCTCGCGGCAGGCTCGATCGAGTTCGTCCAATGCGCCGGTGAGGAGCTCGGAGACGAAGCGGCCGCCGTAGGCACCGAACGCTCCGAGTGCTGGGCCGGATTCGGAGGCTGTGCTCATCGACGGACCTCCGAGGCGGACTCCGCGAGTCGAACTGCTTCGAAGAACGCCGACATCGCCATTGGGTCCTTCACGCCCGGCCGAGACTCGAGGCCACTGCTGACATCGACACCGAGTGGTTGGTGCGCCTGGATCAACGCAGCAACGTTGTTCGCGGTCAGGCCACCGGCGACGAAGAGATCGCGAGCGGAAAGCTCGTCGAGAAGGCGGGGATCGAAGCGCTGGCCGGAACCGCCGTCGCCGTGATCGACCAGAATCGGTGAGCCGGATCGTCGATCCTCGGGTGCTCGCGCGAGACGCTCCCGTTGGGTCTGTTCGGCCCGTTGGGCATGCGCCGAGCCCAGGCTGACGACGGGGGTCACGTGCAGGCCGTGCTCGCGAAGCTCGACGATCTGGGAATCTGAGGCGCGGTGAACCTGAACTGACGAGACTCCAGTCGCGTTCGCAGCGTTGAGGACTCGGTCCGTGCTTTCTTGGCGGAACACGAGTACCAGCCGTGCATCGTCGTCTCCGATCGCGGTTCGGATCGCTCGGACCTCGTTGGTGGTGGCTTGGCGCGGAGAGTCGGACGCCAGCACGCAGCCGATGCGGCTCGCCCCGAGGCTCACCGCGTGCAGGGCGTCCCCGACGCGACGCACGCCACAGACCTTGACCTGAGTGTGGCTCATCGTTCGTGGCCTCCACCGATCGATCGAACGACGCGCGCAGGGTCTTCGGAGCGCATCAGCGCGGAGCCGACCAGGACCGCATCGGCCCGTCCTCGAATCGCATCGACACTCTGTGCGTCGCTGTATCCGCTCTCCGCCACGACGACTCGGTCGTCGGGGATCGTCGACAGCAGCGAGTTGGTTCGGCTCGTATCGACGCTCAGGTCTCGAAGGTTTCGGTTGTTGATCCCAAGGATCGCGTTGCGGAGTTCGAGCGCGACCTCGCACTCGACACGATCGTGGCACTCGACCAAGACATCGAGTCCCACGGAGCGAGCTGCGTCGTAGAGCTCGATGAGCTGTGAACGACCGAGGCACTGGGCGATCAAGAGCACCGCGGATGCTCCGAGCGCTCTCGACTCGACGCACTGCCTCGGGTCGACGAGGAAGTCCTTCCGGAGAATCGGAGTCGAGGGCAGCGCGTTCGACACGGCGCGCAGGTCCTCCGTCGAGCCTCCGAACTCCGACGGTTCGGTCAGAACCGAGATCGCCGCCGCTCCACCGGTGACGTACGCCTGTACGCGGTCGAGTTGCTCGGACGCATCGGTGTCGGTCGAAAGCCGACCGGCACTCGGGCTACGTCGCTTGAACTCCGCGATCACCGACAACGCACTCCGGCCGCGGATCGCATCCGCGAACGAAGGGGAGCGAGGTTCCGAGGAGGTCGACGACACGGTCGGTCGCTCCAGCTCGGCTGCCCGGCGTCGACTCTCGGCTAGAATTGCGTCCAGCATCGTCATCGCAGTCCTCCGGTCGTAGGGCCAGCTGTTCGTTCACCTCTCTGCGTTGAGCTCGCGTATCGCTCAAGAACCCGGAGCGCCGCCCCGGACTTGATCACGCGCTGCGTGCGGCGCAGGGCCGACTGGAGGCCAGGCTCTGCGCCACAGACTTCCAGAGCGACCGCCGTGTTGAGCGCGACGATTCTCGAACGCGGCCCGTCTTCGCCAGTGATCGCGCGGCGTAGTAGCTCGGCGTTGCCCTCGGCGTCGGCGGCTCCCTGGATCGAAGACACGGGTTCGCGCTCGAACCCGAAGTCCAGCGGGTCGAGGGCGAAGGGCTCGATGCGTCCCTCTCGAAGCCGGTGACCTCGGGTCACCGCGTGCAGACCAACTTCGTCGAGGCCCTCGCAGTGCACGACGAGCGCGCCGCGGCTTCCGAGCTCCCCGAGCGCCTCTGCGACCACCTCCGTCAGTTCGGGTGCGTAGACGCCGACGAGCTGGAAGTCCGCGGCGGCGGGGTTGGCCAGTGGGCCGAGCACGTTGAAGAGCGTGCGTCGATTCAGGCGCTTCCGTGCGGCAGCGACGTGCCGCATCGCGGGGTGGAATCGCGGTGCGAACAGGAACGTGAATCCGGTCGCGTCGAGGAGCTCACGGCATCGGGTGGGTTCGAGCTCCAGTTGGCAGCCGGCGGCCTCGAGGACGTCCGCGCTTCCGGCCTTCGACGTCACGGCGCGGTTGCCGTGCTTGGCGACCGCGACACCGGCGGCAGCCAGGACGAGCGCGCTCGCGGTCGAGATGTTGAAAGTGCAGGCTCCGTCGCCGCCGGTACCGCAGGTATCGATCAGTGGGCGAACCTGCGGGCGGATCGTCGCGCCGTGGTCTCGAAGTGCGCGCGCAGCGGCCGCAAGTGCCGACGCCTGGATCGGAGCTTCGGACAGTTCGAGCAGGAGTTGTTCGATCTCGTTCTCGGGGACTTCTCCGCGGAAGATCGAGTGGAGTCGGCGTTCGAGCCCTTCCGGGCTCAGTGAGTTCTGCGTCGTCGTGCGCAGCTCAGGATCGGTCGTGTTCATCGGTTCGTCACTTGGTGGGTTGATTCGGTGAGGCCGTACAGCAGCCCTCGGAGGACCCGGCTTCCCTCGGGCGACAGGATCGATTCGGGGTGGAACTGGAGTCCGACCCTCGGTCGGTGGCGGTGGGAGAGAGCCATCACGAGCTCCTCGCCTCGTTCGTCACGGCAGGTCGCGAGCGTTTCGAGCGACGCCGGAAGAGGCTTCTTCACGACGAGGCTGTGGTAGCGCCCGAACGGACGGTGCAGCGTTGGCTCGAGGCTCTCGAGGGGCACTCGAGAGGTCGCATGCCAGTCGACAGCCGTGGCCTGTCCGTGGACGGGCCGGCTTGATCGACCGATCTGGCTGCCCTCGGCGACAGCGAGGGCCTGATGGCCGAGGCAGATCCCGAGGATCGGGATTCTCGGGTCGGTGGAGAGCCATGGGATCGTGACCCGGGAGGGATCACTCGGATGACCCGGTCCGGGAGACAGGATGACCACGCCAGGATCGATGCGTGCGATCGTGCGCTGCAACCCGTCGAGCGAGGTCGTCGCGCGGATCGTCTGAACCTCGAACTCCAGGGCGCGAAGCTCGTCGACCAGGTTGAAGACGAAGCTGTCTTCGTGGTCGAGCATGAGTGCTCGACGGTTGCCGACCGTCACGTCGCACCTCCGATCGGTTGGCTCGTCGGTCGGGTGGTCTCATGGACTCCGAGGGCGCGCAGGACCGAACGGGCCTTGTGCAGCGTCTCCTCGAACTCCTGTCTCGGCTGGGAGTCCCGCACGATGCCCGCACCCGAGCGAACGACGAACTCGGAGCCTCGCTGATGCGCCGAGCGAATGACGATGCATGAGTCGAAGCGGCCGTCCTGCTGCAGGATCCCGATCGCACCGCCGTAGAAGCCTCGCGAGGAGGACTCCGCTGCGAGGATCAGCTCCATCGCGCGGATCTTCGGGGCGCCGGTCAGAGTTCCCGGATTCGCGACGGCGCGGTAGGCGTGGAGCGCGTCGAGGCCTTCGCGAAGAGTGCCTCGGACGCGGCTCACCAGGTGCTGCACCTGGCTGAACTTCTCGACGGCGAAGAGTTCGACGACCCTGGTCGAGTTCGGTTTGCTGACCCGGGCGAGGTCGTTCCGCCCGAGATCCACGAGCATCACATGCTCCGCCTGTTCCTTCTGGTCGAGGAGGAGACTGAGGGCCAGCCGCGTGTCGCGAGCGTGGTCCGTTTCGCCGGATTCCAATCGACCGCGGGGCGCGGTCCCGGCGATCGGCTTGACCTCGACTTCGCCCTTCTCGACCCGGACGAAAGTCTCCGGGGACGCGCCGAACAACGCCTCGCTCGTCTGCTCGAGGTCGTCTCGCAGGTCGACGTGGAACATGTACGGCGATGGGCATTGTCGGCGGAGTGCCCGGTAGGTCTCGTAGCTGGTTCGCGCGGACTCGACGGTGATCGAGCGCGACAGCACGGCTTGGAACACGTCGCCGTCGAGGATGTGCTCCTTCATCCGCTCGACCCGGTCGCAGAACTCCTGCTCGCTGCAGTCGGCTTCGACCGATCGCGGAGACGCGTTGGGTGTCTCATCCGGCCGTATGGCGCCGGCTCGAAGAGCCGAGACTTCTGCCTCGTGTCGATCTCTGAGGTCCAGACTTCCCTCCCAGGGCAGGCCTCGAGACACGACGGTCGTGAACGCTTCGTCGAACACGACGAAATCGGCGGCGAGCACGAGCGCGAGGTTCGATCCGTCGTGGTGCGAGCTGTTGTCGCTCTTGGCCTGATCGGGTCGTTCCAGCTCTGCGGCCAGATCGAATCCGAAGGCGCCGAGGACTGACGGGGGGATCTGGCGGCCAGCTTCGTCCTCGCCGTCGTCGTCCGCGGCGATCAGGGAGGCGAGACTGCGAATCGCATCCAGCGCCGAGTGATCCCGTAGTCGCTCGTCATCCGTCGCGTCCTCGGCGATCGCGCGTCGGGGTTGATCGCAGGTCAGGAGATCTGTTCCCGTCTGAGTCGGTTCGTAACCGAAGTCCCGGAGTCGAGAGGCCAGACGGGGTAGCAGCGGGGCCGCGGTCGGCGCCAGACAGCGGAACTCGATCGTTCGGCCACGCTTCCGGAGTCGGATCAGCGGTCGGTGGGCCAACGTCGAGCGAGCAGATGGCAGGTGTGGCCCGTCGAGGTCGAGCGTGCGACGGTCCAGGGTCTCCAACAACGCCAGGCCCGGCCGACGCGTGGCGAGCGTCTCGAGAGTGCGGAGCGGATCGGTGCTCGTGTGCGCTGGCAACCGCGTGCTGAGCGTCTTCGCGCGGACGCACGGGGGGCCGAACGGCGCCGTTGGGGCCGCTTGATCGGTCGTGGGGATGAAGCTTCGGGGTCGCATGGGAGTTCCGGGAGGAACTCCGAGGGGGACCCGCGCTCAGCGATCTCCAGGCCCCACCTCGGAGGTGAGCTGCCTGGGTCGCGGTCGGTCTACGAAGACTCAGCGTCGTGGCAGCTCAGGGAGCTGCCACCACCAGTTGCTGCTGAGTTGAGTCGTCGGACCAGTCATCGGGACGAGTGTGTTAGCGCCGGATCGAGAGGTCGTCAACTGGGGGGGGGGCACATCTCTCGTGGTCGGGGGTGGTCCGGGCCCGCGCTGCTAGACTCGAACGGGTGACTTGCCGAATTCGCTCCTTGGCGCGTCGAACCGCGCCCATGCCCCTCGCTGCTGTACTGGCGAGCCTTCTGACCGGTGTCGGAATTCATGCCCAGGATCCGTTGCGGGATCTGCAGGCCGAGGCGATCGAGTCGATGGACGAGAAGCGTGAACGCTTGTTCTCGTTCGGTTGGCAGGGTCTGAACGGCATCTTCTCGACGCATCGGAATCATTCGAACCGGCTGATCCCGTTGGTCACCTTTGGTCCGTTCAGCGATCTCTCGGCGCTGAGTGGTCCGAACGCGGCCTATCGATCCGAGGACCGGTTGGCCGAGATCTACGGCCGGACTCCGCCGAGCACCCAGACCGCTGGGCACGAGGCGCTCGATCAGACCGACATCCACCGGCTGATCCGTTCGGCAGTGGATCAAGGCTGCAAGCGGGTCATCGTGATGCTGCTCGACGGCGGGGACTGGCACATCCAGTCGGCGGCCTCTGTCGTCGCCTATGACACCTACGACCCCGAGGGGCTCGGTGCCGGGCTTCCTTGGTTCGAGTACTCACCGCCAGGCGGCGTGCCTGGCAGACCGGTGCGCGACGAAGGCTTCGTCGTGACGAGTCCACTCCGTGGTCGGGTGGCTCCGGGCTACGATATCGCGCGAGGAGGTCGCTTTCCCTGGTCGGAGCAGAACGCGGAGTATTTGGCCGGCGATTACTACCGTGATCTACAGGGACGTCGAACAGCGAATCGCACCGTGCACGCGGTCGTTGACTCGGCTGCGTCCGCGACCGCGATCTTCAGTGGCCGGAAGACCACGAACGGGAAGATCAATCAGGGGCCGGACGGGGAGAGGTTCGTTCCGCTCGGAGTCGAGCTGCAACAGCGTGGGTTCACGGTCGCGACGGTGACCGACGTCCCGTTCGATCACGCCTCTCCGGCCTGCGTCTATGCCTCCGAGGAGTCGCGGAACAGCTACCAATCGATCGGGCGGCAGATGCTCGGCGGCGGTGAAGAGCCGGGCGTCGACATCGTGCTCGGCTACGGATTCGGTTTCGGTGAGGATGGTCAGAAGTATCTCTCGCAGCCAGACCTCGACCTGACGCGGCGCTTCTACAACGTCGTGACCCCGAACTTCGATGCGGTTCCCGGCGAGTTCGCGCTTGGATCGAACCTGTTGCACAACGCGGCACTGAGGACCGCCGCCGAGCGATCGGGTGCGAGGCACGGGCCGGGGCGACTGTTCGGGTTCTTTGGTCGCGCGGGCCTGGACCACGCTCCGTACCGAACGGCAGACAACCGCTTCGATCCGGTGCCTGGGGTGAACGGTCGCGGAGCGCCCGGCGGGCCCGAGGAGTATTCAGAGCTCGATCTGGAGATCCAGCCGACCCTGAGGGAGATGACTAGCGCCGCAACGAAGATCCTGCACGCGACCCCCGACGCGCCGTTCTTCTTGTTCGTCGAGGCTGGACTCGTCGATTGGGCCCAGCACGCGAACAATCTCGACAATGCGGTCGGCGAGGTTCGATCCGCGGCTGCGACCTTCGAACACTTGGCGGACTGGGTGACCGATCACGGTTGGTGGGACGAAACCCTGTTCATCGTCACCAGCGACCACGGCCACCTGCTCCAGGTCGACTTCGAGGGCTTGCGCGAGGCCGTGCACGGGGAGCGATGACCTCGCCGGAGTCTCGAGCTGGCGAGTCGATCGGTGCCTTCGATCCCGTGCGTGGCACTCCGACTCAGCATCGGCACGCGTTGCTTGCCAAGCGCGTTGCTCTCGGGTGCTTCCTCGCGGCCTACCTATGGATGGTCTGGGCCGTGGTCACTCACGGCTACGAAGAGACCCCGGAGTGGTATCTGAACTCCACGCGCGCCTGGGATCGAAACGCGAGGCTGGACCACTGGCAGTTCGAGGGCTTCGACCTGCTCGCTCCGTCCGCGGCGCTGATCTCGCTTGCCGCCGTGATCTTCTGGGGCTTCGCCTTCTACGAAGTTCCCCGGAACGTCCGAGCTCTACTGACCAGGTTCGCCGGCTTCGTGGGGCTTTTCGTCGGTGCGCTGTGCGTGCTGATCTCGAGCGACCTTCTCTGGCGGCTCGTCCATTGAATCCAGCGGATCAGCTCCCGCTGCGCTCGTAGGCGCCGACATCCGCGGTGCCGTCGATCGTGCGCGAGTTGCCGAGGACATCGGTCGTCGACGTCGTCGGCGCACGCCCCGCATTGATGCAGGGGCTCAGCGTGTCGAGCGCGAGGCCGTCGTCGCTGGTCGCCCAGAGGTCGTCGAGGCCGTCCAGATCAGCAACGTCGATGAAGAGCGGGTCTGAGTCGAAGTTGCCGCCACCGTTGGTGATCGTCCCGATGCCGTCGTTCGTGACGCGCGAGAGCACCCCGTCGATGTTGCAGTTGGCGATCGTGACGTTGGCTGCGCCGACGTAGACATGCGTGCGGTCCGCGGTGTCGCTCGATCGCTGGATGCAGTTCTCGATCGTCACCTGCATGTCCGCGACGCTGGAACCGATCAGGATGTCGGAGCACAGACCGGTATTCGTCGAGTTCTCGTAGAACGTGTTGTTGCTGACGGTGACCGGTCCGTCCTCCTCGATCCAGAGCACGCCCACGAGGCCGTCGTCGCTGTTGTTCGCGAAGACGCAGTCGCGGACCTCGGCCGTGCAGTCGTCGATCACCGCGACTCCGGTTCCAGACGCCGAGTTGCCGACGAACACGCAGCGAGCGATGTCGACATCCGCAACCTGGTGGAGGCGCAGGCATCCGAAGCTTCCGTCGGCGATGTTCGTGTCGAAAACACAGTCGTGGAGGACGATCTGGTCCTGCTGCGCGAAGTTCAGCACGCCTTCGTTCGAGCTCGAGTGGTTCTCGAAGAAGATGAGGTTCGTCAGTGTGACGGTGAGGTTCGACGACAGGGCGGCGCCGAGAGCTGATTCCGATGCATGCTGGACCGTGAAGCCGCTCAGCGTCGTGTCGTCGCCCAGCGTGACCAGGGTCTCGATGTTGTCCGTCAGGTTGGTGAATGAGGAGTCGTCGCTGTTGACGTCGCCCTCGAGCACGGTGCGGTTCGAGAGCGGGTCTCGCGTGGACGCGCTGCCCTCGGTGCCGTCGAAACCGCCGAAGACCGAGACGCCGGTCGGAATCGTGTAGGTGTCGGTCGTCGAGGTCCCAGGGGCGTAGGTGCCCGCGACGACCCAGACCTCTTCACCGGTCGAGGCCGCCGCGAGGGCGGACTCGATCTCGGTGTAAGCGTCCGTCCAGGAGGAGCCATCGTCCGCGCCGGCCGCCGCTGCATCGACGAAGTGCACGACCGTCGAGGAAGGGGTGAAGTCCGCGGTCGACAGGCCGTCGACGGCGTTCACCGTCACCGAGACCGTCTGAATGCCGCTCAGACCCGCAGGGACTTCGACGGTCAGGGTCGAGGTCGTTGCGGTGAGGACCGTGGCTGCGGTCGTGCCGAACTCCACCGTGTTCATCGCCGGAGTCGTGTCGAAACCAGCACCCTGGATGGTGACCGTCGACCCGGTCGGCGCCGTGACTGGTGCGATCGTGTTGATGAGCGGGGTCGCGACCACGTCGATGCTCGTCGCTTCCTGGTCCGAGCCGGCCGCGTTGGTCGCCTCGACCGTGAACGCGAAGCTGCCGCCGACCGTCGGGACGCCGGAGATCCGGCCCGTCGTCTCGTCGAGGACCAGCCCGGTCGGCAGAGTGCCGGTCGGGATGCCCCAGGTGATCGGGGCGGTTCCCGTCGCCGTCATCGTCTCGTCGTAGCCGGAGAAGGTCGTCGCGCCCGGCAGAGCACCAGCTGGCGAAGTCACACTCGGGGCCGTCGGAGCGGGCAGAGTGTCGAGCGTGATCACCTGCGTGTCGACGCCGGCGAGCCCGGTGACAAGGAAGGTCACGTCGGAGGAGCCGTCAGTCGTTGGAGTTCCGGCGATCGTGCCGGTCGTCGGTCCGAGGCTGAGGCCGTTCGGCAGCGTGCCGGTCTGGATCGACCAGGTGAACGGGCCGTCTCCGGTGACCGCGAGGGTTTGCTCGTAGGCGAGGCCGACCGTCGCGTCGGGCAGCATCGTCGTCGTGATCGTCGGTGCGACCGCGAGCCGGTCGATCACGAGCAGGAAGTTCTGCTGGTGTGCACCGATCTCGTTCGACACCTCGATCCAGACCGAGAAGTTCCCGGACTCGGTCGGCGTGCCGGAGATCTGGCCGGTCGCCGCGTTCAGCGCGAGACCCGCGGGCAGGCTGCCGGCCACGACCGCGAAGGCCATCGTGCCGCCGCCGGTGACCTCGAGCTCGAAGTTGAACGCTGAGTCGACCGTGCCGGCGGGCGCGGTCGACGGAGCGGTCGTGATCGTTGGACTCGTCGTTCCACCAGTCGTCGTGGTGGTGCTCGACGAGTCACAGGCGGTGAGGGTGAGCGCCGCGAAGAGGGCGAGGGTCAGCTTGGCGATCATCGGGTCGATGTGGCTTCGATGGAGGCGCGCCCGAAGGCGGGTTTCCTCGATGCCATCGGCCAGCTGTCGTCAGCCGCTCCATGGGGGCTTTCCCTACACCCGTGAACTGCCCCCGGCGCGTGTTGGTTGGCTTCCGGCTTTTGGTAGTGCGGGAGCTTTCTCGGTGACCCAAGCTGAAATCGGGGCACTGAGAGTGAGAGGAGGCCCTCCGAATCGTTGAGGGCAGATCCAAAGCCGACGACTCGACACCACCGATGACCGAACTTCGGGTGGGCTGCACTCCCCTGAACGTCCAGGCGCGCCGCGCCTTGCTTCCGAGCGCTTGCGACTCGAGGGCCGTCAGAAGTTGCAGGAGTTGCCGGAGAGGCCGGATGGAAGGCCTCCGAAACCTCGGTCGTGGCCGCGACGGACCTGGCGTCAGCCCCTGGCTCCCCGGCTCCGCCGGCCAGGAGCGGGCTTCCGGGTGGGACCTCGACGGAGCCGACAGTCGGTGACTCTGCTGGCGCCAACACCCAGCGGGGTCAGTTCACATGCGCCGATAGCGGGGGCCGCTGCCGCCTTCACGCGGCTGCCAGCGCGGACCGAGCACGTCGGTCGCCTTGCAGTCGATGCAGTTCGGCGCGTTGATCACCAGCTTGCCCGCTTCGTCGACTTCGTAGACGTGAGCCGGGCACATCGCCTCGTACATCTTCGCCACGTCGGTCGGCACGTCATCGTTCGCCGAGAGGTGCGACGGGATGTCGTCGCGCGTTTGGTTGCCGGACTTGTAGACCGCGTCGACTTTGCGGAACTGCATTTCGCCATCGCTCAGCTGCTCACCGAGCGGGGTAACCAGCTTCTCATCGCCGGCGTCCTCATGCGTCGCGATCTTGCCGCCGAGCAGCTTGCCGCCCGAGATCGTCATCAGGCCCGCCTTGACGTGGCCCGACCAGAAGCCGCCCTTGTAGGCGTTGCGGATGTTCCGCGACTTCTTCATGTCCGAGACGATGTAGCTCGAGCGGACCGACTCGGTGTAGCTCTTCAGGCTGCTTGCACTGGTGTCGTCGTTCTTCAGTGCTTGGAAGATCGAGCGTGCGGCGTAGATGCCGGACTGCATCGCGTAGTGGATGCCCTTCAGCGATGGGACGTCGACCATGCCGGCCGAGTCGCCGCAGATGACGAGGCCATCACCGTGTAGGTCGTTGGGCACTGCCCAGTAGCCACCCTCCGGGATGGTCTTGGCGCCCCACTCGTCGAGTTCGCCGTCCTTCAGGATCTCGGCGAACAGCGGGTGCTTCTTCATCTTCTGAAGCAGCACGTGGACGTCGAGCGTCGACTGCTTGTAGTCGAGGCCCACGACGAGGCCGAGCGAGACCAGGTCGTCGGCCATCGGGTAGCACCACGAACCGCCGAACGCGTCGCGGGGCAACGGCCAGCCCATGGTGTGGATGATCCGATCCAACGGCTTCTTGACCGTCCAGATCTCCTTGACGCCGAGTGCGTAGATCTGCGGGTTCTCGCTGCCGATGTTCTGGTCCTTGAGGAAGGCCTGGGTCAGCGGATCCCGGGTGCCCGCGGTCAGCGCAGTGACGCGTGCCGTGATGTCGCCGGCTGGCTCGTGCGAGCTGCCGGGGTTGCCCTCGCGATCGAGTCCCGAGGGCACGGTGCGCACGCCGAGAACCTTGTTGCCGTCCATCAGCAGGGAGTCGACCGGGAAGCCCGGGAACACCTGCACGCCGAGCGACTCGGCTTGCTCGCCGAGCCAGCGCACCATCTCGCAGAGCGAGACGACGAAGTTGCCGTGGTTCTTCATCGTCGGCGGGGTCGGCAGCTTCTTCGCCGACTTCTCACCGAGCAGGTAGACGGCTTCCTTCGACACCGGAGTGCGCAGGAACGGGAACTCCGAGTCCGGCTTGCCGGGGAAGAGTTCGCGGAGGGCGCGCGGGTTCATCACCGCACCGGAGAGGTTGTGCTGACCGAGTTCGCCGGCCTTCTCCAGCACGGCGATCTCGATCTCGCCGAGCGAGCCGCCCTTCTCGTTGTCCTCCTTGATCAGCCGCGCGAGTTCGATCGCGCCACTCAGTCCGGCCGGACCTCCTCCGACGAACACGACGTCCATCGGGATTGCTTCGTCCTCACTCGGCGTCTCCCGCAGCAGGAGTTGGTCTTGAGGCAGCGGGGGTTGGTGATCGAGCGGCTTGATCTGGGTCATCGGAAGGGTCGGGTGCGGGGGGTGACGCAGGGTATCCGCGCGGCTTGTGCCGGGTCCACGCCGCGCCTGCGGTTCGAGCCCGATCCGGCTCGTGGAGCGGGCCAAATGCGGGCTCGCAGGCCGAATTCCGGCTTGTGCCGGCAAGGGGCGAGTCTGGGGAGACCGGGCTCAGGGCTTCGCGATGAAGCCGCAGAAGTCGTCCCGAAGCACTCCCTCGCGCATCAGCCGGTCCTCTTCGGCGAACAGCTCGGCAAGCTTTAGGTTATGGCTCCAATCGGTCGCGTCGAAGGCTTGGATCTGTTCCATCAACACCGGTTGGAGCAACGCGCACCCCGCCCCGGCGAAACCGAGGACCTCGTAGTCGGCTGCTCGGAGGGTCGGCAGGATGTCGGCGCTGCGGACGGCCTCGGAAGGGTCGACCTTCGCGAGTCGATCGGGGTCCATCCGGTAGGCGCGTTGGTGGTGCGGCTTGAACCGGTCGGGCAGGGTCTGCAACGCTCGATCGGCGGCCTCGAATTGTGCGTCGGTCCACTGGAACCGGTTCGGTCCGATGTACTCCTGCGCCATGACCACGCCGTCCTCGATCAGGGCCGAGCGGCAGGCTGCCCAGAAGTCCTCGAGTGCTTCCACGTGGTGGATCGCCCCGAGCCCCAGGATCGCGCGGTAGGTCTTCGGCTCGAGATCGAGCGCGTTGAAGTCACCGGGGATCAGTTCGAGGTTGGTCACCCCGGCTGCGCGGGCCGCTTCGCGACCCTTTCGCAGCGCCTGCTCGGCGAGGTCGAGTCCGACGAAGATCCGGTCGGGGATCAAGCCGGCGATCGCGATCTCCTTGGATGCGGGGCCGACGCCGACGGAGAGGATCCGATCGCCGGGCGCTGTGCGGGCCTTCACCTCGGCGATGACGACCTCGAGCTGCTGTGCGTTGGTGCCGCTGGACCGGAGCGCCAGGTAGTTCTGGACGACGGGGTGGTTGAGGAAGTTGCCTTCGTTCGAACCGGCCGTGTGGCTGTGGTTCCAGAACTCGCGGGTCGCGGCGTTGTCGGCTTCGTGGGTCGGCTCGGAACTCACGGGCGGAATCGTCGTTCAGGTCGGCGCTTCACGCCACCGCGTCGGGCGAAATCCCGCCCTGGCCGATCCAGGGACGGGACCCATGGCCCGCTCGGTCGCGCATCTCCGGCGGATCCTGCTACGCTGCGCGGGCCGGCCCGCCCAGGTCTTCTCGCACATGACCCCGACTCCGATCAGCCGGATCGCCGTGACCCGACGCGTCCTCGCGCCGTTCCGTACGAGCCTTGTGCTCGCCATCATCGTCTCGACCCTCAGCTCTCCGTCCCTGCTCGCGCAGGAAGAGTCGCCACCGAATCCGGTCGAGGCTGCACCGCAGCCCAAGGTCTCGACCCTTGCCCGGCAGTTTCGCCGCGCGGACACCGACGCCGAGCGCCGGGAACTCGGTGATGTCCTCATGGAGCGGGGAGTCGAGGGGCGAGAAGCCCTGGCCGAGGCGGTCGAGCGGCTGCTCGGTTCGGGCCTGCGCGACTTGGAGAAAGAGTTGCGGAGCTATCAGAAGGCCTTCGAGTCGACCGCGACCCGACTCGTTCGCTCTCGACTCAATCGGCGGGCACAGGCTCGTATCGACGAGCTGCGCGACGAGATCCGGGGACTCCGGAGTGGCGATCTGACCAAGACGGTCGTCCAGTCCGAGATCGACCCGCGCCTGGATGAGCTGCGTTCGATTCTGTGGCTCGATCTGCAGGCGATCGTCGAGGGGGAAGAGAAGTTGGTCGAGCAGAGTGCGGAGATCGAAGCAGCACTCGGCTCGCTGGAGCTGCTCGAAGACTTTCGCCGCCGGAGTCGCGAGGCTCAGGACGACGCGACCGTGCTCGACCTCGAGCCGATCGATCCGGAGCGTGATGCTCTTCTTCGGGCGGGAGGCGTGCGGGGACTCCGAGATCGGGTGCTGCAACTGCGTGCGGACGCCCGTCTGCGCGCGGTGCCGATGAGTGGCTCCGATCGTTCCGCGCTCGATGGCAACGACGAGCTTCGCGGGGAACTCGATGACGAAGAGTTGGATGGGATGCTCGCCCTGAACGAACTTCGACTCGTTCTCGGTCTGCCGGCGATCCGGATCGACACCAAACTCTGCGATGCGTGCCGCGATCATTCGAAGGACATGGCGGAGATCGGATTCTTCGCGCACGAGTCACCGGTCGAGGGCAAGCGGCGGTTCTCCGATCGCGCGGCGAACTTCGGCACCTCGGCAAGTGCGGAGAATATCGCGCGCGGGCAGCGTACCGGGCGCGGTGCGATCCGCGGTTGGTGGTACAGCCCCGGTCACCACAAGAACATGATGCGGTCGGCTGGGCGCACCGGCCTCGGCCACCATCAAGCCCATTGGACGCAGTTGTTCGGCTCCTGAGACCGAATGCGGTGAGATTCTGGGAATCTCCCGCGACTGCGGCGACACTCTTCGCCCCGCTGCGGAGCCCGTAGCCCGTGCCTCATTTCTCACGCAAGACCTCCTTGGCCGATGCCGACGTCCCGACCGATCCGATCGAGTCCGGGGACGGGGTTTCGTCGGAGGTCCGACCGGCCGCGGATGGCCGCGTCGAGGAAGGAGACGTCGCGACGCCGGAAGTGGGGACGGAGGAGATCGAAGTAGGCGACCAGGCGGAGCGACGGTCCGGCGTGATCGGCTGGCTCCAGCGGATGGCGCACACCAAGGTCGCCTTCCCGCTGTTGATGCTGCTGACCTTCGCCGACGCCTGCGTTTCGCCGCTCGTGCCTGAGGTCATGCTGGTGCCGATGTGCCTCGCACGTCGGGAGCGCATTCGCTTCTACGGGATCTCCTGCTCGATCGCGTCGGTGCTCGGGGGGTGCTTCGGCTTTTGGCTCGGGGCCGAACTGTGGGAGAGCGGTCTCAAGGAGCTCGCGTTCCAGCTACCCGGGTTCAACCAGGAGGGGTTCGAATCGGTCTCCAGCAGGCTCGCCGAGCACACCTTCTTCTGGATCTTCGTCGCCGGGTT
Organism: Planctomycetota bacterium; assembly: GCA_039815565.1. Lineage (GTDB taxonomy): Bacteria > Planctomycetota > UBA1135 > UBA1135 > UBA2386 > JBCBZB01. The sequence goes on from JBCBZB010000024.1 coordinate 29,458, forward strand.
CACGCCACTGCCGTTCAAGCTGTTCGCCGTTACGGCAGGTGTGATGTCCGAGCAGGTGGACTTCTGGATCTTTCTCGCCGCGGCCGCTTCGAGCCGGACCTTGCGATTCATGATCGAGGTCTGGCTGATCAAGGCCTTCGGACCGAAGGTCCTCGCTTGGCTCGAGAAGCGCCTGAAGCTGGTGCTGGTTCTCGCGGGGATCGGAACAGTCGCCTACTTCCTCTGGCGCTGACTTTGGCTGCGCTCAGAGTCCGCGACCGGTGACGAGGTAGGTCGCGAAGCTTCCGAGCCAGTGGCTGCCGGCGTACTCGCTGGTCTCCAGCGAACCGAGACCGGCCTGCCGGTGCGCGGCGGCAGCGGTGCTCAGCGCCGGCCGTCGAGCATCGTCCGCTGTGAGCCCGGAGAGGATGCCGTCGAGCATCCAAGCGCGGGACAGGTTCAGGCCGTCGAGGTGGGCGAGTTTGCCGTCCTTGCGGTCGCTGACCTTCGCGACGGGTAGGAACGTCGTGTCGTTGCCGGTCGGGATATCCGGCAAGGCCTGGTGAAGCCATTCGCTGAACTCACGTGGTCCCAGGACGCGCCGCATCAGGTCGGCGCTCGCGAGACCGGGGGAGAGGAAGTCCTGCCCACCCGGTTCGAAGCGTAGGGGCCATCCCGTGTCCGTACCGTAGAGAAGTCTCGATCGCTCGCGCACGAGTTCGGCGAACTCCGGCTCGCCGCGTGAGTCAGCCCAGTCGAGCATCAGTCCGAACGCGAAGGCGGTCTGGCTGTGCTCCCCGGTACGGATCGCGTAGTCGAGTTTTGGCAGCCAGGTCGCGAGCTTGTTCGCAACTGCTGCTTCGAGCGGTTCGATGGTGCGTGCCCAGCGTGCCGCGTCCTCGTCGGTCTCTGCCCACTCGTGAAGTTCCGCCGACAGTTGGAGGAGCCAGGCGAGACCGTAGGGACGTTCCCAGCTGGCCCGGCCTTCGGCCGTCATGTAGCCGACCTCGACTGCGATGTTCGGTTGGGTCAGGTGGCGTCGCAGAACGTCGCGCGCTCGGGCGGCAAACTCGGCGTCGGGGTAGAGACGCGCGAGCCGGGTCAGCAGCCAGTGACCGTGAACCGAGCTATGCCAGTCAAAGCACCCGAAGAACGCGGGCGTCAGGCTGCGCGGCGGCCCCACGTCGTCATCCGAGTGCAGGACGTGACCGATCTTGTTCGGATACTCGCGATCGACGCAGTCGAGGGCCAGTTCGGCCATTCTCTCGCGCAGTTCGCGCGAGAGGTCCTCGGGTCGCGCTTGGTCCGATGGTGGGGCGGCCGGCGTAGGCGGTGTGGTCCCGCAGCCGGTAAGACCGATCGCCGAGGCGAGAATCGCGAGGCGCGCGTCGAATCGCATGGCGCGATCGTGCCGCTGTGCGGCCCCCGAGCAAGCGCGTTCAGGCCAGCGTTCCGGCCGCTCCCGTCGAGCTGATCCGGAGAATGAGTCAGTCGGACGGACGCCCTCTCAGCGCCCGTCCGACCGCTCGACTCTCTTGTTTTCCCCCGAGGTTTCCCCCGAGTGGCTATCGGCATCCGGGGCCTGTGGACCCAAGCCCTGGTTCTGATCGGGTCGGGAATCCCGGAGAGTCGGACTTGGCCAGAGGCGCGCTGCCACCGACGATGCAGCCGTGAATCTGCGACGAATCGGTCTCTGTCGAGCTCTTCTGGGGCTCCTGCTCGCGGTCGTTCCTGGCTGCGCGAACCAGGCGTTTTTCTGGCCGGATGATTTTGACCACGACCAGCTCGGTGAGACCCGGGGGCGATCGAGGGATCTCTGGTTCCGGGCGCCCGGTGGTCCCTTGCTGCACGGCCGCTGGCTCCTGGCCGAGGACGAGCCCCGTGGCACCATCGTCTACGTCCACGGAAACAACCGGAACGTCTCGTGGCATACGCAGTTCTGCGAGCCGATGCGCGAGCTCGGCTTTGACGTGTTTCTGTTCGATGCGCGAGGCTACGGCCGAAGCGAGGGACGAATCGATCGGGACGGTTTTCTCGAAGACACGCTCGCGGCGGTCGACCTCGGGCTCGCGCATTCGCCGTCTGGGGTGATCGCCTACGGCCGGAGTCTCGGCTCGGCGGCGGCGCTCTACGCGACGCGGGAACGGGACCGGGTCCAGGGTGTCGTCGTCGAAGCCGGGTTCGCGCGATGGCAGACCGTCGCAGCTCGCATGGGTGGACTCGTCGGCCTCGCAGCGCCGCTCCTCGTCACGCCCGGGCCCGACCCGGTGGATCTGGTCACCGAGATCGGTGAACGGCCGGTCGAAGTCCTCCATGGCGTCGAGGATTGGCTCGTTCCGGTCGAGCGGGGAGTCGAGATCTACAACGCTGTGCCGGGACCTCGACACCTGACGCTCTTCGAGGGGGTCGGGCATCGATCGCCCGCCTGGGCTCGCCCGTCCGAGTTCGACTGGGCCGTCTCCGCCGCGCTTCATCGAATCCTCTCGGAATCCGCATCGAGCGGGTCACAATCAGGCGAATGAGGTTCGGAACGGGCCGTCGAACGTGCCGGGTGCGGAACCGATCCGCCTCCGAGCCGTAATCGGCGCGATGCCGCCCTGTCCGAAACGATTCCGAATCATGGGACCCTCCGCGCTCCAACCGATCCGCCTCGGCCTCTCGTTGGCTCTTTCCGCACTTCTGGCTGTCGCTGGCTGCACGACCAACGAGAACGGCGGATCTGAGACGGTTGGGAACGGCGCTCCGACGTCACAAACCTCCGAATCGGAGGTCGTCACGGACGGCGTCTCCGACTCGAACACGATGAACGAAGCCACCAACCAAGACCCCGACCAGACCCCGATCGTGACCCTCGGCGCCGGCTGCTTCTGGTGCATCGAAGCCGTGCTCGAGCAGGTCGACGGGATCGAGTCCGTCGAGTCTGGCTACATGGGCGGACATGTTCCGAACCCCACGTATCAGCAAATCTGCACGAAGACGACCGGACATGCGGAGGTCGTCCAGGTGCGGTACGACCCCGAGAAGATCAGCTTCTATTCACTGCTGCGTTGGTTCTGGCAATCGCACGATCCGACGACATTGAATCGCCAGGGTGCTGACATCGGGCCGCAGTACCGTTCCGCAATCTTCGTTCACTCGGACGCGCAGCGCGTCGCCGCCGAAGCGTCGATGGCAGCGGCCCAGGAACAGTTCAGCGATCCGATCGTCACCGAGATCGTGGCAGCCAGCGAGTTCTACGTGGCTGAGGAGTATCATCAGGACTTCTACCGCAACAACCGCGCAAACGGATACTGCCGCGCCGTCATCGCTCCCAAGCTCGACAAGCTCGGTTTGCAGAAGTGACGCGCCGCACGGTGTCGCGACCATGATCGACGAACGGGCTGAATGAAAAAGGGATCGAAGGAACTACTGGTCGTCGGCGACCGCGTGTTGGTCCGCCCCGACGACAAGGAGAAGCGGACCAAGGTCGGCCTCCTTCTTCCGCCTGGAGTCGTCGAGAAGGAAGAGGTGCGCGGCGGAACCGTCGTGGCACTCGGGCCCGGGCTTCCTCTGCCTCCGCCGTCAGACGACAGTGAGCCTTGGAAGACGAATGAGACGGCGCCGCGCTACCTGCCGATGCAGGTCGATCTCGGTGACTTCGCGTTGTTCTTCCGCAAGGCCGCGATCGAGATCAGCTTTGAGGACGAGACGTTCCTCGTCGTCCCGCACTCGGCGATCCTCGTCCTCGTGCGCGGGGACGAGATTCCGGACGGTCTTCCCGAGGAGCTCTGAGGACTCGATGAGCCCCGCGTTGCCGCAGGGCTCGGCGCGCGGGCATCAGCGGCCGCGCGATGGGGCCGGGTTGGTCGTGACCGGTTGCAGGTTGTTCGTCAGGCGGACGGTGAAGCCGGCCGGCATCGTCGATTCCGGGTTCTGGATCCGGAAGCGAAGGCGGCAACGCTGGGAGGCGGCTTCCAGGACCGGGTCGATGTAGAGCAGCTTCGCATCGACGAGTCGGTTGATCGGGGCTCCGGCCTGCAGGCGGTAGGTCGCACCGACCTCGAGTTGGTCGAACATCGACAAGGGCGCGTAGACGTCGGTGACGAGCGTCTCCAACGACACGAGATGCAGCAGCTCATGCTGCGTCGTCATCGTGGCGCCCTCTTCGGTCGTGATCTTCGAGATGCGTCCCGAGAAAGGGGCGCGGATCGTCATGCGGTCGAGGCGCGCTTCTTCGAGGGCCAGGTTGAGCTCGCCCTGCCTCTGTGCCTGGCGCGCCGAGGCGAGTGAGGCGTCAGCCTGCGCGAGTCGAATCCGGGCTTCGGCCAGCTGCAGCGCGTTGATCGCGTCTCCGGCAGCCTCGAGGCGATCGAACTTCTGTCGTGCGAGATCGACCTCGGCCTTGGCGTGCGCGATCTGGGCACGCTGGTCGGCTGCCAGTCGGGCCGCTTCGACCGCCGCGCGAGCGACGCGGTCGTCGAGCTGAGCGAGAGCCTCACCCTTCGTTACGCGGGTGCCCTCTGCGACGTGAATCGTCGTGATCACGCCTTCGACCGGCGTCGAGATCCGCACGTTGCGCTCGGGCAGGGCGATTCCAGGAAGCGAGCTCGTCGCGGCAGTGCGACGCTGCGTCTGTGGTTGTTGGGCCGAGACGTTCGGTCCCAGTGTGGCTAGTGCGGCCAGGAGGCAAAGGGTCGGGTTCAGTTTCATCGAGTCTCTCCGTCCGGTTCGATTGGTCTTCTTCTCTTGGAATGCTAGGTGGGGCGGTCAGCGGCTATCGCCGTTCGGGTCGCCCCCTTGGATCAGGCTGCGCACCGAGCGCAGGAAGCGGGTGAACGGGCCGGACTTCTCGTCGTCCGGCGGGCTCTCGTTCTCGTTGGACTCGTCGCTGGTCTCGGCCTCGCCGTCGGTGGACTGCGATGCCGACTGCGGAGCGAAGTTCTCGGTCTCGCTCGGCTCGACAGCTGGCGGAATCGGGTCGGTGGGCTCTTCCAGATCCTCTTCGACCGAATCGGTCGACTCGTCGTCGAGTTGGCGTGTAGAGCGCGAGTCTTCATAGGTCGCGGCCTCGACTTCGAATGTCTCGGTCTTCCGGAACTCGACGTTGGTCGCTCCGATCCGCGCTTCGTCGTTCTTGTCGAGGGCCGAATCGCTCTCGTCTGCGGTGAGTTCTCGGGCATCCCGGTCGTAGCCGACCGAATGCTCGCGTGGCTTGGCGAACTCGCCGCTGTCCCGTTCGGGATAGTGCTCGGGATCGAGAAGCGGGTGGAAACCCAGCGTTCCGAAGATGAAAGTCTGCTCGATCTCCGCGACCGAATCGCCGTCCTGCACGCGCACCGTGGCGATCACCGTGACGTCATCGCCCGGAGGCAAGCCGACTGTCAGCGACTCGAACTGCGCACGAGTCAGATTGAGGACTCCGTCCTCATCGAGTTCGCCAACGCTGAATATCGACCCGTCGGGTAGACCCTCGATCCGAATCGTGACGATCTCGGAGCCGTCGGAGTCCATAGTCTCGAGTGAGAGCGGGATCTCCATTGGGACCCAAGGCTCGTTATCGATGTCTCGAGCGAGATCAGGCTCGATGGTCAGCCCGCGCACGCTGTCGGCGATCGGCCGGACATCGATGGTCAGGGACAGGCGGTTCTCGGTCGTGTCGCCGTTCGCCATCTCCGTCGAGGTCGCAACGACGTCGATCGTGATGTCATCACCTGCTTCCGCAGGCGGTGTCAGCGTCAGCGACGGCAGGTCGAACCCATCGAGTGAGATGGTCGCATCGTCGACACTGGCGACCACAGTCGTCGTGCCGTCGGAGATCGTCGAGCCGAGAGGGATTCCCTCGAGGCGGAGCGACAGTGTCTCGGATCCGTCGGTGTCCGTGAGCGAGGTGCTCAGGTCGAGTGGGATCGCAGTGTCCTCGTCGCCGGCTGCCGGCCCGACGGCCAGGTCCGGCGCGTCGGCGACCGGCGTGTAGAGCAGCGAGAACGACTCGGTCGTCGATGCGGTCGATCCGCCTTCTGCCTCGGTCGACGTCGCGAGGACGCGGAGTGGAACCTCGCCACTGAAGTCCTGCGGCATCTGCAGCGTCAGGCTGAGGCGATTCCAGTCGGAGATCTCGAGGACTTCGCCCGCCGTCGTGACCTGATGGGTCTCGACTCCGTCGCTGAGGATCGAGCCAACCGGTAGGTCCAAGAGGTGAACCGCGAGGGTCTCCGAGCCATCGGAGTCCGGCTGGCCGACGTCGACCCAGAAGAAGTTCGGCATGTCCTCCGGACCAGTTCGGCTCGGAGAGATCAGGATCGTCGGAGCGTCTGCGACGGCGACCGGATCAAGGTCGATGTCGAGCTCGGACGTCGCGGTCGATCCGTTGTCGGAATCGGTCGCGGTCGCTGTGACCCGGAACGTGAACACCGTGTCGGAGTGCTCCGGCGGGATCACGTCGAGCGTGCTCCGATCGAATCCGGTGATGTCGATGACCTGCCCGCCGCTCGCGACCGTGATCGTGTTCGAACCGTCCGTCACGGTTGTGCCGATCGGGAGGCCTGAGAGCTCGAGGGTGAGGGCCTCCGTCACGGTCGGATCGACCAACTCCGCGCCGATCGTCAGTCGGTGCGGGGAGTCCTCGTCTCCGTTCGCGATCGAGCCAGAGAGGGTCGGGGCGTCTGCGACTGTCTGCACTGCGACGTAGAGCGTGTCGGTCGTCGTCTCGGTGTCGCCTTCGGCCTCTGTGGCCGTGCTCGTGACCAGGATCGGGAGTTGGCCGGTGAAGTTCTCCGGCGGCGTGACCTCGAGCGAATCGAGATCCCAACCGGTGACGTCGACGCTCTGAAGCACGTCCGTCGCCGTGAAGCTGTTTCCTCCGGACTCGATCGTCGTTCCCTCGAGGATGGCACTCAGGACCACCGTGAGCGACTCGGAGCCGTCGGTGTCGACCAGCGAGCTGGTGATCGAGACCGGGATTGCTGTGTCCTCATTGCCGCTCCCGTCGGTCACGTCGAGCGTCGGAGCATCGGCGACGCCGGAAACCGCGACCGGGGTCTGCAGGACGAACTCGCTGGTGTCGCCGTTCTCGACCTCGGTTGATGTACCTCGGAACTGGAAGGTGAAGTCCTGGTCCGAGTCGGCGGGCGGTGTCACGGTCATGGTCGACCAGTTCCAATCGGTCACGTCGACCGACGTGTTCCCGAGAGTCGCCGTGAACGCCTCGGTTCCCGATCGCAAGGTCGAGCCCACCGGCAGCCCTTCAGCGACCAGTGTCACGGTCTCCGAGCCGTCGTTGTCGATCGGCAATGCGTTCACCCAGAACATGATCGGCTCGTCCTCGTTGCCCTGGATCGGATCGACGCGCACGAGGTAGGGCTCGTCGGCGACCGCATTCACGGTGACCGGCAAGCCGAGCTGAGTGATCTGTGTGTCGCCGTTCTCCGCTTCGGTCGTCTCAACGACGAAGGTCAGGCCGAAGTCCGTGGCGTCGTGTTCCGGCGGCGTGATCCGCAGTTGGGTCAGGTCCCAGCCGGTGACGTCCGCGGTGGTCGAGCCGAGGGTCGCCGTGAAGGACTGCCCGTCGCCTGCTTCCAGGACCGAGCCGACCGGGATGTCTTGAACCTCGATCGTGAAGGTCTCCGAGCCGTCGTCGTCGACCAGGCTGGTCGTCACGCTCAGTGGGATCGTGGTGTCTTCGTCGCCGCTCGCGCCGGTCACTGCGAGATTCACAAAGTCTGCGTCGCCGGAGACGGTGATGTTCACCGTCGCGGTCTGAGCCGTGCTGGCGGCGCCCCCATCGGATTCGACTGACCAGGACCGGACCTGAATCTGGAAGTCCTGGTCGTCGTGCAGGACTGGAGTCGCGGTCAGCGAACTCCGATCCCAACCGCTGAGATCGATCGGAGTCGTCCCGTCTGAGACGGCCGAATTCACTCCATCGCTGAGGGTCACTCCGGCTGGGACCGTAGCCTCGACCAGAAGTGTTTCTGAGCCATCGGTGTCGTTGAGCGACGAAGTGATCGAGAACGGGATGTCCGTGTCCTCGCCACCCGAGCCATCTCCGACCGACAGGTTCGTCGTGTCGGTCTCCGGATCGACGGTGACAGTCAGGTCCTCGGTGGTCTGGATCGCTTCGCCGGTCGAGTCCTCCGTGGCCGTCGCGGTGAAGGAGATCGTGAAGTCCTGATCGCCATCCGTCGGCGGAGTGATTCGGAGCTGGTCCAAATCCCAACCGGTGACGTCGAGAACCTCGCTCGGGCCGGTGGAGACGAAGGTCTGGCCGATGGCTCCCTGGAGTGTCGTCCCGGCCGGGAGGCCGTTGACGGTCAGCGTGTGAGACTCTGATCCGTCGGTGTCGACCGGTTGGAAGTCGACGTCCAACGCGGCCGTGCCGTCTTCGTCGACCGTGACGTCGTCAACGGTCAGGATTGGGGTGTCCGGGCGCGGAGTGACGGTCACCGTGAACGACATCGACGGCTCTGCCGTGTCGGGGTCGCCGTCAGGCAGGTTCCCTGGAGCCGCTTCGTTCTCCGTGGAGATCGCGGTGATAGTCAGTGGGATCGGATCCCCGTCGTGGGTCGGCGGCGTCAGCGTGACGTCTCCGAGCGACCAGGTCGTGACGTCAACCTCGGTGTTGTCGCTCGAGGCGGTCACCGAGTTCACCCCATCCGAGAGAGTGGCGCCGGATGGGATCCCGGAGATCAAGACCTGGAGCGACTCGGATCCGTCGGTGTCCGTCAGGTAGGCGTCGATATTCAGCGCGATCGCCGAGTCTTCGTCACCGGTCACGTCCTGGCCGTCGACGAAGGGGGTGTCAGCCGTCGCGTAGACGTCGACATCCAGGGTGTGGACGAACTCCGCGGTGTCGCCATTCTCGGTCTCGGTCGCGACTGCTCGGAGGTCGATCGTAAAGTCGTCCCCTGAGTTGGACGGTGGGACGATCGACAGGTTGTCCCAGTCCCAGGAGCTGATCTCGACGTCGGTGTTCCCGAGCCACGCCGTGAAGGTGTTCACGCCATCCCGAATCGTGGCGCCGATCGGCAGCCCTTCGGCGGTCAGGGTCAGGACTTCGGAACCATCGGTCTCGCCGAGTAGAGCGTCGAGTTGGAACTCGAAGGGGACGTCTTCGGCGGTTCCGGCCGGGGCGGTGACGACGATGCTCGGGTCGTCTGCCACCGCGTCGACCGTGACCGAGAGCGTCTCCGTCGTCGAGGCGGTGTCACCGCCGTTCGCCTCGGTACTCGTCGAGACGACCGTGAGGTCGAAGTCTGCGTCGTTGTCTGCTGGCGGAGTGATCTCGAGGTCGTTGAGCTCCCACGAGGTCACTTCGATTGTCGTCGTCCCGACGGATGCGGTGAAGGTGTTGCCGGTGCCGTCGGTGATCGTGGCGCCGACCGGAACGCCCTGGATCTGGAGGGTCAGGGTTTCGTTGTCCGGGTCGACGAGCGAAGTCGTGATGGGGATGGCGATCGCCGTGTCCTCGTCTCCGCTGACGTCTGGCGCTGAGAGGTTCGGGGCGTCGGCGACGGCGTCGACTGTGACGTTGAAGTCCGCGGTGACGATCGGCGATTGCGCCCCAGTCTCCGTCTCGGTCGATTGGATCGCGAGTCGGCCGGTGAAGTCGTCGTCGCTGTGCTCTGGGGCGCGGAGTTCCAGCGTGGAGAGGTCCCAGCCGGAGATGTCGACCGTGCCGGTCGCCCCGACCGTCGCCGTGTTCGAATCGCCATCGCGGAGTTCGGCGCCCTCAGGAAGAAGCTGTAACTCCATCCGAAGTGTTTCCGAGCCGTCCTGATCGACCAGACTCGCGTCGAGGTCGAGGTCGATCCAGGCATCCTCGTCACCCTGGACATCGCCGGCCTGTGTGAGGGTCGGCGTGTCGACGACAGGTGTGACTTCGAGCACCAGGTTCTCGTCGACGATCGCAGTGTCGCCGCCGTTCGTCTCCGTGCTCGTGGCTCGGATCGTCAGGTTCACGTCGTCGCCGACGTGCAGTGGCGGGGTCAGATCGAGAGTCGTAAGAGTCCAGTCCGAGACCTCGACCGAGGTGTTCCCGGCGGTCGCGGTGAAGCTGTGACCGCCGAGCCCGTCCGTGATCGTCGCTCCGACTGGGATGTCGCGGATTTCAACCGTCAGGACTTCGGAGCCATCGGTATCCGTCAGTTGCGGGTCGATCTGGAAGGAGATCGCGGCCTCTTCGAGGCCGGCACCGGCAGTCGTGCCGATGGTCGGGTCGTCCGCGACGGCGGTGACTGTGACGGCCAGATCTGCTTCGGTCGTCCTGGTCGCGCCGCCGTCCGACTCAGTCGACTCGCCGGTGATGTGGAGGGTGAAGTCCGCGTCGTCGTCGGCGGGAGGGGTGACCGTGAGTTCGTCCAGGTCCCAGCCGAGAACGTCGACTTCAAACCCGTTCCCACTGCTGGCAGTGAAGGTGTTTCCGGTTCCGTCGCTCAGCACCGCACCGTCGGGGATGTCGGAGATCAGAATCGACGTGATCGACTCACTGCCGTCCTGGTCGATCAGGTCGACGCTGATCGGAACATCGATCGCCGCGTCCTCCGCACCGATCTGTGACGAGGCGGTGATCGTCAACGCGTCCGTGACCGGTGTCACCGTGACGGTGATCGTGGCCGTCGTCTCTTCGAAGTCGCCGTTCTCGGCCTCGGTGGCCCGGGCCCGAACCGTCAGGACCGGATCGTTATCGCTGTGCAGCGTCGATTGGAAGGTCAGGGATTCCAGATCCCAGCCACTGATATTCGCCGTCGTGTTGCCACCGGTCGCGGTGAACGAGTTCACGCCATCGGTGACCGTCGATCCGACCGGGAGACTGTCGACGAACAGCGTCAGCGACTCCGACCCGTCCTGGTCGACCAGCTCCTGGGTCGAGATCACGAGCGGGATCGGGGTGTCCTCAGCACCAGAGGCCGTCGAGGTGACCGCGAGGCTCGGAGCGTCGGCCGAGTCGGCCACCGAGACCGTGATCGTGGTCGCGTCGGTTGCGGTGTCTCCTCCGTTGGCCTCCGTGGACACAGCCGTGAAGGTCAGGGAGATGTTCGATCCGTCGTGCGTCGGTGGGGTGATATCGAGTGCCGCGAGATCCCACGACTCGATGTCGACCTCGTTGCCGTTGCCGCCGCCGGCTGTGAAAGAGTTCACCCCGTCGCTCAAGACGGCTCCGTCGGGAATGCCCGAAGCGGTGAGCGTCAGCGTCTCGGTTCCGTCGGTGTCGACGAGTGAGCTCGTCAAGATCAGTGGGATCGTCGTGTCCTCGGTGCCAGCGACGTTCGACGCGCTCAGGTTTGGCGTGTCGGCGACAGCCGTGACTGTCACGTCGAAGGTGTCCGTGACCTCGGAGCTCTGATCCGAGTTCTCTGCCTCCTCGCTGCGAACCGCGAAGGTCGCCGTGAAGTCGACGTCGCTGTGGGTCGGGGCGCGGAGTCGGATCGAGCCGAGATCCCAATCGCTGATGTCGAGGGTGGTCGTTCCGAGGGTTGCGGTGAACGTCCGACCGTCGTCGTCCTGGATCGTCGTTCCGATCGGCAGGCCGCGAAGTTCCATGACGGCGGATTCCGAACCATCGGTATCGACCAGGCCTGGATCGAGGTCGAGATCGACGAACGTGTCCTCGTCGACCGACACGTCGTTCGCGACCGGGACCGGAAGGTCCGCGACGGCCGTGACCGTGATCGCGACGGTGACCTCGTTCGTGCTGGTGTCGGAGTTCGAGCCTTCCTCGGCGGTGGCTCGGACCGTCAGATTGAAGTCGTCGCCGGAATGCTCCGGCGGCTGGATCGACAGGTTGTCGTGATCCCAAGACGTGACGTCGACCGAAGTCGTTCCAATCGTCGCGGTGAACTCGTTGCCACCACCGTCACGGAGTGTGGCACCGATCGGGACTCCGAGGACCTCGACGGTCAACGTCTCCGACCCGTCGTCGTCGGTCAGGGCCGAGTCGATCGTGAACGAGATCTGGGTGTCCTCGAGATCCGAGCCGTCGGTCTTGGTCAGCGTTGGCTGATCGGCGACCGCCTCGATGTTGAGGGCGACGTCTTGGTCGACGACGGCGGATTGCAGCGAGTTCTCCGACGCATAGGCCTGGACGTGGAAGGTCGTGCTGCCGTCGTAGTGGACGTTCGTCGGCGGAGTGATCGTGACGTTGTCGAGATCCCAGCTCGAGATGTCGAGTGCGGACCCGTCGACGGTCGTCACGTCGTTGCTGCCACCGTCCGTGATCCGGCTGCCGATCGGAAGACTCGAAAGGATGACCGTGTAGGTCTCCGAGCCATCCGTATCCGGCCAGGACACGATGTCCGACAGGTCGAAGGGGGTGTCTTCCGTTCCGTCGATCGAGTTTTCGATGGTCGGGGCGTCCGGGATGCCGCCGACCGTCACGTCGAGGGAGCCGGTGGTCGTGAGGGATGCACCGCCATCGACCTCGGTCGAGACCGCGCGCACATCCATCGAGATCACGCCGTCGACGTGGGCCGGGGGCGTGAAGGTCAAGTCGCCGTAGCTCCAGCCGGAGATGTCGACCGTCTCGTCGGCGGTGGTCGTCGTGTGCGAGTTCACGCCATCCGAGAGCACGGTGCCCGCGGGTACGTGATCGATGAAGACCGTCAAGGTCTCCGAGCCGTCGGTGTCGACCAGAGCCGGGTCGAGAGGGATCGCCACCTCGACGTCCTCGTCTGTGCTCACGGCCTGATCCGAGAGCGTCGGAGCGTCCGGCAGAGGGTCGACCGTGACGTTCAGGGTTCGAGTTCTGGCCCGGGTGTCGCCGTTCTCTGCCTCGGTTGCCGTCGACGTGAAGGTCAGCGAGAAGTCCGTGTCGTCGTGCTCGGCCGGAGTCAGCTGGAGCGACGACAGGTCCCAGGCGGAGATGTCGACCGTCGAGTTGCCCGCGCTGCCAGTGAACTCGTTCACGGGATCGGAGCCGTCGAAGATCCGCACTCCCTCAGGGATGCCAGTCACCGTCAGAGTCAGGGTCTCGGATCCGTCGGTGTCCTCGAGGGAAGTCGTGACGTCGAGGGAGACCGTGATGTCCTCGTCGGTCGAGGCGTTGGTCACACTCAGGTTCGGGCGATCCGCGACGGCGTCGACGGTAATCGCAATCGTCCCGCTTGCACTCTCGGCGGGATCGGTGGAATCCGCGTCGAGCGACGTCGCGGTCCAGCTGATCGTGAAGTCCGTGTCGTCGTGCGTCGGAGGGTCGAGCGTCAGGTTGGCTAGATCCCAGCCCGCGACGTCGATCACGTCCGCGGTTCCTGTCGAGGTCCAGCTGTTGGATCCATCGCTCAGCGTCGTGCCGTCGGGTAGGTCGCTGAGCGTCAGTGTTTGAGTCTCCGAGCCATCGACATCGACGAAGACTCCGCCCAACCCGACGATGACCGGGGAGTCCTCGTTCGTGGTCAACGAGCTTCCTGGTGCAACGGGGGCATCCGTGACTCCGAGCACCTCGATGTCGATGCTGCTCGAGGTTGTGGTCGAATCGCCGTTCGACGATTCGGTCGTGTCGACCTCGAACTCGACGCTCATGTCACCTGAGGCGTGCTCGGGCGGCTCGAACTCGAGATCGTTCAGGTCCCATCCGGTGATCGTGATCGGAGAACCAGTGAACTCCACGGAGTTCGATCCGTCCGTGATTGTCGAACCGATCGGGGCGCTCGAGATCCGGATCGCAGTGATCGTCTCCGAACCATCAGCATCATCTGGACTCGCAGAGAACGGAATCGGGAGCGATGTGTCCTCGTTCGTCGTGCCGCCTGCGACCGTGATCGAGGCGTCGTCCGCGACCGCGGCGATCTCGAGGGTCTGCGTCGCCAAGTTCGATTCGTTACCGCCGTCGTCGATCGCGCGGAAGTCGAAGCTCGTCGTTCCGGCCCAGTCAGGCGTCGGCTCGAAGGTCAGCACGGCGGTGCTCGACACGACGTCGTCCGCCGAGACCGCGACTCCGTCCGCCTTCAGAACGCCGTCGGTTGGGAGCGTGACGACGCGCCACTGATCGACCGTTCCTCCAAAGTCGACGTCTTCCGCCGACAGTGTGATCGGGAGTGCCGTGTCCTCGGTGCCCGTATCGGTGCCGTCCTCGGCTACCGCAGCATCGTCGTCTCCGGTCACCGTGATCGTCACCGTGTCGAGCACCGTGTTCGCTCCATCGGTCGACGTCAGCTGGAAGATCAGCGTCTCCGAACTCAGAACGTTCGGGGCCTCGAAGGTCGGGTTCAGAGTGTTCGAACTCGCGAGAGTCACCGTCGGTGCACCGTTGTCGATCTGGATCCAGCGGTGCCGCATGTCCTGGCCTTCGGGCTCGAACGCGGTCCCGCTCAGGGTCACAGGGTCGAGTTCGGTGACGGTCTGGTTCGGTCCCGCATCGATCGCAGGAGCGTCGTTGTCGGCAACGACGAGGACCAAGACCGTATCCGTCGATGTAGTGACACCGTCTGACACCTCGACCTGGAAGGTGAGGTAGGTGTTCGTGACGAAGTTCGGAGCGGTGAAGTCCGCGATCGCCGTGTCGTCGTTGTTGAGAGTGACGGTCGGGCCGTTCAGCTGGGTCCAGCTGTAGGTGAGGTCGACTCCCTCGGGGTCGTTGGCGATCGCGGTCAGTACGACCGGGTCTTCTTCGTTGACCGTCAGGTCGTTGCCGGCGGACACGGTGGGGCCATCGTCGTCGCGTTGGATCGTGATCGTGATCTCGTCCGTGACGGTGAATTCGCCGTCGGTCACGGACACGCGGAAGGTTGCGGTTCCGTCGGTCAGCCCCTCGGTGGCCTCGAAGCTCGCGTTCGGCGAGTCCGCGTTGAGCAGGGTGACGGGGTCGCCACCGATCTGCTCCCAGGTGTACGAGAGTGGTTCGTCGTTCTCCGGGTCGGTCGCCGTTGGATTGAAGACGAACGTGGAGTTCTCGTTGATCGTGGCGTCCGGGCCAGCATCAACCGTGGGCGGGTCCTCGTCAGCGACGACGAAGATCGTCACTTCGCTTGATGATTCCGTCGTTCCGTCATCGGTCACCCATCGCAAGACGACTGTGTGGTCCTCATGGGTGTTGGCAGGGCGAAACTGAGCGTTGGGGTCCTGCGTGTCGGAGAGCCATATGACCGGTGGGCCGCTGACCTGGGTCCAACCCTGCGTGACGAGTTGGCCTTCGATCTCCGTGGTCTGAGCGCCGAGGGTGACCACCGCGTCCTCAGTCACAGTCTGGTTCGGGCCCGCGTCCGGGATCGGAGCGTCGTTGTCCGCGTCGACGACGACGAAGACCCGCTCGTTGGTCGTCTCACCATCGTTGTTGATCTCGAGATTGAAGATCAGGATCTCGGAGTCGACGAGTTCCGGAGCCTGGAACGACAGGTTCTCGGTATCCTCTCCACTGAGAACGACCGGGGTTCCCTCGAGCTGCGTCCAGGTGAAGGTCGGTGGCGTCGGGTCGCCGGTTCCGCCGGTGAGGATCGCCGAGACCGTCGTCGGGGTGTCCTCGGTCGTGTCGACACGGCGGGGGACTTCGATCGTCCACGGCCCGACCGACACGTTCGTCGCTCCGTCATTCGATGCGACCGGGTCGACATTCCCCGGATCGAATGGTGTCGTCACCTCCGGAGGTATGTTGTCTTCGTTTGGGCTCGCAGGATCGACGGTGATCGTGATCGTGTCCGTCGCGGTGTTCTCGCCATCAGAGACCGTGACTTGGAAGGTCAGGACGGTGGGCTCTGTCACCGACGGAGCCTCGAACTGCGGCGCCGCGGACTCTCCCTCGAAGAACTGCACGTTCGGGCCCGAGAGTTGTTCCCACTCGTAGGTAAGTGGGTCGTTGTCTGGGTCCGATGCGTCGGCGAACAGACCGACGAGTCCTTCGGGTTGGACATCTCGATTCTCGCCGAGCTCGACCGAAGGTCCGGAGTACGGCTCGGTCGGTGGCGGCGGGTCGATCGGCTGTGAGATCTCTGCCGGGACGCTGTCTTCGTTCGTGCTCGTCGGATCGATCGTGATCCGAACCGTGTCCACCGAAGTGTTCTCGCCGTCGAAGGCCTGAACCTGAAAGGTCAGGACGGTTGGCTCTGCGACATTCGGTGCTTGGAACTGCGGGCTCGCTGTTCCGTCGTCGACGAACTGGACGACGGGCCCTCCAATCTGGTCCCAGAAGTAGGCGAGTGGTCGACCTTCCGGATCAGTCGAGTCCGCGAACAGACCCACGACTCCGCCAGGCTGAACGTCGCGATCCTGGCCGAGGTCGACCGTCGGTGCGTCGTTGTCCGCGTTGACGAGGATCGGGAACGTGCGGGTGGACGTCTCGACGCCGTCCGAGACGGTCAGTTCCAGCTCGACCCAGGTGTTCACCAGGTGGTCCTGGGAAGTGAAGGTCGTCGTTGGCGAGGAAGGATCCGCGATCGTGCCCGCCGGGCCGCCGATCTGGGTCCAGGTGTAGGTCAGTGAGCCTCCCTCAGGGTCCGAGGCGGTCACCGAGAGGTTCATCGGGGTGACCTCCTCGGTGGTGTTCTCGGCGACCGAGATCGCTTCGATCAGCGGTGCGTCGTCCGCGGCCTGGATGAAGATTGTGACCTGATCGGTCGACGAATTGACGCCGTCGGAAGCTTCGACCTCGAAGACCAGAGTCAGGTCGTCTGTTCCCTGAGGCGACGAGAAGGTCGGGTTCTGAGTGTTCTCGTCCGAAAGGGCGACGTCCGGGCCGCTGATCTGATTCCAGGTGTAGCTGAGGATCTGATTCTCCGGATCCGTGCCAGAACCCTGGAGCGTGACCACGGTCGGAGTGAGGGTTTCGGCGTTCTCCGTGCCTCCGCGGGCTCCCTCCTGGACCGTCCGGTCTGCGCCCGCGTCGGCGGTGTTCGGGTCGTTCGCTGCATTGACCGTGACGAGGACGTCATGAGAGGTTTCGGTCAGTCCGTCCGACGCTGTGATCCGGAACTGGAACACCGTGGTGGTCAGGAGCTCCGGAGCGGTGAACGACGGGCTCTCGGTGAAGATGCCGTTCAGCGCGACGCTCGGCGCGCCGTTGTCGACTTGCTCCCAGGAGTAGATGAAGGTCGTTCCCTCCGGATCCTCGAGGGTTGCGGAGAGTGTGATGAGTTCGTTCTCGTTGCCGACGACATTCATCGCGTCGATCGAGACGCCGTCGTTGTCGGCCTGGATGAGCAGGTCGATGTCCTGCGCCGTCGAACCCTCGGGGCTCGTCAGGGTGAGTCGGACGGTGGCCTCCTCGTTGACGAATCGCTCGTCGAAACTCAGCGTCGGCTCCGTCGCACTCGAATCGTCGATCGAGATCCCGGAACCCTTGATGACCTGCCAGTCGTAGCTGGGCTCGTCGGATCCGCCGCCGAACACCATTGGGACCAGTGTGATCTGGCCACTCTCCTCGACGTCGAACGAGACGACCGGAGTCTGCGTCGAGGGCGCAGACCCGTCCGGAAAGTCCGCGGTCACGATGCGTCGGACGTCGGTGTAGTCGATCGTGAACGATCCGCCGCCCTCGAGATCGATTGAGATCGTGGTGGAGTCCGTGTCCACGTTGATCGCCGAACTGTCGAACTCCGAGAGGTCGACCGTGTTGTAGCCCGCGCCGCCTTCGATGGTGTAGGTCGTGCCGTCGGCGGGGGCGGTGAAAGCGAAGATGTCGTCGAACGCAGTTCCGATGACGCGCTCGATGTCTTCCAGGGTGTCGGTTCCTGCCGAACCGGTGTCCTGAGCGGTTGTGATCGTCAGGTCAATCGTGACCGGGCCCGTTGCAGACGAGTAGTCCGCTGTGTCGAAGTCGGCTCCGCCGCGAAGGATGTCGTCGCCGAGACCGCCGACAAGCAGGTCGTCGCCGATCAGGCCTTCGAGGATGTCGTTCCCCGAGTCGCCGTACAGCGTGTCAGCTCCGGCGTCGCCATAGAGTTCGTCGGCACCTTCACCGCCGTGGAGTTCGTCGGCATCGTCGCCGCCTCGCAGGACGTCGTCGTTGTCCCCGCCGCGGAGCGTGTCTTCACCGCCGTCGCCCTCCAGCGTGTCCTCGCCTGCGTCACCCTCGAGAGTGTCATCGTCCTCCCCACCCTGGAGGAGGTCGTCCCCTTCGCCGCCCGACAGGATGTCGTCGCCGGCACCGCCGAGCAGAGTGTCGTCACCACCGAGTCCGTCGGCGGTGTCGTCGGTGCCGTCGCCTTCGAAACGATCGGACCCACCAGTCGCTCCCGGGATCACGAGGTCGGTTTCGGGGTCGACCCAGGTTCCACTCATCAGGATCCTGGGCTCGAGCGGTTCGACCCGCTTCTTGCGAGGAGTCGGATTCGGACCGTTCGGATCCTTGCCGTCGTTCCGGTTGTTTGGACCTTCCCCGTGGCCGGATCCGTTCTCCGACGAATCTTGCGTGTGTTCACTCATACACCGACTCCGTTGGGCTGCGTTGGCAGCCCATACCAGTCAGTGGATCGGGTGGGTTTGGGGGCGCGCTTGAGGCGATCCTACGGCTGGTTCAGCGTCCGATCAGAGCTTCTGGACTTCCTTCAGGAAGCGCAGGGTTCTGCGGCGCGCGTGCTCGTACAGCGTGGCCGGAGTGCCGCGGAATCGTACGGCGACCGTCGCGCCCTTCGACAGTTCCGCTTGCATGGCCTCTGGGACCTCGAGGACGACCTCGAACACCGGAGCCTGCGTTTGCATCGTCTCCGGATCGACGACGAAGTCTCCGCCTCCGAGGCTCGTCAGAGCTTCGTGCAGGACGACTCTGGACGCAGCGGGGCGCACAGTGAGTACGGTGGCCTCGAAGGTGCGTGTCGGGTCTTGCGTACAACGGACGGAAAGGTGATCGCCGGCGGTCGGAACGACGTCCGCCAGGGACTCCTCGTTCAGCGCCACTTCGATGCGAAGCTGGCCGCTGACGATCTCTGCGATCGGATCTCCGGGTTCGGTCCTCACACCGTGTTCGTCGCTCGATCGGGCCGACACGACGAGGCCGTCCATCGGCGCGGCCGGGCGGAGGCGCTCGAGGTCGCGTTCGCGTTCCGCGAGTCTCTCCTCCCAGAGTCGGACACGGACAGCGAGCCGCTCACCTTCGGCGAGCTCGACGCGTTGGGCGGCTTCGAGTTCCATACGTGCGAGTTCGAGCTCGGCAACGGCTTCGTCGCGAGCCAGGAGAAGGCCGTCGTCCGAGAGGTCCGCCAGAATCTGACCTCGGGTCACGGGAGCGTTTCGGTGAGCAAGGATGCCGAGGAGTTCCCCTCCGACCTCGGCCCGAACGAGAGCTTCGTTCTCGAACGCGATCACTCCGCGCGCGACCTGCGGCCAGCGGACCGGAACCAGAGCCGTCACCAGCGGTAGGCCGACGAACAGCAGGATGGCGACCACGAGAGCTCGAGCTCGAACGGGACGCGTGTCCTCGGCTCGGCAGAGGTGGCGGAAGGCTCCGCGCAAGAACTGCAGGAGGGTCCGGGCCAAGTAGATCGCCGCCATCGCGGTTCCGACGAAGAACAGCGTCGTCGCGATCGTGAAGCAGATGCTGAGAGTCAGCGTGATGCGGTAGACCGACGACGCGACACCGAAGGACAACAGGAACGCTCGGCGGCCGCCCGTCTCGGTCGGTTCGACTCCGCGGTGACCAAGAATTCGCCGATCGAACCAACGACGGAGCTCGTCGATCGAGCGGGCCTTGAGATTCGGGATCTCGACGATGTCCGCCAGGATGTGGTAGCCGTCGAAGCGGATGAGCGGGTTCAGGTTGAAGAACAGCGTCGTGACCGAGGCGAGGAAGATCACCTGGTGGCTGATGGTGTTCACCGGCCCGGGATCGGTCATCGCCCAGACGAAGGTCGCCAGAATCGCGATGAACGATTCGAAGTACATGCCGGCTAGGCCGACTGCGATTCGGCGGCTCCGACTGCGAAAGGACCAACTCGAGGTGGCGTCGCAGTAGGCCAGAGGGGCTCCGACGAAGAGTACGACGCCCATCTCGGGAACCGATCCGCCGAACGCCTTGCAGCAGTAGGCGTGCCCGAACTCGTGGATGACTTTCAGTCCGACGAGTGCGACGAGAAGCCAGGGCAGATTCTCCAGCGCGACGAGGTCTAGCAGCGGCGCCGTGAAGTCGTCGAACCGCGTGACGACCAGACCGATCGCTGCGAGTGTCAGCAGTGTCCAGGTCGCCAGAGCAGTCTTCGTGAACAGCCCACGGGCGTGTCGCACCGTCCGGTCGAGGAACCGGTCCGGCGAGAACAAAGGGATCTGAAGAAAGAGGAAGTCCGTGAAGCGCTTCTGCCGCTTCTGATTGCGAACCTTCTGGGATCTGGCGTAGCGCTCCGCGCCGTCATCGATCGGCAGCGTGACGAGACCTGCGCGGTGCAGGTCGCGGGCGATCTCGAAGATTTCGTCGGCATCCTCGGCGACCTTTGCGGAAGTGAGCTCGACACTCAGCGTCGCGAGGTCGGCCTGTCCTCGCATCGCGCATGCGATTCGGTAGCCGACGAGGTCGAGCCGGTGTACCCGGCCGGTGAGTCGATCCCGAAGGACGTAGTGAGGCTCCCCTTGGAATAGGACTCGAGACACATCGAGGTCGCCTCGCAGCGACGCCTTCATCGGACCGAGTTGGTCCCGCAGCGTCGGAGACTGTCCGAACGATGGATTCATCTTCGGTACCTCGTTACCACCAGAGGTTCTGGTTCGACCAGCGGATCAGAGGATCGAGAGCCGAACGCCAGACTGCGCGCTCGCCGAGCGAAACGTCACAGAGGCCCTCCATGCCGGCCCGTAGTTCGGCGATCGAGGTGTTCGAACTCGGCACCGCGACGACCGTGAACGAATTGACCGTGTCCGCGACTTCCGCCGCTGGTGCGATCGAACGGACAACGAAGCGGAGATCCTCTTCGGGCCGCGCATTGCTGGAGAATCGGATCTCTGCGCCTTCGCGAAGGTCGAGAGCGTGCTCCTCGGGCACCTGGATCCTGAGTTCGGAGGCCTGATCGCTCGGGGCGATCTCGAAGAGTGGTTCCCCGAGCGGGAAGGTCTGACCGATTCGCTGCTCCAGGTCGCCGCGGAGCAGAGTGCCCGAGAACGGGGCGACGACCGTGGCCGAGGCGATGCGTTGTTCGAGAGTGCGGGCCTTGGCCTCGGCGACTCGCTGGCGTGCCTCGGCGAGGTTCGCGTTTTGAACGTCTCCGAAGGCCAGAGCCTGTTGACTCTCGAGTGCGAAAGTCTCGGCGTCGGCCTCGTGCTGGGCGAGTTCGAGTTGCAGGTCCATGCTTTCGAACCGGCAGAGAATCTGGCCCTGCTCGACGAAGTCTCCTGGCGCACCGAAGGTCTCGGACAATCGAGCCTCGAAGGGGGCCGTCATGTGAACCTTCTGGGCCGGTTCGATTCGGCCGTCGAGCACGATCGAGTGATGGGTCGTGCCGAACCAGAACCATCCGGAGAGGATCAGCAGGGCCGCGAACAGGCTCAGTTGCTTCGCAGCACGAATCCCCCGGAGAGATCTCGCGTGCTGACGGACGGAGTCGCCGAGGTGGCTCAGGACCGAGCGTCGTGCGGCGCGCAGGAGGTCCACCGCGTGTCCGACACTCGCAGTTGCCGCGGAGAGCTGTTCGACTTCCTGGTCTGAGAACTGGGCTCGCCGCTGACGGAGAAACGAGAGGATGGCGGTTGTCCCACGCACTCCGGGAAGCGGTAGCGTCAGGATATTCGCGAGATCCGATTCGTCGCTCCAGCGCCTGTGGATCGCTGGACTTCCGAGGTCGGTTTCTCCTGAGTCGGGCTTCTCGGTCGACTCCTGAATGAGCACTGGTGCTCCGAGGTCGAGGCACTCGCCCATGGCCTCTCCGATGCGATCGAGCGCCGAGCTCCTCTGGGCGATGTCGTCGATGCCAGAGACGGCCAGAACTTCGACTCTCGCTCCGTGAGTGATTCCGAAGACCACCTGCTCACATCCCAGGCGGTCTCGCAGTCCGGAGCAGAGTGCGTGACCGTAGCTCCGGAGGTCTGGATGGCGGCAGGCCCGTGCGAGGGCCGACGTGGCGTCCGGAATCGCACGCGCGGTTGCGGCTTGGACCGCTGGTCGCAGGCCGGCGTTGATCAGCGCCGCGGTGCCGGTCAGTTGACCGAGCAAGAACTGCGGACTTGGGTCTCCCTCCGTCTCGGTGACGATCGCGAGGAATCCGGCCACGGCTCCGCCCGCTGCGAAGAATGGAATACCGATGCCGACGGTCTCGACGCCTTCGTCGGTGCGGTGGAAGACCCGTCCGACTGGCCGGGACTCGTTCTCCGCCTCCCAGCCGATCGCGTCGACCACCGGGGCCCAGGTGTAGGCGTTGCGATCGCTTCGCTGCCAGCGTTCGGAGACGTGGATGCGTTCTTCACCCTGGGTCGACGGTGCGTCGTAGCGCACGACGACGATCGAGGCGGCGTGGCGTCGCGCGATCTGAGGGAGACAGGCCCGCAGGTAGTCCGCGTACGTCTCCGCATTGAGAGCCTGCTCGACGAAGCCCGTGATCGCGCCGTACCCGAAGGACCACAGTCGACCGTAGTCGTCGTGATCTTCGACAGGTGTTGCAGAACCCGACTCGGGGTTCTGGTTGGTCGGAATGGGTGGGTCGTCGAGACCTCGACTCATGAATTGCTCTTCGATCTTTGCCAGCGCAAGCCTCCGTCTCTGTGTTGGATGTCGTCGCCTGCGGGGCTCACGCTTGAGGCGTCCACTGCCCCTTCACGGCTCAAGTTCGAGTGCGTGGAGCGTCGAATCGCGAATAGGTAGGAGCAGTGCCACTGCGCTGCCGGAGGATCGATGCTCAACTCATTCATCAAGGCAGCCACTGCTGTCGTGCTCGCATGCTTGACCAGCGGATGTCTGGTGGGACCCGACTACTCGCGCCCCGAAGTCATGGTTCCGTCGCAGTGGAACTCGCCGGTGAAGGATGGGCTCGAGGCCGCGCAGCAGAAGGAGGCGGCGTGGTGGAAGACCTTTGCGGACCCCGTGTTGACCTCGTTGGTCGAGCGTGCGGAAGAACAGAATCACGACGTCCGTGCGGCGGTGAAACGCATCCACGAAGCGATGGCGCAGTACGGCGTCACCTTCGGAGAACTGTTCCCCGACCTCGATGCCGTGGCGTCCTACCGCCGCTTCGGGACTTCGGAGAATGCGACGAACTCGCAGGTCACCGGTTTCCAGTTTGACGACCGGGACCTCTACACCTTCGGGGCTGAGCTGCAGTGGGAACTCGACCTCTGGGGGCGAGTGCGCCGCGCCGTCGAGGCTTCGTCCGCGGATCTGCAGTCGACGGTCGAGGACCTGCGGGATGTCCTCGTCGTGCTTCAGGCCGAGGTGGCTGGAACCTACGTCGACTTGCGCTCGCTCCAGAGGCGCGTCGAGATCGTCAAAGCGAACGTCGAACTGCAGAAGCAGACGGTTGCAACCGTAAGCACGCGGTTCGACGCGGGACTCGTCGAGGAACTCGATGTGACTCAGGCCGAAGGGACGCTCGCCCAGACCGAGGCCGAAGCCGAGCGGGTGAAGCGCCTCTTGGTCGTTGCGAAGAATCGGCTCTGCGTTCTCGTGGGTGTCCAGCCTGGAGAGCTTGAGTCAATCCTGAGCGAGCGTCGCGCGATTCCGATGCCCGCTGCGACGATCACGATCGGGATCCCGTCGGATCTCCTGCGGCAACGTCCGGACATCCGTCGGGCCGAGCGGGATCTGGCGTCCGCGACCGCGCGGATCGGAGTTCGGGAGGCCGACCTCTACCCACGGTTGACTCTGTTCGGGTCCTTCACCTTCGAGTCAGACGATGCCAGCACCTGGATCGACCCCGAGTCGCAGGCCTTCACGGTCGGGCCGAATATCCGGTGGAACCTCCTTCACGGCGGCCGGGTACGCGAGCTGATCTGCGTCGAGGACGCTCGTGCCGAGGAGGCACATGTGCGCTACGAGCAAACTGTGCTTCGCGCGATGGAGGACGTTGAGAACGCGCTCGCGTCCCACCACTTCCAGAGTCGTCGCCTCGGATTTCTCCAGACCGCGGAAGCGCAGGCCCTTCGGTCGATCGAGCTCGTGGCTCAGCTCTACGACAACGGAGTCGCCGACTACCTGCGCGTCCTCGAGTCACAGCGAGCGCTGCTGCTCGCGCAAGATGCCAAGGCGCAGACCCAGGCGGATCTCGCGCGGAACACGATCGGTCTCTACCGAGCGATGGGCGGCGGTTGGATCAGCAACGAGGTTGATGTCCGGGAATCCGATGAAGCCCGCAACCTGGCCGCCGAGGTCGGCGTCGATCACGGGGTCGAGGGTGACACGGTCGAGGCTCGCGAGGCGAGCCTTCGAAGGGCGGGCGAGAGCACCGAGAAAGGCGCCACCGAGTCCGGCGATCAGGACGGCTGAGCCGTCCTCGGCTCAGTAGTCGAGCGTGCCGACGCTCTCGAGGACCTCGGGTAAGAGTTCTCGGAACCGCTCGACGCGAGCGGAGAACTCCAGAACCGTGACTTCGGAGTGGGAGTCGCGGAAGCCTTCTTCGACTTCGACGAACAGCACCACGAGGTAGCCACGGTCTCGGCCGGTTTCCTTCGAGAACCAGACGCGGCCGATGCCTTCCTCGCCGTCGGCGTTGGTGAGTCGACGAGGTTCGCCTTCCTCGTTGTAGCCGCGGTACTCGGCAAACTCGTGTCGGAGGGCTTCGTCCCAGAACGCCAGGTCACCGGCGTCCGCGACCCCGAAGGTTCGCACTTGGAGGCGGGCTTCGTCCGGCGTCGTCGCACGGAATCCCGGGTAAGAAGGCTCACGGTCGAGTCGAAGGAACGACTCGGGCAAATCCATCTCCGTGGTCTGGCACGCCGTTGTCAGGAGCAGCGCGAGGGCCACGATCATGCGGCCGACGATCTTGGGCATGTTCATGTCAGAAGCTCCCCAGCAGGTTGCGGATGCCGAGTTCGCGGATCCAGGCGTATTCGGACGCGTCACCGGGTGAGCGCTCGGTCTGCGCGTAGACCGGTTGGTCGTAGGTGATGAACCAAATCTCCAGCAGCGAGAAGGCTACGTCCCGCGTGAGGTTCTGCTGTTGCGCGGAGAGGCGCTCGATCTCCAGCGTGATACGGCGGAGTTCCTTCTCGATCTCGAGGAGATCTTCGACCTTGTCCGCGCCTTCGAGCAGGGTCAGAAGTCGCTCGTGCGCCTTGCGCAGGTTGCGGATCCGGATCTCGAGATCACGGTGCTCCTCAGTGACGTCGAGCGTCGTCTCCGATTCGGTGACCACTTCGCCTTGGCCGCGAACTCCCTCCCAGATTTCGTTGAAGACGGTCGAGGGCACCCGGACCGAGATGTTGCCGTCGGTTCGATGGACGACGTATCCGCCGACCGATTCGACCGTCGTTTCGAATCCGGTGATCGCGTCCTCGATCGAGGACACTCGGATCGTGGCCGAGGCTTCGCGCTTGAGGAGCCGGTCCTGCAGGAACTGCTCACGGAACTCGGAGAAGTCGGTCGCGGTTGGGAGGGCGACGTTGCTAGATGGGGCCCAGGCCTGGCGGCCGGACTCCCGGGGGTCACCAACCATTGTTGTTGTTGTCGCCGCGCTGAAACCGAATCCGTTCGTGTCTAGGCTAGCGAGGACGGGACCGTCCGCGCGGCCGCCGTAGCCTGCTCGCAGCGAGTCGTCGGCGGAAGCGTGTTCCCTCGCCGATGCGGCGAAGGTCGGGGCGAATTGGCAACTCGCGAGTAGCGCGAGCAGGCACAGCAGCGGAACGAGCCCGAGGCGTCTCAGGCTGGTGTTGGGGAAGGCGTTCATGATCCGAGACGGTGGACGGCTAGAGGCCGTCACGCGCGAACCGTAGCAAACGCCGCTCCAGGGCGCTCTCGGCCGCGAGAGCGCCAACGTGAGGCCGCCGGATCAGTTCCCGAGGAACGCCTCGAGTCCGTTGGACCCGAGGATGAAGAGCGATCCGTCGATCTGAATGGCCTGGAAGAAGATGCTGACGCCCGCCAGTCCTGGCATGTTCGGGATCGGTAAGTTGACCGCCCGGCTCGGGTCCGGGACGAGAGTGCCGGCGAGCAGGGCCGGATCGAGGAGGAAGTTGCAGCCACCACCGGTCGGCAGCGGGATCGGGATCGGCGAAGCGCCGAAGCCGAGTGAGACCGCTTCGAGCAGCGTGCTCGGTGCGCCACCGCTGATCTGCAGCGTGTAGCCGGGGTTGCCGAGCGACGGGACGCCGACGCCAGCGAGAGTCAGAGTCGAGCCACCGGACGGAGCGGTGCAGCCGGCACCGAACGGGATGTTCTGCGCGACCGGGCCGGTCGGCGGCAGGAAGGTGATGGTGAGCTGCGGCGGGTTGGCCGACTCGCGCGAACCGTAGGCCGAGACGGCGCCGCCCATGGCTTCGTCGGTCTTGATGACCCAGCCGAAGTTCGCGGCGGGGCTATCGAGCCAGCCTTGCACGTCGGCGACGAGGCCCGCGGTGGAGTTGATCGTGCGAGTGCCCATGCCGCCGAAGGCGATGGTCTGGGTCGCGCTGGCAACGGCGTCGAAGTCGCCGCCCGGAGTCGTCCAGCCGCTGGAGCCGAAGAAGTTCGAGTCCCAGGTCACATCGCCCGAGTTCGCGGGGCCGCCGCCACCTTGGCCGCCTGGAGCAACGGAGATGCCTTCGCCCCAATCCTGTGACACTTCGTGGACGCTGAACGGCGCCGAGCCACCGAACTGGTTCATGACCTCGGTGATCTCGATGTCGACCCCGGTGATCGTGGAGCCGGCGGGAACCGAGCCGCTGACGTCGAAGCCGAGGATCGTGCGGCGATTCACCGCGCCGACC
>JBCBZB010000075.1:0-22757 GCA_039815565.1 Planctomycetota bacterium
CAGCGCCGTCGCGGCGACGCTCTCGAACGCCGCCAAGCGCGACGGGTCCAGCGCGCCCGGGACGCGCGCGACGATGATGTCGATGCTCCGTTCGAAGCTGATCGAGGCGCAGGAGTACGGCGACGCGCTCGCGACCGCCGAGGAGGGCAAGGAGCCGCCGCGCGACCTCGCGCTGGAGGCGATGGGCTCCGTCCTCTCGGGCAAGGTCCCCCTCGTCGTGACCGCGCACCGCGCCCAGGACATCGCGTCCGCGCTCCGGCTGGCCGAGGAGTTCGACGTCCGGCTCGTCCTCGACGGCGCCGCAGAGGCGTACCTGATGGTCGACGCCATCCGCTCCGCCGGAGTGCCGGTGATCCTGGTGCGTCACGACGTTGTCGGGGGTGATGCGGCGAGCGCGGTCGAACTTGATGAACGCGTCGGGCCGCGGCTGCTCGTCGGTCAGGCCGGAGGCCGACCGCGCGTTGGAATACCACGGCGCGTCGCCGTGCAGCGATTCGATGACCTGGAGCACCTGGCGAGCGAAGGGCTCGTTGTGGGCCTCCTTCCGGATCAGCGCGATACCGACCTTGATGGCCGGGTCGAACTGGCTGGCCTGGGTGAGGGCCGTCACCATCCGCGTCGCGAGATCGAGCGCGGTATCACGCGCCTGCCGATCACAGAGCTGGATGATGGTTTGGCAGTAGGTCTCGACGGCGTTGGAGTCGATCGAAGAGACGTTCTGGATCGCGTCGTCCCAAGCAGACGTCAGCGTTTCGAAGTCTTTGGAACGAACCAGCCCCAGGTAGTCGTGCTGGATCACGGTCGTGGACGTGGCGGACACAGGCGGGCGAGGGATGCTTGCGGCCGATCGGACGGCTGCAGAGTTGCGCTGGGCGCGAAAGGAAGGGAAGGGGGTTGGGTGACCGTACCGCGCTCCGCCGTGCGAGAGTGTCGAGCGTTCGGAGCGTTCTGCATCGGTCGGAGGAGGGTGTTGGCCGGCGATCAGCCGGCTCTGGCTCAGTCGGTCAGTCGGCCGATCAGGGCGTAGAGCTCGGTCGTCGCGAGCATCTCGTCGGCGAGGTCGAACGGGATCTCGTCGAGCACCGCTTCGGGAGCGATGACCGAGACGAAGAACTCGGCTCCATGGAGGGCTCGGAACGCGGCGATCTTCCGCACCGTGTCCTGATTCGCTTGCTCGAGTGTCTCGATGACCAAGACCTTGCCCTCGCGGCCACGGCCACGGACGACGATTGTCGGGGCGAAGGCGGCCAGCGATTCGTCTTCGAGTTTGATCTCGAAGTGACGCGGCCGGTGGCTGTGCGCGACGCCACCGCCGGTGAGGCGATCGCAGACTTCGCGCTCGAGCTCGGTGACCAGTGGTCGTCCGCCGCAGCGACCGAAGCGCGCGGCGCGGGCGGCGCCGACGTTCAGCAGCGCATCGCCATCTTCGAGTGCCGTGAGGTTCGTCTCCGGCGGTTGTTTCGACTCTCCCTTCTTCGCGCGGGTCTTCCGTTTGGTCGTCTTCGAGCTGCTCGCCGGCTTCGGACTCTTGGTGGGCATCGGTTGTGAAGGACTGGGAGTGACGACGCCCTGTCGGGGCAGCGCGTCGGGAGTCGTGGGGGTGCCGCTTGCGCGACGGTGGGGCAGGCGCCCCGAAGGGGGCCGGGTAGTAGACCAGGAAGCCCGAGGCAGGGCTAGGGGGCCCCAGCGGGCGGAATCGGGGATTCCGGGGTCTGGATCACTGATTCTGCCCGTCCGTTCGCGTGGTGGGTTCCTCCCGCGGGATCCGCCTCGTGTCCGTTTGGCGTGGCTTGATCGCCGTCGGCGCCCGGAGCTCGGAGGCTGTCAGCTGCCGACTCGGGCCGGTTGCTCGTTGGGTCGGACGCTCGTCGCATGGGGCGGTCGTTGGGTCGGAAGACGGCAGGCTGCGAGCTTGGCCGCGCGAGGCCCCCTCGTTCGCGCCCGGATCGACTCGCTCTTGTGACTCGATCGACGCCCAGGTCTCGGTCGCCGGACCGATCTCTGCTCACTTGCGCAATATGTCGCATCAGGCCTGGCGCGGAGCCTAGGTATTGATCCTGAACCCGCGATACCAAGGCTAGTTCAGGTTCGAAAAAATCGAGATTGCTGACTTCGATGTAAGGGCGTTGATCGCTTCAGCAAGTTTGGGTGGGGCGCGAGTTCGCGCTCGACCACCTCACTCGATAGACATGCTTCGATCCACGATCTTCTCGCTCGCGCTGGCCGCGGGCCTCACGGCCCAGGCGCCGGACTGCTTTACGAACCTCGTTCCGAATGGCGGGTTCGAGAATCTCTTCCCGAACGCCTGGGTGTTCTCCGGCAGCGGCACTGGGAACTTTCCGGTGACGGCCAACGTGCGTGGAGACGGCGACAGCTCGGCGCTCGTCGTCAACAACTCAGGCGCCTACACGCTGACGCAGCCGACGGCGTTCTCTTTGGTAGCCGGCCAGGAGTACCGCATCTCGGTCGACGTGCTGCGTTCGACGGTTTCGTTCACGCTGTCGGCGACGCTCGTCGACGCGATGGGCGGCACGACTTCGGTCCTCTCCCGGTCGGTCGGCGATACCGGCAACCAGTTCTTCCGCACGCAGGTTGCGGACGTCTTCGTCGCGCCGGCTTCAGGTCTGTTTTCGCTCGAGCTCAACGGAACGCGCTCGACTGGCCGCGCGGGGCAGACGTTCTTCGACAACATCGAGATCACGGAGTCGGGCGGTCCCTCGTTCTTCATCACCGAGAGCTTCCTGCGTACCGGGCCGGCGAACCCGAACGCCTACCGCATCGTCGGTCTTCCGGGTGATCTGACCGCTGTGCTGATCTCGACCGGCACCGGCGCACCGATCAGCGTTCCGGGATTCGGTGCCGTGCCGCTGCTGCTCGACACGAATGTGATCATCACCGCGGTCCCGCCGACGTTCTTGGACGGGGCCGGCGAACTCACGGGCTTGATCCCGATCTCGACCGCGATCTCGGGTTTCCGCCTCGCGTTCCAGCCGCTCAGCATCAACACGCTGAGCTTCGGCTGCCCCACTCAGATCGTGTTCTGAACCGGCGGGCGTCCGCGGTCAGGAGAGATCCAGGCCGCTGCGCTCTTCTTCGGTGATGCCTTCGCCGAAGCTCGAGCCGAGGTAGACCTGGCGGACGTGTTCGTTCGCCAGGATCGCCGACGGCTTGCCCTCGGCGATCACCGCTCCTTCCGCAAGAACGTAGGAGCGGTCGGTGATGCGCAGGGTTGCATCGACGTTGTGGTCGGTGATCAGGCTCGCGATGCCGCGCTCGGCGAGGCGGACGACGATGCGCTGGAGTTCCTGTACGGTCACCGGGTCGATCGCTGCGAACGGTTCGTCCAGCAGCAGGAGCTTCGGGCGGGTCGCGAGGGCACGCGCGATCTCGAGGCGGCGGCGCTCACCACCACTGAGGTCCGATCCGTAGGAGCCGAGCAGGTGCTCGAGCTGGAGCTCGTTGAGCAGACCCATCGCCCGGTCCATGCGCTCGGTCTTCGGCACGCGTCGTGCTTCGAGCACGGCAAGGACGTTGTCGAGCACGGTCATGCGCTGGAAGACGGATTTCTCCTGCGCCAGGTAGCCGAGGCCGCGCCGCGCGCGCTTGTACATCGGCAGCTTGGTGATGTTCTCGCCCTCGAACTCAACGGTGCCGGCATCCGGTCGGATCATGCCGACGACCATGCGGAACGAGGTCGTCTTGCCAGCGCCGTTCGGGCCGAGCAGGCCGACGATCTCACCGGCGTTGACGTGGACACTGACGCCGTCGACGACGCGGCGGCGGCGGTAGCTCTTGGTCAGGCCCTTCGTCGAGAGGAGCGGTTCTTCGTTCGAGTCGGTCACGGTCGATTCCTTGATCCGGGGCTCAGTAGATCGGCAGGAACCGCGGCCACGGGGCGCGCCAGAACGTCACGAGCGGGCGTCCGAGAATGTCTTCGCGGCGCACGAGTCGATCGTTGGTCAGGTTCGGAGCGAAGGCGACTCCGGCATCCGAGGCGCGGAAGCGCATCGCGCTGCCGCCTGACCAGACACCGCTTTCATCGCCCGCCACACCGTCTAGGACCCAGACCTCGCCGAGGGAGTCCTCGAAGACGATCTTGCCTTCGCTGGTGATCGGCACCGGGTTCTCGTCCGGATCCGGCCTTTGTCCGAGCGGGAACGCGCGGCTGTTGCCGGTCAGAGTGCGAATGGCCTCGGCGCTGTCCGGAGCAACGATCCGGCCCTCAGCGTCGACGCCGATCGTCACGCTCTCCCACTCACGCGAGTCGACCGATTGCAGGGTGTTGTCACCGAGCATGAAGTAGTGGTCCTCGGTGACGACGAACACCGCATCGGCGCCCGCGCTCGAAACCGTGTAGTGCAGGTCGCGGTCGATTCGCAGCTTCTCCAAGGTCACGTTGCCGCCACCACGCGTATCGATCGTGATCCGACCCGTCGGCTGACCCGTGCCTTCACCCGCCCGAATCATCCGTTCGGTGATCGTGAAGTCCGCGACGTCGAGGCGCGCAACCTCGGATCCGTCGACGATCAGGTAGAGGCTGTCGTCGAGGTGCACGAATTCGAGTTCTGGACCGGACGAGACATCGAGAGAGAACGTCTCACTTGCCTTGAGCTCGAGGTCGGTGCCGCTCGCTTCCAGGCGGCCGTTGCCGTCGTCGCCGCACTTGAGTCGGAACTCGCGAAGCGTGCGCTTCGGCGGATTCTCACGGCTGTCGTCGAACTCGAATCGCAGCGCGATCGTGAACTCTTTCGGGCGGCTGCCGGTCTTCGGGCGCACGCGGACCCGAGCGTCCTGAACAACCTCGAGAACGTCGGGCGCGGCGCCCTTCTGGATCGCTCGCGACACGTCGGGGGCGTAGCCATCCCACACGTGGTTCACGAGACCCTCGTAGCCGTCGTTCTCGAACTGCAGGCGCGCCAGCGAGGAGGTCGAGGTCTGCTTCGCACTCAGCGTGCCTGGCTCGGATTCGCTCCACTTCGCGCTGCCGGCCGAGCGGATCGCGGTGCCGAGGGTCTTCGAGTCGCGCCGGGCAAGAGATCGCGCCGGGTAGATCTCCTTCCAGTGACCGTCCTGGACGTTCGCCGGACGCGGCTGCGCGACGCGCCGGTCGTTCTCGTCCAGCGTGTAGACGTTGCCGCCGACGATCTGCATGCGGTCGCCGGGGACACCGGCGATCCGCTTCACGTAGTTCTGCTGGCGCCGCTGTGGGTAGCGGAACACAGCGATCTCCCAGCGCTCCGGATCGCGGAAGAGGAACGCCGTCTTGTCGACCAGGATGCGGTCGAAGATGCCGGCCTCGGAGCTGCCCATCATCGTCGGTTGCATCGACGAGGTTGGGATCTGGTAGGCCTCGATCGCGAAGAACTTCATCAAGATCGCGATGACGATCGCGATCGAGAACGACTCGAGGTTGTCACGCAGAAGGCGGGGCGGATTCACCGCCTTCGAAGCTCGGGTGGAGGTCACGGGCCGAAGCGTAGTCGCTCCGGCGTCTGAGTCACGTATCCCCGCCGATCGCGCGGGCTCGGCGGAGCCGCTCCAGCGCGCGGCTTAGCGCGGCCTGCTCGTGTTCGGCCTCGCCAGCGACTTCGAGTGCCGAGTCGATCGCGAGCTGGACCCGATCCG
This sequence comes from Planctomycetota bacterium, assembly GCA_039815565.1. Classification (GTDB taxonomy): domain Bacteria; phylum Planctomycetota; class UBA1135; order UBA1135; family UBA2386; genus JBCBZB01. Next base: position 5,626 of record JBCBZB010000075.1, read on the forward strand.
GGTTTCCGGTCCACAGCGTGCACCAGGGGTGAGCCCAGGCGAGTTCCCCGTCGGTGAATTCGGCCGAGATCTCGAGAGCCTTCTGGTAGGCCTCGTCGCTGGCGTGGCGGGAGGCTGCTCCGAGGGCCTCGGGAATTGCGAGGGGGGAGAGGTTTCCCGAGATGGAGTCGAGTTCTTCGGCTGCGCTCCGCATCGCATCCTCGTCTTCGAGGAGCGTTGCGGCGATGAACTGCGAGGCGACGGCTGAGATGGCTCGGTAGCCATTGAACGCTTCGTTCTGCTGGGCGAAGTGGATGGCTCTGGTCAACCGTTCGTTCAGCCGCTCGATGAACTCGAGGTCCGGCGTCTCGTCGTAGAGCGCGACGCGAATGCGCTTCTGCCAGAACTCCGGGGAGCTGGCGATCCAGGTCTGGATCGGCTGTCGCCAGTCCTTGCCCGCCTCGAAGGCCGCACGAGCCGAAGCGGCGTAGTCCGCGTCTTCGTTGAATGCCCAAGCACGGGGCAGCGGGCCGTCCGAGCGGAGACGCTCAGGCAACTGCGAGTCGTCCGCATTCCGCATGGCGGCGAACACCGCCGCGCAGGCTGGTTCGGTCTGCCACCGCGACCAGTAGTCGAAACCGACTTCGTCCCAGTGTTCGAGGAAGCTCCGTTCCAGGTCGCTCGTGAGAGTCTCGGTGGCTTCGTCGTCATGGATCATCGTCAGGCCCTGGGTCCCCATCAGGTATCCCCAGAGGCCGCCGCGGAGTTGTGAGTTGTCCGTGTCCGGGAACCGACCCGAGTCGACGTCCTCCCCTTCGCGGCGTCGGATCTCCGCGGCGATCGCTTCGATCGAAGTCCTGATCGTCGCGTCGACCAGTTGCAGCCAGACCCGGAGTTCCGCGTCGTCGTACATCGAGTCGCCGGCCTCCCAGAACGTCGACAGACGGTTCAGGGGATTCTCGACATCTGCGAGGCGCATCAAGCTGTCGCCGAGCAGGCGGCGTTCGGTCGTCGCAGCCAGCGCGTGTTGGCCGAGGTTCTTGGCGGCGGTGATCACGAGGATCTGCGCCCGGAGTCGCGCGGACGGGTAGCGCATGACGTCCGAGTCCAAGGCGAGAGCTCTGCGCGCGCTTGCCAGCGCGGCCTGAAGGTCGCCTTGACGCAGGGAGTATTGCGCGTGGTGGATCAGCGCGCCGGCGTTTTCGGGGTGCTTCGCGAGGTAGTCCTCGAGCAACCGGGTCGCCGTGCCATAGCGGCCGCGGCGGCGCAGCAGATCCGTTGCGACGAACAGGTCCTGTTGTTCCTGGTCGAAGAACGCTTCGGCCGGCATCAGGACGTCGTCCGGTCGCGCGAGGTCGTCGACGTGGTGGACCGCCTTGGCGTAGCTCGGGTCGAACACCCGGAACGAGTCCAGATGGCGGTAGGCCCGCGCGAGCGCGTCGAGGCGATCGGTGCCGGCGAACTCGAGCGTCGGGCCGGTCTGCACCAGGTAGGCCGTCGCCGAGCCGCTGTCTTCCTCCACCCAGACCGCGGACACGTGGCCCGGGGTGCCGAACTGGATGACCGGTACGCCTCGGAGTTCGAGGATGGCGGCGCAGAGCGCGGAGTAGTCGTCGCAGTCGCCGCGACACTCGGCACCGCGCGCACGGCCCAAGGTCTCGAGTGCCGTGCTCTGACGGTCACCGCAGGACGAGGTCGTTCCGATCAGTTCCGGGCGTTCGTTGTCCGGGCTGTCACTCGCGTAGATGAACGCGTACTGCCCGAGCAGGTCGATCTGCGGGGCGGAGTGGAGGAAGCGTGCCGCGCGCTGCAGGAACGCTTCGGGGTCGCTGCGAACGTCGTCGAACCACAGCGTGCCGTCCGGAAGCGCGAGGCCTTGCAGGTCACCCCGCGCATCGGTGAGTGCGAGGTGAGGCGGCAGCGGGTTCTCGAGAGCGTGTTCGCCAACCGACCAGTCCTTGCCGGAGAATTGGTTGTTCCACGAGCTCTCGTTGGCGCTGACCTCTCCGCCCTTGAACGTCGCAAACTGACGACCCCAGAGGCGAAGCTCGGCAAACTCCGCGGTGCGGATCGCGGAAGGGCTCAGCGGTTCGGCGTCCTTCGGCAGGCGGTACTCGAGGAACGCGTGACTGAGCGATCCTGAGCCGTTGTAGCGCAGCTCCGGGTCGCGGTGCGGCACCGCGAGGTGCGAGGCCGAGTCGGTCTTCTTGGTCCAGATCGTGCGCCCGAACGCGTCGCGGAGCTCCTGCAGGACCGGGGCGGATTCGCCGTCGTTCCAACGCACGAATCGACGGACGGTCCGGAACTCGTCGGTGACCTTCAATTGCTCGACCAGAGCGTCGGCCTTCTCACGACGCGTCGGGTCCTCGTCGATCGCCCCGTCGAGCCAGCCGTGCCGCAGCAATCGGCGGAGCGTCGAACGCGGCAGATCCGGCGACTCATCCGAAGGAATGCCGAGCGAGAGTCCGAACAGCGACGGGCGGTCGTCCTCGGGAACGATCTCGCTGAGGAGGTTGCCCAGGACGGTCCGCAACGTCTCGTCCTCGTCGATCGTCCCGAACAGGTCTCGCGCCGCGCGGAACAGCTGCTCTCGCTCTTCCTGGCGGTCTTCCTCGTTCGTCTCGGCGATCCACAGGGTGTCGGTGTCGAGTTCGTAGAGGCCGTAGTCGCAGACGAACGCGTGACCGACCAGCGGTTGCCACCACAGGTGGGCGCGGATGCCGTCCTTCGGTTCGCCGCTCGCCTCCGGTTGTGCTTCTTGGATCTCGCGAAGGATCTCGCCGAGAGCCGGGATGCCGTCGTCCTGCAGAAGCCAGCCGTCGACGAAGCACAGGCCGATCGGAGTCTCCATGACGAAGTCGCCACCGTCGTTGATGAAGACTCGGAACCGCTCGCCGTTCTTGTCCTCGAACCAGACGGAGTCGTCGTCCTCGGCGACGACGCCGGGCCCGCCGACAAGGTCGTAGAGCAGGCTGTCGTCATCCCGCTCGATCTCGTCGGGGTCCGGGCGGTAGTAGCCCGGTGTCAGAACCTCTTCGTCCTGCGCCGAGATCGAGGGTGCCAGGGCGACCGCGAAAGCGGTGAGCCACGATCCGAACTTCAGACGAAACACCAACCAGAACCGCTGCATCGACTGTTTTCTCTCTCTCCTTCGTTCGTGGCCCCTCTCAGGGATTGCTGGTCTCGCTCAGTCGTCGCCGGACGACAGAACCGAGAGGAAGGCCTTCTGCGGAATCTCGACGTTGCCGACCTGCTTCATCCGCTTCTTACCCTTCTTCTGCTTCTCGAGCAGCTTGCGCTTTCGAGTGATGTCACCGCCGTAGCACTTGGCCGTGACGTTCTTGGCGAGGGCGCGGATGTTCTCGCGAGCGATGATCTTGCCACCGACCGCGGCCTGTAGAGCGACCTCGAACATGTGGCGCGGGATCTCGCCGCGCAGGGCCTTCAGGATCTTCCGTCCGCGGGTGTCTGCGACAGTGCGGTGGCACAGGAAGCTCAACGCATCGACTTCTTCACCGGAGACGAGGATGCGGACTTTCACGAGGTCGGACTCTTCGTGCTGGCGCAGCTCGTAGTCCATCGTGCCGAAGCCGCGGGTCGCAGACTTCAGGCGGTCGTGGAAGTCGAAGATGATCTCGCTGAACGGCATCGCGAACGTGAGCATCACGCGTTGCGCACCGTAGTACTCGGTCTTCTCGTAGATGCCGCGACGGTCGGTCGCGAGCTTCATGACCGCGCCGATGTGCTCGTTCGGCACGACGATGCGCACTTCGACGATCGGCTCCTTGTAGCCCTCGATGTTCGCGGCGTCGGGCATGTCCGACGGCGAACGCACCTCGACCTCCTGGCCGTCGCGCGTAATGACGCGGTAGGTGACGTTCGGCGCGGTCTGGACGAGGTCCATGTCCTCCTCGCGCTCGAGTCGCTGCTGGATGATCTCCATGTGCAACAGGCCGAGGAATCCGCAACGGAAGCCGAAGCCGAGCGCGTCTGAAGTCTCCGGCTCGAACGTGAAGGAGCTGTCGTTCAGCTGCAGCTTCTCGAGGGACTTGCGCAGCTCGTCGTAGTCACTCGAGTTGGTCGGGTAGAAGCCGCAGAAGACCATCGGCTTCGGATCGACGAACCCGGCGAGCGGTGCGGCGCGGGCACTCTCCTTGTCGTGACTGATCGTGTCGCCGACCTTCACGTCGCCGAGCGTCTTGATGTTGGCGATCAGGTAGCCCACCTCGCCGGCGTGCAGCGTCGGCTCGGCGACCATGCGGGGCGCGAGACGACCGATCTCGAGCACGTCGTAGGTCTTGCCGGTGGCGAGCATCCGGATCGTCTCGCCCTTCTTGATCGTGCCTTCGACGACGCGCATGTAGATCACGACGCCGCGGTAGTCGTCGTAGTTGGCGTCGAAGATCATCGCCTGGAGCTTTGCGTCGACGTCACCGGTCGGAGCCGGGATCTTCTCGACGATCGCTTCGAGCAGCTTCTCGCAATGCAGGCCGGTCTTGGCGCTGACGGCAATCGCGTCTTCGGCCGGGAGGCAGATCGCATCCTCGACTTCTTGCGCGATCTCTTCGGGTCGTGCGTGACCGAGGTCGATCTTGTTGAGCACCGGCAGCACGTCGAGCTCGGCCTGCTCGGCGAGCAGCGCGTTGACCACGGTCTGTGCCTCGACGCCCTGCGAGGCGTCCACGAGAAGCATTGCTCCTTCACAGGCCTGGAGGGACTTGAGCACCTCGTAGTTGAAGTCGACGTGCCCAGGCGTGTCGATCAGGTTGAAGAGGTAGGTCTTCCCGTCCTCGGCCTTGTAGCGCATCGCTACGGCGCGTGCCTTGATCGTGATCCCTCGCTCGCGTTCCAGCTCCATGTCGTCGAGGAGCTGTTCCTTCATCTGCCGCTTGTCGACCGTGGAGGTCAGTTCGAGCAGACGGTCGGCGAGGGTCGACTTTCCGTGGTCGACGTGGGCGATGATGCTGAAGTTGCGGATGAGCGCGAGGTCGGTCACGAGGGGCCGGATGGGTGCCTTGTCCAGGGAGACGCCCACCACGCGGTGGTCGTCGCCTCAGCGGGCGTTCTGGATGTGGTGGACGAGATCGCGCAATGCTCGGCCGCGATGGCTGATTGCGTCTTTCTCGGAAGGGGTCAGTTCCGCGAAGCTCCTGGTCTCGGACGGACCGTCGGATTCACAGGGGAGGAACACCGGATCGTAGCCGAATCCGCCCTCTCCTCGGGGGCTCGGAAGAATCTCTCCCTCACAGGTTCTCTCGGTGGTCCACAGCGACCTCGGCTCGCCGGTTTCGCCGTCCACACCGGCCAGAGAGAGGTGGCAGACGAATCGGGCTCCGCGATCGGTCTCCCCAGGCTCTCCCGCTCCGAGCGTCGCAAGCTCGTCCAGAAGCTTCTCAACGCGGTCCTCGTCGGTCGCGTCGGGGCCGGCGTAGCGGGCCGAGCGGACGCCCGGGCGTCCACCGAGCGCGTCGACCGCCAGGCCGGAGTCGTCCCCGAGAGCCCAGTGATCGTCCTCATCCGGCCCGAACGAACGGGCGAGGGCGAAGGCCTTGATCTCTGCGTTGCCGGCGAAGTCCTCGGCGTCCTCGACCCAGTCGATGCCCGGACGCTCGGCGAGCGTGTGGATCTGCACGCCGAGTGGCTCGAGGAGGCGGAGCAGTTCGGCCTTCTTCTTCGGGTTCTGAGTCGCAATCCAGAGGTGCTGCATCGGCGGTTCCTCTCGGGTCCCTCGCGGTGAGTCAGGCCAGTGCCTGTTTCTGGGCCTCGACGATCGAGACGCAGGCGGGCTTGGAAAGATCGAGCATCGCTCGGAGCTCGTCGTCCTCGAACGGCGAGCCCTCGGCAGCGCCCTGGACCTCGATCAGGCGCCCCTGCTCATCTCGGACCACGTTGAGGTCGACGGTGGCCGCCGAATCCTCTTCGTAATTCAGGTCGACCAGAAGTCGGTCTCCGATTCGGCCGATCGATGTCGCGGCCAGGTGGTGACGGAACGGTGAGCGCTTGACTCGCTTCTGAACGAGCAGCGTGTCGCACGCATCCTTCAGCGCGACGACCGCTCCGTTGATCGCGGTCGTGCGGGTTCCGCCGTCGGCGGCGAGCACGTCACAGTCGACCCAGAGAGTCTTGTCGGGCATCGCATCGAGATCGATCGCTGCGCGGAGCACCCGGCCGATCATTCGCTGGATCTCGTGGCTTCGAGCGTCGAAGCGTCCCCCGCGGCCCTCGCGCATGCGCCGGGTCTTGGTCGCGGCGGGTACCATCGCGTATTCGGCGCTCAGCCAGCCGTGTCCACGGATCCACTTCGGGACCGAGTCCTGCACGCTGACCGTGACCAGAACCTTGGTCTGGCCGCTCTGTGCGATGACCGAGCCTTCGGCGTTGTGCACCACGCTGCGCTCGAAGCTCAGCGCACGGTGAGAGTCGTCAGAATGGCTACGCGTCTCGGACACGGGTGCTCATCGTGGCGCCCGTGGGCCTGCGTGCAAGCGCGAGACGCTCAGGCGCCGGCGATCGCGTGCTCCAGCGCCGCGCGAAGCTCTCGCGCGCCGAAAGGCTTCGGCAGGCAGGCGAGGTTCGCGTCGCTGAAGTCACCGAGGCAGGTGGCCGCATCGCAGCCGAGCAGGATCACTCGGATCCCTGGGCTCGATTCGTGGACCAGACGCGCGATCGACGTACCGCACTCGACGTGTGCCTGGTGCTCGAGGATCGCTAGCTCGAACCGTTCGGGTGTCGCCTGGATCAACGAGCGCGCAGCGGCCCCGTCGACGCAGGTGACGATGGTTCGTCCGGTCTGGTTGAGCTCGTGAGCGATCAGCTCGCGGATGTCGGGGTCGTTCTCGAGGACGAGGACGCCGCCGAAGGCATGTGGCTTCGAGGTCTCTGGGCTGGGGCTCCCCGAGATCTGGGGCTCGAGAGTCGACGTCGGCCCTTCGGCTTCGGTCGAAGATTCGTCCGCGAAGTCGGCTGCTCGCACCTCTCCGGGGTGCGTCGTTGCTTCGTCGTCGCGATCGGACCTCGCCCTGTTCACCTCGTCGTGGGCTGACGACTGGGACGCCGGTTCTTCGGGACGCGGCAGGACGACGGGCTCGCTGGAGCTAGCGAGGCTGATGACGCAGGTCGCCGAGATGCCCTCGACGGCGTCGAAGGACAGCGTCGCGCCGAGCGCCTCGAGTAGGTTGCGAGCGGCGAGGTAGCCGATGCCTTCGACCGACCCGGGAGCCTGCACTCGCGGTTCGGTCGAGTCGTCGATCTCAGCGGTGAGTTCGACCGCGACCCTGGTGTCCCACTGGGATTGTGGGTCGAGACCGACGCGGATCTGCAGTCGTGAGGTGCGTGGCTCGACTTCGCACAGGGTCTCGACGAGGAAGACCACGGCGCGGCGAATCGCGCCCTCGGTGCCCATCACCATCGGGAGGCGGGGGCTCAGGCTCAAGCTGACCGACAGGTGCGGGCAGGTCTCATCGAGCTCACGTGCGGCCGACGTCAATGCCGAGCGGACGTCGACCGGCCGGCGTGGCAGATCGTCGATCCCGACGAAGGTCACGAGCTTTTCGCCGAGCAGGCGGAGGCGACGCGAAGTGTTGATCAATCGCCCCGCCCGCGCGATGGCCTTCGGATCGCTCTGGAGCGACTCGGAGATCAACTCGACGTGAGACTCGATGCCGGTCGAGATCGATCCGAGATCACGGCCGATCGACTCGGCGACCTGAGTCAGGCCCGAACCGAGGTTCTCGATCGCGTTGCGGCCGATGTCCAACTCGGTGCGCAGGGTCTGCGCCAGGCGATTCGACTTCTGTCGTTCTCGTCGCATCGCTCGCTGGTGCAATGCACGAGCGACCAGGGCGCAGAGGACTGCGCCGGACAGGAACCAGACGAGAGAGGGCATCGACGACCGTGTGAACTGCGGCGGCGTGGAGCCGCGCCAGTGTGCTCGTTCTTCGTCGCGATCGAAAGAGTTCGCTCGGTGAATCTCGCAACGATTCCGATCGAAGAACGCGCGTGACTCTTCGTTACGTCGCGGCGTTCGTCACTCGGTCCAAGAACTTCCGCCGAGTCGCAAGCGGTGACGTACCACACCGTGACACTGCGCCTCAGGGACATCCGTAAGTTCTTCTCCGACACGCAGTCGCCCACACGCACGCAACAGTGTCGCTGCGACGAAACGCTGCCCGTTCGCGACGGCGTCTTCAAAAACGAGGCCAGTCTCTGACTGCAACGCTTGCGGTCGATGACAACCGAGGACGCGCAAGCGCAGTCGGTGATCGTCGTGCCGGTTCTCGAGTGCCAAGCGGAGTTCGACGAATGCGCGATCCTTGCGACCGTGCACTTCGAGCTGGCATGGATAGCCATCGAAACGACGGCCGAGCCGACCTTCCAGTAGAAGAGTCGTGTGACGTGGCCCCGTTTCGTAGCGGGAGGCCTTGAGGTAGGCGAAGGAAAAGAGGCGCGGGCGTTCGTCCGGGTCGGGCACGAAGCGGTCGAGTGTTCCGTGGTCGCGCCGGTCCTCGATTCGCAGGCAATCCTCGACATGGACGTCGTGCGTGCGGTCGACGAGAAGAATCCCGCCCTTGCGTGAGAACCGGATTCGCGCACCGCCGGAATCGACCAGGAGGTCGCGCCGTCGCTTGAGGGCTTTGCCCTCGACGACCTGGATCTCGTGCGGCTCACCGGGGTCGAAGTCGTTGTTCGGGGCCTCCGACTGGCAGAGGCTCAGCGTCTCCTCCAGCGCGACTCGGACCCCGCGGGCCGTCGCGTCCGAGACCGTCCCGGCGCGAAGGTGGGGGCGATCGACGGTCACGAATCGCTCGGTCGCGTCGGGAGTTCCGCGTTCATCCAGTGCCCGCTCGGCCCGGAGGTAGAGCTGCTTCAGTGGCATCCGGCAGTCGCGGGCCCCGGCGTCCGGAGTGGCGAACACCGCTCCCGTGCCGGCCGCCGTCCGCTCGCGCTCGGCCAGGCACAGAGTGGCCGCGGAGCGATCAGGGTCGATGCTCTTCGGTTCTTGCGTGTCGTTCTGGTCCGGTCGCGTGGCCACGGCCCGGCAAGATTCGCGGACGGACTCGGGCGAAGCAACGCGAACCCGAGTCGTTATCGTGCTCGCCTTGACCGACCGCAGCGAATCCGACCTGGCGATGCACGCGCTCGCGCAGTTCTGCATCGACGGGGAGCCGGTCGCGGCCCAGCGGTTCCGCCGTGGCCACATCCAGCGGAGCTACGTCGCCGAGACGGGGACGCACCGGTATTTGCTGCAGCGGCTCAACGACCAGGTTTTCCCCGAGCTCGAGGCCTTGTCGCACAACGTCGCGGTCGTGACGGATCACCTGGCCGGCAAGGGACTCGCCGACACGGCGGCGCGGCCGGTGCGGAGCCTCGGCGGGGGATTGCTGTGGTGGCAGGATCCCGGGAACGCCGGGGCCGGCGTCTGGCGGTGCCTGCACTTCGTCGACGAGACCGAGTCCCACGACCTCTGCGACAGCCCCGAGCGCGCTTTTGCCGCGGCCCGCGCCTTCGGTGAGTTCCAGCAGGCGCTCGCCGACCTCGATCCAGGCCTGCTGCAGCCGACGCTCCCGGACTTCTTCGATCCGATCGTCCGTCACCGCCAGCTCGAGACCGCGCGAGCGCAGGCGAGCTCGGCCAGGCTCGATCAGGCCCAGTCCGCGCTGGGCTTCGTCGACGGCAACACCGCGCTGATCCAGACCTGGGAACAGCTGGTGGACTCGGGCTCGATGCCCGATCGCGTGCTCCATGGTGACACGAAGCTCAACAACGTCCTGTTCCGGCGCGAGAGTGTCGAGGCGGTCTGCGTCGTCGATCTCGATACCTGTATGTCCGGTTGGAGCGGCTACGACATCGGGGATCTCGTGCGCTTCACCGCAGCGTCAGCGCCCGAAGACGAGCGAGACCTGTCCAAGGTCTTCACCGACCTCGACCTCTATCGATCCCTGGTGGCGGGCTACCTGACCGGGGCGCGGTTCCTGACCAAGTCCGAGGTGCAGGCCGTGCCACTCTCGTCCCAGATCGTCACGATGACGATCGGCATGCGGTTCCTGGCCGATTTCCTGAACGGCGATCAGTACTTCGCCATCGACCGCGAAGGGCAGAATCTCGACCGCGCCCGGGTGCAGTTCCGGCTGGTCGAGTCGATGCAGGAGCGGGTCCAGGACCTCTGCGACCCGCTTCCGGCCTCGGTCCGGGCCGCCGCGCGCGAACTGATCGCGCTCTGAATTCAGAAGCCCCGCCCTCGGCCGTATGCTCCGAGGTCCCGATGCAGGTCGAACTTCGCCTTCCCAGTCTCGACTCGCTCGATCACGCGATCCGTGACCGAGATGCGTTCGCTCGTGCGACCGAATCCGATGTGCCCGGCGATTGGCCGCCGGAGCACCTGGAAGCGCACGTGCTCGACTTCGTCCGCAGCTGCATCCAGAGGGGCGACGAGCACCGCGACTGGGGCCTCTACTGGATCATTTCGACGTTCCCGACCGACAACCGGCCCTGCATCGCCGGGATCGCCGGGTTCACCCGTCCGCCGGAGGACGGGTCGGAGGTCGAGATCGGATACAGCGTCGTTCCGTCGCTCCAGGGCCGCGGCATTGCGACCCGCTCGGTGCAGATGCTGCTCGACAAGGCTCGGGAGGCTGGTATCCGTCGCGTCGTCGCGCACACGTTGCTCGACCACGACGGTTCGATCGGCGTGCTCGAGAAGCAAAACTTCGTCGATTCGGGGCAGGTGCCGGGGCCGGGCATCCGCCGCTACGTCCTCGATCTGCAGAACGACTGATCGCCTCGCGATAGGCATGGCCCGCGTTCGTCTCGCCGACCTCTACGACCTCGAGTGGTTGCTCAGCGACCCGGAGGCTCCGTCCGTCGACGAGCGTCGGCGCGCGAAGGAGGCGGCGTCAGCTCTGGCCGCTCGCCACGGCCACAACCCGGAGGTCTTCGCGACGTTGGTACGTGAGTCGCGTCGCCTGCGTCGTGAGTTCTGCCTGGAGTGGTTGGAGAACGAGCGTGAGCACCGCAACCTGCCCGGGCATGAGTGGGACCAGCGACTCGGATCGGTGCGCTGGATCCTGGTCGCCGTGGCCATCCTCTCGGGGATCGGCCTCGCGAGCGCGGCGCTGAGCTACGACGGCAGTGAACCGGTCAACGTGCAGTGGTTCGCGCTCGTGTGTGTGCTCCTGCCTGGGCTGCAGCTGCTGATCTCGGTCGTCGCGATGCTCGGTGGCTTCGGGCGCGGGCCGGTTTCGTTGTTCTGGCCCTTCTTGCAGTGGGTGTCGCGCCGAGTCGACCGCAGCGCGCGAGAAGGCAAGGCGGCCGATGCGCACTCGACGGCTCGGGTGCTGCGCTCGAGAGCCGGTGGCTACGCGCCGCTCCTGCGTTGGCGTGCCTTCGCGTCGACCCAGGTGCTCGGTCTCTGCTACCTGGGAGCTGCTCTCGTCACGCTGATCGCACTCGGTGTGTTCAGCGATCTGCGTTTCGGTTGGGCGACGACACTCGATGTGTCGGCGGAGCAGGTGCACTCGATCGTCGACTCGGCGAGCACGCCGTTCCGTTCGGTCGTCGCCGACTCGGTGCCGGATCTGGAAGCCGTGCGAGCGACCCAGTGGGATCGGCTCGACGGTGGCTACGTCGTCTCGGTCGAGGAGCTCGGTGCCGAAGCCGACGCGCGGCGGCAGAGCGACTCGGCGATCTGGTGGCGATTCCTCGGACTCCTGCTCGCAGCCTGGGCGCTGATCCCACGGCTCTTCGTGTTCGCATTCGTCGGCGTTCGGACCAGGCAACTCGCGTCCAAGCTCGACTTCGATCACGCCGGGTTCCAGCGGCTGCTGCGGGCGGCCCTGGTGAAGTCGACCGGATTCGCTGGTCCCGAGGGGAACAGCGTTCGCGGACAACGGCCCGAGGAGGTCGCTCCGACGGCGTTCGAGCAGGAGCCGTCTCGGAAGAAGAGCGCGCCCAAGAAGTCTGGGGCGGCCGGCACGACCACCTGGTCGTCGGTGTTCTACGGGCGGTCCTTCGGCGATCCGGCGGCTGCGACTGCTGTCGGCCGCAGTCTGGGACTGAAACTCGAGAGCATCGGCTCGGCCGGCGAAGACCTCGACGCCGAGGACGCGACGATCACAGCGATCGCGTCGAAGAAGCCGAAGGGTCTCGTGCTCATCTGCGAAGCGTCGAGCCAGCCCACCAAGGAGTTGCTGGGTTTCATCCAGCAAGCACGTCGCAAGGCCGGTGACGGTTCGGCGATCACGGTGTTCCTCGCCACGGACAGCACGCCGATCAGCGGCGCCGAGTCGGAGCGGTTATCGATCTGGCGGCGCTCGATCGCGCAGCTCGGGGATCCGAATCTCGACGTTCTCACCTTCGAGGAGGGCGGATGATCGAATCGGACGAACACCCGCTCTTCGTCGTCGTCGGGAACGTCAATCAGGGCAAGTCGTCGATCGTCCGCACGCTGACCGAGAACGGCGACGTGCCGGTCGACAGCTACCCTGGCACCACGACCAAGGCGGCGCGCTACGTCTTCCGCGCGGAGGGCAAAGAGCTCTTCACGCTCGTCGATACGCCGGGCTTCCAGGAGCCGCGGCACGTCCTGCGCTGGTTGCAGCAGCACGCGAAGTCCCCGGCTGAGCGACCGGCGGCTGTGAAGGCCTTCGTCGACGAGCACCGCGGCGGCGAGCGATTCCAGGACGAGTGCGAACTCCTGACGCCGCTGATCGAAGGCGCGGGCATCCTCTACGTCGTCGACGCGTCGAGCCGGTTCCAGCCGGCGAACGAAGCGGAGATGGAGATCCTGCGCTGGACCGGTCAGCCGGGCATGGCGCTGCTCAACCGCGCGCGCGAGGAGAGTCCGGACCACGACGAGATCCTCACTGAGTGGCGTGGCGTGCTGACGCAGTACTTCAACGCCGTGCGGGAGTTCGATGCGCACTCCGCGCAGTTCACTGACCGCATCGGGCTATTGCGTGCGTTCGCCGAGCTTCGCGATGATTGGCGTGAGGTCGTCAAGCGCGCGGTCGATGCGCTCGAAGAGGACTGGCGTTCCCGCACCCGACAGACCGCGCAGGTCATCACCTCGCTGATGCAGGAGGCGATCGGTCACAAGGAACGCCACACGCTGAAGGAAGGCGAGGGCGTCGAGCAGATCCAGGATGAGCTCCGGGGTCGCTATCGCTCGACCCTGGTCGTGCGAGAGCAGGAAGCCTGGCGTTCAGTCGAAGAGCTCTACGGCTTCGACGACATCGAGCGACCGGAGGGCCAGCTCCCAACCGATCTTCGCGAGGCGCTGTTCGACAAGCGCAGTTTCCAGCTCTTCGGACTCTCGCGCACCGAGATGATGAAGCACGGGCTGTGGATCGGGGGCACTTCGGGTGCGGCGATCGACGCTGCGGTCGGCGGGCTGAGCTTCGGCACCGGGCTCGTGATCGGTGCAGTTGCCGGTGGCGTCGGTGGTTGGTTCGGGACGCCGGTGGCCGCCGAGTCCTGGTCCAAGCGCATGCCCAAGGTTCCGCGCGCTCTGGCCCGCAACCTTCCCGGTCGCCTCGGCCGAGGGCTGGTCGCTCCGATCGGTGAGGTGCTCGAGATCGGTCCGGCCCACGCGCACTTCGCCTGGGTGCTCTTCGAGCGGGCCTTGGTCCACGCGATCGCGATCCGGCGTCGTGCTCACGCGCACACCGGCGAGCTCTCGCTGACCGAGGAGACCAAGGCCGTGCACGATCTGCGTCAGGAGTCGACCTGGTTCCGCGAAGCGAGCCGCGTGCTCGGGGAGCTGATCGAGGACGCCAAGCGCGGTCGCCCGACGACCGAACGATACGAACTTCGAGGGTTCATCGAGCGCAGTCTGAGCCGACTCGAAACCTCCGATTCTGCCGCATCATGAGCCACGTTCTCGCGTTCGATCAGGGCACGACCAGTTCGCGCGCCCTCTTGTTCGATCTCCAAGGCGAGCCCTCGCGCTTGGCGCAGAAGGAGCTGACGCAGCACTACCCGCAGCCGGGCTTTGTCGAACACGACCCCGACGAGATCTGGCGCTCGCAGCTCACAGTGGCGGAGCAGGTCATGCGCGCTGCGGTGGGCGACGGTCACACCGTGCAGGCCATCGGGATCACCAATCAGCGGGAGACCGCGGTCGTCTGGGACAAGGCGACCGGCGAACCGATCCATCGCGCGATCGTCTGGCAGGACCGCCGCACCGCCTCGGTCTGCGATCGGATGAAGGCGGACGGCTTGTCGAACTTCGTCCGCGAGAAGACCGGGCTCGAACTCGACCCGTACTTCTCCGCGGCCAAGATCGCCTGGCTGCTCGACCACGTCGACGGTGCTCGCGAGCGCGCGGAGCGCGGCGAACTCTGCTTTGGCACGATCGATTCGTGGCTGCTCTACAAGCTGACCGCGGGAGCGGTGCACGCGACCGATGCGACCAACGCCTCGCGCACCTCGCTCTACGACCTGCATAAGGGCCGGTGGTCGGACGGCCTCTGCGACTTGTTCTCCGTCCCGCGCGCGATGCTTCCCGAGGTGCGCGACACGGCGACGCAGTTCGGTGAGGTGGCGATCGACGGGCCGCTGAAGGGCCTTCCGATCACCGCACTCGTCGGTGACCAACAGTCCGCGACCTTCGGGCAGAGCTGTCGTTCACCCGGCCTCGCCAAGAACACCTACGGCACGGGCTGCTTCCTCCTCGCACACATCGGCGACGAGCCGAGGGTCTCGCAGCACCGTCTCCTGACGACGGTCGCGTGGCAGCTCGAGGGGCGGCGGGAGTTTGCGTTCGAGGGCTCGGTCTTCATCGGTGGGGCGGTCGTGCAGTGGCTGCGCGACGGGCTCGGGGTGATCCAGAGTTCGGAAGAGATCGAGCCGCTTGCCCGCTCCGTCGAGGACACCGGCGGGGTCGTTCTGGTTCCGGCCTTCGCCGGATTGGGCGCCCCGCACTGGGATCCCCACGCACGCGGCTCGATCTCCGGGATCACCGGAGGCACGACCAAAGCGCACCTGGCGCGGGCTGCGCTCGAGGCGATCGCGTTCCAGGTCGCGGACCTCGCCGACGCCGCAGCGGCTGATGCTGGATCGAGGCTCGCCAGCCTGCGAGTCGACGGCGGCGCGGTGGTGAACGACCTGCTGCTCCAGATGCAGGCGGACTTCGGACGCTTCGAGGTCGATCGCCCGGCGGTCACCGAGACCACCGCTCTCGGGGCGGCGTTCCTCGCCGCGGTCGGGGCCGGCCTGCGCCCGGCGAGCGAGGTCACCGAGCGGCGGAGCGAGAGGGTGTTCCGTCCGGAGCTCTCCGATGACGAGGCGGTCGCCCGACGGGCGCTCTGGTCTCGTGCAATCGAGCGCGCTCGGGACTGGACGCGCGGCGATTGAGTGATGTTCGTGAGGCACCCGGACCGATCATCGCCTGGAGCCTCCGCACTCTGCGGGGCTGCCGGATTGCGCGGAGTCGTGATCTACTGAAACGTAGACGCCGTACTGGAGGAGGGACGGGTTCCGTGACTTCGCTCGGTGCGTCGGACGACTCATGTTGGCCTTCCGAACCAAGGTGCGCCCCTTCATGCAACCACGGCTCCTTTTCGCGACTCTAGTCTCCGTCCCACTTCTCGCGCTTGCGACGCCCGCTTCCAGTCAACAGGTGACGACCGTTGGCAGTTCGGGGTCCGAAGACAGCCGCTCTCTCTCAGGTGCAATCGCGGCGGCGAGTCCTGGTGACACGCTGTTGGTCCGATCGGGATACCTCAGCCTCTTCGAGACAGCCGTCGTGGACAAGCCGATCCACCTCGTGCTCGAGTCGGGCCTGGCGTTCCACAAGCTGACGATCGACGGCGTCAACGGACCCGGTCAGGTAACGGTGTCTTGCCGGTTCCCAGCGTCGGAGACTGGCCCGATTCTCGAAGTAACGAACTGCCAGGCTCCGGTCTGGGTGGATGGACTGCGGGTCTCCGACACCCGGATCATCTTCTACCAGAGCCAGCCGATCGGTCTGCCCACTGACGACGCGATTCGAATTGTCGGCAGTTCCGATGTCGTGCTGACGAACTGCCATGGAACAGCTTCCGTGAGAGGGTCCGGACTCTCGGTGCTGTCGAGCACCGTCCACGTCGTGGACTCGATGTTCGATGGAGGTCGGGGCTCGGACTCGACGCTCAATCTCTTGGCGCAGCCGGGCATCTCGGCTGCGATGTCGACTCTCTACCTCACTGAAGTCACCGCGACTGGCGGAGCGGGCGGAATCTTGGGACCCAATCCGCTTGCGCCGGGCGCGAACGGTGGGCCAGGCTGTCAGCTCCAGCTGAGCAGCCTCTTCGGTCGCAACCTGACTTTGGCTGGCGGCTCGGATGGCGCCGGCCTGCCGGGGACACTCATCCCGGGGCTTCCGGGTCAGCCCTTGGTCCAGGACATGTCGTCGATGGTAAGCCAGACGACTGGACCGTTTCACGACGTACAGTTCGCGCCGGTCGCGACGTTCGGCGGCCCGCTAGACTTCGTCGTGGGAGGGCCGGTTGGCGATATCGTTGCGCTCAACTTCGCGCTGGACGTGGCGCCGGTCTATCTGCCTCTGGCGAGCGGATCGATTCTCACCGGAACTCCGTTCGCTTCTCTTGCGCTCGGCGTGGTTCCCCCGGGCGGGAGCCTCACGGTTCCGACAACCCTGCCGAACTTCGGGCCCGGATTGGAGTCGATCCGCCTCCTGACCCAGGTCGTCGCCCTCGACGCCTCGATGACGCAAGTCTTCACTGGGATGGGTCGGACTTCGACCTGGTTCACGCCTGGACTCTAGGACGGTTCGCTCGTCACTCAGAGCGCGTCTCGCTCCTCGGTCAGGCGCTGACGCTCGGCCTCGTTCGGCGCAAGCTCGATCGCGCGGGTGAGATCCGTGCGAGCCGCTTCGAGGCTGCCGTTCCGAGCGTGCAACTGACCACGCGCGGCGAAGAAGTAGGGATAGCTAGTCATCGACGGCTCGGTCGCGAGCATGGCGAATTCGTCGAGACCCTTGGCTGCGCCTTCCGCCATCCCGACCGCGACGGCGTGGTTGAGGGCGACGACGGGGCTCGGCTCATGATCCCGGAGGATGCGATAGAGGCCAGCGATCTGCTTCCAGTCGGTCGACCCATGGTCGGGGGCTCGCGCGTGGAGCGCAGCGATCGCAGCCTGGCACTGGTAGGGACCGG